>CAYRPN010000021.1:0-61638 GCA_964426135.1 uncultured Phycisphaeraceae bacterium | reverse complement strand
CCCCCAGCAGACTGGGGGAGAGGGGACCAAGCCCCCGGAAAATTTGGCACACCCCCATCTGGCAAAGGGCAATCGCCGTTTGACGCTGCACCCCATTGGCGGTACCCTTACGGGTCTGTTTTTTGTTGCCGGCCCTTGGGCCCGTGTGGCCCCCGGCCTCTCATCGTATTAGACGAGGTCAGTCTCATGCTTCCCTGCCAACGTAAGACCCGCAGCCAAAGCAAGATGCGGCGCAACCACAAGTGGCTCAAGCCCGTCCAGAGCGTGCTGTGCCCTAACTGCCGCACCCCCAAGCTTCCGCACGCCGCTTGCAGCGAGTGCGGCTATGTTCGTCCCGGCCTCAAGCTCAAGATCGCCGAGGAAGTCTAAACCGTGCGAATCGCTGTCGATGTCATGGGCGGAGATCATGCGCCCGCCGCGATCCTGACCGGCAGTCTGGACGCGGTTGCTCTCCTTGCGCCTACCGATCAACTCGTCCTCGTCGGCGATGAAAACATCATCCGACAGGGCCTCGTCACTCGGGGCATGGAGAAGGATCCGCGCATCGAGATCGAGCCGACCACCGAAGTCATCGGGATGGACGAGGAGCCTGTCCGCGCCTTGCGCGAGAAGCAGAACAGCTCCATCGTCCGCTGGGCTCACCTGGGCAGCAAGAAGAAATCCGGCGAGCGCACCTGCGACGCCATCATCAGCGCGGGCAACACCGGCGCCTGTGTCGCCGGCGCCCAGATGTACATGCGTCGCCTGCCCGGCGTGCATCGCCCCGGCATCGCGGTCACCATCCCCACGTTCTATGGCCCGATCGTCGTCTGCGATGTCGGCGCCAATCCCGAGCCCCGGCCCACGCACCTGCATCAGTACGCCCACATGGCTTCGATCTATGCCGAGAAAATCATCGGCATTCCGAATCCCAAAGTGGCGGTGCTCTCCATCGGCTCGGAGGAAAGCAAGGGCAATTCGCTGGTCAAGGAAACGAACAAGCTGATGCGCGGCGACAGCGGGCTGAACTACGTCGGCTTCGTCGAGGGCCGCGAATTGTTCGAAGGTAAGTGCAACGTCGCGGTGACCGAAGGCTTTACCGGCAACGTGGTGCTCAAACTCGCCGAAGGTCTGTCGATGGGCCTGATCAAGACGATCACACGCGAAGTGGCGATTGCCGACATGGAACTGGCCAAGCGGCTCGATCCCGTCGTCAAGAGCATCTTCCGCAAGCACGACTACCACGAATACGGCGGCGCGCCCTTGATGGGCGCCAACGGCATCTGCATCAAGTGCCACGGCTCCAGCGAGTCACGCACCATCGTCAATGCCGTCAAAGCCGCGATGAAGTACGTGAACCTCCGCCTCAACGACGCGATCGTCGAAGCGCTGGCGAATTCCGCGGTTCCCGAAGGCGCGGCGTGATGGATGAAGAAGGTAGAGTAGGTAAAGAAGGTATTGAAGGTAGAGAAGTGGAGAAACGCGATGATTCCCTAGGCGAGATGGCAACCTTCGCACTGGTTAACCTATTCCCGTACCTTCTCTATCTTCATTACCTTCTCTACCTTCCTCCCCTGCCCCATGCCCGCCACCGCCACACGAACCATCGGCGTCCGCCTTGCCGGCACCGGCATGTCGGTGCCTGACCGCGTCGTCACCAATGACGATCTGGCGAAATCCGTCGAAACGTCCGACGAGTGGATCGCCCAGCGCACCGGCATCCGCCAGCGCCGCGTTGCCGATGCCGCGACCAACACGCTCACCTTGTCCGTGGCCGCGATGCGGCAGGCGCTTGCCGCCGCGCAGTTGGAGCCCAAGCAACTGGACATGCTGATCCTGGCGACGCTGACGCCGGAGATGGTCACGCCGTCGACCGCCGCCCGCGTGGTGGCCGAGATAGGCGCTGCTCCCGCCGGCGCGGTGGACATCAGCGCCGCCTGCTCCGGCTTCGTCTATGGCGCGAACATGGCGGCCGCTCTGATCCAGACCGGCTTCTACAAGACCGTGGGCGTCGTGGGCGTCGAGACGCTCAGCAAGATCACCAACTGGCAGGATCGCAACACCTGCGTGCTCTTCGGCGATGGCGCCGGCGCCGCGATCTTCACCGCCACCGAAGACACTTCGCGCGGCTGCCTGTACCAGTCCATGGGCAGCGACGGCTCGCGCTGGCACGAACTCTACTGCCCGCGCACCGAGGCGGACCTGCCGCCCAACGGCAAAGGCGCGGCCTTCAACGGCGCGTTCAACACGCTGCAGATGAACGGGCGCGAGATATTCAAGTTCGCCGTCAGCACGCTCCAGCGTTCCATCGACGAAGCCCTGGCCGCGTGCAGCCTCAAGCCCAGCGATCTGGCCGTGATCGTGCCGCACCAGAGCAACGCCCGCATCATCGAATCGGCGCGTGAAAAGCTGGGACTGCCGCCGGAACGCATGTACGTGAACATCGACCGCTTCGGCAACACCTCCGCCGCCAGCGTGCCGATCTGTCTGCACGAACTCGCCTCGCAAGGCCGGGTCAAGCCCGGCGACTACGTCCTCTTCATCGCGCTGGGTGGCGGCCTGACCTGGGCGACGAGTTTGTGGAAAGTGTGACCTTTCTCCAGGTTGGCAAATCCTCCGCGAGTTGACTGCGAACGATGCCGGCGAACTCCTTCTGTTCGCGGGTGTGCCCAATTTTCCGGGGGCTCGGTTCCCTCTCCCCCAGTCTGCTGGGGGAGAGGGGCAGGGTGAGGGGGACGGTGAACCTTGGAACCTGAGTTTCGGATAAGCCATTAGCCCCCGGCTCCGCCGGGGGTGGGGCGATGGTGGCGGGCAATTTGCGGTCGATGATCGTCGAAGCGCGGATTCTGCCGTGCGAATCTTGCGCGATTGATCTCTACCGCGCTCCTCCCCCGGCGGAGCCGGGGGCTAACGGCGCAAAGTAGCGGCCTATCCGAAACTCAGGTTTGGACGTCCGTTTGTCGCTGGGCTTCGCAAACCCCCTCACCCCAGCCCTCTCCCCCGCAGAGCCGGGGGCGAGGGGGTCGATCCGCCGTCCCCGGAAAATGGCGCACACCCCCGTTCGCTTGTCGACATTGTCCCTCTCCTTTATCGCCGTCCGATACGTTAGACTGTGCGGGAGCGCTTGGGGCCGTCGCGATCAAAGGAGTTTTCCATGACGCTTCCTCGTTTCGCCGCTCGGGCTGTCTGGTTGGCGATCGTGGTTTTCGTGGCACCCGCGGGTTCGCTTCGCGCCGACGACCCGCCGAAGACCGGGCAGTACACCGAGACTTTCACCGACCGCTCCCCTCACAGCCCGCTCGACAAACTCACCGCACGTCTTCGCATCAATCCGCAGAACCTGAAGGACTACGACCTGAAGGATGAATCCTTCTCGATCTACGTTCCCAAGGATTACAAGCCCGACGCCGGTTTCGGCCTGCTCATTTTCCTGCACCAGGGTGATGTGGGCGATCCCTTCCCCGGTTGGCAGGGCGTCCTCGACAAGCACAAGCTCATCTGGATCAGCGCCAACAAGGCATCGCCCAACGCCGGCGCGCTCAAGGGAATTGGGATGGCGCTGGACGCGGCGGAGAACATGCCGAAGCGATACAAGGTGGACCCTTCGCGCATCTATGCCAGCGGCATCGCCGGGGCGTTGGCCACCAGTATCGCGGCGGTGTCTTATCCGGAGGTGTTCACCGGCGGCGGGCTCTACATGTTCGGCACGCGGTTTTACAAGCAGACGAAAGGCCCCGGCGACGACGGCATGGTGGTGAATCCCGAAATGGCCGCGCCCGACGCCAAGCTTCTGCAAACCGCTAAGACGCAGCGCAGCTACGTGTTCGTGACCGGCGCGGCTTCCACCGACCTGGGCCCGCGCGATAAGGCGGTCTTTGCGGGGTACAAGGACGATGGCTTCACCTCCATCGATCTCATCGAGATTCCCGGCGCGGGCAACATCGTGCCGCCGGCGGATTGGTTCGATCAATCGCTGGCGAAACTGGAGGATCTGCGCTCGAAGGTGACGGGGAGCAATGGCCCGGCCGTGGCCAATCCGAATCCGCCGCGGGATCCGAAGAACCCCAACATGCAGCCGGTGATTCCGCCCGCGCCGCCTGCCGCGGTGATCCAGCGCGGCTCGTTCGTGGCGACCTTTGATCGCCGCGCCAAGGAAAGCGAAATGCGGGCGCTGACCCGCGCCATGAGCCTGACCGGAAAGCCGGACGACTACGATGTCACCAAGGAGAAGTTCCACGTCTATGTGCCGCGGCACTATGAGCACGGTCTGCCCTTCGGACTGATCGTTTCGCTCAGCAGCAGTGTGCCGAATGAGGATGGTCAGTTGCTGCCGATCTGGAAAAGCGCTGTGGACAAGAGGAACCTGATCTGGGTCGGCGCGGCCGGCGTGTTGCCCAACGTGCCCAAACACAAGCGCATCGGCCTGGCGCTGGATGCGGTTGAAAACCTGCGGACGCGGTACACACTCGATGATGATCGCATCTACACCTTCGGCTTCGCCGACGGCACGACCTCGGCCACCGAGGCGGCGCTGCATTTTCCGCAGGTCTTCAACGGCGGCGTTTTTGCCCAGGGCGCCGTGTACTTCCGCGACATCGTCGAAGGCAACATCAAGTATCTCGGAGGCATCAGCCAGCCCGGCGCCGCCGCACTGCGCGAAGCGAAGCAGCGCGGGCGATATGTGTTCATCTGCGGCGCCAGCTCGCCGCTGAGCGCGCAGGTCAACATCGTTCTGAAGCAGGGCTTCGGTGGCGATCGATTCGGATTTGCGGAGTTCATCGATGTGAAAGACATCGGCAACGGCCCGCCGGGCGATGCTTCGATGGGCCGGGCGTTTGAGGCGATTGACAAACCGTTGAATGGCTCGGATCGTCTGATGATGAGCAACGCGGCCCGCGCGGAGCGCTCTCGCCATTTCGACGAAGCGTGGCTCAGCTATGGGAAAGCATCGCTGCGCACGACCGACGAGAAACGCCGCGCCGAGGCGGATGCCAAAATCGAAGGGCTGCGGAAGACGCGCGACGAACACCTGGCGGGTGCGAGAAAATCACTCGCCGCCGGTGACAAGGCGGGCGCCAAGCTCACTCTGGAGCGGCTGGTGAAGGAGTATGGCGCGCTGGCGGGTGACGAGGCGGACAAGATGCTCGAATCGCTGGTGGGCACCAGAGTGGCTGCAGGTACGAAGCAACCCAACCTAAGCAATCCGCCTGCCACCACGCCCACCGGTCCGATCCCCGGCGGCGATCAGGAGCGCATCGCCCGCGCTCGACTGGAAAACGCCCGCAAGCTCGTGGCGAAAGATCTGGTCGCCGGTTATCGCGAGCTGCGCGAACTGGCGGAGAAGTATGAAGCCACCCCTTCCGGAAAGGAAGCTGGGGAAGAGGCGGAAAAAATCTGGACCGATGCGGACAAGCGCAAGCAGATCGAAACCCTCAGCGCCGAGGCGGAGGCGAACAAGCTTCACGCGCTTGCCAAGCGCTACCTCGACGCGGCCGATTTCAAGAACGCCCGCGACAAGCTGGAGCAACTCGTCGAGAACTATCCGCAGTCCAAGCTAGCCGCGGAGGCAATGGCGCTGCTCGAAGCGATCAAGGACAAGTGAGACACGCGGCTGCGCGGCACGTCCACGAGAGCTGTGCGAGAACATCGCCGCAGCTTCGACGTAGGGTGCGTCAAGTCCGCGCGGACGCACCGCGGACAACTTGCTGCGTCGTTCGTCGCGCGCTGACAGCATTTGAAAATGAGTGCGTCCCGACCCTCACCCCAGCCCTCTCCCTGGGAGGGAGAGGGGGCCGGAATGTCGCTCCCGGAAATATTGGCAGCCCCCAGGATGGCGCGTCCGCGCCGAGCCTTGACGCACCGCGAACAACTGGAGATGCAGGATGGCGCGTCCGCGCCGAGCCTTGACGCAGCCTACGCGATGGTGGGTTGCCAATCTGCGGAGTAGTTGTTGCGCGGCTTCATAGGTACGGTCGAGTCACGGCACGCCGTTGGCCCGCTCCGATTCGATCTCTCTCTCTCTCTCTCACCAGTCAAACTGCGACACGATGCGGTAGTGCGATCCTTCGTAGTGGTATCGATCGCGGCTGTAGACGCCCCAGATCGTTTCATATCTCACCGAACTGGGCACGTAGCGATAGCGGGTGCCATCGTGCGTGTAATGAGCGGGTGTGTAGACGCGGCGCGTGAACGGCCGCGGCCACTCGCGGTGGTAGCGCGAATCGTACAGCGGTTGAAAAATGCTCGGTTGCGGTGAGGTGCTGGGCTGGCTGCGAACCGTCGCCTCGCGGCGAGCGTAAAAGGTGTGCGGAGGAATCATGTCCGTCCGGAGGCGGGCGTCGGGCTGATCCGCGAAAACCGCAGGTTCGGTCGGACGCAGCAGGTACTTCTGATAAGCGGCTTCCTGGCCCGCTTTCAGTCTGGCTTGAAAGTCCTTGTCGCCCGGCTGTGCGAAAGTCGGTGCGGCCGAGCATAGAAGGGCAGCCGAAACGACGATGAAACGTAGTAGGAAGACCATCCGTATTCCTCTCGCCAGGGAGACGCGATCCGATAACCATGGTTGTCGATTGAGGCGGAAAGGTCAATAGGAAAGTGGCGAGAAGCCATGAAGCCGAGAGCCGAGAGCCGAGAGCCGTTAGCCGTTAGCCGTTAGCCGTTAGCCGTTAGCCGTTAGCCAGTGGAGCCGGGTGAAGGCGCCTGCGGCGCACCGCTAAACGCGGATGATGGATTGGATGCCTCCAGGCTCAAGGCCAACGGCTCTTCGCATTCCGCTCTTCGCTCCGCAGCCTCCAAACATGCCCGATCTGTACCCCCTGAAATTCGCTCCGATCTTCCGCGAGAAGCCGTGGGGCGGTCGGCGTCTGCATGACCTGGGCCGGGCGCTCCCCGGCGACGATGCCACGCGCGTCGGTGAATCCTGGGAACTGGCGGACCTGAGCCTCGCCGGCAGCAACGGCCACGCCAGGCCCGAACGCTCGGTCGTCGTCAACGGCCCGCTCGCCGGGCGCAAGATCAACGATGTGATCGAAGAATACGGCGAGCAACTGCTCGGCCGACTGTCGCTGTCGCGCGAGAACGAATTTCCTCTGCTGGTGAAATACCTCGACGCCCGCGAAACCCTTTCCATCCAGGTGCATCCCGATCTTCCCTACCTCGCGCGGCATCCTGAAGCGCACCTGAAAAGCGAAGCGTGGTACATCCTCGACGCGCCGCCCGGGGCCGTCGTTTATCGCGGCCTGCATCAGGGCGTGACGCAGCGCGATCTGCTCAACGCGGTGGAGGCGAAGGACGAAGCGGCGCTGAAGCGCATGCTGATCCAGGTGCCGGTGAAGGCGGGCGACTGCCTCTACATTCCGCTGGGCACGCTGCACGCGCTGGGCGCGGGGCTGCTGGTGGCGGAGGTGCAGACGCCCAGCGACACGACCTTCCGCGTCTACGACTGGGGCCGGCCGCGCATGACGGAAGACCAGCGGCGCTGGCACCTGGCGCAGGCGCTGCAATGCATCACCTACGGCCCGCCCGATGTGAAGCAGGTGGAAAAGCGCAGCCACGTCGCAGGGTTTTTCACGACGGTGAGCAGCCTGATCAAGTGCGATCACTTCCATCTGGAAAAAGTGCGCATGACCGAAGGCTATGAGCAGGAGATCCCTTACGACCAGCCCGCGGTGTGGACCGTGCTGCAAGGCCGCGGAAAAATCGCCGGCGGCAAATCGCGGCCCGTCGTGGAATTCCAGAAGGGCGAGACTCTGCTGATCCCCGCGAACATGAACGACGCGAAGGTGACGCTGGCGGAAGACACCATCTGGCTGGAGGTGACGTTTCCACAGGCGAAGAAGCGGGAGTTGGAGTAGCAAGGCGCGAAAGCCCAGGCATGGCCATGCCTGGGCTTTCGCGCTCTGCCTGGGCTTTCGCGCGAGAGTGCGAATTGATTCAACCGCTGAGCGCGTTCACTTCTTCCCATTCCGATGCGCATCCCAAGCCACCGCCGCGGCCCCGATGAATCCCGCGTCGTTGCCCAGCGTTGAAGGCACGATCTGCACGTGTTCCTCGACCACCTTCCACGACTGTTTCTTGAACTGCTCACGCAGCGGGACGAAGAGCTGGTCACCGGAGAGGATCATGCCGCCAGCGAAGACGATCATCTGCGGATCGAAAAGCCGGCAGAGGGAGACGCAGCCGATCGCCAGGTACATGATGGTCTCGTCGACGATTTCCTGGGCGGTTTTGTCGCCTTGCTTGGCGTGATCGAAGACCATCTTGGCGGTGATTTCTTTGCCCTGATCCAGCGCGGCTTTGAGCGACGACGGTTTGCCGGCCTTGATCGCCTCGGCGGCGCGGATGCCGGTGCGGCTGGCGCTGGCGTAGGTTTCCAGGCAGCCGCGCTGGCCGCAACCGCACTGCCGGCCGTTGGGGTGCACGATCATGTGGCCCGCTTCGCCGGCGGCGCCTTTGGCGCCGTGGATGATCTTGCCGCCCACCACCAGTCCCGAGCCGACGCCCGTGCCCAGCGTGAGCATGATCAAATGCTGCACGACGTCGCCCTTGCCGGCGCCTGCCCAGAACTCGGCGAAGGCGGCGGCGTTGCCGTCGTTCTCCAGTACGCAGGGCCTGCCCAGGTGCTTGGCGATCATGTCGCGCAAGGCAATGTTGGTCCAGCCGCGCATGTTGGGGGCGGTGCGGACGATGCCCGCGTCGAAATCCACGGGGCCCGGCGCGCCCATGCCCACGTAATCGATCTGATCCATCTTCAGGCCCGCCTGCTGCACGACCTGCCTGGCGGCCTCGGCCATATTGCCGGCAACGATATCGGGCCCCTTGTCACCATGCGTGGGGACAGACCCCTTGCTCAACACGCGGGCGGCGTCATCAACCACGCCCGCTTTGATGTTGGTGCCGCCGAGATCGATTCCAACGTAATATGCCATGAGGGAGAACCTCTTTTTGAGAACCTGGGTAGTGGGGTCGGATTCTAACCACTTGACGGAAAAAAACACCCCGGCCTTCGTCTCCCCCTCCCCGATTCGCGGACAAGGCCGAGGGCTGAACGATGGCTCATCCGGCATTTGCGTACTTGACAGCGGTTGGAATAGGCGTTTCGGAGCCGTGAACAGAGCCGGAGTCTGTGACTCCGGTCGATTTGAAGCGGCTCAACGCCGCTTCAAATCGAATTCGCGCCCTGCGTTTCCGGTTGACCGTGCGTCCGCCGCGCCGAGTTTCGCCTCGCCGGCATCGACCCGGCTCGGCGAACCGGAGTCACAGAGTCCGGCTCTGACAAGACGAGTACGCATTTGCCGGATGAGCCTGAACATGACCGCACTCTAACCTTTATCGGCAACCTGCGCGATGCTGACAAATCGGTTACGGCCTCGGTTCCGATTTTCTTCCAGTAGAATCGCGCCGCAGACTAGAATGGTTCGCGATCCTGTGCGTCAATAGGAGGGGCGATGCTGTTGTGTCGCCCCGCTTGGACGCACCATTGAGCAAGGACGGCCGATGCAACTGAACCGATCCAACGACCTGACGGGCGGCGCGTGGGTTCGTTTGCTGACCGTTCTTCTGGCACTGGGCGTCACCCTTCCCGCCGAGGCGCAGCCGGGCTTCGGCCGAATGGCCTGGAGGGGGCAGATGATTCAGGCCGATGATGCGGCGGTGACCGACGAGGGCGGCGATGTCGCCGGCTCGGCCAGCCTGCCCATGGATGACAATGTTGATCGCAAACTGCGCAAGGCGCAGGAGTACCTCGAACAGAAGCGCTACGACCTGGCCATCACGGTCTGGCAGGAAATCCTCAACGGCAGCGAACAGTTCATGCGCAAGCGCGACGTGGTGCGCACCGAGAGCAACGAATATCCCATCTTCGATTCCGTGCACGCGTTCATCGAGGCGCAACTGGCGCTGCTGGCGAAGAACTCGCCGGAGGGCATGAAGGAGTACCGGATCAAAGCCGACGCCGACGCCAGGGAACTGATCGCGCAGGGTCGAGGCAAGGATGAGGAGCGTGCGCTGGCGGAAGTCGTGCGCCGCTACTTTTTCTCGTCGCTCGGCGATGATGCGGCCTACGCCTTGGGTTGCCTCATGCTGGACCGCCACGAGTTCGTCGCGGCCAGCCGGCTGTTCCTGGACATGGTCACCCGCCATCCGGACTACACCGGGAAGACCGATATGGCTCCCGTCGCGCCGCGCGATGAAGTGCTCCTGCGCGCGGCTGTCGCGTCGGCGCGCGGCGGGGATGTAAAGACCGCCAAAGCGGTGCTGGACGAACTGCAAAAATCGCGCTCCACGGTCGCCAGCGCTGAAATCCTCACCTGGCTCGAGCGCACCACATCCAAGGGCGGCGGCAGGTTCGAAGGCATCGCCAACCTGCCGGGCGATTGGCCGATCGCCTACGGCGCCGCGGCTCGCGACCGTTCGATGCCGGGGCTGCCCGCGGATACGTCCTATCGCGGCGTGTGGCATCCGCTGTGGGTCGTGCGCTACAACGATGATCGTTTCGGCCTGACCTCGACGACTCCGCAGCCGCCGCGCCCGACGCCCTCCCCGGCCAATCCGCCGGAAGCCATCGACCCTGTGACCGCCGCCGCGGTTTCCAAGTACAAGCGGGATATCTACGACTCGCGCCGCAGGGAACTGGTGCGGCGATGGGATTCGGGCGACCGCATGCCGGCGGACCAGATGGTGCTCTCCGCGGGCCGGCTTTATTTCCGGGCGTACGACCGCGTGGTCTGCGTGGAAGGCCGCACCGGACGCACGCTCTTCGCCACGCGCCCCTCACCGCCGCCGCAGATCCAACCCATCGGCGGGATGCAGACATCGCAGGCCGAGGAGGTCATGCTCTTCGCCGACCGCACGTTCAGTTCCATGTCCGTATCCGACGGCGTGCTTTACTACCTGGAAGAAGATCAGTCCGCGCCGCTGCCGCAGGATCGCGCGATTTTCCAGGCGCACGGCATCAGCGCCATGCCCCCGCGCCTGGGCAATCGCATCGTTGCGGTCGACGCCCGCAGCGGCAAGCTGCTGTGGACCAGCGCCAATGAACCGGACAAGACCGGCAACCGCGCCAGCATTCGCTACCTCGCCGCTCCGGTGGTCAGCGGCACGTTGCTGCTGACGCCCGCGGTGGAGAACAACTCGCTCTTCCTCTACGCCCGCCGCGCCGATGCTCAGGGTGCCCTGGCGTGGAAGACGGAACTGGCCGGCGTTCCGACCAAGGGCGATTCGCCGTGGGTCACGACAGGCCTGGCGGTGGCCGGCGGCGATGCGTACCTGTGTCACGGCGGCGTCGTCTTCAATGTGGATGCCGCCGCCGGACACGTGCGCTGGGCCGTGCGCTACGCCCGTGCCGCCACCGGCGGGATGAACCCCAACTACGGCCAGAGCATTCTCAGCACCAAGGGATTCGACGACGATTACCTCGTGCCCTTCGGCCGCGGCGTGGTCATCGCCGCGCACGACTGCGACACGCTTTTCGCCCTGGATCGCCGCACCGGCCGGCTGCTGTGGGAGATGAACCGTCAGAACGCCACGCACGTCATCGGCGTGCTGGGCCAGTCGCTCTACGTGGCCAACGCCGACACGGTCTGGCGCTACGGCCTGCTCAGCGGCGCTGAAGAGGATCGCGCGGAACTTGGCGAATATCGCCTCAGCGGTCGCGGCTTCATCAGCAACGACGGCCTCTACCTGCCCTCGAAGACCGCGATCTTTCGCCGCCATCCGATCAAGATCAACAACGTCCTTTCGACGGTCGGCACGTCGCTGACCATTCGCGATTCCTCCGGCGCTCCGGAGTACTGGGATCCGGTCGGCAATCTCTACAGCGACGGCAAACGCCTCTACAGCGCCAGCGTCGAGCGCGTCTACGCCCTGGGCGATGTGACGAAGCTCAAGCCCGTCGGCAACGGACAGGCGGAAGACGACGAAGAAACCGCCCGCGTGCCCAGGCCGCCCACCGGCGATGCCAATGTCGATCTACTGCAGGAGATGGGCATCGAGCCGACCGCCCAGGGCATTGGCGCTTTCCTGAAACAGTTGCACCCGGACGAACAGACGAAGAAGCAGGTCGCGGCCCTGCTGGATCAACTGGGCGATGAGGATTACGACAAGCGGCAGACCGCCGAGTCGAAATTGCGCCGCATGGCGGTGCCGCCGATCGAAGCGCTCACGGCCGCGCGCGATGGAACGGATGACGCGGAAGTGAAGGGCGCGTGCGACCGCCTGCTCATGGCGACGGAAAATCGCCGGACGCGGCTGCTTTACGCGGCGTTTTCGACGGTTCGCATTCGTGCGATCAAGGGTCTGGCCGCGCCGGTGATCAAGGCCGCGCCGTTTTGCGCGCAGCCTTACCTGATGGACGCGCTGAGCCGGGCGTTGGCGGTGACGGCTTCCGCCGAGGATGCGGCGGTCCTGCGTCAGGCGGCCGGCGATGCTTCCGCGCCGGTGCGCCGCGCCGCCGCCGCCGCGCTCGGTGCGACACTGAAGTTGCAGGCCAAGCCCGATCTGGATTTGCTCGCCAAGGATGACGATGAAGGCGTAAAACTCGCCGCCGCCCGCGCGATGGCGAATCTCGGCGATCGCGATTGCCTCGACTTGCTCGCGGCGCTTCTGGAAAGCGAAGCGGTCGATATTCGCAGCGGCGCCGGCCGGGCCTTATCCGCGCTCACCGGCCAGTCGATTCCGTTCGTCGCCTACGACAAGCCGGAGAACCGGCGCATCGCCATCGACAAGTGGAAAGCGTGGATCGCCGCCAGCGGAAAAACAGCGTCGCTGAAGTATCCGCTCGTGGAGTCAAAGCACCTCGTCGGCCGCACCCTGATCTGCAATTACCGGATGAACAAGGTGGTCGAGGTGGACGCGGACGGCAAGGAAACCTGGAGCGTGCAGGTCACTAACCCATGGTCGGCGATCGGCCTGCCCAACGGGCATCGCCTCGTCGCCAGCTATGCAGGCACCGTCACCGAATACAACGCCGCCGGCGAAAACATCTGGCAGCAGGTCGGCCTGCCCGCGCCGTTCGCGCTGGAACGCCTGGAGAACGGCAACACCCTCATCGCCTGCGCCAACGGCAACCGCATCGTGGAAGTCGCGCCCGACAAGACCACCGTGCGAACCATCAACATGCCGGGCCGGCCCACTTCGCTGCAAATGCTGGAGAACGGCAACCTGCTTGTGTCGCTGCAGCACAGCAATCGCGTCGTGGAGATCGACAGCGGCGACAAGATCGTCTGGCAACTCGACAACATCCTCGGCGCCATCTCCGCGCAGCGCCTGCCCAATGGCCACACGCTCGTGGCGGAGACCAGCGGAGGCCGCGTGCGCGAGTTTGATGCGGACAAGAAGGAGTTCACGATCATCGCGCAGATCGATGGCCAGCCCATCGCCACGCCCTATCACGCCCAGCGCCTCGACAACGGCAACACGCTCATCACCGATCGCTTCGGTGTGCGTGAGGTGGATGCGAAAGGCTCTGTGGTCTGGAAACGGGCCGAGCAGTGGATCAGCCGGGCGACGCGCTACTAAATAGGCGGCCGTGATTGTGTCTGGTGCCACGGGCAAGCGGAGTCCGCGGAGCTTGCCCGTGCTGGCTGACAACAAGGCACACGGGCAAGCTGCGCAAAGCCTCCGCTTGCCCATGGCACCCGCGGCGCCTTGCCACAATCGTGGCCGCTTATTTAGGTCCCAAACTCCGCCGTGCCCGCGATTCCTGTTGCTCCGATTGCAACCAATTCTTCGACCCCGCTACTCCCATCTCAACTGCGTGCCTATTGTCCCGCGCGGTCGGCTGGTTCTCTCCGCCGCGACCCACACATGCGCACTTTCACACTTGAAGCAGAACAGTTCGTGCCCCGGCCGCTTGTCGAGGTGTTTGCCTTTTTCGCGGATGCGGTGAACCTGCAACGCCTCACGCCGCCCTGGCTTCATTTCGAAGTCCTCACGCCCGCGCCGATCGAGATGAGAGCCGGCGCTTTGATCGATTACAAGCTGCGAGTCCACGGCGTGCCTATGCGATGGCGCACGCGAATTTGCGAATGGCAGCCGCCGCATCGTTTCGTCGATGAGCAGATTCGCGGTCCCTATCGCCTCTGGCGGCATCTGCACACTTTCGAGGAACGCGACGGCGGAACCCTCATGCGCGACCGTGTCGAGTACGCCGTCATCGGCGGCCGGGTGGTCAACGCGCTTTTCATCCGGCCCGATTTACGCCGCATCTTCAAGTACCGCGCGGAGGCGATGCGGGACGTCTTCCCCGCTGCCGGCGAGGCGACGATGGTGCTGACTTGAAATGAACTGACCTTGAGTCACTTCACCTGGGTGGGGAGCCAGTTGACGATGCGTTGAAAGAGATTCGCTCGCCATTTCGGGTGCGTGAAGGCGTGATCCGCCCCTTCGATCAGATGAACATCCACCGGCACGTGCGCTTGGCGCATCGCTTCGACGAACTGCGCGGACACCGTCGGCGCCACCGCCTGATCTTCCGTGCCCTGCACCAGCAGCGTCGGGCGCGGATTCTTCACGCAGTCGGCCACCGAGTTGAGCTTCTTCAGGTCATCGAAGAAGCTCGGATGCAGGCAGTGCGGCCCGAACTGAATCGATTCGGCGGTTAGTCCCGCGCCACTCGTCGAAGGCGGCAGCTCGCATCGGCCCTCGCGCTGCGCATGCCGGCCCAGATTCTGCTCCGTCGTCGGCGCCAGCAGAACAAGCGAGCGGTACACCTCCGTCCGCGCCGTCACGCAACTGGCCACCAGTCCGCCGAGGCTGAAGCCGAGCAGCGAAAGCCGGCTGCGATCGACGAACGGCTGATGCGAGAGCCACTGCGTCATGCGCAGCGCGTCCGCCAGCTCCTGCGAGACCAGCATTTCCTCAAAAGCGCCGTCCGACTCGCCGCTGTTGAGAAAATCGAACGTCACCGCCGCGAAGCCCGCACCCGCCAGCGCCCGCGCCAGGCGCACGAACATGAAGCCGTTCTCAATGCGCTGACCGGTGAAGCCGTGCAGCATCAGCACCGCCGGATGGCGGGCTTCCTTCGCGGGGCGATAGACCATGCCGCGAATGGTCTGGCCCTGGTGATCCACTTCGATGGCGTGCTGTCGCATGCGGGGATTCTCTGGTGAATGCGGATAGACTGCAACGCGTGACTGATCCGGTGCAATCCGGCCCGTTCAAAGAACCTCGCCGCGTGGCGTGGGAGTGCCTGCCGCCCAGCGCTAAAGAAGCGCGCAGCCATTAGCCCGCAGTTTGGCGTAGGGTGCGTCAAGGCTCGGCGCGGACGCACCACGGTCAACGGAAGCCCAACAAGGTGCGTCCGCGCCGAGCCTTGACGCACCCTACGTGATCGTCGATGCGGGATCCACGGAGATGATCATGCGGCCTCCTAACGACCGATCGCCACATCGTCGATCGGCGCCGGCGTTGGATTCTTGACCCACGCGGCCCACAGCGACAGCATCAGCAGGGCGAACAGGCGGTGCGTGTGATCGGCGGCGCGGCGGTTGTGTTCCTCCAGCATGCGCTCGGCCGCGTAACGATTCACGCCGAGCGACGAAAGTCCGCCTTCGAGGATGTGTTGCATGAGTTGCGACTTCAGTGGGCCGCGGAACCACTGGCCGATGGGCACGGCGAAGCCGCGCTTGGGGCGCTCGACGATGTTTGCCGGCAGCAATTGAGCCGCGACCTGCCGCAGCAATCCCTTGGGCCTGCCGCCGGGCATCAGCACGCTGGTGGGCAGGTGGCCCGCCAGATCGAGCACCTGCGTGTCCAGAATCGGGCAGCGCACTTCGAGCGCGACCGCCATGGAAGCGCGGTCCATTTTTCGAAGCAGGTCGAACGGCAGATAGTGCAGCAGATCCCAACGCATCGCGGCATGCGCCGGGTCCGGCTCATCGGGCCAGTCGTCGAGCATGATGGGCACGCCCGCGCCCGGGGGCGACCATGGCGCATCGATGCGCGAGGGCTGCGGGCCGAAGGGTTTGGCCAGTTCGCGAATCTGCTCGTCGGTGAAGAGATGAATGATGCTTCGATATTGCAGGGATTCGCCTTGCTGCCGGGCGGCGTCGACGAGCCGGCCCAGGCGTTGTCGTCGCGAGCGCGGGCTTGCATTCTGCATGAGCGCGCGGGGCAGCAACCGCAGCCACCACTGATGCCGCGCGAGCAGCCGCATGGCGCGGTAGCGGTCGTATCCACCGAAGAGTTCGTCGCCGCCGTCGCCGCACAGCGCGACGGTGACCTGCTGCCGCGCGGCTTTGCAGAGCCAGTAAGTCGGGAGGATGGAACTGTCCGCCGTGGGTTCGCCGGTCACGGAGATGAGGCGGCGCATGTCGTCGAAAAGCGTCTCTTGCGGCGACGCGGTGAGTTCGGTGTGCTGCGTGCCCAGATGCTCCGCCACGCAGCGGGCATAGGCCGCTTCGTCGTAGGCGATGTCGGGCATGGAGACGCAAAAGGTCTTCAGCGGAGCGTCGCCGCGTTCTTTCAACTGGCGCTGCGCCAGGGCGGCGATGAGCGAAGAATCGATGCCGCCGGAGAGAAAGCAGCCCAGCGGCACATCCGCCTCCAGCCGCGCGGCGACGGCTTCCTCCAGTAGTTCGCGCGTCGCCTTGAGCGCGCCCATCGATGTGCTGCTGCGCGAGATCGGCGGAGGCTGCCAATAACGCTTCTGTTCGCTGCGGCCAGCGGCATCGACGCGCAGCCATGTGGCGGCAGGCAGTTCCGTTACACCATCGACCAGCGACGATTCAAACGAATAGCCCAGCCGCAGGAACGTGAGCATCGCCTGCGGGTTCACACGCAGCGATTGACTGCCCGGCATCCCCGCCGCGATCGCGCTGACGAGGCTCGCGAAAATCAGTTCGCCTCCGTTGCGGCTCAGGTACAGCGGCTTTTTTCCCATGCGATCGCGGCAGAGAAAAAGCTGGCGATGGCCCGCGTCCCAGATGGCGAAGGCGAACATGCCGTGCAGCCGCTTGGGCAACTCCGTGCCCCATTCGCGGTAGCCGTGCAGGAGGACTTCGGTGTCGCAGTGATCGGAGATGAAGCAATGGCCCAGCGCGACAAGCTGGCGGCGCAGCGCGCGGTGGTTGTAGATTTCGCCGTTGAAGGTGAGTGTGAGGCTGCCGCAGTTGTGGCCCGTGCCGATGGTGCAGGCGGGCACGGACATGGGCTGCTGTCCGCCCAACAGATCGATGATGCTCAACCGGGTGTGGACGAGCGTGCAGGGGCCCAGCGCGGCAATGCCCTGGCCATCGGGGCCGCGATGGGCAATGGCGCTCCGCATGCGCTGGGCGCGCGCGGGCTCGACGGGAGCGCCGCCGAAGTTCAAGATGCCCGCGATTCCGCACATGCGGCGATAGGATAGACGAAGTGGGGCGGCGTTAGACAGCGGGGGACGCTTGGAAAACCCGGCGGCTGCATGGTCGGCGATCCGAAACGCAGCCTTGGCGGGGGCGAGGGAGCCAAGTGTCGAGCTCATCTGCTATCATCGCGGCTTACCCATTCAAGGAGTCCCACATGTCCACTCGTCCGTCTCGCCGCATCACTCGTCGATCTTTGCTCAAGTCCGCTGCCGCGATGTCGGCGGTGTTTGGTGCGCCGACCATCGTGCCTTCGACCGTTTTCGGTCAGGAGAAAGACGGCAAAGTGTCCCCCAGCGAACGGATCACCATGGGCTACATCGGCACCGGCTCGCGCGGGATGAATCACGTGCAGGCGCTTTCGGGCAAGCCCAACGTGCATGTCCTGGCGGCTTGCGATGTGGATGCGAATCACCTGGAGCGGGCCCAGAAGCACATCACGGAGACGAACAAGAAGCTGAACCGCGGCGACAAGTGCGATGCGTATTCGCATTACGAAGAACTGGTGGGCCGCAAGGACATCGATGCGGTGGTCATCACCACGCCGGACCACTGGCACACGAAGATCGCGATCGAGGCGCTCAAGAGCGGCAAGGACGTGTACTGCGAAAAGCCGCTGACGCTGACGATCGATGAGGGCAAGATGATCTGCAAGGTGGTCAACGAGACGAAGCGCGTCTTCCAGGTGGGCACGCAGCAGCGCAGCGGCCGGCAGTTTCAGGAAGCGGTGGCGCTGGTGCGGGCCGGTCACATCGGCAAGATCAAGAAGGTGACGTGCGCCATCGGCGGCGGCGACAAGGGTGGACCGTTCAAGGAAGAGGCGCCGCCGGCTGGGTTTGACTGGGAACGCTGGCAGGGTCAGACGGAACTGCGCCCCTACATCAAGCAGCGGGCGCACTACCAGTTCCGCTGGTGGTACGAATACTCAGGCGGCAAAATGACCGACTGGGGTGCGCACCACGTGGACATCGCACAGTGGGGCATCGGCATGGAGCACAGCGGCCCTGTGGAAGTTGCCGGCACGAGCAAGCATCAGGAGATTTACAACGGTTACAACACCGCCACCGAGTTCAACATCACCGCGAAGTTCGAGAACGGCACCGAACTGGTGCTGCGCCACGACACGGAAAACGGCATCACGTTCGAAGGCGAGAAAGGCACCATCTTCGTCAGCCGCGGCAAACGGATCGGCGCTTTTAGCGGCAAGCCTCTCAAAGCGGACGACAAGCAGGAACTGGTGAATGCACCGAATCCGTTGAAGCCGGAGGATCTGGTGAAACTTTACAAAGACCAGCAGCCTGCGGATCACTACGTGAACTGGCTGGACTGCGTCAAGAGCCGAAAGGAACCTGTCTCCGATGTGTTCTCTCATCACCGGATTCTGACGACCTGTCACCTGGCGAACATTGCAATCCGTCTGAATCGCACATTGAAATGGGATCCGACCAAGGAAGAAATGGTTGGCGACAAGGAAGCCAACGGCTGGCAGAAGCGTTCGCAGCGCGCGGGATATGAGATCAAGGCGTGAGAGGCGGTACAGTGGGTTCATAAGGCGACGGCTTCGCATCGTTTATGAAGGGTTGCGGAAGGGGCCCGCCTCGCGAACAGACGAGAAACCATGTGCGATCCCGGTGACCTCACCGGGATCTTTTCATTTTCCAGGGCGGTCAAGGTTCCTCGCACATCATTTTTTGCGGCCATCTCTAACGCTCCTCTAACACTCTCTTACTAAACCTTCACAATCGACCCGTAACGTTCCTCGTGTGGACAGGGATTGATCCAGGAACCCAAACACAAGGAGCCTTGTTATGACCGCAACCCGTTTCTTCTCCCGTCTTGTCGGTGGACTTGTCGCAGCAGTGGCCGTGACGCTGACGACCTCCGCTTTCGCGCAGGTCACCGTGGACCCGAAGCTGCCCAAGTACGAAAAGAGCAGCGGAGCCGTCTCAGGCAGCATCAAGAGCATCGGCTCTGACACGATGAACAACCTGATGACGTTCTGGGCTGAAGGTTTCGCCAAGATGTATCCGAACGTCCAGGTGGAAATCGAAGGCAAGGGTTCCTCGACCGCGCCGCCGGCGCTGATCCAGGGCACCGCGACCTTCGGCCCGATGAGCCGGCCGATGAAGGGTTCCGAAGTCGACGACTTCGAAAAGAAGTACGGCTACAAGCCCGTCGAACTGCGCACCAGCATCGACATGCTTGCGGTCTACGTTCACCGCGACAACCCGATCGCCAAGAAGGGCCTGACGATGCAGCAGATCGACGCGATCTTCTCCAAGACGCGCAAGGGCGGCTACGCGAACGACATCAAGGTGTGGGGCGATCTGGGCCTCACCGGCGAATGGGCCGACAAGCCCATCAGCCTCTACGGCCGCAACTCCGCGTCGGGCACCTATGCGTTCTTCAAGGAACACACGCTGTTCAAGGGCGACTACAAGGACACCGTCAAGGAACAGCCCGGCTCGTCGTCGGTGGTTTCCGGCGTCGCAGGTGACAAGTACGGCATCGGCTACAGCGGCATCGGCTACAAGACCGCCGACGTCGCCGCCGTGCCCGTCGCCTCCGACAGCAAGAGCGACTTCGTCCCGGCTGAGCCGGACAAGGCTGGCGAGTATCCGCTGGCGCGCTTTCTGCTGATCTACATGAACTACAAGCCCGGCAGCGAGATCGATGCTCTCCGCGGTGAGTTCGTCAAGTACATGTTCAGCCGCGAAGGTCAGAACGACGTCGTTCGCGACGGCTACCTGCCCGTCTCCGCCGCCATCGCCAAGCAGGATCTGGCGAAGATCGGCATCGGCGAAAAGACCGCGTCGGGCAACTGAACGACGATCGGATTGCTCCGGTCCCCTCTCCCTCCGGGAGAGGGTTAGGGTGAGGGCCGGATGACGGTGAATCTTCGCTTCGAGTGATCTCGGCTTTCCAGTGGAATCTGTCAGCACAGGAAAAGTGTGAGGCACATGCTTGACCGGCCCTCACCCCAGCCCTCTCCCGGAGGGAGAGGGGGCCGGTGAGGGCCGGATGACGATGGATTTTCGCTTCGAGTGATCTCGACTTGCCAGTGGAATCTGTCAGCACACGTAGAGTGTGAGGCAGATGCTTGACCGGCCCTCACCCCAGCCCTCTCCCGGAGGGAGAGGGGGCCGGAGAAGACCGCCATTTTGCGAGCGACGACCGAAAGGCCGTCGCTCGCTTTCTCGAAACCGAACGAAGAAGTGAGGCGGCATGCAACAGCAGCAGATCAAGACTTTCACCGGCCTGCGACGCAAGCGCCAGACCAGCAGGCGCGTCCTGCTGGCGGACATTGCCGCGAAGTTCTGCATCACCTTCGGAGGTCTGGGCACCATTGTGGCCGTGCTCACCGTCTGCATCTTTCTCGCCTGGGTCGTCGTTCCGCTCTTCGAAGGCGCTTCGGTCTCAGGGCCCGCATCGATTGAATCGGCTAAACGAAACACGCTGCATCTGACGCTCGATGAGTACGGACGGCTCGGATGCTCCGTGCTTGCCGATGGCACACTAAGCGTCTTCCGCGCTGACACGGGCACCACGCTTTACGAAACCAGACTGACGGAAGGCAAGATCACCGCCCACTCGTTCCTCGATCGCACCGGCACCTTTGTGCTCGGCTTCGACGATGGCACTTTTTCCTACGGTCGCCTGCGCTTCTCCACGGCATTCTTCGATCCCAAGAAGGAAACGGCACTGAACGCGGCCGTCGGCAGCATGGGCATTGTGGTGCATGAGTGGGAAGGCAACGACGTGGACGAGAAGGGCGAGCCGGTCAAGGTGAAGCGCAAAGGTCTCGTGGATCGCATTCCCACGGGCGAGTTGCGCGGGCTGTATCTCACGTCCATGCTGATGAAGCCGCGCAAAGCCGGCGAATCCGCGGTGAAGATGGTGGATCACGTGCTCATGGCCGACGAATCGCCGTCGGTGCTGGCGTGTACCTCCGACGCGCAGGGACCGGTGCAGCTTTTCACTTCTCGCAAGGTGACGAACACGGTGACGGGCGTGGACGAGCTTCGTTTCGCTCGCGGCACGGAAGTGCCGGTGAAGGAAGCGACGCCGCCGGCGTTCCTTCGCATCGGTTCGACGGCGACGAACATCTTTCTCGCATGGGAAGACGGCAAGACCCTGCGATTCCGCTACAGCCCGCCCGATGTGATCGAACTGGCGGAGACGCTGGACCTGGTGCCATCGCCCGCCGGCAAACTCACGGCTCTGGAGTTCGCCATCGGCAAGGACACGCTCGTCGCCGGTCACGCTGACGGCACGCTGCAAGGCTGGTTCACCGTCGCGTTCGATGGTTCAACCGTTGGCTACAAACCGATTTTTTTCAAATCACCCGATCAGCAGCGCAAGACGAATCCGCACCTGTGGGTGTTCCGTGAAGGCTCGGCCGAGCTCGATGAGTTCCTGCTGGCCGGCGATCTGGAAACGAAAGTGGTGCGCGACAATGCGATGAAGGGCGGCATCACGCTGGTCTCGTCCGATCAGAAACTGATCGACGAATATCTGGCGGCGATTCCCATCGACGGCCGCAAGCTGGTCAAGGCCAAAGATCTCCCTGCCGGCGGCGCGGCGGTGACCATGATCGCTCCGGGCCAGCGCGGCCGCCTGATCGTCGCGGGTTTTGCCGATGGCGCGATCGGGCTGTACCACATCACATCGGAGAGCCGGCTGGCGCAGATCACCGATCACCGCGACCCGCTGCGGCAGGTCGCCATCGGCGCCAAGGACGACAGCTTCATCGCGCTCACCGACAAGCAACTGCATCGCTGGCAGATGCAGATTGCCCATCCTGAAGCGTCGGTGGACACGCTGTTCAACAAGGTCTGGTACGAAGGCTACGCGGTGCCGGAACACATGTGGCAATCGACGGCCGGTGAAGACTCGGCGGAGTCGAAGTACGGTCTTCGCCCGCTGATCTTCGGCACGCTCAAGGCAACCTTTTACTCCATGCTCTTCGCGGTTCCCCTCGCACTGCTCGCGGCGATCTACACCAGCGAGTTCCTGCATCCGCGCGTCAAGGCCCGCATGAAACCCGCCATCGAAATGATGGCCAGCCTGCCCAGCGTCGTGCTCGGCTTCATCGCCGCCGTCTGGCTGGCGCCGCTGGTGGAGCAGCATCTGGCGGGCGTGCTGGCGGTGTTCATCACCATTCCCGTCGCATTCCTGATTGGCGCGTACCTCTGGCAACTGCTGCCCTACGACATGGCGCTGCGGCTGCGGCCGTGGCGATTGCTGTTCGTTGTGTTGACGCTGCCGGTGGGATTTGTGATGGGCACCAGTCTGGTCGGCCCCGTCTTGGAACATCTGCTGTACCTGGGCGATGTCCGGCGCTTCCTGCACGGCTCGCATCGCATCCCCAAGGTCGGCAACCTGACCGCGGCCTGGATGTTGATTCTGTTGCCGATCAGTTCCGTACTCGTCGCGTTTCTCTTCGGACGAGTCGTCACGCCGATCATGCGAGGCAGAGCCGCGAACTGGACGCGCTCGCAGGCGGCGATTTACGACCTGATCAAGTTCCTCGTCGGCGTTGTGGCCGTGGTGCTCGTCGCGTGGATGTTCTCGTTCGTGCTGGGCGGCATCATGGGCGGCGACCCGCGAGGCAAGGATTCCATCATCGATTCCTACGACCCGCGCAATGCCCTGGTCGTTGGCTTCATCATGGGGTTCGCCGTCATCCCGATCATTTACACCATCGCGGAGGACGCCATGTCCACCGTGCCCGACCACCTGCGGGCCGCCTCGCTGGGCGCCGGCGCCACGCAGTGGCAGACCGCGATCCGCATCGTGATTCCCACGGCGATGAGCGGATTGTTCTCCGCCTGCATGATCGGGCTGGGGCGCGCGGTGGGCGAGACCATGATCGTGCTGATGGCCGCCGGCGGCACCGCGGTGATGGATTACAACGTCTTCAACGGCTTTCGCACGCTCTCGGCGAACATCGCCACGGAACTGCCCGAAGCCCCGGTGAACAGCACGCACTATCGCACGCTGTTTCTCGCGGGTCTGGTGCTGTTCGCGATGACGTTCGTGGTGAACACCTTCGCCGAAGCGGTGCGGCAACGGTTCCGCAAGCGGGCGTTCCAGTTGTGAGTGGTGAGCCGTGAGCCTTTAGCCATGAGCCGTGAGCTTCAAGGCAACGATGCTTCATGGCTCAATGCTAACGGCTAATGGCTAACGGCTAGAGGCTTTCAATCCATGAGTGCCATCACCGAACCCAACCTGTCGACCGAGTCTGCAGGGCTTACCGCGCTCGGTAAGCCGCTGCCTGAACCGGCGTTGGCCAAGCCTCGACGTCGCAGCGGCGGGGCGTTCTCCCTCTTTGCCCAGGGCGAACCGATGGTCTGGCTCTCCGGCGGCGCCTTGGCGGTGTGCCTGGCGATGGTCACGGGTCTGCTCGTGCTCATTCTCTTGCGCGGCGGTTCCACGTTCTGGCCGCTGCCTCTGACGCGGGTGCAACTCATCGACGGCAAGACCTATCTCGGTGAGCAGACACGTGAGGAAACGTATCGCCTCACCGGCGTGATGTACGCGTCACTGCCCGAGCCGATGCGCGAGGTTGTTCGGCCGAGATTCATTGCGAGCCGACCCGTTGCCGGATTCCGCATCTCCAAGGAAGTCCACCTGGGATTGTCGCCGGAAATGCACGGCATCATCGATCCGATGCTGCCGGCGGATTGGCAGAAGACGGCGGAATACGTTGATCTTCAGGACGACAAGATCGACGCACTGGCCGCCGATGTGCGATTGAAGGTGATCGACGCACTGATCGCCGCCGATCCTGACGCAGGCATCATCGAGAATCGTCGGCTCTATCGCACGGGCAACTTCGAGCTGATGAACGAGCACTTTCACTGGATCAGCGATTTCGCCGTGAAGGAGCGCGAGGAACCGCAGTGGGCGGCGCTGATGGAGCGGCAGGAAGACGGCCGATTTTACGGCACGCCGCTGGCGTTCCTGCAGACGCGGCCGTGGACCAAGGACGATTCGATTGAGAAGCTCAAGGCTGCCGATCCCAACGCGACGGTCATCGTCAACCTGTTTCAGGGCAAGATGCAGAATCGGGTCAAGCTCGCCGACGTGAAGCCGACGGACGACATTGTCTACGTTGTGCTCAAGTCTTGGGAGGATCCGAAGGAAGCATGGGCCGAGTTTCAGGATCGTCACCCGGCAGTGCTTGATCGTGTAAGCAAGAGCCGCGCCATCGACAAGGAGAAGAACGGCGAGATACGCGAGCGCCAGGAATCGGCCAAGCTCGACATGCTCGACGCGAAGCTTCGCTACACGGAAGATTCCGATCAGTTCCGCGACGCGAAGAAGCGGTTCCAGGAAGTGGAGGCACAGGGCCTCAAGGACTCGCTTGTCGTCGCCGACGAGATTCGAGAATTGCAGAGGCTGAACCGCGAGTACGGCCTGTTTCTGCTCGCGGCGGACGGCCGGACGCGCCACCTGGAAATGGACAACATCGTTCGCACCTATCTGGCGAACCAGATCACGTCAGGCGACAAGTTCAACATTTATCTTTCGCGGTGGTGGGAGTTCCTCACGGCCGACCCGCGCAACGTGAACCTCGAAGGCGGCGTGTTCCCGGCGATCTACGGCACCGTGGTGATGACGCTGATCATGTCGTTCCTGGTGGTGCCGTTCGGCGTGCTGGCCGCACTTTATCTGCGCGAGTACGCCAAGGCCGGCCCCATCGTCAGCGCGGTGCGCATCGCGGTGAACAACCTGGCGGGCGTGCCATCGATCGTGTTCGGCGTCTTCGGCCTTGGGTTTTTCTGCTACAAGGTCGGCGCGTTCATCGATGGCGGATCCAAGCACGCGTTTGGCATCGAACCGCTGTCAGGCGGCGCATGGTCGGGACTGCTCGTGGTGCTGGTGCTGTGCGTCGCAGGCGCGATCATGATCAGCATCCAATCGTCGGTCAGCAAGGCGCGCGGCTCCGATCGCACGCGATGGATGGGCAATGTCGCTGCGCTGCTTTGGGTTGCCGCCGTGGTGACGCTTGTGCTGCTGGTCGTCCTCACGCCGTTCTTCGAAGGATTCTTCCGCGCCAAACTCGTTGACAACAAGCCGACCTTCGGCACCGGCGGCCTGCTGTGGGCGTCGCTGACTCTGGCGCTGCTCACGTTGCCGGTGGTGATCGTGGCGACGGAGGAGGCGCTCTCCGCTGTTCCCAGCTCGATGCGCGAAGGTTCCTATGGCTGCGGTGCGAGCAAGTGGCAGACGATCCGCCGCATCGTGCTCCCCCGCGCGATGCCCGGCATCATGACAGGCACGATCCTGGCGATGGCCCGCGGCGCGGGCGAGGTGGCGCCGCTGATGCTCGTGGGCGTGATGAAGCTGGTGCCTGAGTTGCCGGTGGACGGGCATTTCCCGTTCATCCACGCGGAGCGCAGCTTCATGCATCTGGGCTTCCATATTTACGATGTCGGGTTTCAGAGTCCCAACAGCAAGGCAGCCGAGTCGCTGGTGTTTACGACAACGCTGCTTCTGATCGTGATCATCGCGGTGCTGAACATTCTGGCGATCACGCTGCGATCGCGCTTGCGTCGCAAGTTTGTGTCGGGACAGTTTTAGTTCAGCCGGCGAGCATGGCTCGGCGTGAGTCGCGCGGCGGGCAAGCCCGCCGGCTAAATGGAGTCTCCCATGGCCAATATCAATGCCCTGAATCCACCTGTGATCAGTTCCTCCGTTGCAGCCGTCGAAGCGCAGTCCACCCGGACTGGTCGGCTCGAGGCGGTCGCCGCCGGGCAGACGGTGCCCGCCGAGGTGCACGAATCGCTGACGCGCGAGGAGCATGTCCTGGATGTGAATGGGTTTCAACTCTGGTACGGCAAGTCCAAGGCCCTTCACGAAATCACCATGTCCATCCCGCGCGGCAAGGTGACTGCGATGATCGGTCCCAGCGGCTGCGGCAAGTCCACACTCCTTCGCTCGGTCAATCGCCTGAACGATCTGATCGACTCCGTCCGCATCGCAGGCGACATGAAACTCAACGGCGATTCCATCTACGGCCCGGGCGTCGATGTCATCGAACTCCGCAAACGCATGGGCATGGTGTTTCAGAAATCCAACCCGTTCCCGATGAGCATTTTCGAGAACGTGGTCTACCCGCTCCGCATCGACGGTATCCGCGATCGCCGCATCCTTGAGGAAGTCTGCGAGAAGAGCCTCAAAGGCTCGGCGCTGTGGAACGAAGTGAAGGATCGCCTGCACGAAAGCGCGCTGGGATTGTCGGGCGGCCAGCAGCAGCGTCTGTGCATCGCCCGCGCTATTGCGGCCGAGCCGGAAGTGCTGCTGATGGATGAGCCTTGCTCGGCGCTCGACCCCATCGCCACAGGCAAAATCGAGGATCTCATCCAGCAACTCAAGGGCGATTACACGATCTTGATCGTGACGCACAACATGCAGCAGGCGGCCCGAGCCAGTGACTTCTGCGCCTTCATGTACCTGGGCCGGCTGATCGAGTACGGCGCGACTCGCGATATCTTCGAACGCCCGCACCTGACGGAGACGGAAGATTACGTGACGGGGCGGTTCGGGTGATCGTCTCTCGTTTCCCCGTATTGCTCTCGCCACTCGTTTTGCTCTCGCCACTCATTTTCCTCTCGTCACTCGTTTAGCGCTCGCCACTCGTTTAGCGCTCGCCCGAAGGGCGAGGCTTCCCGCCCACTCATGCACTCGCCGTTGACCAACCCGCGCAACGTCCAGCGTCGTCCATCCGACGCCCAGGTCGACGCGCCGCGGGCGCACATCCTCATTGTGGAAGACGAGGAGGATCTGCGCGAACTGTTGATTTTCAACCTTGCCCGTGAGGGGTTCCATGTCAGTGCCGTGCCCACCGGCGAGCAGGCGCTGTCCCGCATCGCGGTCGATCCGCCCGACCTGCTTCTGCTTGACCTGATGTTGCCGGGCGTGGGCGGACTCGACGTGTGCCGCCGGCTCAAGAGCGATCCGCTGCTGGCGAAAGTGTGCGTGGTGATGCTCACCGCCAAAGGTGAGGAGTCCGACATCGTCGCGGGGCTGGAACTGGGCGCCGACGACTACATCACCAAGCCGTTCAGCCCGCGTGTGCTCGTGGCGCGCTTGCGCGCTTTACTCCGCCGTGCCAGGACAGAAAGCGCCGTGCGGATGGGGGACGTCGTCGACCGAGATGGGCTGATCATCGATCCACATCGCCACGAGGTTCGCCTCGGGGATCGCGCCATCGAACTGACTGCCATGGAATTCCGCCTGCTCTCGTTGCTGGCGCAGCGCCCCGGCCGCGTTTTCACTCGCCAGCAGATCATCGAAGGTATTCACGGCGGCGAAGTCGGCGTCACTGATCGCTCCGTCGATGTGCAGGTCGTCATGCTCCGCCGCAAACTCGAACACCGTTCCGACGACATCGAAACGGTTCGCGGCGTGGGCTATCGGTTCAGGGATTGAGAGGGCGGATTTGAGGTTTGAGATTTGAGATTTTCTCAATGATTCGTCGCACGGTGATCGGATCTGCCAAATCCGAAATCCCCGATCCGATATCCGAAATCGGACCTCAGCCGAACGCACCGACCGTCGGCTGGCCGTAGATCACGAAGTACATGTCGCGCAGGAACTTGGCGAGGAAGAAGTTCATCACGATGATCGCGATGAAACTCGTTACGAACGCCTGCGTCGCCGCGCGGCCCACGCCCGCCGCGCCGGCTTCGCAGTTGAAGCCCTTGTAGCAACTGATCAGCCCGATCGCCAGGCCGAAGAAACACGTCTTGATCAGACCGCTGATGATGTCGTAATTGGTGACGAACCGCGAGGAGAAGTCCCAGTAATCCGTCTCGTTCACGCCATAGCCGCGCACGCAGATGTACCAGCCGCCAAAGACGCCCATCAGGTCGCTGAAGACGGTGAGCATCGGCAGCATGATGACGCAGGTGACGACGCGCGGCACGACGAGATAGGCGATCGGGTCGGCGCCCATGACGCGCAGGGCGTCGATCTGTTCCGTGACCCGCATGGTGCCCAGCTCCGCGCTGACCGATCCGCCGACCCGGCCGGCGATCATGACCGCGGCGAGCACGGGGCCGATCTGCTTCACGACGGACATGCCGATGATGCCGCCGAGCCGTGCCTCCTGACCGATGGATTTGAACTGGTTGTACGCCTCGATCGCCAGCACCATGCCGATGAACGTGCCGACGACGATCACCACGCCGATCGATTTGGTTCCGATCTGGTAGAAGAGGGGCAGCAGTTGATTCGGCCTCGACCAGCTTCCGAAGCCGCGGAAAAACCAACGCCACGTCGAGCCGGCAAACAGCGTGAAGCGTCCGAACCCTTCCAGCGCGGCGAGCACTCGTTCGGAGAAGAGATTGATCGTTCCGCGGACCATGTGAGCATTGTATGGATCAGGCCGCAGGCGCGCCGTCGTCCTTTGCCGCGTGGCCGAGATGGCACGCGGTGCTCTTGCTCGACCGATTCCGCTTGAGCCCAGGCGTTCGTGCTTTCATGCGGAGATGGATCTCATCGCCCCGGCTCCCCGGTGTTCACTGTGCCTGCAGAGCGCGGAATCTTCAGTGCCTCGGATTCAAAACAGAACACACGGTGACTTGGCATATTCTGCATCGGTCCCGATCGATCACCCTTGTGGCACGTTATGATATTGGGTCGGGATTTGTGTTTGGCGGTTCCGGCTCGGGAGCCTTACTGATGATCAAGATTGAATGTAAATGCACGCACAAGGTGCTGCTGCCCGACAGCTTTGCGGGGCGACAGGTGCGCTGCCCGCGCTGCAAGCGTCCGTTTGACGTGCCCGGGCAGCCAGTGGAGTACCAGTTGCCTCGCGCTCCAAAGGCTGCAGCGGCGGTCGCGCCTGTTCACAAGCCTGTGGAGCCGCCGCCGCTGCCCGCGGGGCCTGAAGATGAGCTTGCCGCCGTGGCGGGCGATCGCAGCCGCGGGTATCGGGAGAGTTGGCATCGGCGGGTGCATTTCGAGAAGAGCAAGGGCTCGCACCATGTCATGGTCGCTGCCTTGGCGCTGGTTTTTCTTGGCGTGGTGATTGCGATCATCGTTGTGGTTGCGGTCAACCGTCCCCCGCCGGTGCCGGAGGTGATCACGGTGAAGGACGTGAAGGTGTTGCCGGGTCCGGGCGGCACGCCCAGTCCGAATCAGCGCATCGGCGTATTCGGGACGAAGAAGCCGCCGCGCGAAGACGGGCCGATGAACGAGAACGAGAGTGAAAACAAGGACAATCCCGGCGACACGCCGCCGGAGAAAAACGCCAATGAAGAGGAAGGCGTGACCGTGGCGGGCCAGAAGTTCACAGGGAATGGAAGGCCCGTCGGCGAATCCATCGGCACCTCCTCCAGTTTCGATGAAGCGGCCAATGCGACCACGATCAAGTCAGTGCCGTATGTCCTCCCGCTGGCCACGCGCCGGCTCGAGATGATCGTCCGTTGCACGCACCCCGGCAGGGATCGCGCTGCCGGTCCCGCCAAAGTGACTCTACGCCTCGAAGGCAGTTTCAAGGGCATCATCTCCACCCCAGGCGGAGATGAGCCCCAGATGAATCTGGTCATCGACGAGCGCGTCGAGCCGTTCACTCCGACCGCGCAGCAACCGGTTGATCCTCCCGACTCCGACGGCGGACCGCGGCAGATTCCGACGTGGGTCGAGTACACGCTCGATGAATCCACCGCACGCGCCCTGGCGGGTGCGAACAAGGCGACGTTGAGCCTGGCAGGGGAGGAGATGGAAGTGACGCCGGCGATGAAGGCGCTGTTCAAAGCGCTGACGCGGTGACGCGCCGCCATCGCGCCCTTCGGGCGGGCGCTGAACGGGGCAGGCGAAGGCGCTGCGATCAATACTCTTTCCGCTGCCGCGCGGGCAGAATGCCCATCTGTTTGCGGTACTTCGCCACCGTTCGCCGGGCCAATTCGATGCCGGCTTCCTTCAGCTTCACCACCAGTTCGTCATCGCTCAGCGGATTGCTCTTATCCTCCGCTTCGATCACTTCCTTCAGCTTGGCCTGGACAGCTTGCCAGCTCATGGACTCGCCTGCGTCCGTTTCGGTGCCGCCGGAGAAGAACATGCGCAGCGGAAAAATGCCGCGCGGCGTCTGCAGGTACTTCTCGCTGACGGCCCGGCTCACCGTGGCCACGTGGATGCCGAGCTGGTCCGCCACCATCGTCATCGGCAGCGGCTTCAAATGCTGCGGGCCGAAGTCGAAGAACTCCCGCTGCGCGTCGATCACCACGTTGATCACTCGCATCAGCGTGTTATGCCGCTGCTGGATGGCGTCGATCAGCCACTGCGCGGTGTGGATGTTGTTCTTGACGAACGTGCGCGTCTTGGAATCCAGGGCCTTGTCCTTGGCCATCTTTTCCGCCAATCCGCTGATGCGCAGCGTCGGCAACCGGTCGTTCTTCAGGCGGGCGACGTAGCGGTCCTGATCCTCGTCGTAGTCCACGATCGCGTCGGGAATGATCGTGCGCGGGCTTTCGCCGGCGAGCAGTCGGCCCGGGTGCGGATGGTAGCGGCGCAGATGCGTGATCGCGCTCTTCACCAGTTCGATGTCCTTCTCCAGTTCCTTCGCGATCTTGGGCAGACGGTTGGCCTCGATGTCCTTCAGATAGTCGCTGACGAGCTTGTGCTGCAAGTCCAACTCAGCGGTGTCCACCGGTTCGTCATCATTCTCCGCGCCGCCCTGCATCCGGGCGTCGATCTGCATGAGCAGACATTCGCGCAGGTCGCGGGCGCCGATACCCACAGGTTCCACGTTTTCCTGAATGAGCTTCAGCGCGTCGTCCAGCAGTTTGATGTCGACGCCCGGCGGCGCCTGCTCGATGAGTGTCTGCTTGTCGGTGCGCAGATAGCCGTCGGCATCGATGAAGCCGATGAGATACTCACCGGCCGCGCGGTACTCCGGCGTCATTTCCACGAGGTGCCACTGCGCCAGCAACTGATCGGTCAGGCTCTCGGTGCGGGCGGCGGTGTTCGCCATCGCGTCCATCTTGGCGTCGCGCTCGCCGTCGTTGCGGGCGGGGCGGTAGCTTTCGCCTTCCAGCGCGTTGGATTCCCAATCCTCGCCGAGCACTTCGTCCGCATTGCTCAGCCGTTCGAAGTCATCGGCGTGGCTGGGGTCGACCGTGTCGTCCTTGACCGTGAGTTCCTTCTCGCCGGCGGTGGCCTCCGAGGCCTCGGACGCGGCTTCGGGCGCCGGCTCGCCGGTGCCTTCGGGCGCATCGGGGCTTCCCGCGTCGTCGTCGCCGGGCTCTTTCAACTCCAGTGTCGGATTGCTTGCCAGTTCCTGCTCGATGCGCTCCTCCAGCGCCATGGAGGAAAGCTGGAGAATCTCCATCGACTGGATCATGCGCGGCGCCAGCTTCATCTGCTGGCTCATCCGCATGTGTTGTCCGGTGTCAAGACGCATGGGCGAAGGCTTTAGGGTTTGGGTTCAAGGTTCGTGGCGTGTGTACAGCGATTCGAGGTTGCGGAGTGTAGGTGGAATGGCGATTCATTTCGAGTCGCGTTCGACGCTGACGGGGCACCGAGGTCTGCATCGGAAAAGTCAAAACAGCGAACGCAAAATCAAAGTGCAAGAAAAATTGGAATCCCTCATCGGTTCTGACTCTCGACGTTTGCATTTTTGACTTCCCTGTTCTGCCTTCGTCCGGCTACTCACTCACAACACCTCTTCCAAGTAATGCATCGGCCAGCACAGCCTTGCTGACCAGTTCCATGTGCGAACCATGAGGCAGCCCGCGAGCGAGGCGCGTGACCTTCACGCCCAGTCTTGTGAGTTCTCGCTGAAGGTAAAGCGCAGTGCCGTCGCCTTCCAGCGTGGGGTTGGTGCCGATGATGACTTCGTGGACGGGAGCGTCCTGAGTCCCGCGGCCTGAGTCCTGAGTCTTGGGTTCTGAGCTCTGAGTTCTAAGTGTTGGGTTCGGAGTCTCAAGTATCGCCTCTGGCGATGTATTTTTCGTTCCGACTTCTGACTCCTGACTTCTGACTTCTGCCTTGCGACCTCTGACTCGCCCCAGCAATTCATCCACCGTCAGATCCCCAGGCCCGATTCCATCCAGCGGCGCGATGCGCCCCATCAGCACGTGGTACACGCCTTTGTACATCCCGGTCTGCTCGATGCTGACCAGATCGTTGGGCTGTTCCACGACCAGCACGAGGCCTCGGTCTCGCCGCTCGTCGCTGCAGATGGGGCAGGGATCAGTCTCGGCGACGTTGTGGCAGATGGAGCACTGCTTGGTGTTGCGTTTCAGGTCGATGATCGCCTGCGCGAGCTGCGCCACGTCGTCGGCGGACTGCTTGAGCAGGTGAAACGCCAGCCGCTCGGCGGAGCGTTTGCCGATGCCCGGCAGCCGGCTCAGCAGGGCCACGAGGCGATTCATCGATGAGGCGTGTGACATTCCAGCCATGCGGTCATTGTAGGTCGTGAGTGCGGTGGCGTGCGTGCGGAGAAGTGATCGCGGAGAATGCTCGCAAGAGCGACGTGGCTGCTTCGCAGGGTGCGTCAAGGTTCCACCGGTGGCGCGGAGACACCGCGTTTCGCTGAGGAGCAGCGAATCAAGAACCTTGTCAATTTTCGCGAGTTGGTGGATCTGGCGCAAAGGCGGAAAGCTCGCGAAGAAGAGTCCTGATACGGATTCCATCAGATTCTTGCTCAGATGCCACTGGCAGGCTTGGCTGCCAGTGTACCTGCGAAAATCAAGGCGGGGACGTCGGTGGACGCGAGAAACGCACTGGCAGCCGAGCCTGCCAGTGGCATCAACTTCGGCGCGAGAAGCAGATAGAAGCCGTATGACTTGGCGAGCTTTGCGCCTTCGCGCGAGATCAAAACGCTTGTGTTGGCCGCGCGGCGGGATCTGGCGGTTCACTGTGGTGCGTCCGCGCCGAGCCTTGACGCACCCTACGCTGAGTACCGGGCACAGCGCTGTGTATCGGGCGCAGCGCTGAGCATCGGGCGCAGCGCTGAGCATCGGGCGCAGCGCTGAGCATCGGGCGCAGCGCTGAGCATCGGGCGCATGAAAAAACCCCGCCGGATGGCGGGGTTTATCGTGAACGGATGGCGTTACGGACTGGGATCGCGCTCAGGCGATTCGACGGCGACGTCCGCCCAGGCCCAGCATGCCCATGATGCCGAGCAGGGCGGTGGCGGGCTCGGGGATGGAGAAGGTGCCGTTGACGCGGATTTCGTTGAGGCCGCCGCCGTTCGTCGCGACGAGTCCTCCCGGCGGGTCGACGATCGACAGCATGTTGAAGCGGACGAAGCTGACCTGCCTTTCGTTGACCAGTTCCGTCTGGAAACCGTCAGTGAAATGCTGGAGCAGGCGCGGCGACACGGCGTTTCGGAAGACGCCGTTGGAGCCGGCGACGTCGATGCTGAACAGGCCGGTGGCGCGGTCGAGGAATCCCGCGTTGCCGGTGTTGAGCAGATCGACGGTGTCCACATCAAACGTGCCCTGCAGGTCGATCGTCAGCGACGCACTGGTCACGCCGTCGGCGGCGAGCCACTGGTTGCCCTGGGCATCGCCAGTCGAGCCGTTAACGGTCTTCTCTGGCCCAAAGATTGGGCTGAAGGGATAGACGGAAGTCGCCGTGGCGGGCTTGCCGAAGGCGATGTTGCCGTCGAACGAGGCGAAGCTGCCGAGGTCTTCCAGCGTCAGGCCGCTGAGCGTGGGGTTGGGGTCGGGGAAGCCGGCGCCGGGGCCGTCGAGCAGGATCGTGGCGGTGGTGCTGAAGGCGGTGAAGCTGTGGGTGACGACGGCGCCGTTGGTGGGGCTGTTGTTGATGCCGCCCTGGGTCTGCTGGATGTTGAACTGATCCGCGACCGACGCGTAACCGAGCGAGTTCCCCTTGTTGACGTACACGTCAAAGCCGCGGTCGCAGCAGGACTCGGTGAAGAGGAGTTGCACTTTATAATCCTTGCCCAGTTCCAGGTTGCTCAGCGTGACCTGGTGCTGGCCGCCGGGCGCGCCGTGGCGGATCGATTGCATAACGACTTCCAGGTTATTGTCATTGGTGGAAGCGCCGAAAGCCGGGTTCGCCCAGTTGCCGATCTGACTGCCTGCATTCTGCGCGTAGCCGGGGGTTGCGCCTTCCGCGGTGAACAGCGCATTGCCGACCTGCAGGCCGCCGGGGCCCTGCACATTGACCGCGTATTTGAAGTTGCCCTGCAGGTCCAGGCCCTCGCCCGGATCGCCGCCGCTGAAGGTGCTGACAATCGCCTGTGAAGGCGTGGACAAGAGCGCCAAAAGCAGCGCTGCGAAGCAGAAAAGTCGAGTGAACGTGGGGCGGCGCAACATAGTCAAATCTCCTTGAAGAAAGTGCATCGTGGCGGAAAGCGGAACCGCGGACGAGAGATCGCCCGCTATTTCTTTTTATCACGGATAGTAGGAACGCACAAGGCGGATTCGCCAAGAATTCCCATACTGGATGTTCGCCCTCCGTGTTGCATGTGCGTCGGCGCATGAAAAAACCCCGTCTTGCAACGGGGTTCTTGTTGATCTCGATGTCGCGGAGCGTGCGTTCGCCGCTCACTCCTTCTTCTCGCCCTCGGGCGCAGCGGCTGCAGTCTCGGCGGGCTTGGCTTCGCCTTCGTTCTTCTTCTTGCGCACCTCGGCGGCGTAAGCCGTGCGGCGGTGGGCCTTCTGGCGGCGTCGCGAGTAGTCGCCGGAGACCTGGGGGCCTTCTTCCTTGCCCACGAGTTGGAGCACGCAAAGCTGCGTGGCATCGCCGCGGCGGCGGGTCATCAGCTTGACGATGCGGGTGTAGCCGCCGTTGCGGTCCGCCATCTCCTTGGCGATGACGTCGAACAGCTTGTTCACCACGCGCGGAGCCCGCTGCAACTCGTGATACTTGTTCACGATGATGCCGTCGGCCTTGAGCGCCTTGCGGTCGAAGTCCTTCAGATCCTTGTTGATCAGGAAGGGATTGCCGAGTTCCTGGATGACGCGGCGGCGCGCGGTGAGCGTGCCTTTGCGGGCCAGGGTGATCAGCTTTTCGATGAATCCCTGCACCGACTTGGCCTTGGGGATCGTGGTGGTGATCTGGCCGTGGGTAAAGAAGGCGATCGCCTGGTTGGTGCGATCCGCCTTGCGGTGTTCCGTGTTACGGTTCAGGCGGTATCCGCCTACTCGATGTCGCATGACAAGACTCCGGGGAAGCCTTGAGCCGTTAGCCGTTAGCCGTTAGCCAATAGCCGAAAGCCACAAGGCAAATGCGTTCTAAATGAATATTCCAAGGGGCGTTCGCCGACAACCGTGATTTCCGTTGCCTTAAAGCTAAGGGCTAACGGCTAACGGCTAACGGCTCCTCCGCCTCACGCTCCCGCAAGCTGGGCCTTGACTTCGTCGTTCAAAGCCATGCCGAGCTGCAGGTTCATGTCCGCGAGCTTGCGCTTCACTTCGCGCAGGCTCGTCTTGCCGAAGGAACGAACCTTCAGCAGATCGTTGTCGCTCTTCTGCACCAGGTCGGCCACCGAGTTCAGCTTCGCCGCCTCCAGACAGTTGCTGGCGCGGACGGAAAGATCCAGCTCGCTCAGCGGCATGCGCAGCTTCTTGAGCAGATCTTCTTCCACCTTGGCGGCGGCGCTGGCGCTCTCGCTGGCGACCGCTTTGCCGAGCTCGAAATACTGCACGAACGGGTTCAGGTGCTTGCGGAGAATCTTGGCGGCCTCGACCAGCGCCATCTCCGGCGTGATCGTGCCGTTGGTCCAGATTTCCAGCGTGAGTTTGTCGTAGTTGGTCTTCTGGCCGACGCGGGTGTCCTCGACCTTGTACCGCACGCGGGTGACCGGCGAGTAGATCGCATCGACGGGGATGACGCCCAGTTCGCGGTCCTCGGTGCCGTCGTAATATTCGCTGGCCGGGATGTAGCCGCGGCCTTTTTCCACGGTGAACTCCATGTCGAAGTCCACCTGCTTGGTCAGGGTCGCCAGCACCAGGTTCTTGTTGTGGATGGTGACGGTGGAGTCCGCCTCGATGAGGTCGCAGGTAACTTCGCCGGGGCCTTCCGCTTCGAGCTTCATGGTCTTGGGCTCGTCGGTGTCCATGGAGACCACCATGTTCTTGACGTTGAGGATGACGTCGGTGACGTCTTCCATCACGCCATCGAGACTGGTGAACTCGTGGGGTGCGCCCTTGATCTTGATCTTGGTGACGGAAGCGCCTTCGAGGCTCGAGAGCAGCACGCGCCGCAGGCTGTTGCCGATGGTGGTGCCGAAGCCGCGCTCGAAGGGTTCCACGATGAACTTGCCGTAGGTGGGCGTGCTGACATCCGGATCAGCGGTGACCCGGGTGGGCAATTCCAAACCTCGCCAACGAATTCGCATGGGAGTAGCTCCAAACAGCAGACCTTGGGTCGCAAGGCATTCCACGTCAGCACGCCCGCTGGTGCGCTGCTGTACCGCAGGCGGGCTTCTGTGACGGGAAAAATCGAGAGCAGATTTCGGATTTCGGATTTGGGATTTCGGATTTGGGGAACAGATTCAGATCGAGGATGTGTCTGTCGCATCGCGTTGCGTTGATGCGGCTTCGCAAATCCGAAATCCGAAATCCGAAATCCCAAATCCGAAATCGCCTTTTACACGCGTCGTTTTTTCGGCGGGCGGCATCCGTTGTGGGGGATGGCCGTGCGATCTTCGATGGCGGTGACCTTCAGGCCCTGGCGTTGCAGGGCGGTGACGGCCGACTCGCGGCCGGAGCCGGCGCCGCGCACGCGGACTTCGACTTCGGTCATGCCGATCTTCTTCGCCTTGTTGGCGGCTTCCTCGGCGGCGCGGGTGGCGGCGAAGGGCGTGCTCTTGCGCGAGCCCTTGAATCCGCACGTGCCGGCCGATGCCCAGGCAACCGTCTCACCATTCATGTCGGTGATGGTGACCTGCGTGTTGTTGAACGACGCCTTGACGTGAGCGATGCCGCGGGTGACGTTGCGGCGGACTTTTTTGACTTTCTTTGCCATGATGTTCCTCGAAGTTCTGTGCGGAAAGGGCCAAGGGCCAAGGGCCGAGGGCCAAGGGGGCCGAGCCGGATGGAATCGGGGCGGGGTTGGCGGGGCGGTTTTTCCGACCCTTGGCCCCTGGCCCTTTTCCCTAGGCCCTTCCACCGATTACTTCATCGCCTTGACGCCCTTCTTCGTGGCGACTGTCTTGCGCTTGCCCTTGCGGGTTCGGGCGTTGGTCTTGGTGCGCTGGCCTCGGACGGGCAGGCCGCGGCGGTGGCGGTCGCCGCGGTAGGAGCGGATGTCCTTGAGGCGCTGGATGTTCTGCGCCACCTGGCGGCGCAGGGCGCCTTCGACGATGAAGCCGCTGTCGATCAGGCCGATGATGCGGGCCAGTTCGTCTTCGGTGACGTCCTTGGCTCGCTTCTGCGGATCGATCTTCGCCTCGGTGAGGATATCCATGGCATTATTCGGGCCGATGCCGTGAATGTAGCGCAGGGAAATCCTGATGGGCTTGTTTTCAGGGATATCAACGCCGGAGATACGAGGCATGGAAAACTCCGAATCAGAGGACAGAAGTCAGAGACCAGAGGTCAGTGCAGAGGGCGGAAGGACTTCGACGGCTGATCTCTGGCCGCTGTCCTCTGACCTCTGAACTCAACCCTGCCGCTGCTTGTGCTTGGGGTTGGTGCAGATCACGCGCAACACGCGCTTGCGGCGCACGATCTTGCAGTTTCCACAGATACGACGAACGCTGGATCGAACTTTCATGACGACACCTGAGTGAGTTTCTAGTTTCTAGTTTCTAGTTGCGGGTTGCTGGTTCGGCGGCTAACGGCTAACGGCTAACGGCTCTTCCTCAGTGCCGATACGTAATCCGGCCACGGGTCAGGTCGTACGGGCTGATGTCCACCCGCACGCGGTCGCCCGGCACGATCTTGATGTAATGCATGCGCATCTTGCCGGAGAGCTGGGCGAGAATCTCCGGCTTGTTGGGCATGTCGAGGCGGACGCGAAACATCGCGTTGGGCAACGCGTCAATCACTTCGCCGTCAGCTTCGATCTTGTCTTCTTTGGCCATGCGTAAGCAGTTTCAAGTTTTGGGTTTCAAGTTTCAGGTTTTCAGGAACCAGAGCTGCCCTCGCAACCTGAAACCTGAAACTTGAAACCTGAAACGCTATTTTCCGTCCGTCAAAATATCGACACCTGTATTCGTCACCGCGAGCGTGTGCTCGTAGTGGGCGGCCGGTTTTCGGCTCTTGCTCTTGACCGTCCAGCCGTCCGCCATGACTTCCACTTCGTCGTTGCTGCCCAGGATGCACATGGGCTCGACGGCAATGACCAGTCCGGGACGCAGGTCGAAATCTTTCCAACGCTTGTCGCGCGGGTCGTAGTAGTTGGGCACCTGCGGTTCTTCATGCAGGCTCTGCCCGACGCCGTGACCCACAAAGTTTTTAACCACGCCGTATCCGCCGCGTTCGGCGAAATTCTGCATCAGGCGTGCGATCTGGCTCCACTTGCGGCCTGGGCGAATATTGTCGATCGCCAGGTCCAGGCAGTGCTGCGTATCGGTACACAGCCGCCTGACTTTCGGATCCACGTTGCCGACCAGCACCGTCGTCGCCGCATCACCGCACCAGTCATTCAGCTTGACGCCGCAGTCGATGCTGACCACGTCGCCGTCCTTGATGATTCGGCCTGCTTCGCCGATGCCGTGCACCACCTCATCGTTGAGGCTGATGCAGATGTTGCCGGGGAAGGGGGGCACGTTGGGCGTCGAACTCGCGTAGCCCTTGAACAGCCCGATGCAGCCTTCCGCGGTGAACAACTCGTAGCACTGCCGATCCACTTCCTGGGTCGACATTCCAGGCTTGCAGATGTCGTGGCAAAGCTGCAAGACCTTGCGCACCACTCGTCCGGCCTTTCGCATGAGCTCGATCTGCTCAGGCCGCTTGAGGATGACGCTTTTTTTCTGCGTTTTCTGCAAACTCGCCGCCTATGGTCCGGCGGTGGGAATCCGCCATTGTAATCGAAAAATCACCGAACTTGCAAATGGGAGGTTTCGGCACTCCCCTCCCTCTTAGGGAGGGGCAGGGGGAGGGTCGGGCGATCGTTTACCAAGACACTTCTTTCGACAGTCATTTCTGGTTGACGAACGCCCGACCCTCCCCTAACCCCTCCCTAAGAGGGAGGGGAATCGGAGCCGAATCAGATCTGCTCGCCCAACCGATCGCTTCCTCACCCCATCCTTCCTCACCCCATCCTTCCGCGGATTCGTGGGCCCTTGCCGCCGCCGCCGGAGCCGAGGAAGCCCTGGTAATTGCGCATCAGGAGGTTCGCCTCGATGCGCTGCACGAAGTCGAGCATCACGCTGACCGTGATGAGCAGGCCCGTGCCGCCGAGGAAGTTGGAGACGAAGTAGGGGATGTTGAACAGGTCCTGAATGACCATCGGGATGACTGCGATGACGGCAAGGAAGCCGGCACCCACATAGGTGATGCGTTCCATCACCGTCTCGAGGTATTCAGCGGTGCGCGGCCCCGGCCGCAGACCTGGGATGAAGCTGCCGTGATCGCGGAGATTGGTCGCCATTTCCTTGGGCTGGAACTGGACGGTGGTCCAGAAGTAGGCGAAGAAGTAGATCAGCCCGATGTACATGACGATGTAGATGAACCCGCCGCCCATGTGCAGGTTGCGGTTCAGGAACGCGACGAAGTGGCTGTTTTCGAACCACTTGGAAAGCTGGGTCACGATGAGCGTGGGGAACATCATCATCGCGCTGGCGAAGATGATCGGCATCACGCCGCCGTGATTGACGCGCAGCGGCAGGTAGCTCTTCTGGCCGCCGTAGACGCGGCGGCCGCGGGTGTGCTTGGCCTGCTGGATCGGAATGCGCCGCTGGCCCTGGGTGATGACGATCGACCCCATGATGATCGACACGAACATGGCGATGAGGAACAGTACCTTGATCGGGCCGAACGTGTGCGAATCGCCGCTGGTCACGTCGAAGTTCTCGACGATGTGCTGAATGGCGTGCGGCATGCGGGCGAGGATGCCCGCGGTGATGATCAGGGAGATGCCGTTGCCGATGCCGTACTTGTCGATCTGCTCACCGAGCCACATCAGGAACACGGTGCCGGCGGTCAGGCCGAACACGCCGCACAGCCAGAATGTGAACGTACCGGTCCACTCGGGGTAGACGTGATCCTGGCTCTGCATGGTGCCGACCCAGAACGAGCCTTGCACGATGCACAGTCCGACGGTGGCGTAGCGGGTCCACTCGTTGATTTTCTGTTGGCCGGCGGCGCCTTCCTTCTTCAGGCTTTGCAGCGAAGGCAGCACGGTCGCGAGCAACTGGAAAATGATGGACGCGGAGATGTAGGGCATGATGCCCAGGCCGAAGATCGTGCTCTGGCTCAGTGAACCGCCGGTGAAAATGCTCATGAACTGGAGCATGTTGCCGGCCGCGTTGCCGCCTTCCTCACCCGTGCTGGTGAGCTTCTCGGCCCACTCGCGCAGTTCCTGCTGATCGACACCGGGCAGGGGGATGAAGAAGCCGATCCGGTAGATCACCAGCAGCCCAAGCGTAAAAAGGAGCTTGTTGCGAAGCTCCTTGATCTTCCACATGTTGAGGAATGCGTTGAGCATGGTCGGGGGTCGAACAGAGAACAGGGGTCAGTCGGTAGGGTGCGTCAAGTCCGCGCGGACGCACCGGTTCTTCCAAGTCCAATGCTGGTGCGTCCGCGCGGACTTGACGCACACTGCCAATCATCACTCCGCCTTCGGTTCCTTCTTGGGCTTGTCACCCTTGGGGGCCTTGGGCTTGTCGCCGCCGGCTTCGCCTTCGGGCTTCGGCTTCTTCTCGCGCTTCTCGCTCTTCTCCGCCATGGGCTTGGCCTCGGCGGGGACTTCGGCTTTCTTTTCGGTCTTGGGGGCGGCGGGCGTGATGATCGGGGCGGGCTTCACCGTGATCTGGCCGTTGGCCTTGCCGCCGGCCTTGGTGATCTTGTCCGCGGCGGTCTTGCTGAACGACGCCACGGAAACGTTCAGCTTCTTCTTCACCTCGCCGCCGCCGAGCACTTTCACCGGCAGGTGCGTGTCGTGAATCAGGCCCGCCTCGACCAGCGATTCGGGCGTGATGTTCGCGCCGTCTTCAAAGCTGCTTTCAAGGTCGGTCAGGTTCACCACGACGTACTCGGTGCGGAAGTTGTAGTTGTTGAAGCCGCGCTTCGGCAGCCGGCGGAAGAACGGCACCGAACCGCCTTCGCGGCTGGCGCGGATGGAGCCGCCCCAGCCTGAACGGGCGCCGGCGCCCTTGGTGCCGCGGCCGCAGGTCTTGCCGTGGCCGGACGCAATGCCCTTGCCCAGGCGTTTGCGGTTTTTGTATTTGCCGGCTTTCGGAGTGATCTCGTGAATCATCATGGCTGGGTACTCGCTGTCAATGCGGCGGGCTGCGAACGGGGAGGTATTGGCGGTTGAGCGATTGCTTGTTTTGCGGTTCCGCGTCGAGCAGGGCTCGACGGCTAAACGGGGTGCTGGCGACCGGGGTGCGGGCACCGGGGCGCGGGCGACCGGGGCGTCGAATCAGGCCGAGGGTGCCGGCGGGGCGGTGTTCTCGGGGGCTGCGATCTTGACGGCTTCGCCGACGACCGGGGCCGCGGACTCCGTCGGTTCGTCGTCGCGGCGGCGCTTGCCCTTGCCGCCCTTGCCGCTCTTGTCGCCGACCTTGTTGACCGGTCCCTTGACGCGCTCGCTCTTGGCGGCGACGGCGGGAGCGTACTTGCGGCCGAGCTCCAGCTTCTTCTCGACATCCGTCTCTTCAAGCTCGATGCCGCGGACATAGGCGATCTGATCCTTGCGGCGGAGCGACTTGAGTCCGTCAATGGCGGCCTTGACGAGGTTTTTCTGGTTGGTGGAGCCATAGGCCTTGCTGAGGCAGTCACGGACGCCGGCCATTTCCAGCACGGCGCGGACGGTGGCGCCTGCGATGACGCCGGTGCCGGGAGCCGCGGGGACCATGCGGACCTTCGACGCGCCGAAGCGGGCGTTGATGGTGTGCGGGATGGTGCCTTCCTGGAGGTTGACGGAGATCATGTTCTTGCGGGCGTACTTCTGCGCCTTCTCGATGGCGGCGGGGACGCCGGGCGCTTTGCCGTAGCCGACGCCGACGCGACCGCGCCGATCGCCGACGACGACGAGCGCCGAGAAGCTGAAGCGACGGCCGCCCTTGACCACGGCTGCGGTTCGGAAGATGCCGACCGTGGTGGATTCCAGTTCGCTTGATCCGTCTTCGAGTCGTTCTGCCATGGGAGGGAGCCTTTAGGAGAGCCTGAAGCCATTAGCCGTTAGCCGTTAGCTTCAATCCAGGAATCATCTGGTCACGAATCGTCTGGGGTCTGGCGGGAAGCGATCCGTTCTTGCCTTTAGCTACCGGCTAATGGCTAACGGCTTTCGGCTTCCGCCGCATTAAAACTTCAATCCGCCCTCGCGGGCGCCATCCGCCAGGGCCTTGACGCGGCCGTGGTACTTGTAGCCGTTGCGGTCAAACGACACCGCGGCGACGCCGGCCGCCTTGGCCTTTTCCGCCAGACGCTTGCCGATGCTGGTCGCCGCGGCTTTGTTGCCGCCGGCCGTCTTGGCTTCGACGCTGCTGGCTGAGGCGATGGTCTTGCCCGTCATGTCATCGACGACCTGGGCATAGATGTGCTTCAGGCTGCGATACACCGACAAGCGCGGACGAGCCGGCGTGCCGAAGACAGCCTTGCGCACGCGAATCTTGCGGCGAGCGCGGCGAATGGTTTTCAGAGCGTTGATGTCCATGTCGGGGATCCTTGGGGGAAGCTATGAGCCGTTAGCCGTTAGCTTCAATCCAACCTTGTCTGCTGTCTCAATTTCTTGCAGGTCTACTGTTCAGGTTTCTTACATTCGCTTGTTGCCTGTTCTCCGCTGCCTAAAGCTAATGGCTAAAGGCTAACGGCTCATGGCTTCTTCCCTTAGCTCGACGCGCCACCCGCGAACTGCTTGCCTTGCTTGCGGATGATGATTTCGTCGATGTACTTAATGCCCTTGCCGTTGTACGGTTCCGGCGGGCGGTGAGCGCGAATCTTGGCGGCGATTTCGCCGACAGCCTGGACGTCCGCGCCGGTCACGGTGATCTTGTTCTGCACGATCGTCACGGTCACGCCGGTGGGGATGACGACCTCGCGGACGTCGGCGTAGCCGACGTTGAGCTTGATCTTGTTGCCCTGCATCGACATGGACCAGCCGACGCCGACCAGTTCGAGTTCCTTCTTGAACCCGGCGGTGACGCCGGTGACCATGTTGGCGATGACGGCGCGGGTGGTGCCGTGCAGGGCGCGTTCCAGGCGTGAATCACCGGTGCGGGTGACGACGACCTTGTTGCCGTCGACCTTCACGCCGATCTCGGGGCGATGGGTGAAGGTGAGCTTGCTCTTGCCGCCGTCGATCGTCACGACGCGGTTGTTCACCGACGCCTTGACATTGGCGGGCAGGGTCACGGGTTGTTTGCCGATGCGGGACATAAAAGCCTCGAAGGAGTGAGGAGTCAGGAGTGAGGAGCGAGGAGTCCAGGAATCGGAGTCTTGGTAGGTCTTAGCTACACACTCCTCAATTCTCACTTCTCACTCCTTCCGATCATTCCACCGTGCAGATCAGTTCGCCGCCGACGCGTTCCTTGCGGGCCTTGCGGTCGCTCAGGACGCCCTTGGGCGTGGAGACGATGCTGATGCCCATGCCCGCCATGGGGCGCGGGATGGCGTCGGCGCCGACGTACACGCGGCAGCCGGGCTTGCTCTTGCGGTCCAGGGCGTGGAACGTAGGTTCGCCGCGCGGGCCGTAGCGAAGCTCAATGCGCAGCAGACCCTGCCGGCCATCCTCGATGACGTGGAAGTCACCGATGTAGCCCTCTTCCTTGAGCACCGCGGCGATGCCTCGGCAGATGCGGCTGTTGAGGCAATCCACCTTGGCGGATTTGTTTCGGGCCGCGTTGCGGACGCGAGTCAGCATGTCGGCAATGGTGTCGGTGAACGACATTCAGTGCTCTCCTATGGAGCGGTGAGCTGAGCGATCAGCTATGAGCTTTAAGCCATGAGCCTTGAGCGATGAGCTTCAAGCTCGAACCAGTTTTCGAACACAGTGCCTTGATCCGCCGCATTGAGCTAAAGGCTCAAGGCTGACGGCTCAAGGCTTCTTATCTGCTTACCACGAAGCCTTGCGCATGCCCGGGATCACGCCTTCCAGCGCGAGCTTGCGGAGCATCAGGCGGGACACCTTGAACTTCTGGTAGTTGCCGCGGCTGCGGCCCGTCAGCGAACAGATGTTGCGCAAACGAGTCGGGCTTGCGTCGCGAGGCAGCTTCATCAGGGCGGCATAATTGCCTTCCTTCTTCAACTGCTTGCGAAGCTCGGCGTACTTGGCCACCGTCTTCTTCAGACGGGCCAGGCGGGTGAATGTTGATTTGGTTGCCATGGGATCAGGGTTCCAAAGTTCCAAGGTTCCAAAGTTTCAGCGTTTCAAGGTTTCAAGTTTCAAAACCTGAAACGTTCATCAGTGTTTGACGGCCGGCTCCGGCTTGGCGAACGGGAAGCCCAGTTCGGTGAGCACGAAAGCGGTGCGGTCGTTGGTGCTGTTCTTGAAGCAAATCTGGATGTTCATGCCGTGAATGAACTCGGCGTTGGCCATGTCCACTTCGGGGAAGATGCCTTGTTCGTTGACGCCGAAGGCGTAGTTGCCGCGACCGTCGAAGCTGGTGGTCTTCAGCCCGCGGAAGTCCTTGATGCGGGGAATCGCCAGGGAGATCAGGCGGTCGAAGAACTCCCACATGCGGTCGCCGCGAAGGGTGACGCGGGCGCCGTTTTCGTAGCCGGCGCGGGTCTTGAAGTTCGCCACGGACTTCTTGGCGAGCGTGATCACGGGCTTCTGGCCGGTGATGATGGTCAGGTCCTTGATGACCTGCTCTTTGTGCTTGGGGTTGAGCTTGGTGCCTTCGAGCGACTTACCCATGCCCACCTGCACCACGATCTTTTCCAGGCGCGGCATGGCCATGGGGTTGGTGATGGCGTACTTTTCCTTCACCTTGGCGACGACGTCGGCGGCAAATTTTGTCTTCAAGCGGGGAGTCATGGGAAGTCCTGAGTCTTGGGTCGGTCCTGAGTCGGATTACTTGCGAGCCTTGCGGAGCGGGACGCCGATTTCCTTGCCGCCATCCACGGCGACGCGAACCTTCGAGCCGTCCGGCTTGGTCACGAAACGGACGCGGGTCGGCTTGCCGTCCACCACGGGGAGCACATTCGAAATGTGAATGGGCAGTTCCTTGGTGATGACGCCGCCCTGCGGGTTCATCTGCGACTTGCGGACGTGCTTCTTGTGGATGTTGATGCCTTGCACCAGCACCTTCTGAAGTTTGGGGATGACGCGCAGGATCAGTCCCTGGCGACCTTTGTCGTCGCCGGAGATCACCTGCACCAGGTCGCCTTTTCGTACGTGTTGAGGCATGGGGGAAAGCCTTTAGCCGTTAGCCTTGAGCCGTTAGCTCGGAAACAAGTCATTCGTTGTCGGTTGCCTTAAGCTAGTAGCTAACGGCTAATAGCTAACGGCCTTTCATCACACCACTTCCGCAGCCAGGGAAACGATCTTCATGAAGTTGCGGTCGCGAAGTTCGCGAGCCACGGCTCCGAAGATGCGCGTGCCTTTGGGGTTGCCTTCGTCGTCGATCAGCACCACCGCGCTGCGGTCGAACTTGACGTAGCTGCCGTCGGCGCGGCGCACGGACTTGGCGGTGCGGACGACGACGGCCTTGCTCTTGGAGCCGACCTTCACTTCGCCCGAGGGCAGCGCCTTCTTGATCGCGCACATCACCTTGTCGCCGATGGACGCGGTGCGGCGGGTAAACCGGCCGCTGCGGGTCGTGCCGCCTTCCACGCGGATGATGTAGGCGATTTTGGCGCCTGTGTTGTCCGCAACGTCGACTCGTGCTTCGTTCTGCAGCATGGCAACTGATCCGATCTGAGTTCAGGGTTCTGCGTTCCGAGTTCTGCGTTCCGCGTTTCGAGTTCTGCGTTCCGCGTTCTGCGCTTCGCGAATTCTGTTTAGCGTCGGGGCTTGCCCCGTTTCGGCGGTCGAGTCTTTTTCGTTCGGAACGGGGCAAGCCCCGTCGCTAAACGAAGCGACGACTCGACTCACACGTTGTCGATCGGCGCCTTCTCGACCACTTTCACCAGGCGCCAGCTCTTGGTCTTGCTGACCGGGCGGCAGTTGGTGATCTCGACCTTGTCGCCGATCTTGCTTTCGTTCTTTTCGTCGTGCACGTGGAAGCGGCTGGTGCGGCGGATGTACTTGCCGTACTTGGCGTGCTTTGTGCTGAAGCTGATCTCAACGGTGCGCGTCTTGTCGCGCTTGTCGCTGGTCACAGTTCCAAGCTGAGTGCCGACGAGCGGCTTACGAGCCGGTGGGGTGGCGGTAGCTGCCATGGTTTACTTGACCTCCTTGGTCTTGGCGATCTGGCGGGCGCGCTGCTCGGTCTTGACGCGGGCGATGTCCCGGCGAATGTTGCCGAGCTGGCGGGGATTCTCCAACTTCTCCGTCACGGCCTGCGAACGCACATTGAAAAGTTCGCGGCGCAGGCGATCCTGCTCAACCGTGAGTTCTTCATCGTTCATCTTGTGGACTTCGAGGGCTTTCATGGGTCATCCGGGGTTCTGGGTTCCGAGTTCTGGGTTCAAAGTTCCGTAGGCGGCGCTCTCAGTTTTGAGTTTGAAAACTCAGAACTCAGAACGCCTGGCCGTTGAACTTCCGCCTTAGGCGTGCCGACGTTCGACGAAGCGGCAGCGGAAGGGCATCTTGTGGGCGACGCGGGTGAAGGCTTCGATGGCCACGTTCTTGTCGACGCCGGACAGTTCGTAAAGCACGGTGCCGGGCTTGATCACGGCTGCCCAGAATTCGGGTTCCGCCTTGCCCGTTCCCATTCGCGTTTCCAGCGGCTTCTTGCTGATGGGCTTGTCCGGGAACACACGCACGAACAGCTTGCCTTCGCGAGCGACGAAGTGGCGGGCAGCCATGCGGCCCGCTTCGATCGTGCGGGCGGGCATCCAGCCGCCTTCGAGCGCCTGCAGGCCGAATTCGCCGAACGCGACGTAATTGCCGCGCGTCGCATTGCCGCGCACTTTGCCGCGCTGCTGCTTTCGGAACTTCACGCGTTTGGGCATCATGGACATGGGGGAGTCCTAGGTTCTGAGTTCTAAGTTCTGCGTTCTGCGTAGGGTGCGTCAAGGCTCGGCGCGGACGCACCATCGGTCTACCTGAACATCAATCTGCACATCGGTCATCCAACAAGGTGCGTCCGCGCGGACTTGACGCACCCTACGGGCAAACTTCCGCTTACCGTCGGCCACGAGCACGCGGACGTGCACCGGCTGCCTTCGATTCCACTTCGGCTTCCTTCAGGGCGCCGAACAGGCCCTTGAAAATCCACACCTTGATCCCGATGGCGCCGTACGTCGTGAATGCCTCGGCGAATCCGTAGTCGATGTTCGCCTGCAGCGTCGCCAGCGGAATCGAGCCCAGGCGAATCTCTTCGTTGCGGCTCATTTCGTGACCGCCCAGGCGACCGGCCAGCAGAATCTTCACGCCCTTGGCGCCGGCGGTCATCGCGGCTTCGGCTTTCATCTTGATCACGCGGCGGAAACCCGCACGCTTGATCAACTGCTCGCCGATCGACTCGGCCACCAGCTTCGAATCCATGTCGGGGTTCGTGATCTCGATGCAGTTCACCACCACATTGCGGCCGGTCAGCGCCTGCAGCTCCACGGTGAGTTCTTCAATGCTCTGGCCCTTGGGTCCGATGACCAGGCCGGGGCGGGCGGTCTTGATGATGACCTTCAGCTCTTCGCGGGTGCGCTCGATGTGAACATCGGCGACGGCGGCGAAGGGGGGCTTGCGGTTGAGTCGCTGGTCGATGAACTTGCGGATCTTCTGATCCTCGACCAGCAGTTCGCCATAGAGCGCCTTGGGCGCGTACCACCGGGACTTGTGAGCCTCGGTGACACCGACGCGGAAGCCGAAGGGATGTACTTTTTGTCCCATGGGGGATTCTCAAAAGGGCCTGGGGCCAAAGGGCCGAGGGCCAAGGGTTCTGCAAGGCAGGGCCGAGGGCCGGGGGCCAAGGGCCAAGGGTTCTTAAGACTTCATTATTCGCTGCAACAGTTCAGGTCCGGGTTCAGGTTTCCTCAGGTGCCATGCCTTGGGTTCGACCCCTTGGCCCTTGGCCCTTTCTCCCTTGGCCCTTCCTCAAAACGGATCCACACCGACGGTGATGTGGCTCGTTCGCTTGAGGATCGCGTGGGCACGGCCGCGGTCCTTTGGTTGAAAGCGCTTCATGGTCGGCCCCGAGTCCACGCGAGCGTCGGAAACGAAGAGGCGACGCGGATCGACCTCAGCCTGGTCGGCGCTGGCCTGGGCCGCCACGAGGCAGGCGCGGATCAGTTTGGCGGCCCGCTGCTTGGCCATGTCCAGAATGGCGAACGCTTCTTCGATGGGCTTGCCCTGAATCAGCTTGACGACCAGGCGAACCTTGGTCGGGCTGACTCGAGCGCCGCGATGTACATTGGTGAATCGAGCCATGAGGGAGCCTTTCGTCGGGAGCCGTTAGCCTTCGGCCATTAGCCATTAGCCATTAGCCGTTAGCCGTTAGCCTTTAGCCTTTAGCCGTTAGCCTTTAGCCAGAATCCGATTCCGTTGCTTTGAGCTAACGGCTAACGGCTAACGGCTAACGGCTATCGGCACTGTGCTTCTCTTACACCGCACCGGTCGAGCGCTGCGCCTTCGTGCCGGCGGTGTGCTGGCGGAAGAAGCGGGTCGGGCTGAACTCGCCGAGCTTGTGGCCGACCATGTCTTCCGTCACGAAGACCTTGTGGAAAATCTTGCCGTTGTGAACATCGAACGTGTGGCCGACGAACTCCGGCACGATCGTGCAGGTGCGGGCCCACGTCTTGATCGGTTCCTTGCGTCCCATTTGGTTGAGCTTCTCCACCTTGCGGTAGATGCGTTCCTCAACGAACGGGCCTTTTTTCGTGCTGCGTGCCATGGGGAGTCCGGGGAAGAGTTCTGAGTTCTGAGTTCTGAGTTCTGAGTTCTGAGTCCTGAGTTCTGCGTTCTGAGTCCTGAGTCCTGAGTCCTGAGTCCGATGCCTTGAGCTAACGGCTAACGGCTCAAGGCTAACGGCTCTCTCACACCGTCAGTTGTCCGAACCGCACGCTGAAGCGGCGGCGGAGGATTCGCTTGCTGCTGGCGTTTTTGCGCTTGCGGGTCTTGCCGCCCTTGGCGAGCACGCCGGTGGGGCCGCAGGGGGGACGGTTTTTCTTGGAGCGGCCGGAGCCGCCGCCGAGCGGATGATCGTTGTGGTTGCGGGCCATGCCGCGGTTGTGCGGACGGCAGCCCTTGTGGCGGTTGCGGCCGGCCTTGCCGATGACCACGTGCTGGTGATCGGTGTTGCCGACCTGGCCGATGGTCGCGCGGCACTTGAGGTTCACCTGGCGGATTTCGCCGGAGGGGAACACCAGCGTCGCCCAGCCAGCTTCCTTGTTGGTCAGGCGGGCGTACGAACCGGCCGAGCGGCAGAGCGTGCCGCCGCCGCCGGGCACCATCTCGATATTGTGAACCTGCAAACCGGCGGGGATGTATGCCAGGGGCATTGCGTTGCCGGCCTTGGGCTCCAGGGCGCCGGGGCCGGACTCGATCACTTCGCCGTCCTTGATGCCGACGGGCGCCAGGATGTACCGGCGTTCCTTGTCGGCGTATTCCACGAGAGCGATGTGGCAGGTGCGGTTGGGGTCGTATTCGACGCCGACGACCTTGGCCGTCATGCCGTCCTTGCGGCGACCGAAGTCGATCACGCGGTAGCGCTTCTTCGCGCCGCCGCCGCGACTCTGCACCGTGATCTTGCCGCTGTTGTTGCGGCCGCTGGTGCGAATCTTCGGTTCCAGCAGGCTCTTCTCCGGCTTGAACTTCGTCACCTCGGCATTGGTGTTCACCGAAGCGTTGCGTCGCCCAGCGCTGGTTTTTTTGTAAATGCGAATCGGCATGGGAGATCCTGAGTCGGGGGCATTTCCTTGCATTTAGCCGGCGGGCTTGCCCGCCGTGGGGTGCAAGAGCGAAAAACGCTTGTTTCAGTCCGAGGGTTCGCGGCGGGCAAGCCCGCCGGCTAAATCTGCATCAGAAGATTTCAATCTTGTCGCCGGGCTGCAGTTCGACCAGAGCTTTCTTCGTGTCGGGCTTTTTGCCCAGGCCGAACTTGGTGCGGAAGTGCACGCCTTTGCGCACCTGGGTTCGCACGTTGGCGACTTTGACCTTGTACAGGTCCTCGATCGCGGCCCGGATCTGCGGCTTGGTCGCGTGCAGGTCGACCAGGAACGCGTAGCGGTTCAGCGGCTGGCCCGCGGTGCTGCCGCGAGAACGCAGGCCCGTGGCTTCCCACGTGCCTTTTTCCGTGATCATGGGGCGTTTGATGATGTAGGTCGAGTCACGCATGGCCGGGTCCTGAAAGTTCTGAGTTCAAAGTTTCGAGTTCGGGGGTCGCTGGTTTTTCGCTCGCTAAAGCCCGCTTACTTCGTGCGCGGCTCATCCCACCTGCGCCTTGGCCCGATCGAGCCAGCCTTGCAGCGTGGCCTTATCGATCAGCAGGTAGCGGTGGTTCAGCAGATCGAACGCGTTGAGACGATCAGCGTGCGTCACGCGGACGTGCTCCACGTTCGCTGCCGAACGAGCTTCGTTGCTGTCTGTGTGGGCGACCGCCAGGAGGCAGGTACGATCGATTTTCAGGGCGGTCAGAAGAGAGGCGAACTGCTTGCTGGAAGGCTTTTCAAACTTGACGCCGTCGATGATCTTGATTTCGTTGTCGACGGCCTTGGCGAGCAGGGCGTTGCGATTGGCAAGCCGACGCATCTTGATCGGCATGTCCTTGCGCCAGGAGTGCGGCTTCTTGGAGTGGCCGTGGGCGCCGTGACGGAGGATGTTGGTTTTCTTGTCACCGCGACGGGCGTTGCCCGTGTGTTTTTGCTTGTACAATTTTCGGGTTGAGCCCGAGACCTCGCGGCGATTGAGAGTCTTGGATGTGCCCAGACGACGGTTGGCGTGGTAGCGGACGTAAGCCTGCTTGAGAAGGGCGGGGCGAACCTCGCCGCCCAGGAGCAGCTCATCGAGGTCCATGCTGCCGACCTGCTGGCCAGTCGAATTGAGAATCGGTAGAGAAATCATAGGGCACCGTGGGGGCGTGAAGCCGTTAGCCTTTAGCCGTTAGCCTTTAGCTAACAGAGTTCGTGGCCAACATTTGCGGTCAGCACATTGTGCTTACGTCGATTGTCGGGGCGTCGCAGTATCCTTTGAGCGAAGTCGGTTCCGTTTCCGATGCCTTGAGCTAACGGCTATCGGCTGACGGCTTTCGGCTTCCTCTGACTTACGACGCCTTGGCCTTGAGTTTCGCGGCCTTGCTCTTGTAGAGCCGGGTGGATTCCCTGACGAACACGTATCCGCCGTTGGCGCCGGGCACCGGGCCCTTGACCAGCAGCAGGTTTTTTTCCTTGTCGCAACTGACCACGTCGATGCTGCGCACCGTGATCTGGGCGTCACCGAGGTGACCGGCCATGCCGTGACCCTTCTTGGGGCGGCCGGACCAGCCGCGGTTGGTGGCGCGGGCGGCGATGGAGCCGGGCGAGCGGTGCTTGCGTTCGCAACCGTGCGAAGCGGGCATGCCCTTGAAACCCCAGCGCTTCATGACACCGGCAAAGCCCTTGCCTTTCGATGTGCCGATCACATCGACGTACTTGATCGCTTCGAACACCTCGACGCCCAGGGGCTGACCAAGCTGGTAGTTGGCGGTTTCATCCGCCTTCACCCGCACTTCATGGTGGACGCGCTTGGGAGGCAGGCCGGCCTTGCCGTCGTGGCCGATCTCCGCCATCGTGCTGTTCCGCGCCTTGCGGTCGCCGAAGGCGAGTTGAACCGCGTCGTAACCGTCGTTGGCGGCGGTCTTGACCTGGCTGACGAAGTTGGGGCCAACCTCGATGATCGTGACGGGGACCTGTTTGCCCTCGCCGTCGTAGATGCGGGTCATGCCGAGTTTTTTGCCAATCAATGCAGCGGGCATTTGAATCTCCGGGGGCGGTTGGGCGGAAGCCGAAAGCCGTTAGCCTTTAGCCGTTAGCTCGAACCGTGGATCGTGGCAGTGCCAGAGGATCGCGAACCCTGTTTGATTATCCATGTGAGTCGCAGGCAAGCCTTGCGTCGCCATCTTCCGTTGCCTTGTCAGGCTAGCGGCTAACGGCTAACGGCTAGCGGCTTCCCGCTCCTCACGCCTTGATCTTCACAAACACGCCGGCGGGGACGACGAGGCGGTTGAGCGCCTCGACCGTGCGTGCGTTCACTTCGTTGATGTCGATGATCCGCTTGTGAGTTCGAATTTCGAACTGCTCGCGGCTCTTCTTGTCCACGTGGGGGCTGCGGAGGACCGTGTAACGCTCGATGCGGGTCGGCAGCGGAATCGGTCCCGCCACGCGTGCATTCGTGCGCTTCGCCTGTTCGACGATTTCCTTGGCCGAGGAATCCAGGGCCTGGTGATCGTAGGCTTCCATTCGAATCCTGATGGTACCTGCCTTGACGGCCATTTGCAGCACTCTCGTAGGTCAAAGAACAACGACAAATAATCCGCTTCGGGTGAAGCGAGCCAAGCAGTATAAGAAGCTTTCAGGGCGTGTCAAATCGGGGTGAGAAGGGGCCGCGGCGTAATTCATTCTTTGCCTGCGTTCATCAATTCAAATCCATGGACTTCCCGGATGCTCCACCCGCCAGGATTCGCCGTCATGAAAAGCTGCCAGCCTTCAGATCTTGAGAAACCCCGCTCAATCTCCATCGTTCGCGTGATGGTCAAGGTTGGTAAAGCGGGCTTGTGAAGTCGCTGTTGGCGGCGCGGATAGCTGGTGTCGACTCGCGCTTCTTCAAAATACGTACCAAGGACGCACTTGCCGGCTCGAACATCCCCCTCCATGTCGCCCAGTTCGTTGATCTCGAATCCCCGTTCAGTTAGAGCACATGTCAGGTCATCGTAAGGCGGTTCGTCGCTGCGCGAAAGAATGAAAGTTCTGGGAATCCTGCCGTTGTCGGCCAGATGCTCGAACGCCGCGACCAGTTGCGCAAGCTGCGTGGAGCTAAATGGTGCCGGTCGTCGATAGTTAACGACACCTTCATCCACAAAAAGAGCTAATCCCTCGAGTAGCCCGGGTGGAACTTCCTGAGGTTTGGATTGGCACCCAGGCAGGCAAATCACAACCATGCACAAAACCACCACTGTGCGTTCCACCACGCGGCTTGGCACGAATGGTCGAAACATGCGGCGCAACTCTGTCCCATGCACGATGCAACTGCCGCAACGCGATGAGCGCTCTCATTTCTTCGGCAGTTCCAAAAACACAAATCGCTGCGTTTCGCCGTCGGTCACGCTGATGCGCACGCCCTGGTTCAGGTCGTGTTTGCCCAGTTCGGCGGTCAGGCTTTTCACATCCGTCACCGGCTTGCCCATCACGTCGGTCACGATCAGGCCGCGGGTCAGGCCGGCGGCTTCGGCGGCGGAGCCGGGACGGATGCGCGTGATCAGCGCGCCTTTGCTGAACTTCACGCCAAGCTGCTTGCTCAAATCCTCCGACATCGTTTCCGCTTCGATGCCGGCTTTGCCGAGCACTTTGCTCTCCGCCGGTTCTTCCGCCGCGCCGGGCGCGATGCGTCCGGCGACGGACTGCGCCGGCTGCTCTTCGATGATCACGTCGAGCATGAGCGTTTTTCCCTTGGAATCAGCGGGATTTTCGAGGCGATAGATTTCCACTTTCAGCTTGGCGCCGGGTCTCTGCTCGGCGACATAGCCGCGCAGTTCGTCCGCCGTGGTCACGGCGTGATTGTCGATCTTCGTGATGATGTCTCCGCGCTTCATGCCGGCCTTTTCGCCGGGGCTGCCTTCGATCGGGTTCTCCACCAGCACGCCTTTGCCGTCAAAGCCGAAACTCTTGCCAAGCTGCGGCGTCAGATCGCGGATGTACACGCCCAGATAACCGCGGCTGACCTTGCCTTTCTCGATGATCTGATCCGCCACGTTTTCCACCATTTTGATGGGGATTGCGAAGCCCAGACCGTTGTAGCTGCCGGTGCGGCTGGCGATGGCGGTGTTCATGCCGACGACTTCGCCGTAGATATTCGTGAGCGGTCCGCCGGAGTTGCCGGGGTTGATCGCGGCATCGGTCTGGATGAAGTTTTCATAGCCCTGGTTGCCGCGCAGGATGCCCAGTTGCCGGCCCTTCGCCGAGACGATGCCCTGGCTCATCGAGAATTCGAAGCGGAAAGGTGAACCGAAGGCGAAGACGATTTCGCCTTGATCGACGGTTTCCTTGGCCCGCGTGGCGGGGTGGAGTTTGTCGCCTTTCACCTTGATCACGGCCACATCGGTCTTGGTGTCGACGCCCACGATCGTCGCATCGCGTTCCGAGCCATCGTGGAAGCGCACGACGATGCGGTCGGCGCCGTCGATCACGTGGTTATTCGTGATGAGGTGGCCCTTGTCGTCGTAGACCCAGCCCGAGCCGTTGCCGTATTGCTGCGGGACGTCGTAATCTTCGAAGTCTTCCTTCTTCTCGCGCGGGTTAGTGCGCGGCTGCGACGGATCGGGCTTGCCGTCGGGGCCGAAGAAATATTTGCGAAGCTGATCTTCCAGCTCGGCGTTGCCGGCCGCGCGTTTTTTGCTGTAGACCTCGATGGAAACGACGCTTTTCTCCACGACCTTGGCGACGTCCTTGAACGCCTCGCTCAGTTCCACCAGCGACGCCTTGGCCTTGAGTCCTTCGCGCACGTGAACGATCTTGGCGGCGTCGAACTCGTACGCGAGCTGCCGCGCCACCGGCGGGCCGGCGAGAAGCACCGCAAGAATGGTGACCAGCAATACGACGGTCGGTCCGTACCAGCGAATGCGATTCATAGGAACACTCCTCGAAGGCGGTCTGTCATGGGTGTACACGCAGATTGTAGGCAGAGTTGTGCATGAGGATGTCGCGCCCCGCCTGGAGTAATCCGTTCCGCACGACCAGGTCAGCGGTGCCACGCATTGCCCCATCGAGGTAACCCACTCTTCCGCTAGAATCAATTGACCGGCGCGACATCCCCCGTCATCCCCCGGCGTCCCCCGGCGTTCTTAGTCCACGATTCCATCAGCGGGAATCAGCCCATCATGCGACTGACACCAACGCTCATCGCTCTGACGCTCGCCTCGGCCGCCGCACTCGAAGGGCCGTCCTTCGTGCGGGCGCAGAACGACGGCATCACCGGCTACGGCGATATCGTGCTGGGCGATAAGCCTGTGGCGTACTGGCGTTTCGACGAGGCGGCCGGCGTGGCCAGCAGCGCGGGCGCGCGCAAGCCCGGCGAGATGGATGGCAAGATCGTCGCTGGCGCCAGGATCGGACAGGCCGGCCCGCGCGCGCCGCTGTTCGTGGATTTTTCCAGAGGCAATCTCGCTGCGCAGTTTGACGGCAAGGGCAGCCGCATCGTCATCGCCGATCCCGGCGCGGGCAGCACGCTCGATTTCGACAAAGGCGATTCGATCACGATTGAAGCCTGGGTCCGCCTCGAATCCATCGGCGACGGCCAGCAGGTCTACATCATCGGCAAGGGTCGCACCGATCCAAGGAGCGCCACGCCGCACAACCAGAACTGGGCGCTGCGCCTGCGCGGGGCCGACGGCAAGGCGGGCGTGAGCTTTCTCTTTCGCAGCATCGAGCGCTCCGGCGAACGCCTTACTGATCCCGACGCCTACTGGCATCGCTGGACGAGCGCGCCGCTGATCGTGCCGGTGAACGCCCAGCATCCCGCCGCCGCTGCGGGCTGGCATCATGTCGCGGTCAGCTACACCTTCGGCAAGGGCGATTCCGTGCGCGGCTACATCGACGGCAAGCCCGTCACCGGCGAATGGGACATGGGCGGCCAGACCGATGCCGCGCCGGTGGTCGATGACGGTGAAGTGTGGATCGGCTCCTCCATGGGCGGCAGCGCGGGCAACAGTTTCGCAGGCTCCATCGATGAAGTGGCGATCCATCGCGCGGCCCTGAGCGCGGAGCGCATGGCGGCGCGATTCGAGCGATCGGCTGAGGGCACCAAACTCGCCGAGCAACTGGCGAAGAATCCCGCGGCGAAGGTGGCTGCGGTGAACGCCGGCCCCGCGCCGGTCTTGGGCCTCGATGAGCTGAAACCTGCGCTTGATGCGATGGTGCAGGCGCACATCTATGAAGGCCTGCCCGACAAGCACGCCTGGCCGGAGAGACTCGACAAGCCGGTGGAGTCGTTCGAGCTTTACGATTTCGCGCTGCCGGGCATTCCGCAGAAGTATTCACCGCGCGGCGTGCGCATGGATCGCGGCAATCCGGCGATGGTCCGGCTGATCGGCAAGGCGAGCGTGGAAGCGGGCGAGTATCGCTTCGTCATTCGCTCGCTCAACGGCGCCCGACTGATCGTCGATGGCAAGGAGGTCGCCGCCACTCGCTTCCTGAATCCCAACGCCAGCGGCCACGAGCGCGTGCCCGTCGATGTCGCGCCGCTCGACAAAAGCTTTCCGCCGCTGCCGCCGGGGCACATTGAGAAGATGGTGACGGTGAAGCTCGCCGCCGGCGAGCATACGTTTGTGTATGACCTGCTGGTGGGCGGGCGCAAGCTGCGCATGGAAACGGGTGAGCCGTTCGTGGCGATCGGCAAAGGCGATCAGTGGATGACGCTGTCGCCCGGCCGGTTTCGCATGAGCGAGACGAAGGGCTGGGGCACGTACACCAAGGGTTCGGAAAGCTGGCTGCGCTGGCCCGGCGGCATGCGTTTCGATGACAGCACCGCTGAGCAGGCGCGGTGGGAGCGGCAGGCGAGTTTGCAAGGACTCGAACAGGCCGGCCGCCAGAAAGCCGCGGCATCCGAAGATGCCTACTGGAAGCAGCGGCACGCGCTGGCGCGCGAAGTCTTGAAAGACAAAGCTCCGCCAGTGCCCGCGCCGACGCCCGATTACCCGGCGAACAACGCCGTCGATCACTTCCTCAACTCCAGCATGGCCGCGGCCAGCGTGAAGCCCGCAGGCCTGACGGTCGATGGCGCGTTCGTCCGCCGCCTCTGGCTCGACGTGACCGGCGCCCAGCCGAGCGTCGAAGAGATGTCGCTGGTGCGCTCCATCGTCATCAAGCATGGCGCCGGCTGGCGAAAGCATCTGATCGACGAAGCCCTGAAGGACTGGGCGGACCATTGGGTCGGCTACTGGCAGGATGTGCTGGCGGAGAATCCGAACCTCGTCAAGCCCATGCTCAACAACACGGGGCCGTTCCGCTGGTGGATTCACGAATCCTTCGCCGACGGCAAGGCGATGGACCGCTTCGCCACCGAACTCATCCGCATGGAAGGCAGCGAACTGGGCGGCGGTCCCGCGGGCTTCGGGATGGCGTCGCAGAACGATGTGCCGATGGCCGCCAAGGCGCACGTGATCGCCAAGGCGTTCCTGGGCGTCGAGATGAAGTGCGCCCGCTGCCACGACGCGCCGCATCATCCGTTCATGCAAAAGGATCTTTTCAGCATGGCCGCCATGCTGGAGCGCAAGCCCATCACCGTGCCCAAGACCAGCAGCGTGCAGGGCACGCCCGAGCATCTGCGCCGCATGACGATCAAGGTTTCGCTCAAGCCCGGCGAACAGGTGGCGCCCGGCTGGTCGCTGGAAAGTCTCGCCACGGCCAAACTGCCCGACGGTCTGATCGCTGACGAAACAAGCAAGGATTCGCGTCAGCGCCTCGCCGCGATCATGACTTCTCCCAGCAACCAGCGCTTTGCCCAGGTGATCGTGAATCGCCTGTGGAAACGCTACATGGGCTACGGCCTCGTCGATCCTGTTGACGACTGGGAAGAAGCCAAGCCTTCGCATCCGCAGCTACTCGACTGGCTCGCGCACGAACTGGCCACGCATGATTACGACTTGAAACATGTGGCCCGGCTGATCCTGAACTCTCATGCCTATCAGCGAAGCGTCGGCGTCACGCCCGCGCAGACGCCCAAGCCGGAGCAAAGGCTGTTCGCGTCGCAGGTGCGTCGCCGGCTTTCCGCCGAGCAGGTGGTGGACTCGCTCTTCACCGCGGTGGGCAAGGGTTTCAACACGGAGACGCTCACCTTCGACCAGGACGGCCGCCGCCCGCCGACGGAAATGCTCAACATGCAGCGTCCCAGCCGCGCGTGGCAACTGGTGAGCATGAGCAACGAGCGCGACCGCCCCGCGCTGGCGCTGCCGATGGCGCAGGTCATCACCGACACGCTGCAGGCGTTCGGCTGGCGCGACAACCGGCCGGACCCGATCACCGAGCGCGAGGAAGCGCCCGACGTCCTGCAGCCGCTCGTGCTCGCCAACAGTCCGATCGTCAACCGCATCGCGCGATTGTCCGATGACAGCGATCTGGTCTGGCGGCTGGCGGAAATGAAGTCGCCGGAGGAAGCCGCGTCGCACCTGTTCGCGCGTTTCCTCACGCGTCAACCCAGGCCCGAGGAACTCAAGCCGCTGGCGGAGCATCTGCGTCCTGGTTTCGAGAAGCGCCTCGTCGAAGGCGTGTCGACGGACCAAGTCGCCGCGATCGAGCGAGCCGCCCGCGCCTACCGCACGCCGGTGTCGTGGTCGAATCACCTCAGCGCCGAGGCGACGACGATCAAGCTGGAACTGGAAAGGAAAGCACGCGCCGGCGATGAACCCACGAGGCGCTTCACCGCCGATTGGCGTCAGCGGGCGGAGGACGTGATCTGGGCTTTGATGAACTCGCCGGAGTTTTTGTTTGTGCCGTAAGCGAGCCGGGCCGTATTCGGCCCGATGAATGATCCCGCGATTTCGAACCCATGTTGACCTACGAAGAAAAGTTGAATCGCGACCTCGCCTGGGCACTGCGGGAGGGCGGTATGCATTTCAAACATGAGAGCGAAGTTCACCGCACGCTGGATCGCGTCACGCGCAAGCTGGATGAGCTTGGCATCGACTACGCGGTCGTGGGCGGCATGGCTCTTTTTTTTCACGGTGTGCGACGCTTCACGGAGGATGTGGACATACTCGTCACGCAAGACGGCCTGAAACGCATCCATGCGGATCTGGAAGGTCGCGGTTATGTGCCGCCGTTCGCTGGCAGCAAACAACTGCGCGACACCGACACTGGCGTGCGAATCGAGTTTCTCATCGCCGGACAATACCCCGGCGACGGCAAGCCAAAACCCGTCGTCTTTCCGCAACCGAGCGATGTGGCGGTTTCGATCGAGGGCGTCCGTTGCGTCGGACTTCCGACGTTTGTGCAGTTGAAGATTGTCTCCGGCATCACGGCGAACCGATTCAAGGACCTTGGCGATGTGCAGGAACTCATCAAGGCGCTGAATCTTCCGGCCGAGTTCGCGGATCAGCTCGATCCTTCCGTGCGCCAGGACTATGTGAACCTGTGGAACAAGACGCAGAGCATGCCGGAGAACCCATGATGGACTTGTCGAACGGATCAAACACTCCATCCCGCCGCGACCTGCTCAAGGCCAGCGCGGCTTTGTCCGCCTCCACACTCCTACCGAACTCCCTCCGCGCCGCCGACGTCACCGCCAAGCCCAAGGGCAAGGCCGATCACTGCATTTTCATCTGGCTCGGCGGCGGGATGGCGCAGATCGATACCTTCGACCCCAAGCAGCGCGGCGATGCGAAAAAGAAAATCGCAGGCAGCGCCTACGACGCCATCGACACCGCCGTCAAAGGCGTGCAGGTTTGCGAGCATCTGTCCCGCACCGCCAAGGTGATGGACCGCGTCGCGCTGATGCGCAGCGTGAATCACAGCGTCATCGACGAGCACGCCGCCGCCGTCAACCGAATGCACACCGGCCGGCCCACCAGCGGCACGGTCGTGTATCCATCCGTCGGCTCGATCGTCGCGCATGAGCGCGGCGCCGGCGGCGAAGGCGTGCCGGCCTATGTGCTCATGGGGTACCCCAACGCTTCGCGCGGCCCAGGTTTCCTGGGCGCCAAGGACAGCTACATCTATCTCACTGAGACCGCCGCCGGCCCCGCCGGTCTCACGCCGCCCGTCGGCGTAACGCAGCAGCGGCAGAAAGTGCGCGAGGAACTGCTGGCGAATCTGCGCCAGAGTTTCACCGAGCAGCACAAGGACGATCCGAAGGTGCAGGATTACGCGGCGATCTCGCGCGAGGCGCTCAAACTCGCCGGGCCTGACTTCATGTCCGCATTCAACCTGCAGGATGAACCGAAGACGCTGCGCGAATCCTACGGCGACGAGTTCGGCCAGCGCTGCCTGCTCGCTCGCCGCCTCGTCCAGCGCGGCGTGCGGTTTCTTGAAGTCGCCCACAATCTCAACTTCATCAACGGCACCGGCTGGGACACCCACAACGACGGCCAACTCAACCAGCACCTGCTCATTGCGGAACTCGACAAGGCGTTCGCCACGCTCATCACCGATCTGGAGAAGCACAAGCTGCTCGATAGGACGCTGATCGTGATCGCCACGGAGTTCGGCCGGCCCGCGCAATTCGACGGCGGCGGCGGACGCGGACACCAGGGCTCGGCGTTCTCCTGCGTCCTCGCCGGCGGCGGCTTGAAGACGGGGCAGGCGATTGGCGAGACGGACGAACTTGCAAAGCAGCCGGTGAAGCGGCCCGTTTCCGTGCCCGATCTCTTCGCCACGATCGTCGCCACCTTGGGCATCGATCCGGGCAAGTATCTCCACGATGGCGACCGCCCGGTGCCGATCACGGACGGCGGCAAAGCCGTGGCGGAGCTGTTCGGTTGATTTCGGGCGGCCAATGCAATCTCCATCGTGCGAACATGAAGGCCGAAGCGCCGGGGTTCTGTTGCTGGGCCATCGGCGGCATCGATCCTGGAATCGCAACAGGACGCCCCAGGGCTTTCAATTCTCCATTTCCGGACAGGTGCTGGATCACCGGTTTGAATACGAAGGACACAAAGCCACGAAGGACACTAGCCCGGATTATTCGAGGCTTCAGAAGGAGCCGCGCACGAAGTAAGCGGGGTTCGCGTCGTTTCTGACGACATCGACCTTCTTTCGCGGCCGGACAGGATGTGCGGGTCGTCCGTGTGAAAATGACGCGCGTGGAATCTGAAGAACCGCTTACTTCGTGCGCGGCTCCTGTGCAAGCTCACGAATAATCGGGGCTAAGGAATGGGGCCGAAACAACTTCCCGATTTGCAAGGTTCGAACTCCCCTCCCTTTTAGGGAGGGGCAGGGGGACGGTCAGGCAAACAGCCTGATTTCAAGCACAATCATGCAGTGCGCCCGACCCTCCC
>CAYRPN010000020.1:0-63817 GCA_964426135.1 uncultured Phycisphaeraceae bacterium | reverse complement strand
GTCCGGCTGGGAGCGAAGCGATTCGAATCTGCGGAGTTAATCTTGCACGGCTCTTAAACGGGAGGAATATGCGATGAACAGATCGATTCGTCATTGGGCAGTCCTCCATTTTATCGCGCTTTCTTCTCACTTTCTGATTTGCGGTTGCGCACCGCCATCGAATGCGCAGTCCGTGACTGAAAAATCAATTGTCCAGGCGAAGCCGGACCTGACCGCATTGCAGCGCGTCGATCCTGTGATCGAAGCCGCCATCATGCGTGGCGACGCTCCCGGCGCTGTGTTGCTCGTGGGCCACAAGGGACACACGATCTATCGCAAAGCCTACGGCCAGCGCGCGGTGAAGCCCACCGAAGTCGCGATGACGCCGGACACCATTTTCGACCTGGCGTCGCTCACCAAGCCTGTCGCCTGCGCCACCAGCGTGATGCTGCTCGTGGAGCGCGGCAAGATCGCCCTCGATGATCCGATCGCCAGGCATCTGCCCGAGTTCGGTGTCAATGGCAAGGAGAAGATCACCGTCGCGCAGTTGCTGTTGCATCGCGGCGGCCTGATCGCCGACAACGCGCTGAAGGACTACGAAAGCGGCCGAAACCAGGCGTGGTTGAATATTTGCGCGTTGAAACCGATCGCCGCGCCGGGCGCGAAGTTCGTCTACTCGGATGTCGGGTTTATCGTGCTGGGGGAACTGGTGGAGCGCGTCGAGGGCAAGCGCCTGGATCACTTCGCCCGGGAGGAAATCTTCGAGCCGCTGGGCATGAGCGACACGAGCTACAAGCCGGCGGAGGACAAGCGATCCCGCTGCGCCCCGACGCAGCAGCGCGACGGCCAGTGGATGGTCGGCGATGTGCACGACCCGCGCGCCTGGTGGCTCGAAAGCGTCGCCGGCCACGCGGGCTTGTTCGGCACCGCCGATGACCTGGCGAAGTTCTGCTGGATGCTCCTGCGCGGCGGAGAACTCAACGGCAAGCGCGTGATGAAGGCGGACACCGTCGGACAGATGATCCGTGGCCGCTGGCTGCCCGATGGCACGAACGGGCGCGGCTACGGCTGGGATGTGGATACCGCGTATTCTTCCCCGCGCGGCGATCGCTATCCACGCGGCATCTCCTTCGGCCACACCGGCTTCACCGGCACCTCCATCTGGATCGATCCGGTCAGCGATTCATTCGTCATTCTCCTGACCAGCCGTGTGCATCCGGATGGCAAGGGCGACACGATCAAGCTTCGCCGGGAAGTGGCGACGATTGCTGCAAATGCGATCCTCGGCCCAACTCCTGAATCGAAGCCGGGCGTGCTTACGGGCATCGATGTGCTGGAGCGCGACAAGTTCGCCGCCCTACAGGGCCGCAAGGTCGCGCTGATCACGAATCACACCGGGCGTAATCGCATGGGCCAGCGCACGGTGGATCTGCTGCACAAGGCCGAGGGCGTTCAACTCGTGAGGCTCTTCTCGCCGGAGCATGGCCTGTATGGCGCGCTGGATGAAAAGGTCGGCAACACCGTCGACGAGAAAACGAAAGTCCCCGTCTTCAGCCTTTACGGCGAGACGCAGCGGCCGACGAAAGAAATGCTCGAAGGCGTCGACACGATCGTCTACGACATTCAAGACGTCGGCACGCGGTTCTACACCTACATCAGCACGCTCGGCTACGCGATGGAAGAGGCCGCCAAAGCCGGCGTGCGCGTTGTCGTGCTCGACCGGCCCAACCCGATTTCGCCGCGCGGCGTCGACGGCCCCGTCGCCGACACCGATCGCCTCAGCTTCGTCAGCTACAAGCCCATCCCGCTCGTGCATGGCATGACCGTCGGCGAATTGGCGCGGCTATTCAACAAGGAATACAAGATCGGCTGCGATCTGCACGTGGTGAAAATGGATGGCTGGAAGCGATCGATGTGGTTCGACGACACCGGCCTGACTTGGGTGAATCCATCGCCGAACATGCGCAACACGACGCAAGCGCTCTTGTATCCCGCCATCGGCATGCTGGAGATGACGAACCTTTCGGTGGGGCGGGGGACGGACCAGCCGTTCGAGTATCTCGGAGCACCGTGGATCGATGGGGTGAGACTCGCGGCGTCGCTGAACAGCCTGAAACTGCCAGGGATTCGCTTCGTCTGCATTGAGTTCACGCCGGCGTCCAGCAAGTTCAAAGGCGAGCTTTGCCGCGGGGTGTACTGCATCGTCACGGACCGCGAGAAGTTCGAGCCGTCGCGCACCGGCTCGTCGATCGCCTGGACCCTTGTGCGCCAGCACGGGCGAACATTCGAGTGCCATCACATCCTGCGGTTATTGTGCAGTCATGCGACGTTTGAAGCGATGTTGACGGCAAAGGAGCCGTCGGAGATTGGCAAGACATGGACATCGCCGTTGGCTGATTTCGATCGGGCACGCAAACAGGACCTGATCTATGAGTGACCCTACCGCAGGAACTCCTCCGCCTTGAGGCTCTCGCCCAGATAGCGTTTGCGCACCATTTCGTTCTGCACAATCTCCGCCGGTGTGCCCTCGGCGAACACCTTGCCCTCGAAGATCACATAGACACGGTCGCACATCTGCAGGATGCGGCGCTCGTTGTGGTCGGTGATGAGCGTGGCGATGCCGTGGCTGTCGCGCAGCCGGCTGACTTCGCGCTGCAGGTCCTCGATGGCGATGGGGTCGACGCCGGTGAACGGCTCGTCGAGCAGCATGATGAGCGGCTCGGTGATCAACGCACGGGCGATTTCCAGTTTGCGCCGCTCGCCGCCGGAAAGGCTGGCGGCGTACTGGTTCTTGACGTGGCTGAGGCTGAATTTGGCGAGCAGTTCCTCGGCCTTTTCCTTGCGCTGGGCGCGGGTGAGGTTGCTGCGCGTCTCGAGGATCGCCATCAGATTCGCGAATGCCGAGAGCCTTCGGAAAATGCTCGGTTCCTGGGCGAGGTAGCCCATGCCCAGCCGCGCCCGTTGGTACATCGGCAGGGCGGTGACGTCGCGGCTGTTGAACTCAACCTTGCCGCCCTCGGCCTCGATCATGCCCATCGCCATGCGGAAACTGGTGGTCTTGCCCGCGCCGTTGCGACCGAGCAGGCCCACGATCTCGCCCTCGGCGACGCGGAAGGAGACGTTATCCACGACGACGCGGCCGGCGTAGGATTTGCGCAGGTTGGTGGCGGTGAGAATGTCCACGGCGACAGGATAGCGTAGCCGCGACACTCCGTGACGCGCGCGCCGATAACAGTTGGCCACCCGACGGCAGCACTCCGTTGCCTGCGATGCGCGTCACGGAGTGCCGCGGCTACATCGGCTCGCCACGGAGTCCGTGCCATGTCATCATGCCGGCATCTATGCACGCGATCATTCTTTCCATCGGCGACGAACTGGTGCTGGGCCAGACGATCGATACGAACAGCGGTTATCTCAGCGCGGAGCTCATCGCGCTGGGGGTGAGCACGCTTTATCACCAGACGGTGGCCGACGATCAACCGGCGATTGTGCAGGCCATTCGCGATGCGTCGCAACGAGCAGCGCTGGTGATCATCACGGGCGGCCTGGGGCCGACGGAAGATGACCTCACCCGGCAGGCACTGGCGGAGGCGATGGGTGTTCCGCTGGTGACCGACGAAGCGAGCGTGGAGGCGATCCGCGCGTTCTTCACCCGTCGCACCCGGCCGATGCCGGAGCGCAACAAGGTGCAGGCGCTGCACCCGGCGGGCACGACGATGATCGAAAACACCTGCGGCACCGCGCCAGGCATCGATGCCCGCTTCGGCCTCGCACGCTTCTTCGTCACGCCCGGCGTGCCCAGCGAAATGATTGCCATGTATCGCCTCCACGTTCGACCGCAGGTCGAGGCCATGATTGCATCGCACGTCGGTGAAGGAAGCACGAAGCGACGCTACATCCTGACCGAGAAGATCAACACCTTCGGCATCGGTGAGAGTGATCTGGCGGACAAACTCGGCGACCTGATGGACCGCAAGCGCAATCCGCTGGTGGGCACCACCGTCGCCAACGGCATCGTGTCGGTGCGGTTGCGCAGCGAATTTGAAGACGCGGCGCTTGCTCGTATGGAACTGGATGCAAGCGTTGCCGCCGTGGAGCAGCGCCTAGGCGCGCTGGTCAGCGGCCGCGGCGATTGCACACTGCAGGAAGCGCTTGTGCATCTGCTTCGCAAGCGCGCGTTGAAAGTCGCCACAGCGGAGAGCTGCACCGGCGGCTGGGTGGGGCGGTACCTCACGGAGATTGCGGGCTCCAGCGATGTCTACCTGGGCGGCTGGATTACCTACGCCAATGAAATGAAGACGTCGCAGGTCGGCGTGCCGGCGGAACTCATCGCGCAGCACGGCGCGGTCAGCGAGTCGGTGGCCCGCGCGATGGCGGCGGGGGCTGCGGAGCGCAGCGGGGCGGACCTGGCGGTGGGGATCACCGGCGTGGCGGGGCCGGGCGGAGGCTCGGCGGAGAAGCCGGTGGGCACGGTGTGGATCGGGCTTGCCTGGCGCCAAGACGGCGCCGGACAGGGCGGCGAGATTCACACGGAAGCGCGGCTGTTCGTATTGCCCGGCGGGCGCGACGATGTGCGCGATCGTGCCGCCAAGTGTGCGATGCAGATGCTGCGGCTTCACGTGCTGGGCGTATCACTCGACGAGCTGCGCTGGGGCCGGGCGGCGACGCGAGTGGCCTGATGTATCATGCGAAGATGAAGCGCAACACGCAGCAACGCCGGGCGATTCGCGACGCCTTCACCCAACTGGCGCGGCCACTGGCGCCGGCAGAAGTACTCGACGCCGCCGGTCCCGGCGCACCGGGGCTGGGCATCGCCACGGTGTATCGCAATCTCAAGGCACTCGTTGATGAAGGCTGGCTCAAACTGGTGGAACTGCCGGGGCAGTCGCCACGATACGAACGCGCGAACATCGGCCACCACCACCACTTCCACTGTCGATCCTGCGGCAAGGTGTTCGACATCGCAGGTTGCCCGGGTGAACTGAAACGTCTAGTGCCCGCCGGCTTCAAGGTGGAGGATCACGAGTTCGTGCTGTACGGCAAGTGCCCGGCGTGCGCGTGAGCTGGGTTCAGGGTGTGGGGAGTAGGGTGAGGAAGCGGATTAGTGCAAAGTGCAAAGTGCAGAGTGAAAAGTGCAAACTGAAAAGGGCAAAGTAGAAATGGCCGTGCGAGCCGCGTCCCTGTCGCTTCACTCGGCCGTGCCTTTCATTCTTTTTCATTTTGTGTTTTTCACTTTTCACTTTGCACTTTTCACTCTCCGCTCCTCCCTAAACCCGACGCCCTGAACCCCACGCCCTTTTGCTAAGCTATCCGCATGCCTGCGATTCTCATCAGGAACGGCCGACTGATCGACCCCTTGAACGACATCGACGAAGTCGCCGACGTATTGCTTGTGAACGGTCAGGTGGAGCGTGTCGGCACCCAGACACGTCCCGCCGCGGCCGAAGGGGCGACAGTCATCGACGCTGGCGGCTGCATTGTCGCGCCTGGGTTGATCGACGTGCATGTTCACTTTCGCGAGCCTGGACAAGAGGAGAAGGAGACGATCGCCACAGGCGCCGCCAGCGCAGTCAATGGCGGTTTCACGACCGTCTGCTGCATGCCGAACACCAAGCCGGCGATCGATGACGACGGTCGTGTGGAGTTCGTGTACCACCAGTCCCGCCGGGCGAATCTTGCCAACGTGTTTCCGGTGGGCGCGATCACCAAGGGTCGGGAGGGCAAGGAACTGGCTGAGATCGGTCTGATGTCGCAGGCAGGAGCCGTGGGCTTCACTGACGATGGTGTGGCGGTGGGCAGCGCGGCGGTGATGCACAAGGCGATGCAGTACATCGCGATGACCGGCAAGGTGCTGATGCAGCACTGCGAGGATCCGGAGATGGGGCGGGGCGTGATGAACGCCGGGGCGCTGGCGACGCGGCTGGGGCTGGCGGGCTGGCCGCGCGTGGCCGAGGAACTCATCATCCAGCGCGACATTCTGTTGAACCTGTCGCAGAACATCGGCGTGCGGTACCACGTGCAGCACATCAGTAGCGGCGGCAGCGTGGAGATGATTCGCCGGGCGAGGCACGATCTGTTTGGGCAGGCGCACATCACCGGCGAAGCCTCGCCGCATCACCTTCTGCTGACCGAGGAATGCTGCGCCGGGTACGACACGAATTACAAGATGAACCCGCCGCTGCGCACCAAGCGCGACATCGAGGCGATCCGTGCGGGCATCAAGGACGGCACCATCACCGTGCTGGCCACGGATCACGCGCCGCACACGCAGGAGGAAAAGGAACTGGAGTTCGCAGCCGCCCCTTACGGCATCATCGGCCTCGACTGTGCGCTGCCGCTTTACGTGCGGGCCCTGATCGACACGGGCACCATCGACTGGCCCGACATGCTGGCGATGATGACGATCAACTCGGCGAAGCTCGTGGGCCTGGAGGCTCGCAAGGGCCACCTCAGCCCCGGCGCCGATGCGGATGTGACGATCATCGATCCGAAGCATGCGTGGACGATCGACGTGAATGAGTTCAAGAGCAAGAGCCGTAACTGCCCATTCCACGGCTGGAAAGTGCAGAGCCAGGCGGTGGCGACGATCGTCGGCGGCGAGGTGAAAATGCTGCGGGATCCGGGACGGAGCCGGCATTCGCGAGACGTGGCGCCGGAGCCGATGCTGCTGGGGTGAGATGGGTGAAAGATCCGGGAGTTCGCCATGTCTGATGAACTGGTGCGCATCAAGAGGGCTGTGCTCGCGGGAAATTATGTGTTTACCGAAAAAGCCCAGAGCGAAATGGACGTCGATGGCTTGTCGGAAATCGATGTTCTCGAATGCATCGTGGGTGCAAGTCGAATCGACAAGAAATTAAACTCCACCGGCGTTCGGCGAGGTCACGGCCGGGAACGGCTTTACGTCATCGTCAATCGCAATCTCGCCGGCGTCTTGATCTATACTAAGGAATGGAATCGAAATAACTTCCCGATTGGCACAGTTCGTACTCCCCTCCCTCTTAGGGAGGGGCAGGGGGAGGGTCGGGCAAACAGCCTGATTCGACGCACAATCACGCAGTGCGCCCGACCCTCCCCTAACCCCTCCCTAAGAGGGAGGGGAATCGGAAACGGCTAATTCGCGAAGTTATTTCGGCCCCATTCCTAAAGGAAAGCTCTCGCATGCCGATGGCATCGACACGTTCTATGTGTTGATCTCCTCCAAACGAGCGGAGTAGCCGAGCCAGCCCATGATCAAATTCACCACCTGTCCAATGTGCGGCAACAAGAGCGTCGGTCGGGTTCGCAAAGACTGGCGGGGAAACTACATGGGAAATGCATACGTTGTCCCCGGACTAACCTATTCCGAGTGTTCCGCCTGCAAGGAAAAGTTCTTCGATCGCCAGGCGTTGCGCCGCATCGAATCCCATCGACCCAAGGGTTCCAGAAAGTCCGCGTAGAGGGCAAGCTGCCTTGCGTGGTCACGCGGGAGCGACGAAGCCATCGATCGCGATCGTGGCTGAATCTTCTTATCATTCTTGTTGTGTTGTTTCGCTGGATTCTTTTGCCGCTGACTCGGAGAACTCACCATGCTCGAACTGGTTCAAGTATTGCGTGCGGCTTGCTGCGTGGCGGGTCTCGACGGCACCATCTCGCCCAACGAACTGGCGATCCTCCAGAAACTCGCCGCCGAGGCGGGCGTGGGTCAGGCATCGCTCAACGCCATGATGAATCGCGCGAAGTCGGATCCGAACTATTTTCAGGATCAGTTCAATTTTCTGCGCGGCAATCCCGACGAAGCAATGAAGACGCTGCTGCGCGTTGCCGTCGCCGACGGCCAGTTGCATCCGAATGAGCGGGTCGTGCTGCAACACCTGGCGAACAAGCTGGGCATCAATGAGGAACGCCTGGCGGCGTATCTGGCTGTGGCGGAGAAACGCGTGGATGGGACAGGGTCGCAGGCGTAGCGGCGGCGCGCGGGCGCGGGTGCCGTAGATCGTGCGCGTCCCGCGATTCAGTGCGCTCTGCGTCGCTGGCGAGTCGCGTCATGGAATGCCGCGGCTACGTTGCCGGCCTTCCTTGCCACACTCTTGGAAACCAAGCCACTTGTGTCGTTTGCATCACGCGTTAAACTGCGGACAGAATCCCGCATGTCGGCGGGGGATTGATCCGGGCAGGGAAAACAAGACATGAGCAAGGTGACACCTTTCGCCGTTTGCATCGGGCTTCTCGCGGCCGCTCCCGTTCTGGCTCAGGATGCCGGCGCGCTGGATCGCTTCGAGCGCCAGTTGGAACAGATTCAGCGCGACACGCGCTTGAAGGTGGACACCAATGTCCCTGCCGACCAGCGCGTCGTGGCGGACTACGGTGGATACCTCACGCTCAACTTCCTCGCCATCGACGATGACCAGGGCACCACGCACATCCTCCGTCAGTACGACATGAACGTGTACGGCAGGCTGAACCTCGACAACGTGCACGAGTTCTTCCTCCGCGTGCGCACCAGCTACCGCGACTTCAACACCGGTGATGACTTCGACGGCCTCGGCGACGACTGGGTCGAGCCCACGCTGGATCGCGCCCACTATCGCTTTGACCTGAAGCGGTACATGGCGGCGTACCACGGCGAGATGACGCCTTACGACTTCACCTTGCAGGGCGGCCGGCAACTGGTGCATTGGGCCAATGGTCTGACGCTCAGCCAGGAGCTCGACGGCGTGGTGATGGACCTGGGCTACGAGCAGTGGGCGATGCAGATCGTGCTGGGCCGAACGCGCGACAGCACCACGGACTTCGACTCGTCCCGCCCCAGCTTCGCCGACGAGACGCGGCGCGGCTTCTACGGCGCTTTGCTCAGCTACCAGGCCACCGCCCAGCACAAGCCGTTCGTCTACGGCCTGGTGCAGGTGGACAACAACGAGGCGGAGACGCTCAGCTCCACCGTTGGCGGCGTCGCGACGACCACCAACTTCGATTACAACTCGTGGTACTTCGGCGCTGGTTCGCGCGGCAACCTCAGCGACAACGTTCTCTACGGCGTCGAGTTCGTCTACCAGGGCGGCTCCACGCTCTCCAGCAGTTTTGACATCACCGGCGGCGTTGCCACCGCGCTGACGCAGACCGAAGACGATATCTCCGCGATGGCGTTCGATATTGTCATCGATTACCTGATGAACGACCCCAACCGCTCGCGCCTGACCTTTGAAGTCATCATGGCCAGCGGTGATGACGATCGCATCCACTCCAACAACACCTTCGGCGGCAACGCCCCCAACACCACCGACCGAGGCTTCAACGGGTTCGGGCTGCTGAACACCGGACTGGCGTTCGCGCCCAGTGTGTCCAACCTCATCATGATGCGCATGGGTGGCTCTACCTTCCCATCGCCCACCAGTTCCGTCTTCGGCAAGCTGCAAGTCGGCACCAACCTGTTCGTCTTCGCCAAGCTCAATCCGGACGCGCCCATCGACGAGGACACCAAGGATGATCGCTACCTCGGTTTCGAAGCCGACTTCTACGCCAACTGGCAGATCACCAGCGACGTGTCCTTCGCCATGCGCTACGGATTCTTCGTCCCCGGCGACGCCATCGGCGGCGCGATCACGCCCAACGATGGCAACGTCCGCCACTTTTTCTACTCCGGACTAACCCTTGGATTCTGAGCCTTCGATGCGATAATGGTCGCAAGCTCCGTCAGAGGATCGGTCACGTCAGACTCAAGCAAGGATTCGCGATATGAGCACCAAACAGGCTTTTCTCAAGGCGTGTTTCTTCACAGGCATGCTGGCGGCGGCGGTGGGACTCACCGGATGCAGCGCCTCGATGGAGGTTGCCGAGCCGCTCACCGTCAAGCACGCGGGCAGCGACGCGGATTCCCAGATGGAATTCTGGCACACGCTGACCGAACGCAAGATCACCAGCAACGATGAAGCGTTTCACGCGGCGCTGCTGCTGTTCTACGGCGAAGATGAGTCCGTCGATTTCAACCAGCGCGTGGATCACCTGAAAGATCGCGGCTTCATCGGCCCGGACTTTAGCGGCAAGGCCAACGAAGCCGTGCGCCGCGGCACGCTGGCCGTGATCATCGCCAACGGGCTGGACATCAAGCGCGGCCTCCTGGCCAGCACGTTCCCTTACAGCGAACGCTACGCCCACCGCGAGCTTCAGTACAACGGCATGTACCCGCAGGGCAGCCCGCAGCAGCCGCTGTCGGGTGGACAGGTCGTCGCGATCGTCGGCCGAATGGAGGACTACCAGCGCGCCCAGGGCATCGGCGTCGGGGAGGACAACGAAAAAGCCACCGCCACGCCAGCCGCCAGGGCTTACGCCCTGCGCGTCGGCAAGGCGCCCATCGCCCGCACGGTCACGGCGAGCGTCAAGCAACCTGCCGCCGTGAAGTGAACCGCCGCGCTCGTTTTCCATTTTGGTTTGTCGCATCTGCCCCGTTCTTTTGACTTGACCTTCAAGTCCGTTCAGGACCGACCATGGCACGAAATCGAATCACACTGGCGTCCGCATTGATCGCCGCTTCAGCCCACACGACGGCGCTGGGCGCGGGCGTGTTCGGCGGCGGCGCGGACAATGGCGCGTTCAACCGATTCGCGCAGGCGGATGCGCCAGCCGCGCCCGCGCCGGCTCCCGCCGCGGCGCCAGCGCCGGCTGGGGCAAGGCCCAACGCGCTGAACATCGTCGTCACCGCTGTGCAGGGCAATGTCCAGGTGCGCCAGGCGGAGGACCAGGGCTGGATCAAGGCCGAGAAAGGCCTGAAACTCAACGAAGGCGCGGAAATTCGCACCGGTCTACGCAGCCTCGTGCAGATCAAGATGGACGGCGGGCACACCCTGACCATCGATCGCTTCAGCACCGTCAAGGTTCTCCAGGCGTTCCGCGACGGCGGCGTCATCAAGACCGATGTGGGCATGAAGTACGGTCGCGTGGGCTACGAGGTCGAAGCCGTCGGCGCCGAGACCGACACCAAAGTGCGCGGCCCCGGCGCCACGCTGGCTGTGCGCGGCTCCAAGGTCGTCGCCAATTTTGACGAACTGGCCAACTACGCCCAAGGCAGCGGCAAACTCGCGTACCTGCCCTCCAACAAGAAGACTGAGATGGCGTTCGGCGGACAGGGCAACTCCAAAATCGATGACAAGCACGACAGCGCTGCCGACGTTGCCCAGGAAGATTCCGTCGTCGATCCCCGCGGCCGATTCACCGGCCTGACCCAGGAAGAGTTCCTCAACCAGCTCCGCGATTCGGGCATCAGCGATACCGAACTGCGCGGTGTGCTCGATCTGCAAAAGCAACTCACTGAAGGCGGCGGCGGCGGTGTCGGCGTGCCCGAACTCTCCGGCCCGCTCGAGATCCGAGCCGTGTGGTTCAACTCCGGCGGCACCGACTCGGATGTCGATCTTTCCGTCACCGATCCCTTCGGCAGGACGGTTTCCGCTTTGAATCCGATTGTCGGCACACACCCGCTCGATGGGTTCCACTGCCCCGGCGGCTGCTCCAGTGGACAGGGCATCGGCGGCAGCGGCGAGGAGTTCGTCACTTGGCCGCTGCTGTTCAACGGCGGCACCCACCAGGTCAAGATCAACTACGTCAGCGGCACCGAGCCGATCGATGTCTTCCTCGTCGCCACGCAGGGCCCGAGCTTCGTCACCGTGCCCGGCACGGACCCGGAGTTCCCGATCACGCTGAACCCCGGTCAGATGACCACGATCTCGGTGACTCCGTCGCTCACGCCGCCGCCGCCGCCGCCGATCCCGCCGCTTGGAGGCGTCCGGGTGGGGCCATAGTCATCGGCCTTCTTCGGTTGGTCGGCAAAGCGCCGTGTTGTCCTGCCGTTGCCTGACTTCTTCTTTCCCGCGACAATTCATCGATGGCCAGAGCGTTCATCGGCATCGGAAGCAACGTCGGCGATCGTGCTGGTTTCATCGAACTGGCCCGGCGCGAATTGTCGCGGCTGCCCGGTACCTCTCTCACCCGATTCAGCCAGATCTACGAGACGGAACCGGTCGGTCCTGTCGCGCAAGGGCCGTTCCTCAATGCCGCCGCGGAATTGGATACGGCGCTGGATCCCTTCGAGCTGCTCGATGAGATCGTGCGGATCGAGGAACTTGCCGGTCGGCCCCCGGAAGAGCGTCGTGTGAAGTGGGGGCCTCGAACGCTTGACCTGGATATTCTTCTGTTCGGGTCGCGCGTCATCAGCCACGATGAACTTGTCGTGCCGCACCCGATGCTGCACGAGCGATGGTTCCAGTTGAAGCCGCTGGCTGATCTCGATCCCAATGTGGTGCATCCTGCGTTGGAGATGACCGTGGGCGATCTGCTCAAGGAAGTGGAGCGCGGCTCGCGATCCGGGACGCCCTAGTCGGATATCCGCCTGCTCGTCGCTACACTGCAGTGTTCACCTGTACTTCGTCCTGGAGTTCATTTATGTGGCGATCACTCGCGTGGATTGGTGCTGTCTGCCTTGTGGGCTTGCTGTGGCTGAATGTGTCCGCTCAGCAGAAAGAGGCCGATGCTCCTGTCGCGGCGCAGAAGGAGAAGCCCGCGGCTCCTTCCACGAGTGATGGGGCGAACGAAAAGAAGCCGGAGGACGGCAAGGACAAGAAACCGGAGGACAATAAGGACAAGAAGCCGGACGGCGAGCCGCAGCGGTACGACGGCTCCGGCGAGCTCGACCCCGCGCAGGTCGCGCTGCAGGAAGGCAAGTTCATCGAGAACGTCCGCCAACTCACCAATGAAGGGCAGAGCGGCGAAGGCTATTTTTCGCCCGACGGCAAGCGCGTCATTTTCCAGGCGATTCGCGGCGAGCATCCTTTCTATCAGATCTACATCAAGGATCTGGCGAGCGGCCAGGAGAAGCGCGTCTCCACCGGGCAGGGGCGAACGACCTGTGCTTTTTTTCATCCCAAGGAAAACAAGATCATCTACGCTTCGAGCCACCTCGATCCGAATCGCGACAAGGAAGCGGATGCGGAACTGAAGAAGCTTGTCGAAGCGCGCAAGAACCCCGCGGCACGCCGCAGCTATTCCTGGGCGTTCGATCCGTTCATGGATATTTTTGAGTTGAACCTCGACACGAACGAACTCAAGCAACTCACCAGCGTGCCGGGGTATGACGCGGAAGGCAGCTATTCTTCGGACGGCAAGCGCATCATTTTCTCGTCCTGCCGCAACGGCCCTGGCGCGGACATCTACATCATGGATGCCGACGGCAAGAACGCGAAGCAACTGACCGACAGCCCCGGCTACGACGGCGGGCCGTTCTTCTCGCCCGACGACAGCAAGGTGATTTTCCGCGGCGAGGTGCGCAAGCGCCATTACCTGCAACTCTTCGTCATGAACGCCGACGGCACCGGTCTCTGGCAACTGACGGAGAACGACGCGGTGAACTGGGGTCCGTACTGGCACCCCAACGGCAAGCACATCATCTACTCCACGAGCATTCACGGGCACCAGAATTACGAGCTGTACCTGATGCCGGTGGAGACCGGCAAGGCCAAGCGGGTGACGTACTGGCACGGCGCGGACGTCCTGCCGGTGTTCAGCCCCGACGGCAGAAAAATGATGTGGACCAGCAAACGCGGCAAGGACAAGGATGGTGTCGCCAGCAGCCAGCTCTTCATCGCGGACTGGGTGGGGGAGTTGGAGGAGTAGCGGAGGGCGGCACACTTGGTTTGGGACTGTCGGATTCCGGAGACACGACACATGCACCGACCAGCTTCCATTCCGGCGATCGGATTGCTCGTCGTTGCGATGTCGGCCGTCGCATCCGCGGACGACGCCCAACAGCTCTTCGACCAGATCTACAAAGACAAGATCAGACAGGTGCGGGCCACTGTGGACAAGGCCGACGACCTGGCTTTGGCTCGTTCGATGCTGGACGCCGCGCGGGATTCGACCGGCGAACCGAAGCTGCTGTCGCTGCTGTGCGACGCGGTCGTCGATCATTCGGGACGCGTGGTTGACGGAGCCGACCTGGCCCTCGACGCGCTGAAGATCAAGCAGGATCACGTGCCCGGCGTCCGCGCGGCCACCCGGGCGGCGATGATCGAGATTCTCGCCCGGCAACTTGCCGCTTCCAACGCGACGGCGGAGCAGAAAACGGCCGCGGGCGAATCGCTGATCGCTCTTCACATCGACAGCGCCGATGACAATCTGACCCGAGGCGAGACCGTCGCGGCGCTCGCGGACATGCGGCAGGCTCAACTCGTGGCGGGCCGGATCAAGTCCGCTCGTGCCGCTGACCTGAAGTTGTGGATGGAGTCCGTCGAGCATCGGCAGCGCGTCGAACGGCGCGTGGCCGACCTGCGGCAGCGGCTGCTGGCCCGCGCGGATGATTCGGCGGCGGCGGATGAGTGCGTGACCCTGATCCTGGTTGATCTGGACAATCCCAGGCAGGCGGAAACGCTGCTCCCGCAGGCGGGCGACGCCACGCTCAAGAAGATGGCGCCGCTGGCGGCCCAGCCCGTGGACAAGGTGACCGCCGGCGACGCCCTGGCGCTGGGCGAGTGGTACAAGCAACTGGCGGACTCGGCATCGGCGCCGGCGAAGGAGCGAGCGTACATTCGCTCCGAGACCTGGCTCAGGCATTTCCTCGCTCACTACGCCGACAACGATCTGAAGCGAAAGCGCGTGGAACTGCTCGTCAAGGAAGTCGGCATGGCTGCCAGCAAGGTGTTCTTCGCCCAGTCGCCGCCGCCGCGCGGGCTGGTGCTGCTCTATGCCTTCGATGATGACACGATCGTCGAACGCGGCGGCAAGCGCTTCGTCGTCGACCTCAGCGGCGGCAAGAATGATCTGGTCATCAAGGAGCAGAAGTTCGAGAACGGCGTGTCCGGCGCGGCGATGGTTGTCCTCGCTGCGCAGCACGGCGCGGCGAGCACGAGGCCGGTCGGCATCACGGGCGCAAAGGAAAGAACGCTCAGCGCCTGGATCAAGGGTGATCGCCCGGAAATGGGGACGGATCACTGGCCATTCATCGGATGGGGCGAAGATGGGGCGGCCAGGCAGTTTCACATCGCCATGTGGCGGGGGAACTACATGCTGTGGTCGTGGGGCTTCGGCGAGGATTACATGCCCGGCCTACGCCGCGGCCGCGGCGAATGGGAGCATGTCGCCGCAACCTACGACGGACAGATTCTGCGCTGGTTTCATAACGGCAAGGCCGCCGGCGCTCCGTTCAAGCACACGTATCGCACTGCCGACAGCACGTTCCGAATCAGCCACGGCATCGGTGGGTGGCTCGATGAAGTCGCCGTTTACAACCGCGCCCTTGCGCCTGGCGAGGTCGCCTATCTTTTCGCCAACAGCAGGCGCGGATTGCGATACGGCTACGCCAAGTGAAGTCGCCTGTTGCGTCGGGGCGCTTCGGCGAGACGGTGCGTAACTCGGTCTGTACTGCCGGCAATCTCCATTCAGTTCCAGGCCCATCGCACGGAGTTCACCGTATGTCCGGTCCACGCAAAATCTCTCGCCGCCGATTCGTTCAGGCCGCCGCCGCCACGGCCGCGCCGGCGATGTTTCACATCGTGCCTAGGCGCTGCGTGGCGCAGTCCACCGAAGTGCCGCCCAGCGAGAAACTAGGCGGTGCGTTGATCGGCGCGGGCGGCCGCGGCGGAGGAACGTTCGGGGAGATGCGAGGCAGCTTGAAGGGAGTCTTCGGCAAGGAATGCGAGCAGCGCGCCACCTGCGATGTGAAATACGTCGGCACCGCTGACGACCTGAAGCGTTACACGGATTTTCGAAAACTGCTGGAGCGCAAGGACATCGACTTCATCGCCATCGGCACGCCGCCGCACTGGCATGCGATGATCGCGATCGCGGCGATGGAAGCGGGCAAGGACGTGCTCTGCGAGAAGCCGATGACTCGCACCATCGCCGAGGGCCGCGCGGTGGTCGATGCCGCCAAACGCTATGGCCGCATTTTTCAGATCGGCACCTTCGGCCGCTTCGGTGCGAGCAAGGACAAGAACAACATCACCATCCACAAGCTGATGCGCTCCGGCCTGTTCAAGGACAAGTGCCCGGCCGTCGTGATCAACAGCGGCGGCAAGAAGATCAGAGAGTGGGCGGGCCGGCCGTACCTGCCCATCAGCGAGCCGCCCAAGTCGCTCGACTGGGATCTCTACTGCGGGCCTTCACCGCTCAAGCCCTTCGTCGGCGAGCGCCACGGCGGATCGCACCGCAAGTACTGGGACTACGACGGCGGGGGGCTCAGCGACATGGGCCAGCACCACCTCGACCCGCTCCAATGGATCTGGGGCAAGGACGACACCAGCCCCGTGGAGATCGAGGCCCACGCCCCCGCGCCGCATCACGAATGCACCGGCGTGTGGGCGTGGTGCGAAATGAAGTATGCCGACGGCATGACGCTGGTGATCGAGTCAGCCGAGTGGGGCCCGCGCTACGACAAGCAGAAGTCGCGCGGCATCAGCGTCAACGATCTGTCGCCGGAGGATCAGGAGAAGTTCAAGCTCATCCCCGACCCGCCGCCGCTCCTGAGTTTCGCCGAGGCGGTGAAATCGCGCAAGCCGGCGGGCGGCGGCCCCGAGCCGGCCCACCGCGCGTCGACGCTGCTGCACTTGTGCAACATCGCCTTCCGCTGCCAGCGTCCGCTCAAGTATGACCCAGTGAACGAAGTCTTCATCGGCGACGATCAGGCGACGCGGCTCGTGTACCAGCCGCTGCGTGCGCCGTTTCATGTGTGATGGGAGGGCCTAGGGCCGCAGGGCCAAGGGCCAAGGAACGGACTCGAAAGACAGTCGAATGCAGCGGAGAGCGATATCGGCTAGCGATTTTCCCGCAGATGCCATAACGAAACACGAGAACCCCGCGATTCACAACCCCTCGGCCCTTGGCCCTCCACCCTTGGCCCTTTTCGCCTATGCCCGACACATCCACCATCGCGTCCCTTGTCAGCCAGATGCCCCGGCCCGCCGCCGACGGCAAGCGCGGCGGCATTCTCGACAACGTCGACAAGCCCGCGCTCGACAAGGCCCTTGACGAGCTCGTCAAGAGCGGCGCCGACGGCGTCAAGGCGATCATCGACATGCTCGTCGAGAAGCAGCCTGAGAAGGACTCTGAGGCACGCCACGCGCTGAACGCCATTGTCTTTCGCGTCGGCGCGCCGGGAAAGGAGAGCGATCGAAAAACGGTCGCACTGGCCATCGCCGCGGCGATTGGCGGTGGCGCAAGCGAGAAACCCAAAGAAGTGCAGGCGTTTCTCATTCGCCAGTTGCAGTATGTCGGCAAGGGCGAAGTGGCGGCGACGCTGGGCAAAGTCTTGCTCGACGCGGAGCTTTGCGATCCGGCGTGTGCCGCGCTGGTGGCGATCAAGGAAGGCGCCGGCGAGCAATTGAAAGCCGCGCTGCCCAACGCGACGGGCCGATGCCGCACGGCGATTATCCAGGCGCTGGGCCAGGCGCGCGAGGCCTCCGCCGCGGCGATCATTCGCCCGCACCTCGGCGACGCCGACCGTGACACGCGCATCTGCGCCGGCTGGGCGCTGGCCGTGGCCGGCGACGCCGGCAGCGTGGATGCGCTGATCAAGGCGACCGGTGGCGCTGATGCGGCCGGCAACGCCGTGGGCTGGGAGCGGATTCAGGCGGTGAAGAACTGCCTCGTGCTCGCCGAGAGTCTTTCCGCCGCGGGCAAGAAGAGCGAGGCGGAGAAAATCTACAAGCACCTGCGCGACACCCGCACCGATCCGAAAGAACAGTACGTGAAGGACATCGCGGTCAAGGCACTGGGCGATACGAACTGACCGCGATATTCGTCGCGCGTCAGCGCCGGCATCACTGTTTAGCCGTCGAGCATGGCTCGACGCGGACCACCGAATTCTCGACGACCACCATGCGGACCATTCCCCTTCTCGCCGTTCTTCTGATCGCCTCGGTTGCGCTCGGCGAAGACAAGCCGAAGTCCGATTCCGGCGCGAATGGTGCGCCGTTGAAAATCCACATCCTCTCCGGCGCCAAGGAGTACAAGTCCGAGCCGTCGCTGAAGGAGTTTTCCGCTTACCTGGAGAAGGGTTTCAAGATCACCTGCACCGCCTCGTGGGTGCAGGACGGCGCGACGCATCTGCCTGACCTCGACAAGCTCAAGGACGCGGAGCTTCTGTTCGTTTTCGCTCGCCGGCTGAAGCTGCCGGAGGAGCAGATGAAGGTCGTTCGCGCTCACTGGGAGCAGGGCAGGCCCATTGTCGGCCTCCGCACCGCCAGTCACGCGTTTCAGCAGGCGGACAACGAAATCTTCGACAAGAAGGTGATGGGCGGCCATTACAAAGGCCACTTCGGCGACGAAGCGGTGAAGGTCGCCATCGTCGATGCCGCGAAGGATCACCCGGTGCTCCGAGGTGTCAAGCCGTTTGACAGCGGCAAGCTTTACAGTGCCGGCGAACTGAGCAAGGAAACCGTCGTGCTGCTCACCGGTGAAATGGGCAAGGAAAAACATTCCGTGGCATGGGTGCATACCTGCAACGGCGGCCGGACGTTCTATTCATCGCTGGGCGTTCCGGAGGATTTCAAGGATGAGAACTTTCGCCGCATGCTGGTGAATGCGATTCTGTGGACGACGCACCGCGACGCAGGGAAAATGAAGAAGTGACCACCGTTTAGCGACGGGGCTTGCCCCGCTGCGGCCGCTTGTCCAATGATGTCCGTCGGAACGGGGCAAGCCCCATCGCTAAACGCCGAAATCGAACGTTCACCTGATCCCTGTACACGACGTCCGCACCTCACGCCTTCTCCAGATTCGCAAACTCCAGGATCAGGGTCTTCACCCCGGCGGTGTTGAACTGAATCTGTGCCCGTGTCTGGGCGCCGAATCCCTGGATGCGCGAAATGCGGCCGAGGCCGAACTTTGTATGGCGCACCAACTCGCCGACCTTGAAGCGTGAGCCGGCGGTGCCGCGGGGCGGTGTGTCCGCATCGACCTCGGCGCCATCCTCAATGTACGAGTCGTCGTCGGCATCGTCAGTCGATTTGCCGCGGGCGATTCCACCGCGCCGACCTGCGAACGATCCGCCGCCGAACGCCCCCGTGCCGCGCAGGGGAACCCCGCCGCGCTGCGGCCCGCCCACTGTTCGGCCCCAGCCCGCCACGCCACCATCTTCCTCATCCGCGCGAATCTGCTCCACGTGCTCGCGCGGCAGCTCGTGCAGGAACCGGCTGGGAATCGTCGGCATCGTCTGCCCGAAAGTCATGCGATACGCCGCATGCGTGAGGAACAGGTGCTTCTCCGCGCGGGTGATGCCCACAAATGCGAGCCGGCGTTCCTCTTCCAGTTCGCTGTCGTCGCTCTGGGCCCGGCTGTGTGGCAGCAGGCCGTCCTCGAAGCCGATCAGGGCCACGGCTGGGTATTCCAGGCCCTTGGCGGCGTGCAGCGTCATCAGCGTCACCGCGCCGTTGGCGGCATTCACCACGTCCACGTCGCTGACCAGGCTCACCTGCTCCAGGTAGGCGCTGAGTTTGTCGCCCAGCGGCGCGTCCTTCGTCGGCTCCTGCTCCAGTGTGCTGCCGTCGGCGGTGAAGCGAAGAGCTGCGACGCCGGCGAAATCGTCCTCGAACTGCTGAGCGCTGGTGACCAGTTCGCCCAGGTTCGCCAACCGCTCGCCATCGGGATCGGATGCGTCGGCGGAGTAGTGCTCATGGAGGCCAGAGTCGCGGAGAACGAGATCGACGAAAGCGCGGAGGGAGGAGGTGGAGATTTCGGATTTGGGATTTGGGATTTCGGATTTCGGATTTCGGATTTCGGATGGCGGACCAACAGCAGATGCCTCCTCGGTTGTCATTGTCTCCTGGCCCTCGGCCCCCGGCCCTTGGCCCTCGGTCATTTTCCGCCACCGTTTCAGCGTCGCGCCGAACTTCTGGCACGCCGTGATCGCCCGGCTGTTCATGCCCGGAACCTGCTGCGGCGCCATGAGCAAATCGACGACGGTGCGCCCGCTCGTCACGGCGTGGGCCTGCAGCGCCTTCACGGTCGTGTCGCTGATGCCGCGGGCCGGCACGTTGATCACGCGGGCCAGGCTCACATCGTCGGCGGGATTGGAGACGACGCGCAGAAACGCCAGCGCGTCCTTGATCTCCTTGCGGTCGTAGAAGGCTGTGCCGCGGGCGATCTGGTAGGGGATCGCGTGCTCGCGCAGCGCATCCTCCACCGCCCGGCTGAGGTTGTTCATGCGATAGAACACCGCCATCTCACGCCACGACAAACCGCCCTTGTTCAGCCTGCGGAACTGCTCGACCACCCACCGCGCTTCAGACTGCTGGTCCTGGCACTGGGCTACCTGCACCTTGCCGCCTTCGTCATTCTCCGTCCACAGTTCCTTATGCTTGCGCTTCTTGTTGTGCTGGATCAGTCGATCGGCCACCGCGAGGATGCGTTTCGTCGAGCGATAGTTCTGCTCGAGTCGCACGACCCTGGCGTCGGGGTAGTGTTCCTCGAACTCGAGAATGTTGCGGATGTCGGCCCCGCGCCAGCGATAAATGGACTGGTCCGGATCGCCGGTGGCGCAGAGGTTGGGGGAGGAAGAAGGGCCGAGGGAAGAGGGCCGAGGGCCAAGGGGCGAGGCATCGGATTCGGAGTCGGTCGCGAATGGCGATTGCTCGTCGTCGACGCCGGTGGCTGCCGCTTCTCTGGAAGATCCCCCGGCGAAGCCGGGGGCGAATGGCTCGGACCCTTGGCCCTTGGCCCCAGGCCCTAGGCCCTTCTCCTCCTGGCCCTTGGCCCTTGGCCCTTGGCCCTTTCCTCCCTCTCCAGCCAGCGTGTTCGCTATCACGAACTGGGCGTGGTTCGTGTCCTGATATTCGTCGATGAGCAGATAGCGGTAGCGCTCGCGTAGCTGCTGCCGCACCTCGCCGCGGTTGCGCATCAGCTCCACCGTCTTGAAAAGCAGGTCGTCGAAATCCAGCGCGTGGTTCTTCTTGAGGATGTCCTGATATTTCTTGTAAAGCTTGGCGACGTTACGGGAAAAGAAATCGTGGCAGGTCGTCGCGTACGCCTCGGCTCCGATCAGTTCGTTCTTGGCGCTGCTGATCATCGAGAGCACGCGGCCGGGCGGAAAGTTGGTCGTGCTCATGTCCAGGTCGGTGATCGCCCGCTTCATCGCGCGTTCCTGGTCGTCGCTGTCGTAGATGGAAAAGCTGGCGGGCAGGTCGAGGTGATGGGCGAAGGTGCGGATGATGCGGGCGCACAGGCTGTGGAACGTGCAGACGGTGACGGCGCGGGCCTGCCGTTCGGTGAGCAGCGTGCCGACGCGCTCCTTCATTTCGCCGGCGGCTTTGTTGGTGAAGGTGATCGCCAGCACGCTCCATGGCGCGATGCCCACGTGGCGGATCATGTAGGCGACACGACGGGTGATGACGCGGGTCTTGCCGGAGCCTGGGCCGGCGAGCACGAGCAGTGGGCCGTCCACATGCGTGACGGCTTCGCGCTGCGGTTCGGTCAGGCCTTCGAGAAGTGCAAGCGTCGAGTTGGGCGTCATGGCGACGGGCATCCATGCCTTTGTGTTGGGGAGTGTTTCGCAAATTGTAGCAGGCGAAAATCGCCGTGAATCGTGGAGCGGATCAGGTTCCGCGGCGAAGCCCATACTGCGTCATTTTCTGCTGGAGGTTCTGACGGTGAATGCCCAGTTGCCGAGCGGCGGCGCTGATGTTGCCGTCGCACGCGGTCAGCGCGGCGTCGATGGCAAATCGCTCGAACCAGTCGCTGAGCCTGGATTTCGCCTCCGTCAGTGGCAGCCCATGCAAGGCCTGGAAATTGAAAGGACTCGTGTGAGCGTCGGCCGCGCCGCCCGCGACAGGTTCGCTCAGGTGCAGTTCGCCGCTCCCGATGATCTCGCCCTCGGCCATTGCGGCGGCGGCGGTGATGGTCTGCTCCAGTTCGCGCACATTGCCCGGCCAGTGATGCCGCAGCAGCCGCTCGATGCCGTCGGCGCCGAGACGGCGTTGCACGGCGCCGGTGCGCGTCGCCAGTTGCCGCAAGAAGAACTCGGCGAGAAGCGCGATGTCCTGCGGCCGTTCCCGCAGCGGTGGAATCGCCAACTCGATGCCGCGAATGCGATAATAGAGATCCTCGCGGAACAGGCCCGCGCTTATGGCGTTGGACAGATCCTGGTGAGTGGCGCTGATGACGCGCACCTCCACGGCTATTTCCTTCGAGGAGCCGACGCGCTGCACGACGCGCTGCTGCAGCACGCGCAGCATCTTCGCCTGCAATGGCGCCGGCATGTCGCCGATCTCGTCGAGGAACAGCGTTCCGCCGCCCGCCTGTTCGAACACGCCTTTGCGGTCACTGTCGGCGCCGGTGAACGCGCCCTTGACGTGGCCGAAGAGTTCGCTTTCCGCGAGTGTCTCGCTGATCGAAGCGGTGTTGACGGCGACGAACGGGCCGGTTCGCCCGCTGAGTTTGTGAATCTCCCGCGCGATCAGTTCCTTGCCTGTTCCCGTTTCCCCACGGATCAGCACATCGAGCGGCGCTTTGGCGGCACGCTCCACCTGCGAGAACAATTCACGCATCGGCTGGCTCACGCCGATGAGCGTGCCGAACGCGGCCTTGTTCTCAAGGTCGCAGCGAAGCTGGATCACCTGCTGTTCAAGCGCGACGCGCCTGGCGTTGCGGCGGGCGATGGCGCGAATCTGCTCCACCTCGAAGGGCTTGGTGATGAAGTCCGTCGCGCCCAACCGCATGCACTCGACGGCCGAGCTGATCGTATCGCTGGCAGTGACAACGATGATCTCACCGCGTTTGGGTTCACTGGCGAGCTGGCGCAGCACACCGATCCCATCGAGCACGGGCATGTTCAGGTCGAGATAGACGAGGTCAGGCGCATCGCGGCGAATACACGCCAGCGCGGCGCCTCCGTCCGCGGCTTCGGCGATCGCGCATTGGAACTGCCCCAGCGCCTTGGCCATGCCGAAGCGCGCGGCAGGCTCGTCGTCGGCGATGAGAATCCGGAAAGTCATGTGAATCATCGTAGCGAATCGATGACGCGGGGAGGTCGTGCGGTCACCGTCGCGCCGATGGTCGCTGCGCCGTTGCTTGAATGATTACTGTGGTGCTCGCTCAATCGCCCGGATTAAACACTTCCTGCAATCGCTGGAGGTCCGGGCTGCCGGGATGGGTTTCGTAGAAGCTGGCGATCGCGCGTGTTCGCGAATCGCGCCAGAGCCAGTGTTCGGCGCGACCATCGGCGAAGGCGAGGGTGCAGCCATCGTTGTGCCACGCCGGCGCCCAGTCGATCCAGGATGCGGCGCTGGGGTGATTCTTCGGATGAATGACCCATGAGCCCCAGTTGTACCCGCGCGGATCAGGTTCCTCGATCAGGATCATGGTCTGACTCGGTCGGGGCAGGGCGCTGGTGCGCAGGCGGGCGTTCACGTTCCAACCCGCGCCGCCCACGAAATTGTTCATCGAGTAGCTTCGCAAGTAGGTCTGTCGCGGGTCGACTGGGCACTTGTAGATCGAAAGCTCATTCACGTACGCAAACATCCGGCCCTTTCTGATGTTGATCTCCATTTCATTGGACGGCATGGCCGGCGCAGCATCGTTGTCGACCCAGTCGTAATTGTCGCGATCCGTATGCGCCCCCATGATGATGCCCTGATTGTCGTTGGCGTAGGCGCGCCATCCGATCGCCAGTTGGTGCAGGCCGCTGAGGCAGATCGTGGTTTTCGTCGCGTCGCGCGCCTTGCCGAGTGCTGGGAGCAACAGCGAAATGATGATCACAATGACCGCTACCACGGCGAGCATCTCAGGAAGTGTGAAAGCGCGAGTGCGCATGGGATGTATCCTGAGTGAGCCAAGTAGAAGAAAATCTCGAAGGGAGTCTAGCTGCAGAATGCCGTTTGTTCCAGAGTTGATCTGGCATGTGATGGAAACTTGCGGGGAATTCCTTCAACAAGCCCGCCTGGATTCGAACCAGGACACTCAGGACCAAAACCTGATGTGCTACCGTTACACTACGGGCTTATGAACAGGGCTGGAGCGGCTTCGCTTCTTCGATTCCAGGGTCAACCTCTAAAGGCACCAGTCAGCAGCGCAGCTCCTGGACTGATCCAATGGTCTCGAAGTGTAGATCGGCTAAGGGGCGTGTCAAGAATCACCAAACCCCATCAGTCTGGTTCGGGCGCCTCGATGTCTCATCGGCCGCCGCGGGTCGTCAGCATGGTGCCGGGATTTTCGGGCTGACCGGTGCGGGTGCTCAGCATCGTCGCGAGGCAGCATGCGAGCACCTGTGATTCGCGGCTGGGCGGCGATGCCGCCGACACACGCTGGCGAAACACATGGACGCAAGCGGTCACGATCATCTCCGCGAATCCCGGCGGCATGCCGGTGGGCGGTGATCGGTCGACCTGTCGCCCCGCGGCGTCGAACAACTCGTAATCGTGATCGGTGACTCGCAGCCGCCCCGCATCCCCCGTGGCAAAGACCAAGCGATGACACGAATCGAGCAACGCAGTGCTCTCATTGTCGGAAGCCCCGCCCGGCCTCCATTCGCCTGGCACTCCATCGCACAATTGAATCGTGGCCCCGGCCGCGTCGGTCCATCGGCCGTGGGCGGTCAGATGTCCGCGAAGCGACCGAAGGTCATTGCCGGTGGCGTGCGGTGTGATCGCGGCATCGATCGACTCGGGCATCCCGTGAAAATCCACGACTTGACACCAGGCCTCGCGCAATCGGGAGTAGAGTGAACATTCACCGGCTTGGAAAAAGCTGCTGATGGCGATCGACCGTACAGGTCCGATGGCCGAAAGCGGATCGGCAGCGCTGGTCCAGCCTGGCATGTGCGCGAAGGCGGGCACATCGATCACGCGTCCGATGGCAGCCGCATCATCCGGGCGGAGCAAATCATCGAATCGCGCGGCGATGGGTTCGACAGTCAGCACCGTGCCGCACCTCAATGCTGCGTGCAGCGCGGGCCTGGGAAAATCCTGCGACGTCATCAGCAGCGTGAATGCTGCCGGCCGGCTCACCGCCAGACGCCGCGGGTCGTCATCGAAGGGGACCCCGGCCTGCGCGGCCCAGCGGCGCACCTCCGCATCGCCGCCGCCGCATACACCGATCAGCCGCACGGAGCCGGCCAGTCGTTCGATCACGTGTTGCGCCGTCGCCAGCCGCCGGGCATGGGTCCAGACGACAATCTCGGGCAGATACGAATCTGGCATGGATGGATTCTAGCGGCGGGCCGCACGCGTTTGCTATACTGCGCCGCACGTTCCGTGTTGGTCCACACTTGCAGGAGATATCCAATGACCGATCACTTGCAGAGCCAGCGTTTGTCCCGCCGTCACTTTGTCCAGGGCGCTGCGGTGGCGACAGCTGCCATCGCCGCGCCGACGATCATTCCCGCCGCGGCCCTGGGTTTGCAAGGCGGCAACAAGGAAGCCCCGAGCAACCGCATCGCGCTGGGCTTCGTCGGCATCGGCAAGCAGGCGTGGGGCCACCTCAACAGCCTGACCGGTCGGCCGGACACGCAGACCGTCGCGGTGTGCGATGTGCACAAGGGCCGGCGCGAGAATGCGAAGAAGGCGGTCGAGGATAAGTACACCAAGCTGGAGCGCAAGGATTACAAGGGCTGCGATCAGACCGGCGATTTCCGCGAGTTGATTGGTCGCAAGGACATCGATGCCGTGGTCATCGGCACGCCCGATCACTGGCACACGATTCCGATCATCCACGCGGCCCAGGCGAAGAAGCACATCTACTGCGAGAAGCCGCTCACGCTCACCATCGCCGAGGCCAAGGCGGTGGTCGATGTCGTCCGCAAGAACGGCGTCGTGTTCCAGACCGGCAGCCAGCAGCGCAGCGAAGGGCCGTTCCGCGAGGTGGCCGAGTACATTCGCAGCGGACGCCTGGGCAGGATCAAGGAAGTGCACGTGGGCATCGGCCAGACGAGCAAGCCCTGCGATCTAAAGGAAGAGCCCGCGCCCGAGGGTCTCGATTGGGAGATGTGGCTCGGCCAGTCGCCCAAGCGCGGCTGGAACCACGTCCTGTGCAGCAACGAGACCGACACGGGCAAGTATCCCTTCAACCCCGGCTGGCGCGATTACCGCGAGTTCTCCGGCGGGCACGTCACCGACTGGGGCGCGCATCACTTCGACATCACGCAGTGGGCCCTGGGCATGGATGAGTCCGGCCCCAGCGTGTTCATTCCGCCGGACAAGGCGGACGATCTGTACAACGCCAAGTTCATCTATCCCAAGACCCCGGTGGGCGACAACATCGTTGTCATTCACAAGCAGATGGAGAACGGCATCCGCTTCTTCGGCGAGAAGGGCGAAATCTTCGTCAACCGCGGCAAGAAAGAAAGCAAGCCCGGCGACATCCTCAAGGAGCCGTTGGGCGAGAAGGATGTGAAGCTTGAGAAATCCCCGGGCCACCGCGACAACTGGCTGCAGTGCATCCGCACCGGCAAGAAGCCCATCTGTCACGAAGGCGTCGGCGCCGGCAGCGTGACCATCTGCCACATCGTGAACCTGACCTACTGGCACAAGCGGCTGCTGGTGTGGGATCCGATCAAGTGGGAGTTCCCCAACGACGCGGAAGCGAACAAGCTGCGCGACCGCGAGCAGCGCGATCCGTGGAAGTTGCCGAGCTTCGCGTGAATTCACTCGACGTTTGGCGGGCCGACTTGAAGTCGGCCCGCCTGCCTAGAATATGCCATGAGCGATTTTCTTCAGAGCGTCGAGCAATTGGCGATGAACCTGCCGCCGAACGAGCGCCTTGAACTGGTCGAGCGGTTGGCGCGGAGCTTGCGCGTCCAGTCCGCGCCGCGAAAGCCCATGGATCTTTATGGAAAGTTTCGTAGAGCGTCGTCGCCTGTCGCCGATGCTAATCAATCGTTCAGCGTTGAGATATCTGACGGACCTGTGTAATCTTTGAGTGGTCAGAGGTCGAACATTCCAAGACCAATAACCATGCCAACCCGTCTCGACATTTCCGGACCTGATCCTTCACCAGATGAATTGGCCGCGCTGTCGCGCAAGTGTGAATTAGTCATTGGCAAGCTAAAGAGCGAGAAGTCGGAAGCTCGCCTTCCAGTGTTTGTCGAGTTCTCCGGAACTCCCAAATCTGGAAAGAGCTCGATCATCGGAATAGTGGGGCATTTCCTCAAGCGGCATAACGTGCGCATCGCACAGCCGGTTGAAGGAGCGTCGTTGCGCACCCCTGAGCCGCTAAAAGACGACTGGTTGGCGTTTAATGCCTGGTCGGGGTGCTACGCACTCCAAAACATCCTTGTTGACTGCTTCATGGAACCGCCGGTAGATGTGGTTATTTGGGATCGCGGGTTGTTCGATATAGCAGGGTGGATGCGATTTCTTTCGCATGAACGAGTCGCAAGAATCTCGTCTGATGATCGACAGAAGGTGACCGACTTTTTTGCACTCGACCTATGGCGTCGTCGAGTCAATGCGGTGTTTTTGTTTACCGCAGACTACGCAACCGCAATGGTGAGGGAAAATCACTGCAAACTGACGAACAAGGGCGGGTCGGTGATGAACGAGACAAGCCTATCTGACCTGAAACGAGCGTTCGACGAGGTTGGCGCTGATAGTTCAGATCGGTTCGAAAACGTATTCTCAATTGATACCTCGTATCAGAATCGAGTTTCGCCAAGCTTTCTCAAGATTGCCTACAGAATTACGGAGCGTATCTTGGACATACTTCACGAAATGGCATCTCAGGAACTATTGATCATTCGTTCTGGCAACGAGGCGGGATTCGTCGCCGAGCCACGAGCGGTTGGCGAAATTGTTCGCCGAGTGCTAAACGACGGACAGCCTCAGTTCATGGAGCGAGAAGCTGCCGAGAACTCGCAGCAGGTGCGGCAAATTGTTCCTTATGCCCTTCTGAAGAATGCCGAGGGCAAATACCTTTTGCTTCGCCGCCGTGCCGACACTTCCCATAAGGAACTTAGGCGAAAACATACCCTCTTGGTTGGCGGTCATGCGGAGAAGCGGGACTGGGACGCTGCGAATCCTGCGAGCGTGTTTGAGAATTGCCTTCGTCGTGAATTGGAAGAGGAATTGGTCGGAATTCAAATCAAGGAAATCCGCCCGATTGGATTCATTTCTGACCTCACCAATTCGATGGGGGTGCATCACCTGGCCTACATTCACGAAGTCAACGTTGGCGGAAAGCCTGGTGTTCGAAGACAAGCAATTGACAAGGAATTTGGCCGTGAACCAGTTGAGTGGGTTGAAAGTTCTCTGTTAAGCAAGGGAACAATCGACTTCGATCCTTGGTCAAAGATTGTCGTCGAGAAGCTTTTTGATGCGCCACCAACGTCGCTGTTTTCTGTTTGAATAGTAACTCTTTTTCAATTTAGGAAGAACTATGGGTCTCTACGACGACGACAATGCCTCCGTCACCGGCGGCGATGTGCTCGATGTGCTTTACTGGCAGGTCAGGTGGGAGTCGCGCAAGCTCGACGCCGCCCTGGCCGCCAAGCAGCCGGAGGGCGAGATTCGCTTTCTCACCATCAGCATCGCCGGCCTGTGCGATGACGTGCTCAAGACCTATCCGAGCCACGCGGATGTGAAAGCGTGGAAGGAAAAGGCTCTGAGGATTCAGGGCAAGTGCAACCCCGACTCCCGCCCCGAAGGCTGGAAGACGGACTTCGCCTACATGAACGATCACGCCCACGAGACGGCCTGGCGCAACGCCAACATCGTCCGCATGGCCCATGCCGCCAATGACATGGAGAAGGCGGTCGGCTTCGGACGCGACGCGATGCAGAGCCTGGAGCGCTGCAAGGACCGCATGGCCAAGTGGCCCGCCGACGTGCAGAAGTGGGTGACCGAAACGATCGCGGCAACCGAGAAACTCATCGCCGACGCCAAGTCGAAGATGTGATCCACGGCTGCTGTGTGAGAGGCCGTTCCGCCGGGACACGATCCCGATCGGGTGGCGCCTGGTGAAGGTGTCTCTCATTGCCGCGCAAGGATACGTGATTGTCCGGGGCCAGGGCCAAGGCGTGTGCCAAGCCTTCCGGGGGCCGCGCTGCCACTCTCCCGTCGGGAGCGGGTGGCCGAGTCCGCGAGGCCGGGTGAGGGCGTTGGATGCACGGCTGACAATTGGACGGTCCGTGTAGACCGGCCCTCACCCCAGCCCTCTCCCGCAGGGAGAGGGGGCCGGACCATCGCTCCCCGGGAATTTTGGCAGTCCGTGGCGCGGTGTGCGGGACGGGCGCTGTTACTTCGCTCCCCGGCCAGGCAATCCTGTGCGTGCGGCTGTGATTTGCGTCGCTTCCCGCCTGCCACTCGTCGTTCCATTCCCTTTTGAGGTTTGCCATGAAACGCCTGCTCCAAGTTGCGACCGTTCTGTTCACCATTGGGGTCTCCCTGCCTCTGGCGGCGGACGCTCCGAAGCCCGCCGTCGAAAAAATCGCAGTCGCCAAGGCCGGCGAAAGCGACAAACCTGCATCCAAACTCGATGACGCCGCGAAGAAAATCGTCGAGTCGATCGAGGGCTATCGCTTTGAGTTCCCGTGCAAAGCGCCGATGCCTGAAAAGCCCTCGCCCGGCGCGAACTGCGACTCAGCGGTCGTCAAGGGCGATCCGAACAAGACCGACAACTTCACGACAGAGAAAACCTTCGGTGGCGAGAAGGGCAAGAAATACAACGTCACCCTCCGTTTTCGCGGCGTCGTTGAACCCATGATGTACAAGGCTGGCAAGCAGGAAGGGGAGTATTTCTACATCGGCGGCGAGCCGAACAACGGCACTTACAACATCTACAAGATCGCGATCTCGTCGCCACAGTCGCACTATTTCCTGAACCGTCAGGACAAGGTCGGCCACCGCATCTTCACCATCGACTACACCGCCACGATCCAGATCGAAGGAGGGGCGACAATCACCTTCCACGGCAATGGCCAGAACGGCAAGATGATCTCCAACTACGCCAAGCTGGTTGTCCCCGACATCGAGCCGGCGCCCAAGCCCTACAACGGCCAGTTCATTCAGATTAATGTGCTGGATGTGGTTGAGGTGAAGTGAGATCGCTGCTTCGTACTCAACAGGCGAAAGCAATGGACGGCGGATCGCAGCGGCGTTCCGCTGCTCGGTTCAAATTTCATCTCTGTTACACACCCGCATAGCGCAACTGGAGCATCCCCGGCGATGATGACGGCGGGGCGTACAAGTCGACTCCGCATCACTTCCCGCCCTCCAGTCGTTTCAGCATGTCGCGGGCCTGCTTCGTTCGCGGGTGATCCGGGTATCGGTCGATGATTTCCGACAGTACTTCCTTCATCTTGTCCGTCTGTTTGGACGACCGGTAGAGGTCGGCCAGGTCCAGTTTCTTGTCGATCCATGCAGCCTGTGGATCCTTCGGTTCCACCACCGGCTTGGCGGAGGGTTTTACGGGATCGGCAGGATCGGCGGCTAGCGGTTCGGTCGCTCCTGCCTTCGTCGCATCGTCCTTCACCTTCGCAAGGTGCTTGGCGGTTTCGTCCTGGTCCGCGAGGGTGCCGAGCCGTTTCACGAGGACTTCGCATTCGGTCGAGATGAACTTTCTCTTCGAGGCCTCGGCTTTGTCCGCCGCCGCCTGCGTGCGCTTCAGGTCGTCCTCCATCTTTCGAATGCGCTCCTGCAGTTTCGCCTGCTGATCGGCAGGCATGTTCTGTGTCGCGGCGTTATAGATGTTCTGCATCGCGTCGGGCCGGCAGTCGCCCAGGCGCAGCGCGACCTTGGATGCGTATGCGGCGTCGATCTTCTCCTGCCGGTTGATATGAGTGATCGCCAGGTCTTCCCAGATCTTGCCGCTAGACATCGGGCGCTTGGCGGTGCCTTCGCGCCATGCGACGAGCGCCTCGTCGACGCGGTTGAGTTTGACCAGGGCGTACCCCATTTCGCGGAAATGGTTTGCATGCTCGTCCGCCCACGGTTCCAGTTCCACCGCCCGTACGAGATACGCCAAGGCGATTTCATCCATGTCGAAGGTTCGATAGACCATACCCACGCTGTAGTAGAGCCTCGCGTTGCCCGGTGAGTTCATCAGCGCCAGCCAGTAAGCGCGGAGTGCGATGGCGCGCGGAATGATGGCGCGTTCGTCCTTCTCGCCGTAGCGTTTTTTCAGCGCGTCTGCCTTGTCGAGATGTTTGCTCGCGATGTCGACCAGTTCGCGGGTGGCCTCGGCATTGATGGGGCGCTTGTCCCACGGCACGAACTGGCTTACGGCGAATCCCTTGGTCGGAATGGCGAATCCGATGCCATCGGCTTCGGTGATCTTGAAAGTGACGACGCCCACGACGTTGCCCTCGGCATCGCACAGCGGCCCGCCGGAGTTGCCGGGGTTGATCGCCGCGCTGACCTGTAGAAACGTCTGTCCCTCCATCTGCCGGACGCCGCTGAGCATGCCGCTGGTGATGGTCTTGGTAAGAATGACGCCGTCGCCTGCGCCCGGATTGCCAATGGCGTAAAGCGACTTGCCAGGCTTGGGCAATTCCTTTGCCAGCGTGGCGGTCGTAAGCACGCCGCGATGCTCGTTCGGATCGATCTTGATGAGCGCCAGGTCATAACCAGGATGCAGACCGACGATGGTGACTTTTTTGAACGTCTCCGTCTTGAGCGTGCCATTGAGGCGAAGATCGATTTTCGCCTCGAACCGCAACGGCGACATGACCACGTGGGCATTGGTGAGAATGAGCCCGTTGCGATCGAGGAGGATGCCGGTGCCCGAGCCTTCCGCGTTCCGCAGGCTGACCACAGCCGGGTGAACCTTCTCGTAAACGAGCTCCGCCGGTTCCTTCGCGGCGACCGTGACCGCGGCGACAAGCACCATCATGGCGGTGATGAACGGATGTGGCGTACGCATCATGACGCACCTCCAGATGGGAAGCGAAGGTTCAGTTTGCCGACGATCTGCCGAAGAAGCTTCAGAGTTTACCTTGACGGAAGATCGGAACCAAACGCGCTCGCGCGATCTTGCGGTCGGGCGCTCCAAGTCCACCGGGGCTTGGGATTCGTTCCCCACTCGCTGCCAGGGATAGGGCTGGGGTAAGGGGCACGGCGCACTATTTCGCAGTCGGCACGATGGCGCGACGGACGCCGCAACACGCCGTGCGCCTCACCCCTACCCCGGCCTTGCAGACTCGGCCTGTTTTTCCTGGGGAATAAGAGCGAACGAACGTCGCAGAATCGTTGAAGACTCCTGACGCGGGGCGGCCAGCAATGTCAGGCCTATCATCACGCATGAGTGAGTCGTTGACCATCGATTTCAGGCAGCCTGTGCCGCTGTTTCCCTTGCCGTCGTGCGTGCTGCTGCCGTGGGCGACGGTGCCGCTGCACATCTTCGAGCCGCGCTATCGCAAGATGACCAGCGACGCGCTCGACAGCCGCGGGCTGATCGCGATGGCGATGTTCGAGGGCGACAATTGGCGCAAGGACTACGAGGGCAACCCGGACATCCGCCCGGTCGTCTGCGTCGGCTACATCGTTCGCCACGAGCGATTGCCCGATGGCCGGTTCAACATTCTCCTGCAAGGCGCGTGCAGGGCGCGTGTGGTCAGGGAAACGCCGGTGAAACTGTACCGCCAGGCGTTTCTTGAGCCGCTGGAAACGACGCCGCCAATGGAAATCGATCTGGCGGATGAACGCGAGCGGCTCGAATGCCTCCTGAATGACCCGATGCTCCAGCAGCTTTCCAGCGTTGCAGCAGTGCGCAACTGGGTGAGTCGGGAGATCCCCACCGCCGCCCTGATTGATCTTGCGACGATGGCGGTCTGTGAGGATTCGGATCAGCGCTACGAACTGCTGAGCGAGTCAGTCACGCAGGTGCGGGCACACTGGCTGGAGCGTTGGTTGCGGACGACTCGGCGGACGTTGAGTCTGGCCGGCAAGTTCGAGCCGCCGCAGACCAGTGATCAGATCAATTTCAATTAGGAGCCGTCCAAGATTAACTCCGCAGATTCAAATCGCTTCGCTCCCAGCGGGACGACTTGGAAAGTCGTCCCACATGCGATGTTGATCCTGCACGGCTCCTTAGTCGGCGTAGGGTGCGACAAGGCTTGGCGCGGACGCACCGAAAGCGCCGAGTTGCGCCCCTGTGGACGGGTAACAGGCTGTGAACCGTGGTGCGTCCGCGCCGAGCCTTGACGCACCCTGCGCGAATGCCGCTTGCTTTCAGGTAGATTCCCTTTCGCATGAAGGCTCCAGGCGACATCTCACCCTTGGCGACAGGCGAAACTTCCGCAGTCTCTCTTCCGCCGCGATGGCGGTGGCTTCTCCGTCTCGTCAACTATTCCGCGTGGCTTCTGCTTGTCGTGACATTGGCCGGATTCGCCGGCGGCGTTTCGTGGATCGTCGGTTTGGCCAGTCCGTTCCGCGTGCAGTGGTTGATCGGCGCGATGCTCGCGCTGTCGGCGATGACGCTGGGAAGAAAATGGTTTGGCTGGCGTTCAGGCAAAGCGTGGATCGCCGCGCTGCTCGCGCTGGTCATCAACGGCTGGTGCGCCGCGCCGCTGTGGCGGCCTGTGGCGCGGCCGGTAGCGGCGCCCGCGGACAAGCTCACCGTCCTCTCTTTCAACCCGAACTACGGCAACCACACGCTCGATGACGCTGCTGGTGTTCGACCTATCGCGCGGATGATCGAAAGCAGTGGCGCGCAGATCGTCGTCATTTGCGAGATCACGCAGCACCGACTCGGCGTGCTCGCTCGGGCGCTCCCGGGCTATCGCCTCGCCGTCGGCGTGGGCAGGCCTGATCCTTTCGGCATCGCCATCTTCATCAGCAGCGCGGCCGAAGCCGATGGGACGTTGCAACTCACCGGCGGCGCGGTCATCGACGTCACGCAAGGCGAGTCCTTCGCCCCGCAGGCGGAAGTCCACTGCCGGTGGCGAGGAAAGGAAGTTTCCGTGCTCGCGTTGCACACCGTCTCGTCCGTGCATCGGCGCAGCGATCACCTGCGCGTGCCGATGATGAAGGGCGCGGCTCGATGGGCGAATCAACAGAAGCATGAAGGCCGCGCGGCGATCATCGCCGGCGACTACAACGCCACGCCGTGGTGCTCGCCGTTCATGGACATGCTTGAAGCAGGCGACCTGGTGAACTCGCAACTGGGCTTCGGGATGCAAGGCACCTGGCCCGCGCCGCTGCCGCCGCTGCTGCGCATTCCCATCGATCACTGCCTGCACAGCCGCGACCTGGTGACGCTTCGGAGAAAGGTGATTGACGACAGCTTCGGCTCCGATCACCTGCCGCTGCTTGTGGAATTGGGCTGGCGTTAGAGCGCCGCTTGCCAGCGACACCACCATCACTAGACTTGCACCTCCACGCGGAGTCGCTCGCCCATGAAAACCAGCCTGAACTGGCTCAACCACTACCTCGATCGGCCGGTCACAGCCGACGAACTTGCCGCGCTCCTGCCCAACGTCGGCTTCCCCATCGACAGCACCGAAGCGGTCGTCACGGCCGCCGGCACACACGATCTGAAGATGGAGGTGGAGATCACCAGCAACCGCAGTGACTGCCTCAGCCACGTCGGACTGGCGCGCGAGACCAGCGCCGCCGGCGGCATGGCGGTCAAACTGCCCGACTGTTCGCTGCCCGCCGCGGCCGCGCCGGCGGTCGCTTCGCTTACCAGCGTCGAAGTGCGCGACGATAAGCTCTGCCCGCTCTACACGGCACGCGTGATCAAGGGCGTCAAGATCGGCCCCAGCCCCAGGTGGCTCGCCGACCGCGTCGAAGCCGTGGGCCTGCGCACCGTCAACAACGTCGTCGACATCACCAACTTCGTCCTCTTCGAACTCGGTCAGCCGTTGCACGCGTTTGATCTGAACAGACTTCGCGGCAGGCGGATCATCGTTCGTCGCGCCACCACGGGCGAAGGCTTCCTTGCCATTGACGGCACCAAGCACACGCTTCGTGATTCGCAACTGGTCATCGCCGACGAGCAGGCGCCCGTCGCCATCGCCGGCGTCATGGGTGGCCGCGACAGCGAAGTGAGTGACGCCACGACGGATGTGCTGCTGGAGTCGGCGCAGTTCGATCCGCTGAGCGTTCGCCGGACCCGTGTGGCGTTGAAATTGTCGAGCGATTCGAGCTTTCGCTTTGAGCGCGGCGTCGATCCCCTGGGCGTCGAACTGGCCAGCAGGCGGGCGGCGCGGCTGATTCTCGAACTGGCGGGCGGGCAACTGGCCGAGGGCGTGATCCGTGTCGGCGGCCCGCAGGCGACGCCGCGCGCCATCACCATGCGCGTCGCCCGATGCAATGCGCTCCTGGGCACCAGCCTCGCGCCGCAGCGGATGGTGGACCTGCTGAATCGTCTCGGCCTGTTTCCCAAACTGGCGGTGGTCAATGGCGCGGAAGTCATCACCTGCGTCGTGCCCACGTATCGCCTCGACCTGGAACGCGAGGTCGATCTGATCGAGGAAGTCGCCCGGCTCCACGGCCTGAATCAGATTCCCACCCGCGACAAGATCGAGTTGATCGTGCATTCGCCTTCGCCGGTGGTGCAGGCGCGGCGGAAGGTGCGAGAAGTGCTCACCGCCCACGGCTTCCACGAGACCATCACGTTCAGCTTCGTTTCTCCCAGGCATGGCCAACCGTTCCTGCCGGCGGGCGATGACGATGTGCGCGTCACGCACGATCGCCGCAAGGCGGAGCCTGTTTTGCGTCCGTCGGTGATTCCGAGCCTGCTCGAGTGCCGCAAGACGAATCAGGATGTCGGCAATAGTGGAGTGAAACTTTTCGAGTCGGCGTCCTGCTGGTCGCGGCGCGGCGGCAAGATCGTGGAGCGGACGATGCTCGCGCTGGTGGCGGATGTCGATGAAAGCGCGGGCAAGGGCGTGGAAGCCGCTGCGATGGCGCTGCGGGCAATGCGCGGCACAGTGACGGAACTGATCGCACAACTCGGCGGCCTCGCCGGCGCGGCGGAGTTCACGCCGGGCCAATCGCCGCAGTTCTCCGCGTCGGCAGGCGTGAGCGTCAACGGCAGGCAGGTCGGCGTCATCGGCGTGCTTGCCGACACTACGCAGAAGTTGTTCGACCTGCAGGTTCCCGTGGTCGTGGCCGAACTGGAAGCAGCGGCGATCCTGTCGCTGTATCCGCCCAGGCGCAAGAGCGCGGCACTGGCGCGCTTCCCGGGCATCGAGCGGGATCTGTCCGTGGTCGTCGCTGAGGAAACCAGTTGGGCCACGATTGAAGGCCACGTTCGCGCGACGCAGCCGGCGATGCTCGAATCGCTCGACTTCGTCGGCACCTACCGCGGCAAACCGATCGCCCAGGGCCGCAAGAGCGTGACCTTGCGCATGGTCTTCCGCGACTCGGCCGGCACGTTGCGACACGACCAGGTCGATCCGCAGGTGGCGGGGGTGGTGGATCGCCTCAAGCAGCACATCGGCGCGGAACTGCGCGCGTAGTCTCTCGGCGAGCGCCGTGCCTCGAGTTCTCACCCTTCACGGAATCGCAGCACCACGAGGATGCACGCATCGCCGGCGATGCAGTTGATGTCGTGTTGCTGCGCCAGGGCGATGGCTCGCGCGCTCTCGGCTCCGGGCTGCATCCAGATGTGCTTGATGCCCAGCGATGCGGCCTGCTCCACGATTTGTTCCGTGATCGGCGGGGGCGTGATGATGGAAATGCCGTAAGGTTTCTGAGGCAGCGAGGCGAGGTCCGGGTAAGCGCGCAATCCTTCGATCTGCTCGGCGCGAGGGTTGACGGGAAACACGGGTCGGCCATTCTGCTGAAAGACGCGAAGCACCTTGTTGCCGTACTTGGTCCGATTCGATGAGGCACCGATCACGGCGTGCGGCGAGCCGGCGAGGAACAACTCGACGCGCTGATCCAATGGGAGATTGGTGTTGATGTTCGGCATGGTCGCTCCGCGGTTGCTCGCCGCACCTGTGGAATCCGGTCGTGGGTTTCAATCGATGATGCCCAGTTCCGTCGCCAGGCAATACAGCGCGAACCCGACATAAACCAGCGACGCTGCGACCATCATGGTCGTGCAGATCCAGCCGGGCCGCGCCGACCGAGGCAGGTGGCGGTGGTTGATAAAGAGCGTCAGCGGCACGAACACCGCCATCGCGAACCCGCCCATGTAGGCGGCGTTGACGAGGAAGCCCAGTTCCTTGATATCCCACGCGAACTCGCTGAGTGCCGTCAAGCCGCAGCCGACAAAGATCCACACGCCCACGACCAGCACATACCACCAGCCGGCGCTTCGTTTCTGCGCGCCCTTGAAATTGGTGTAGATGATGTCGGCGATGGAACGACACGCGCCGTCGAGGATCGTGATCTGCGTGGAAAACAGCGTGGCGAAACCGACGAGCAGGTACACCGTCGTGCCCCAGCCGCCGACTTTCTGCCCGATCTGCTCGGCCTGCGTGGCGACGAGGTTCTTGTCCGTGATGATGGGTTTGCCCGCTTCCAGCGTCAGTGGATGCAGCACGGTGAGCGCCACGAACATGAACAGCATCATGGTGAAGCTGTTGAGAAACCAGAAAAAAATGATCTGATCCTGCCGGATGTATCCCCACCACTTGCGGAAGCGGCTCTGGTTCTCCGGTGTCTCCGGGTAGGTGTAGCCCGTGGTCGCCGCTTTCTCTTCGCGGTCGCGCAAGGGATTCTTCAGCGATGGAAGAAGGCCGCCCATGCCGATGTGCTTGTCGCGCAGGTAGAAGGAATAGAAAAGATTCGCGGTGCCGCCCGCGCCGGCGAAGACCACCGCGGAGAAGAGTTCCTTCGCACTGATGCCCTCGGTGAAGTGGCCGATGTTGGTCAGACCGTCGCCCATCTGCCTGACGGAATCGGCGGTGCCCACGCCGATCGCCAGCGCGACGAGGCCGAGGGTGATGACGATGATGAGAATCTCGATGGACTTCTCGACGGACTTGTAGACGACGCGCGGGCCGAAGAGCATCAGCGCGACGCCCAGGAAAGTGAGTACGGTCCAGAACGTATCGCCGCCGAAGCCGCCGCTGCCGACGGTCAGGCTCTTGAGCGCCAGGCCGCTGGAGCGCGCCCATCCGGGCACGATCCAGCCGAGGACGTTGAACATGATGAACAGCGGGCCGAAGCCGCACCACACGCGGCAGAAGCCGGTGTAGATCGTCTCGCCCGTGGCGATGGTCCAGCGCCCGACCTCGAAGTTCACCCACATCTGCAGTAGCACGCCCAGCATCGCGGCCCATGCCATGCCCGCGCCGTGATTGGCCATCAGGCGAGGCCAGATGATGAGTTCGCCCGCACCGATGGACAGGCCCACCAGCACCGCGCCGGGGCCGAGCATCTTCCAGTTGGGCAGCGTCTTCTGCGGCAGGTCGGCGGACCTGAGTGGGGCGAGTGTCTGAAATAAGTTTGACATGCGTGGAACCCGATGAGGCAGTGAGATGAATCGCATGGTAGCGATAGAATGTCGCGGCGTAACGCCTGAGCACCTGCTGTGCAAGTCAATCCCATGCACCCCATCTACCCCGATCTCCGCGACAAGCACGTGCTCATCACCGGCGGCGCCAACGGCATCGGCGAAGCGGTGACGCAAGCTTTTGCGCAGCAGGGCTGCCGGGTGAGCATGCTCGATCGCGACGCTGCTGGTGGAAAGAAGCTGACGAAGAAGCTCAACGACGCCGGCGGCGATGTGCGGTTTCATGCGGTTGATCTCACCAGGGAAAAGCCGCTCGTGGCCGCGCTGCACAAACTCGAGAACCAGCGCGGCCCCGTCGATGTGCTCGTCAACAATGCCGGCTACGATCCGCGCTACGACCTGACCGACATGACGATGAAGCAGTGGGATGATCTTTTTCGCCTGAACATCGGCCACTATTTCGTGACCTGCCGCGAGTTGATCCCCGGCATGAAGGAAGCCGGCGGCGGCAGCATTATCCTCGTCGGCTCGTGCAACTTCTGGGTCGGCGGCGACCGCCTGGCTGCGTACACCGCGACGAAAGGCGCAGTACTCGGCTTCATGAAATCCCTGGCCCGTGAAGTCGGCAAGCACAACATCCGTGTCAACACCGTTTCGCCCGGCTGGGTGATGACGCAGCGCCAGTCGCGCGATGTGGCCACCGCCAGGGACAAGCGCAGACTCGTGAACGAGCTGCAATGCATCCCGCGCCTGCTCACCCCAGCCGACATCGCCCCGGCCTACCTGTTCCTCGCTTCCGACGCGGCCCGCATGATCACGCGCCAGTCGATCCTCGTGGACGCGGGACATTGCATGGCGTGAGCAGTCCTGTGGCGGTTCGCGGTCGGGCGGTTAGCGGTCGGGCCGAGTCCGCGAGGCCCACCCGGTTTCAGGTTGCCCGTTTCAAAGGCGCAGAGTTTCAGAGTCTCAAAGTCTCAAGTTTTCACGTCGTTCTGAAGCATGAAACTCTAGAACTCTGATACTGTGAAGCTTGATACCTGAGGCTTGAAACTCTGAAGCGCTGAAACAGGTGGGCCTCGCGGACTCGGCCCGACCGCTAACCGCCGCAATCATCACGGCACAATCATGACGGCCGACGAACTCCGCGACATCCTGCTTCAGCGCAAGCTCATCGCCTCGCGCGAAGCGACCATCGCGCCTCTCACCGGCGGCGTGTCCAGCGATATTGTTCTCGTCGAGGATGCTGCGTTGCCTGGGCCTGACAAGCGCTTTGTGCTGAAGATGGCGCTGCCGAAGCTGCGCGTGAAGGACGACTGGTTCGCAGACATTTCTCGCAATCGCTACGAGCAGGACTACATCGACTACGTGGGCGCGTTCCTGCCCGACGCAGTGCCGCGCATCCTGCATCGCGCGCCGGACCATGGCTTCTTCACGATGGAGCATCTGGGCGGCGAGTTTCAGAACTGGAAGACGATGCTGCTGGCGGGGATTCACGACATCGAACACGCACGCAAGGCAGGCGAGATACTCGGCCGCATTCATCGCCAGTCATGGGGCGATCCGGTGGCGAAAGAGAAGTTCAACACCGGCCGCAACTTCTACGAGCTTCGCATCGAGCCCTATCTGATCACCACGGGCCAGCGTCATCCGCAGTTGCAGTCACTCTTCGAAGAGGAAGCGAAACGTCTCGCCGCGACGCAACTGTGCCTTGTGCACGGCGATTTCAGTCCCAAGAATATCCTCGTCAGCCCACAGCGAATGGTGTTGCTCGATTGCGAAGTGGCGTGGTATGGCGATCCTGCGTTTGATCTGTGCTTTCTTCTGAATCACCTGCTACTGAAGGCAATCCTGTTTGCAACTGATCCCGGCTTGACTGAAATGCGGGCCAGTTGGATTGCATCGATGGTGTTCGCCGCGTGTGGAAGCTACACGAGGTCACTCAAACCCGCACAGCAGTTGAAAGTGCTGGAGCGCGTGCCGCGATTGCTGCCGATGCTGATGTTGGCTCGCATCGACGGCAAGTCCCCGGTGGAGTACCTTGGCGAGGAACACAGGAAGGAAGCGGTACGGGTGTTTGTGACTCGCGAATTGAAAACCCCCACCGACGACTTCGTCGCACAAGTCGGACGCTGGTGTGAGCACCTGACGCGTCTGGGATAGGCCGCCATTGACCGCGAAGCGTTGACAGAGTTCTCTTGTTCCATCTCATGAAGATTCAATCCCTCGACGCCTATCAGATTTTCGACTCCCGCGGCCGGCCCACGGTCGAGGCGGTCATCACGCTCGACGACGGCTCTCGCGGCGTCGGCACGGTGCCGTCCGGCGCTTCCACCGGGCAGTATGAAGCGCTGGAACTACGCGACGGCAATCCCGCTCACTATCGCGGCAAGGGCGTGGGCAAAGCGGTCGATCACATCGTGCGCCTCATCGCGCCGACCGTGATCGGCATGGACGCGGGTGACCAGGCGGCGCTCGATCAGCGCATGATCGAACTCGACGGCACGCCGAACAAGGCGTGCCTCGGCGCCAATGCGATCCTCGCGGTGTCGATGGCGGCGGCGAATGCGGCAGCGAGTGCCAAGAAGCGATGGTTGTTTGAACATCTGGCGCACATGTTCCATGGGGATGTGCAAGGTGGTGCCGTCCCTGGGCGGAGCCCGGGGCTAATGGCCGGCACGCTGCTGCCGTTGCCTGAAATCCAAATCTTCGGCGGCGGCGCGCATGCCCAGCATCGCATCGATATCCAGGATTTTCTCATCATCGCGGTCGGCGCTCGCAGCTACGACGAGACGCTTCAGATGACGCACAATGTTTACTTCGCCGCGATGGACATCATGAAGGAACGGGGCCGGCTGCACGGTTTGGCGGATGAAGGCGGGTTCTGGCCCGACTTCGATTCGAATGAGCAGGTCTTTGAGACGCTGCTCGCGGCGATCGAGCGCGCAGGGTGCCGCGCAACCACCGGTCGCACGGCGCCGTCCGGCCGGGAGATCGCGATCTCGCTCGACCTGGCCGCCAGCGATCTCTACAAGGATGGCCGGTACCACTTCCGCAGCGAGAATCGGTCGTTCACATCGCACGAGTTTGCGAAGCTGGTGATCGATTGGTGCACGCGATACCCGATCATCTCCATCGAAGACCCGATGGCCGACACGGACTGGGATGGTTGGCGAATGGTTTACGACGCGCTGGGCCACAAGGTGCAGATCATCGGCGACGATCTTTTCACCACCAATCTCGCCCGCATTGAAGAGGGCATCCAGCGCAACGTCGCCAACGCAGTACTCATCAAGCTCAACCAGATCGGCACCGTGACGGAAACGCTCCGCGCGATCAAGCGCACGCAGGAAGCGGGCTGGCTGCCGGTGATATCGGCGCGCAGCGGCGAGACGGAGGACACGTTCATTTCGCACCTCGCCGTGGCCACCAACGCGGGGCAACTGAAGGTCGGCTCCTTCGCCCGCAGCGAGCGCATGGCGAAGTGGAACGAGGTGCTTCGCATCGGACGCAGGCTGGGGCCAGCCGCGCGATTCCTCGGCGCGGGGATTTACGACGCGATCCTCAAGTGATGAGTCGCACGTCCAGGTGCTGCTCAGCTTCGTCGGAAGCATCGCTCCATCGCGTTCCAGAGCCAGCGCGGCAGCGATGATTCCTTTCGCTCGTTGGCGCCGAAATTCACTCCGTCGACCTGTTCACCGGCGCTGGTGCTGACGGTCGCCGTGCCGGAGGCGGGTGTGGTGAAGCGCCAGCCGTTTTCGAGCGTGACGAGTCTGCCGGGCCGGCTCGCGCCTTTGCCCAGGCCCGCCACGATCCGCCGGGCTTCGGGCTGGATCAGCGTGAAGTTGCCCTTGGCTTCGCGAGAAAGCACGGTCATCGTCACCTTGCCGCTTTCCTCGAAGCGGACCTTGATCTTCATCTCGTCGAAGTTCTGGTCATCGCCTGATTCAAAGGACAGCACCAGCGTTCGGTCACTGATCGTCTCGCGGGTGAAGTGCTTCGCATCGGAGAGCGCAGCCTTGACGTTCAGTCTGTGCAGGCTGTAGCGCAGGAAGGTGCGATCGAGGATGGTCAGGTCCACCGGCGCGGCGGTGCGCAGCAGGTGTTCGCCGGGAGCGAGGCCCGTGAGGTTGTAGCTGCCATCGGCGGCGCTGAAGGCGAAGGCTTCGCCCACGGTGAATGAGCCGGAAGCGTCGGCATCGTCGTAGACCATCCATCCGGCCAGGGGCGACTCGCCTTCATCTGTGACGCCGTTGCGGTTGATGTCGTTGAACAGCATGCCGGCGATGCTGCTGAGCGGCTGCGATTGGACGGTGAGCGTGAAGGATTGCTGCACGACTTCCTCGCCATCGCTGACTTCGATCGTGATGTCCACGCTGCCCACGTCGCCGGCGTCTGGCGTGCCGGTGAGCACGGCGGTGCCGTCGCCGTTGTCCGTCAGCGTCAGCCAGGAGGGCATCGACACCGCGTGAAACAGCAGCGCATCGCCATCGGCATCCGTCGCGGAGATGTGGTATTCGAACGCGGCGTTCGCGGTCGCTTCGTTCGGCGGCGTGGAGACGAACACCGGCGTCGTGTTGGGCGGGACGGGATCAGGCTCAGGATCAGGCGGCGGCGAGGGAACCGCGTCGTACTCGACGACATAACTGATCACCGGCTGCGATGCGATGTTCACCAGCGTGTTCTGCCAGGTCGGCGCGATCAGCGAACCGCGCGCGGTGAAACTGGCGAAGAGTTCGTTCGTGCGGTTCGGCTCGCCGGCGGCGAAGTTGCTGTAGGCAAAGTCCTCGCCCGTCACCCATTGCCAGCCATCGGCGGCGGCGAGCGAGGAGTCCGTCTTGAACAGTCCGATCCAAGGGCCGTTCGCCTGCAAGCCCAGCACGTTGAGGCGTTGCCAGAACTGGGCTTCATCGATGAGCGAGAAGACGAAATCGTTCTCCGCTTGCGAGGTGATCGTGACCAGATGGCCGCCTTGCGCTTCAGCTGCGGCGCGGGCGTCGTCCCAGGAAATGCCGCCGGGCACGATGATTGCTTCATAGCCGTGGCCGTTGCCGCCATCGGCCGGTGACCAGATGGTGGATGTTGCGGCGCTCATGAGCGCGCGCGGCTCGATAGGCTCCAGACCGCGCCACGTCGGCGCGTTGCGATCCATTCGATTCGCGCGGCGGATCGAAATGTGCCGTCGTGTCTGGAGCCGCGAAGAGTTCTGCTGGATACGGAGCATGGAACGAACCTCTGCCTCCAGCATCGGTCGCGAAATGGCCGCGGTACTGCCCGACATCCGCAGCCGGTCTGGATAACCGCCGGAGTGAAATAGACGAATCATCCCGCGAATCAGCAACCGATAACGCCGACTCGGAGACGGACGAGGTTTGCGCAGACGTTATGGACGGACTGTCTGTCCGCCGCCGGCTCGCTACAATCGTTTTGTTCGGCCGCCCCTTACGGAAGAAACCGACATGGGCCTCGACGAAATCATTGTCATTGTGGCGGTTGTTGCCGGCATCATCGGCAGCATCATGGAGAAGGTGGGTAAGCAGAAGAAGACTGCGCCCAAGCCGCGCGTCGACACGGATGAGATCGCGCGGCAGCGGCGAGAGCAGTTGGCCGAGTTGACCGGCGCGGCAAGACCTGAAAATCTGCGCGTCGGCGAGCACGAGGAACGGCAGCGGGCTCGGGCGGCCTATGAGGCTCGCGCGGCTGAATTGCGCCCGCAGGAAACGGGCATGGCTGCCGAGGACATTCGCATGGAAGCGCAGCGCCGCCAGCAGCAGGGCGGCGATGATCGCCGGCGGCAGCAGCTCGATCGTTTGTCCGGCAAGCCTCAGCGGAAGCGCCGTCGCCCGTCTTCGCGACCGGTGCCGCCTCCGCTGGAACCTGAGCTGGAACCCGCGCAGGCGCACCTGGATCAACTGGGCGAGTCGGTCGCGACGCGCCGGCTGGGCTCCCTGGACCTGGGACGCGGGGTGACGGAAGTCGACACCTATCACGTGCCGGGCGACCAAACCATGGAGCATGTGCATCGACATGTGCCCGACGCGCCGGTGCTGGAGGCGGCAGCCGCCGGGGCGATGCCGGGCAAGAGCCGGCTTTTCGCTGCGATGCAGGGCCGCTCGTGGCGAGAGGTGATGCTGCTGAAAGAAGTGCTCGACAAGCCGCTGAGCGAGCGGGAACTCCGTGGCTGAGATCGGCCGCCGCTTGTGTTGCTCATCGCCATTCCTCGACGGTCGCTGATTCGCATGCTTTCGCTGGGACCGCAACTCGCCTGTTCGCTGTCGCCGCTGGAAGTGCTCGCCCGCTGGCCGCGCGACCGTCGCGTGGCCATGCTTCATTCGGGCCGATTTCATCCGCGCTGGGCGCGGGCTTCGGTGATCGCTGAACCAGTGGGCTATTTTCGCTTCGGCGAGGATGCGAAAGGCAACTACCGCAGCCGATGGATCGGCCCACCACAGGGCTGTCCCGTTTCGCCGCCGTTCTCGCACAAGCCCTTCCGGGATCTTCGGTCCGCCCTCAGTGCGGCTGCGAATGTCGCGGGCACCGGGGGTTCCGGCATCTGGATCGGCTACCTCAGCTACGACCTGGGCCGGTGGATCGAAAGGCTGCCCAACGACGCGGTGGATGATCGAGGCTGGCCAGTCATCGAATTGGCGTGGTGCCCGACGTTCTTCGTGCATGACGGCCAGTCGCAGCGCTGGCATGCTTGCGGGCAGGCGGCACACGAACTGCCGCCCAGTGTTTTTACGGAGACGCGCGACGCCGCTGACGCATCGACCGGCGCCGCCGGCGACTTCACCGCGGGCGTGCCCGCCAGCATTTTCACTCGACCGCTCTATGAAGCGGCGATCGCCCGCGCGATCGACTATGTCGGTGCCGGCGATGTTTTTCAGGTCAACCTCGCGCAGCGCTTCACCGCGGATTTTCGCGGCGATTTTCCGGTCGCCCAGCGGGCCCTCTATCGCCGCCTGGCCGCCGTCTCACCCGCGTGGTACGGCGCTTATCTCGAAACGGCCGCCGAAAGCGCCGACGCGCTGCCGCGCGTGCTTTGCTCCACATCGCCCGAGCTTTTTCTCGAATCGCACGGCGGACAGGTGATCACGCGTCCGATCAAGGGAACGCGCCCCGCCGGCGTCGATCCGCGCGAGCTATTGGAAAGCGCCAAGGACCGCGCCGAGCTGAACATGATCGTGGATCTATTGCGGAACGATCTGGGCCGGGTGTGCGCGTATGGCTCCATCCGCGTGGATGAGCCGCGGGTCATCGAATCGCATCCGACCGTGCATCACGGCGTCGCCACGATCAGCGGCCAACTGCATCCTTCGATGGACCTCGTCGATCTGCTTCGCGCCACGTTGCCGGGCGGGTCGATCACTGGCGCTCCGAAAGTGCGAGCGATGCAGATCATCGATGAACTCGAACCCGTGCGGCGCGGGCCTTATTGCGGATGCATCGGCTGGTTCACGCAGAACGACCTGTGCCTGAATATCGCCATCCGCACGATGTTGCTCGATCCGGTGAACGAGCGCGTGGATTTCTCCGTCGGCGGCGGCATCGTGGCCGATTCCTCGCCAGCCGGTGAATACGACGAAACGATCGACAAGGCGCAGGCCATGTTGCGGTCGCTGCAATGCGAAGTGAATCCATCCATCGCGGCGACGCGCTCCGCCAGCGCTTGAATGAAGGCTCCGATTAATGCCCCAGACCCCCGAAGCATATTTCGGCCCCATGCTCCCCGTCGTGCAGCAGGCGGTGCGCGCGATGTACCTGGGCGATCTGAAGTCGCTTCAGGAAGTCGCGCTGCCTGATCCGAACCTGGCGCAGGCGCTGGCGAATCCGCCTTGCCCGCCGCACCAGCGGGAGATGCTCGACGAGGCGATCGAGTCGATGGATGTCCGGCCCGTGCGCGGGTTCGAGGAATACGAAGTGGGCTGCGACTACGTCGAGTTGAAGCTGCACTTTCGCGGCATGCTCTTTCCCGGCGCTGTCCGGCGCGTCGGCGATCGGTGGAAATTCGAATGCAGGTGGTGGATCGCCGCACACACGATGGATGACGAGCCGCAGCGCGTGGCCCGCGCGTTCCTCTTCGCGTGGATGACGAACAATGTGGAAGAGCTGATGCACGCGGTCAACACGCATCCACAGTTGGGCGTGCTGCTTCGCGGCCCCGGTGCGCCGCAAGGTGAATGGGCCCAGCTTCAGCACGTCGTGGAAACCGCCATCTTCGCCCCCGCGGCTTTCGGCGAGGATTATCCGACGGTGACCGGCATGCGGCAGGTGAAGGCGGACGATGTGACCGGCGACCGGCTGATGTTCCACGTGCTGATGGCCGCCTCGCCGCCGACGATGCCCGTGCAGTTGGTGAGAACGAGCAAAGGCTGGCGGGTCGATCCGAGCTTGTTTATTGAGGCGGCGATGGGCACTTCCTGATTTGAATTTCCGGGAGCCATTGATCGACTGCCTGCATCAGCGGATCGCGCAGTTTGAGATCGAGTTGGACCGGCTGATACCGCGCGGGTCAGAACTACTTGCGAAGGATCGTTCTCGCCAGCCGCGGCGACGCGATGTAAACTCCCTCTCCCCATTGCCCGCGAAGCAGTGGCTTTCGTCGGCATCAGCGACTGCTTTCGTTTTTCACGAGGACTCCGCCATGACTGCTCCCTCCTTCCGCATCGAAAAGGATTCCATGGGCGAAATGAAAGTGCCCGACTGGGCCTTGTACGGCGCTTCGACGGCCCGCGCCGTGGACAATTTTCCCGTGGCTCACGAGCCGGTGCCGGCCGCGGTGATTCACGCCTTCGGGCATCTGAAGGCCGCGTGTGCTCAGGCGAATCTCGATCTGGGCAAGCTGCCGGCGGACATCGCCAAGGCCATCATTGAGGCGAGCAACGAAGTGGCCGATGGCAAGCACGACCAGCATTTCCCCGTCGACATCTACCAGACCGGCTCAGGCACCAGCACCAACATGAACGCCAACGAGGTGATCGCCAACCTCGCCACGCAGAAGCTTCGCGCGGGCAATCCGAACGCGGCGAAGGTGCATCAGAACGATCACGTCAACATGGGGCAGTCGAGCAACGACACGTTTCCGACGGCGATGCATATCGCGGGCGCTGTTGCCATTCAGCGTGATTTATTGCCGGCGCTTGATCGTCTTCACAAGGAACTCGATGCCAAGGCGAAAGCGTGGGACAACATCGTGAAAATTGGACGAACACACTTGATGGATGCGACGCCCATCCGTGTTGGGCAGGTGTTCTCAGGTTTCTGGTGGCAGGCAGTCAACGCATGGAGCCGGGCGAATCATGCACTGCTGAATCTTTGCGAATTGGCCATTGGTGGGACGGCCGTGGGTACAGGGATCAACACGCATCCTGACTTTGCTGGCCTTGTTGCAGCCAAACTTCAAAGGGCGCTAGAAAATATCGAGTTCCGCGAAGCGATCGACCATGTGGAGTGTCAGGCGACCAAGGATGGAATGGTCTCCGCCCACGCCCAACTCAAAACCATCGCCGTCTCCCTCTCCAAAATCGCCAACGACATCCGCTGGCTCGGCTCCGGCCCGCGCTGCGGCATCTTTGAATTGCTGCTGCCCGAGACGCAGCCCGGCTCGTCCATCATGCCCGGCAAGGTCAACCCCGTCATCTGCGAATCGGTCATCCAGGTTTGCTGCCGGGTCATCGGCAACGATGCCGTGGTCACCACGGCCGGTCTCGGCGGCGTCGGCTCCATCTTCGAGCTCAACGTCGCCATGCCCGTCATGATCGACGCCTTCCTGGAAAGCGTGAAACTGCTCGCCAACGTCACCAACGTCTTCGTCGACAAGCTGCTCGTGGGATTGCAGGTGAACGAGGAGCGGTGCAAGTCGCTCATCGATCAGTCGCTGATGATGGTGACCTCGCTCGCCCCGGTGCTGGGCTACGACAACTGCGCCAAGCTCGCAAAGCAGGCGTTCAAGGAAGGCAAGACGATCCGCCAGCTTGTCACGGAGCAGAAGCTCGTCGATCCGAAAAAGCTCGACGAACTCCTCGATCCCGACTCGATGACGCGACCAGGTGGCAGCGCCGGCGGCGGCGGATGAAGGGAGATTTGGGATTTCGGATTTCGGATTGGTCGGATTTCGGACTCATCGGATTTCCGGTTGCGACGGGTGGATGGAACCGTCCCCGTTTAGCGTCCGCTCGATGAGCGGAAGAATCGCGCATTGAACGCCCGTCTTTCCGCAGATCCGTTCCGCCTCGCCAAATCCGAGATCCGAAATCCCAAATCCGAAATTTCCTATAATCCGTCGATGCCTGCGAATTTCCACGGTCTGCGTGTGATCTCCTTTGAAAGTCGGCGAGCCGCGGAAATGCGGGCGCTGATCGAACGTCATGGCGGCGTGGCCATCAGCGCGCCGTCCATGCGCGAGAATCCCAACCCTTCGCACGACGAAGCATTTGCCTTTGCCGACGCACTCTTTGCCGGCCGAATTGATGCGGTGATCCTGCTCACCGGCGTCGGCACGCGCATGCTCATTGATGCGCTGACCGGTTCGCCGCAGCCAGTCGGCGCAGGCGCGGCGGAAGCGACCAGCGCGCCGGCGATTGCGGGTGCATCGGATCGTTTCTGCGATCGCGAGGAACTGCTGGCGGCGCTGGCGAAGGTGCCGCTGATCTGCCGCGGGCCCAAGCCGGTCGCGGTGCTGCGCGAGTTCGGACTCAAGGCCGCGATCGAAGTCCCCGAGCCCAACACCTGGCAGGATCTGCTCAAGACGCTGGACGCTCGCTGGCCCGTGGCGGGCAAGCGCGTGGCGGTGCAGGAGTATGGCGTGACCAATCAACGCCTGCTCGACGGCCTCTCGCAGCGTGGCGCTTCCGTCATGCGCGTGCCGGTCTATCAGTGGGCGCTGCCGCTGGACCTGGCGCCGCTGCATGGCGCCATCGACGCGATCATCGCGGAGCGGGCGGACATCGCGATGTTCACCAGCGCCACGCAGGTGTTTCACTTGTTTGAAGTCGCCAAGAGAGCCGGCAAGGCGCTGCACCTGGTCGACGCATTCCGCTTCGCGCTGATCGCCTCCATCGGCCCCGTCGCCAGCGAAACCATCATCGAGCATGGCCTCAAGCCCGACTACGAACCCGACTCGCCTCACATGGCCAGCCTGGTGCGCGAGACGGCGCGGCGGTCGCGCGATCTCCTGGAGAAGAAGCGCACCGCCGCCCGCAACAGCGTGGACACGAATCACTGGAAGCGCGTGGACATGCGGTGGCCGGACAGAGAGGGCCAAGGGGCAAGGGCCGCGGGCCAAGGGGCCGAACCGTTAGCCCCCGGCTCCGCCGGGGGGTTTGCTTCGCACAGCGGTGGGGCTAGGGTTGTCGTCGGTTCCGACCCTCACCCCAGCCCTCTCCCTAAGAGGGAGAGGGGGCCGGAACAATCCACGGTCGCAAATCCGCAATCCGAAATTTCAAATCTGAAATCCGAAATCCGAAATCCCACATCCTCCGTTTTCCTCAAAGCCTGTCGCCGCGAGCCGGTGCCGTACACGCCGATCTGGCTGATGCGGCAGGCGGGTCGGTATCAGCGGGAGTACCGCGATGTCCGTGCAGGCATTTCGATGCTGGAGCTTTGCCGCAGCAGCGAGTTGTGCGCCGAGGTCACGCTGATGGCGGTGGATCGCCTGGGCGTGGATGCGGCCATTATTTTTTCGGACATTCTCACGGTCGTGGAACCGCTGGGTTTCTCGCTGGATTTCGTCAAGGGCGATGGGCCGGTGATTCACAATCCCTACCGCGAGCGCAGCGACGTCGCGCGGCTGCGGAGCGCCGATGCAGCCGAACTGGGCTACGTGTACGAAGCGATCGCCAAGACGCGTCGGGCGCTGAGGCCTGACATCGCGCTGATCGGTTTCTGCGGCGCGCCGTTCACCGTCGCGTCGTACATCATCGAAGGCGGCAAGAGCAAGGAATATGCGCTGACCAAGACGATGATGCGCCGCGATGCGGTGAGCTGGAACGCCCTGATGGACAAGCTGGTGGACCTGGAGATCGGTTACCTGCGCGGGCAGATCGCAGCCGGCGCCGACGCGGTGCAGATTTTCGACAGTTGGGTCGGCTCGCTGTCGCCCGACGATTTCCGCGAGCACGTGATGCCGCATGTGAAGAGGCTGATCGAAGGAGTCAGGAGTCAGGAGACAGGAGACAGGAGTCAGGAGACAGGAGACAGGAGACAGGAGAGCACGAGAGCAGCGCGATCCGAGATCTCAAATCTCAAATCCCAAATCTCAAATCTGAAATCCGAAATCCCAAATCCGAAGTCCTCCGTCCCCATCATCTACTTCGGCACCGGCAACGCGACGCTCTTGCCCCTGATGAAGGAGTGCGGCTGCGATGTCGTGGGCCTGGACTGGCGCGTCGATCTAGCGGAGACGTGGAAGGCGCTGGGCCACGACACGGCGATCATGGGCAACCTCGACCCCACCGTGCTCTACTGCTCGCCCACCGAGATTCGCGCGCAGGCCAAACGCATCCTCGACAAAGCCGCGAACCGGCCTGGGCATATTTTCAACCTGGGTCACGGCATCCTGCCCGACATGTCGCCGGAGAACGTGACGGAACTGGTCGACGCGGTGCATGAGATGTCGCAACGATGAGGCTTGCATGGGATTGGAGTTCGTCGAGTTCGTGTTGGCTTTGGAAAAGCGATTTCATCGTCGAATCGATATGAGTTCCTTCTCCGACGGGATGCGTGAACGCAAAGAGCGCGATGCGTCGCTCGGTGACTTTCTCGATTATGTGAACGAATCCTCCATCCTCGTTTGCGGTTCATGCGATTATGACCTGCGTGGGCTGGGTGAACAGGGTCGCTGTCCGGAATGTGGCAAGCCGTTTCAGGTCACCCCGATTCTGTGGGATGAGTTTCGGCAGGTCGTCGTCAAGGAGTTTCGAGTCGAGTCGGCTCAATTGCGACGAGAGACGATGTTGCGTGCCGATTTGCTTGTCGATTGAACCGATCTGAACACCTCGGTGCATCCCCGACTGACGCCCCCGTGCCGTTCGAGACAATACTGCCACGATGGATTCACACCCACACACCAAACGCGTGCTCGTCCTGGGCGGCGGCATCACCGGACTCGCGGCGGCGCATCGGCTTATCGAACTGTCGCAGCAGCGAAACCTGCCCGTCCATGTCACCTTGCTCGAAGCGAGCGACCGCTTGGGCGGCGTGATCCGTACGGAATACGCCGACGGCTTTCTCATCGAGCGCGGGCCGGACAATTTCATCACCAATAAACCTGCGGCGACGAACCTGTGCGAGCGCGTGGGGCTGGGCGATGAACTGATCAAGACGAACGACGCGCACCGTCGGGCGCTGGTGGTGCGCAAGGGCAGGCTCGTGCCGATCCCCGAGGGTTTCGAACTCATGGCTCCGCGCAATCTGTGGGCCATGGCGCTGTCGCCGATTTTTTCACCGCTGGGCAAACTGCGCATGCTGATGGAGCGGTTCATCGCGGCGAAACCGAACAACGAAGACGAATCGCTCGAATCCTTCGTGGTGCGGCGCTTCGGGCGCGAGGCGCTCGATCGTCTCGTGCAACCTCTGATCGGCGGCATTTATGTCGCCGATCCGAAACTGCTGAGCCTGCGGGCCACCGTGCCGCGCTTTCTCGAAATGGAGGCGAAGCACGGCAGCATCATCAAGGCGATGCGCGTGAGCAAACGGACGCAGGCCGACGCAGGCGTCGCCAAGGACACCGGCGCGCGGTACAGCCTGTTCATGGCGCTTCGCCGGGGGATGCAGTCGCTGGTCGATGCGCTGGCGCAGAAGCTGGGAACGCATGTGCAGATGGGAGCGAAGGTGGAAGCGGTGGAGGAAGGGGACCGGAAACAGGAGACGGGAGACAGAAGGTGGGAGTCGGCAGTTCAGGTTGGCGGTCGCATCGAAGCCTCGACGGGTTCCGTTTTCGCAGGTTCCGACCCTCACGCCCACCCTCTCCCCCACCCTCTGCCTAAGAGGGAGAGGGAGTCAGAGCATGGCGCGCGGTGGACGGTGCGCCTTGCTGATGGGCGTGTGCTGCCCGCCGACGCGGTTGTGGTCACCACGCCTTCTCACATCGCCGCTCAATGGTTGCAGCCGCTCGATGCGCCGCTGGCGTCGGCGCTGTCGGCGATTTCGTACGCATCGAGCGCGATCGTCGTCCTGGGGTACAAGCGGGAACAGGTGACGCACCCGCTCGACGCCTTCGGCTTCGTCGTGCCTGCCATCGAAAAGCGCCGGATCGTTGCCGGCTCGTTCAGTCATCAGAAGTACGAAGGCCGGGTGCCGCAGGGGCACGTGCTGCTGCGTGCGTTCATCGGCGGGGCGCTGCAGCCGGAACTGGCGGAATTGCCGGAGGATCAGCTTGTCGCGCTGGCAAAGGAAGAATTGGCGTCGCTGCTGGGCGTCACCGGCGAGCCGGTGCTGGTTCGCGTGCAGCGCTGGATGCAGTCCATGCCGCAGTATCACGTGGGCCATCTCCAGCACGTGGCGAACATCCGCGCGATGGCGGCCAAGCACGCGGGCCTGGAACTGGCCGGCAACGCCTACGAGGGCGTTGGCATCCCCGACTGCATCGCCAACGCGGAGCAGGCAGCGGAGCGCCTGATAGCCCGGGTCCCGGACCTATAGATTCAGGCGATCTTTGGATTCTTGTTCGCCGGCATATGCATATCCTGCGGCACCGTTGGTTGCCACTGCATCCAAGCGACGATCAAGGTAGTCTAGCGCCAATCAGGCCTTGGGTCTGGGTGCTGCGCCGTCATCCTTCCCGTCCAGTGTTTTCACCATGCTAGGGATCAGCCTTTCGCTGGTTCCCGCCAGCAGCGATGCGAGGGCGATGATGTAGTCGTTGCCCGCTTGCAACCACTCGATGCCTAAGTTGAACTTCGACCTAATTGCAAGATAAACCAACACGGCGGCGAACGCGCCGCTTACCAAGCGAGCCGACGCCTCCATCCTATGCAGCAATTCCCCAGCGTTGAAGTCCAAATCGAGCGAACCCAAGCGGCGGGCGATAGAAAGGAAAGCTCCTACAACGCCGGCGCACCCGCACAGAGTCGAGGCGTATGCGTCGTCTCCCAAGCACTCTCTCGCACACGCTAAAGGGCACCAGACGATGAACGCAAGTACGATTGCGAAGACGAGCCAGCAAAATGCTGTGTGAAGTGTCCACGCACGACTCCGCTCGCGAGCGCGGGCTTTGAAATATTCTTCCGCTTTGTCTAGGACAGCTTCTGCACCCGTGTTGTCCTTCGTATCCGGATCGAGAAGGATGCCAAGTGCCTCCCCAATCATCTCTCGAAAAGCCTTGCGGTGGGTCGGATCTAGGGTGCTGATGGGTATGGCGGTGAGTATGCCGACGCGAGCCTGAGTAGCCATGAAGCCTTTGACAGTCATTTCGCGTTCAAAATCCCACCAGACACCATCCTGGTCATCGAGATAAACGGCATAGTCTTCTCCCTGGATAATGGTCTCCTTGACCATCACATTATTCGCGGGGTCTTTCTCGTTTGCCTTCAAGCTCATAAATCGTGATGGTTTTGACATACTTGCTTCTCCGGCATTTCAATCCACGATATCGTATTGCTGGTTCGATTCCAATACTGACATGAAGAAATGTGTCGTAGTCAATGGTGCCCCTTTCTATTGCCGAGCGCGTCGTCCCCTGACCCGGGACGTCTGAGGCTATAATCGAAGGCCGATTGGAGGTTAGAAGCTTAGCTACTCACGGAAGGTCATGATGAATCTCTTTCAGTTCCACAGAGTGGTTGTCGTTGGATCCGCCCTTTTGGTCGCTTTTGCACAGGACAAGGCACCAGCCGAAACCAAGCGCGATCAGGCGGCGCTCGACAAAAAATTCGAAGAGACGCTGACCAACGCGGTGCTCGTCGGCTCGTTCACCATGAAGGGCGAACAGAACAAGGGCAAACTGCACGAGGAACGCTACGTCATCTCCAGCGTGAAGAAGCAGCAGGACGATTTCTGGCTCTTCAACGCCCGCATCCAATACGGCAAGCACGACGTCACGCTGCCCTTGCTCTTTGAGGTGAAATGGGCCGGCGACACCCCGGTCATCACGCTGGACAAAATGAAGATCCCCGGCTTCGGCGCCTTCACCGCCCGCGTGCTCATCTTCGACAACCAGTACGTCGGCACGTGGGACGGCGGCGATCACAGCGGGCAGATGTTCGGTCGGATCGAACGCGCCAAACCCCAAGACACGGAAAAACCCAAGCCCGCGCCGAAGTAGCCGGCGATCCCGTCGTTTAGCCGTCGGGCCTTGCCCGACGCGAACTCCGCAACCGGACGCCGCATAGGGCAAAGACCCGTGTCCGAACTTCGATCAAACTTTTTGAGGATCATCATGCTCCGATTCTTTTCGCTGCTCTCTCTCGCATGGTGCCTCGCCGCTCTGCCCGCCTGTTCCGGCGGCGACGGCAAGGACCAAAACGCCAAGCCTGCGCCGAAGGATGTGAAGGACGCCAAGCCCGCGGCTACCAGCGACAAGCTTGAAGCGGTCACCATCGGCGAGATGAAACTGCAGAAGTTCGGCCGCGTGTACCTGGGGGCGCAGCCGAAGGAGGACGATCTGGCGAAGTTCAAGGAGGCCGGCGTCAAGTCGGTGATCAATCTCCGCGCCGAGGGCGAGAACAAGGACTTCGACGAAATGAAGTCCTGTGCGGAGGCCGGCCTGACCTACAACAACCCCGGGTTCAACTCGGCGGCGACGCTCACCGATCCGATCATCGACCGCGTGCGCAGCCTGCTCACCAGCGAAACGAAGGACCCCGTGCTGCTGCACTGTGCGTCGGGCAATCGCGTCGGCGCGGTGTGGCTGGCGTATCGCGTGCTGGATGAGAAGGCGCCGTACGAACAGGCCCTGACGGAAGCGAAGGCGATCGGGCTCAAGTCCACGGACCTCGAATCGAAGGTGCGCACTTACATTGAAGCGCAGAGGAAATGAATGCTGCGAGCCGGGCCGTATTCGGCCCGACGAATCGCTCGCTTGATCTGAAGCATTCGATTGTGTTGTGAGACATGCGGCGGTGACATGACCTGTCGACGCAGGATTTATCGTCGGGGTGAATACGCCCCGGCTCGCCTGGGAATGGCATGAACGATTCGCCTCCTATCGTGCTCGTCGGTCACTGCGGCGCAGACTCGTGGTCGCTCACGCGCGTGGTGACTGAGGCGTGTCCCGGCGTGCGCATCGATGCCGTGAACGACCAAGCCGCCATCGCCGCGCTCTCCACCGGCAAGGCAGTGCGGCCTGTGCTGCTGATCAATCGCGTGCTCGACGGCGATTTCTCCGCGGGCGACGGATTGGAATTGATTCGCCAGATTGCGCAATCGCCCCAGCCGCCGGTGATGCTGCTGATCTCCAACTATGACGACGCCCAGGCCGCCGCGGTGGCAGCCGGCGCTTTGCGCGGCTTCGGCAAATCGCAGTTGAACCAGCCCGCGACGAAGCAGGCGCTGACCGACGCGATGCAGCATGCCCGCGGCAAACCGGTTTAGCGCCGCGGCTTGCCGCGTTCCGTCGTGAGAACGCGCGCCGCAGGAAACGGGGCAAGCCCCGTCGCTGAATATCGCGAATTCGATCGTTTCAAACACGAGGACCATCGCCATGATGCATTTTCGACTCCTTCTCATCGCGTTCGCGTTTCTGTTCGCCCCGGTTCTCAGTTGCACCGCCGAGGAGTCCGCACCGAAGCAAGGCGCGGCCGCCGAGCAACCGAAGGACAGCGCGAAGGACAGCAACAGCGACAAGTCCAAGCCCGCCCCCAAACCCGCGGAAGAACCGAAAGAAGAACCGAAAGAAGAACCGAAAGAGGAGCCGCTGCCGCCGGAGTTGACGGAGTACATGGGGCGTAAGATTGCGCAGACGATGCACTACGCCGGCGCACCGTGGCTGACGCGCGAGAGCCGGGAGCGCGAGGAGGATTCCAAGACGATGCTCAAGGCTCTGGCGCTGAAGGAGGGGCAGATGGTGTGCGACCTGGGCGCGGGCAACGGTTACTACACGCTGCCGATGGCGAAATCGGTCGGCGCGGCGGGAAAGGTTTTCGCCGTGGAAATTCAGCCCCAGATGCTGCGATTCCTCAAGAAGCGGGCCGAGGCGGCCAAGGTGGAGAACATCGAGTACGTGCTGGGCACCTTGATCGATCCGAAGCTGAAGGAGAACTCGATGGACGTGATCCTGCTCGTGGATGTGTACCACGAGTTCTCGCACCCGGTTCACATGCTCGACAAAATCCGCAAGGCTCTGAAGCCCGACGGCGTCTTCGTGCTCGTGGAGTTCCGCGCGGAGGATCCGAAGGTGCTGATCAAGCCGGAGCACAAGATGAGCAAGAAGCAGATCATGAAGGAACTGCCGGCCAACGGGCTGAAGCTGGTGAAGGAGTTCGACGACCTGCCGTGGCAGCACATGATGTGGTTCCAGCGCGACGAGAAATGGAAGCCGACGGAAGTGGGCAAAGACGAGAAGAAGGATGAGAAAGGGGATGAGAAGCGCTAGGAGAATTGATGGCGCTGGGCGTGCCCACGTTTAGCCGTCGGGCCTTGCCCGACGAGTGCGGGCCAATCCATTCGCGTCGCCGCGTTGTTTCGACCATTGTGCGATCTTGACATTGGGAATGCGGTCGTGCCCTCGCGTCGGGCAAGGCCCGACGGCTAAACGGCGCGATGTTTCCAATGATTTGCATTCACCGACAATCACCATGCGAATTCACCTGTTCATCACGTGCCTGGCGTTCGCGCTGATTGCCAACGCCGCCGCTGCCGCGGCCGACTGGCCGCAGTTCCTGGGCCCTACGCGCAACGCCGTCTACACCGGCAAGGCGATCGCCGATGAACTGCCGGCCGCCGGCCCCAAGGTGCTCTGGCGGCAGAAGGTCGGCGAAGGGTTCGCGTCGCCGGTGGTGACGGGTAGCGGAGCCGATGCGAAAGTGATTCTCTTCCATCGCAAGGAAGACCGCTGCGTCCTCGACTGCCTCGACGCTTCCACCGGCAAGCAGGTCTGGTCCGCCGGCTACGACACCGACTTTTTCGACGACATGCGCAAAGGCAACGGCCCGCGCGGCACGCCCGCCATTGCTGACGGCAAGATCTACGCCTTCGGTCCCGATGGCGTTTTGAGCTGTGTCGACCTCGCCGCGGGCAAGACGATCTGGCAGGTGAACACCGCCAAGGAGCATCGCTCGCCCAAGGGGTTCTTCGGTCGCGGCTGCTCGCCGGTGGTGGAAGACGGGCTGGTGTTTCTGAACATCGGTGGGCCGCAGGCGGGCGTCGGGGCGTTCGATGCAAAGACCGGCAAGCTGATGTGGAAGGCCGGCGGCGATGAGGCGGGCTACGCGTCGCCGGTGACGGCGAAGATCGGTGAGCAGAAATACGTTTTCTTTTTCACTCGCACGGGACTGGTCGCCTGCGATCCGAAGTCGGGCGAATTATTCTTCGAGCAGCGCTGGCGCTCGAAGCAGCATGCGTCGGTGAATGCGGCGTCGCCGCTGGTGGTGGGCAACACGATCGTGCTTTCGACGTCGTATGAAGTCGGCGCGACCGCGCTGGCGGTCGACGGGAAAAAGTTCGAGACGCTCTGGGCCGGCGAAGACGCCATCGCCAGTCAGTACGCCAACCTCGTGCACAAGGACGGCTTCCTCTACGGTTTCGACGGCCGCAACGACTTTGGCGACACCAAACTCCGCTGCGTCGATCTAAAGACCGGCAAAGTGCGCTGGACGCAGGACGGCCTGCCCGCCGGGCCGATCGTGCTGGCGCAGCCTGAGGGGAAAGGCGACGCCAAGCTCGTGATCCTGCTGGAGAACGGCGACCTGCTCTTCGTGAAGGCGACCGAGAAGGAGTTCGCGTCGATGGCACGAGGCAAGCTGCTGCGCGAGCCGGTGCGTGCGAATTTCGCGCTGGCGGATGGCTTGATGTTCGCGAGAGACGAGCAGGAAGTGGTGTGCGTGGATTTGCGAGCACAGTGATGCAGGATTGGAACCGCAAAGACACAGAGACACAAAGCACGCAGCTATTACGTTAATCCAGGTCAGTAAGTCGAATTTCTTCTTTGTGTCTTTGTGGTTGAGATTCGGCGTGGCAAAGTCACACCGCTGCCAGCATCGCATACGCCACCGGCGCGATGAGCAAGGGCGAGTCGATGACATCCAGGACGCCGCCGAAGCCGGGGATGGTTGAGCCGGCGTCTTTCACGCCGGCGTCGCGCTTGAGCAGGCTTTCCAGGAGATCGCCGCCGTGGCCAATTACCGCGAGCAGCACGCCTAGGATCGCCGCGAACCCGAGCGAGTAATGCTGGTGCGTGAACGTCTGCGTGGCCTGCGACCAGCGGCCTTCCCACTCGTAGTGGTTGTTCATGGCGGCGAGGAGCACGGCGGTGATGACGGAGAACGCGATGCCGCCGATCAGGCCCTCGACGGTTTTGCCGGGGCTGAGCCAGGGAATGAGTTTGCGTTTGCCGCACAGCCGGCCGACGGTGTACGCGCCGGTGTCGCAGTTCTTGGTGATCATGATGATCGCAGCGAGCATCCAGGCGCTGTGGCCTTCGCGGATGAGCATGAAGAAACCGGGCAGGATGCCCAGGTAAGTCGCGGTGAGCATGGCGGCCGCGCCCGCGGCGATGGCGCCTTGCGTCTGCTGACGCCAGGCATGGCGCAGCATGCCCGCGAAGAAGGAGAGAAACAGCGCTCCGGCCAGCCACGCAATCGCGGCCGATCCGCCCGCCTGGCGCGGGGCGAGGTACATGCTCGCGAAGGTCGCGATGGCGGCGAACTTCAGCACGCGCGGCTGAGCCTCGATGCCCTTGGCCCGTGCCATGGCGCACAGTTCGCCGGCGCCCAGGATCACGAGCAGCCCGAACACGCCGAAGACGAGCAAACCCGGCGGCAGCAGTTTCTCGCCGGCGCGCAGCGAGCCCAGCAGTGTGTCCGTGACGTTGACTGCCCCCAGACGATCGTCGAGGTAGATCATCAACAGCAGGGCGACAATCATCGTCGGGCCGAGAATCAGTCGATACTTCAGCATGGTGCGGATGGTAACAGAGGAAGCCGTGAGCCATGAGCCGTTAGTCGTTAGCCGTTAGCCGTTAGCCGTTGGCTCCGGGTGTAGTTCGGGGCTAATGGCCTGAATAGAGTGATTCCATGCTTCGCCGCGCTCTTGATCGTGTGTTCGGCATCGACGCCAGATCGCTCGCGCTGTTTCGCGTGGCGGTAGGGCTGATCCTTCTGGCGGATCTGACGATCCGCGTCGGCTCGCTGGCGGAGCACTACAGCGACGAGGGCGTCTACCCGCGCAAGGCGTGGATGGAGGCAATGGGCACCGCCTACGTCCAGTCGCCCGCTGGTGCGACGGCGGTGACTGCCGAGCCCGGCGCCGACTGGCTCTGGTCGCTGCATGCGATGAACGGGCGCGTGGAGTTTCAGGCGGGACTATTCGCGCTGGCCGGTGTGGCGGCGATGGCGATGATCGTTGGCTGGCGCACGCGGACGGCGACGTTCATCTCCTGGCTGCTGCTCACGTCGCTGCACTTTCGCAACGAAACCATCTGCAACGCCGGCGACGATCTGCTGCGCGTCATGCTGTTCTGGGCGATGTTCGCGCCACTCGGTTCGCGTTGGGCGATGGATTGCCTTCAGCAGCGGCGCAGGCAGGAGGATGCGCGGCCGATCCGGGCCGTGGGCGCCGCGCCGTCACTCCCTGCCGTCCGCGACGAATTCTGGGGCAGCGTGTGCGCCCGCGGCGGCGCGACAGGTCCCGTGGCGGAGCCCGCGCCGGATTCCGCCGAGGCTTCGCGGCCCCGCATGTCCAGCATGACGAGCAATCCTGAATCGCCGCTTCCGCCGGTGGTGCGCGACGGTTCGTCGCACACGCGGATGTCATTCGCCACGGCGTGCCTGCTTCTGCAACTGGCGGTGATGTACGTATTCAGCGGCATCTATAAGTTCAACGATGTGTGGTCCAGCGGCGAGGCGATGAAGCGGGCGCTGTCGTTTGACATGTATGTGAAGCCGCTGGGCGTGACGCTGCGGGAGAATCCGACGTTCATCAACGCGATGGCCGCGATCGTGCCCTGGGCGGAGGTCGCGCTGCCTGCCCTGTGCTTCCTGCCGTTCCTCACGAAACTCTGGCGCGGGCTGGCGATCATTGCTTTCGTTGTGTTTCACCTGGCGATCGAAGCCACGCTGACGACGGGCCTGTTTCCGGTGGTGAGCATCGCGTGCTGGCTGCTGTTCGTGCCGGGCAAGTGGTGGGATGTGATGCGCGTGGGGCGGCGCGGCGGCGTGACCGGTGACGCCGCCAGTGCCGGCACGTCCCCGGACACGGGCAGCGCCGGGTTCGGCAATCGTCCGCTGGTCTGGGGCGGCCGGTTCGTGCTGGCGATGGTGTTCGTTTATGTGATCGCATGGAACATCAGCGCGGTGCAGAAGGATCGCAAGGTCGCTCCGTTGCTTGCAGAGGATCATGCGTGGTTCGGCTACGTGGTTGGACTGAAACAGGCGTGGGGCATGTTCAGCGATCCGCCGACGGAGACGGGGTTCTACGTGATCGTCGGAACCATCGGTGCGGGCAAGGGCACCGCGGGCATGACGGTCGACCTGTTAGCCGGAGCGGAGATGAAAGAGGAAGTGGCGAAGGGTCCGGCTCCCGGCACTTCGTATCGACTTTTTCCCGATCACCGCTGGCGCCGACTGATGGCGAGCATCGCGCTGGATCGGCATCGCAATCAGCGGGCCATGCTCGGGCGCGTGTGGGCGCACCGCTGGAACCGCATTCATCAGGACAGCAGGATCGACTGGATCGAATTGTCGTTCGTGAAGACGAGCCTGGGCATCGATGGGCAGCCGGCCACGAAGAAGCACGTGTATTTTCGCGGGCCGGTGATTGGGGAGTGAACAGGGACGGGAGATTTCGGATTTCGGATCTTGGATTTCGGAATGCGATTGGCAACTCGGCGAGAGTTGATTCGAGAAATCCGAAGCAGAACGTGGGCCGGGCGGTGTGGAGACGCGGGCAGAATTGGCGATGGCCGCGAACTCTCACGCCGCCGAAGCGGTATCGCCGGGACCGATGCTTGCCGGCGCAGCATCGACGTCGTCCAGGTCTTCGATGGATACCGCGGGCTTGGCACTGGGGCGACGGCGGCGGCGCTTGTTGTTGGCGTGCAACGGTGACAGCGGCGTGGCGCTATCGAGCCTGCGGTTGAGCTTTTCCAGTGCTTCGATCTCGATTTGCCGAACGCGCTCGCGGGTCAGGCCCACTTCCTTGCCGACTTCCTTCAGCGTCAGCGGTTCCTGGCCGTCGAGGCCGAAACGAAGGCGCAAGATGGCGGCCTCGCGCTCATCGATCATGCCGAGCAACTGGCTGATCGTGTTGATGTCGTCCTTGTTGAGCACCTGCTCGTCGGGCGGCAGGGTCTTGTGATCGCAGAGCATGTCCGAGAGGCTTCCGCCGTCCTCGGCGTGCGTGGACTGCGCAGGCCGCTGAAACGCGCGGACGGCTTTGCGGATGATGCGCACCTTGCGCGGGCTCAACTCCATCGCCACCGCCAGTTCCTGCGTGTTAGGCGAGCGGCCGAGTTGCTCTTCAAGTTCCGTGTAGGCCCGCTTCCAGCGCGAGATGAGCTCCACCATGTACGCCGGAATATGGATCGGCTGCACCGCGTTGATCAGGGCGCGCTTGATCGCCTGCTTGATCCACCACGATGCGTAGGTGCTGAAGCGGGCGCCCTGGTCCGGGTCGAATGCCTCCACCGCGCGGAGCAGTCCGAGGTTGCCTTCCTCGATGAGGTCCTGCAGCGGCAGGCCGCGGTTGGCGAATCGTTTGGCGATGTTGACGACCAGGCGGAGATTGGCGCGGACCATGCGGTCGCGCGCCATCGGGCAGTTCTCGTGCATGATCTTCCAGCAGAGTTCGCGTTCCTGCTCCGCCGTCAGGAGGGCGGTCTTATCGATCTCGCGGAGATACAGTTCGAGCTCGCTTTTGACGGAAAATTCCCGCATTCTCACTCCATCTCCTGGCGGCGTTGCACGGGCGTGGTTGCCTCAACGCGGTGAACGTGCGTGGCCATTGAAGCCGCCTCGTCTAGAGTCGGCGGATTCGGAGTCGGGCTTAAGGCGACGGTTCGTTTGCCCCGCGGTTATCGGCGGGAACGGCGCTTATAATCCGCCGCCATGACGCTGATCTTCGACGGCCATCTCGATCTCGCCATGAATGCCCTGGGCTATGAGCGCGACCAGCGCCTCCTCGTGGCGCAGCTGCGCCAGCGCGAAGCGCGCTGGACGGCGTCGGAGCCGGGGCTGTGTACGACATCGGTCGAGCAGATGCGCCGCAGCGGCGTGCCGATGTGCTTGTCCACCGTGATCGCGCGGGCCAGGCAGACGACGGCGACGCAGCCGGGCACGCGCTTCAGCCTGGACATGCCCACGCAGGACATGGCGTATGCCGTGGCGCAGGGGCAGTTGGCGTATTACCGCGCTCTGGAACGCCAGGGTTTCGTGCGCGTGATCACCAGCGCGACGCAGCTTGCGAAACACTGGGAGCAGTGGCTCCTGCCGGCCGGCGCGGAATTGCCGCCGGTGGGCGTGATCGTGACGATGGAGGGCGCCGACCCGATCGTCGAGCCGCGCGAACTGAACGAGTGGTGGCTGCAGGGTCTGCGTACGTTGATGCTGGCGCACATCGGGCCGGCGGTGTACGCGGGCGGCACGCCGACGAAGACATTCCCCGGCGATAGTTCGATTTCGCTGCCCGGGCGGGAACTCATTAAGGAAATGATGGCGTTGAAAATGACGTTGGATCTGACGCACCTGTGCGATCGGAGCTTCTTCGAGGCGCTCGAACTTTTTCAGGGGCCGGTGTACGCGAGTCACAGCAACTGCCGGGCGCTCGCCAACACGCCGCGACAGTTGAGCGATCGGCAGATCAAGCTCATCCTCGAGCGCGACGGCGTGGTCGGCGTTGCGCTGCACAACGGCATGCTTCGGCTGGGCGCAACGGGTGAGAAAATGCTTCGTCGCGACGTGGGCCTCGAAGCCGCGGCGCAGCACATCGATCACATCTGCCAGATTGCGGGCGACGCGGCCCACGCGGCCCTGGGCACCGATCTTGACGGCGGCTTCGGCGCGGAGGATTCCCCGCACGACCTGGACACGGTGGCCGACCTGCCGCGGGTGGGCGAGTCACTGAAATCGCGCGGCTACGGCGACGGCGATGTCGCCGCGATCCTGCACGGGAACTGGCTGAAGTTCTGGATGAAGCATCTGCCGGAGAAATGAATGGGGAGAGGTGGGAAGTGAGAAGTATGAAGCGTTTAGCGGAAACGCCGAAGGCGTCTGGATGGTGCGCAGTGGGCCATCGTGGACGGAGTTGATCGAAGCGATATGGACGACTGCCGTTCACCGACCAGGCACCTGCGGTGCTTCCGCTAACCGGGCGATCGGTTGAACGGGAGTTCAGTTCTGGCTCATCCGTTATTTGCGTACTTGACACCGGTTGGAACGGGCGTCTCGGAGTCCTGAACAGAGCC
>CAYRPN010000019.1:27482-64463 GCA_964426135.1 uncultured Phycisphaeraceae bacterium | reverse complement strand
AGGCTGTTTGCCCGACCCTCCCCCTGCCCCTCCCTAAGAGGGAGGGGAGTTCGAATCTTTCAAATCGGGAGCTTAATTCGGTCCATTTCCGAAACGGGGTCGATGCTCGGACTCGCAGCCAGCGCGTCCGCAACGATGAGTTGCAGACGCTCGCCTCGGGCCGCGCGCTCCAGGAGCGACAACAATCGCTCGCCGTTGCGGGCCGCGTCGAAGCGTTCCTCCGCGCGGCGGCGGCCGCCTGCGCTAAGGCGTGCGGCCAGTGGAGCATCGGTAAGGATGCGCTCGATGGCGGCGGCGAGCGCCGCGTCGTCGCCGGGCGCCACCAGCAGCCCGCTCTTCTCGTGCTCGATGATCTCGGGAATCCCGCTGACACTCGTGCTGACACTGGGGCAACCGGAGGCGAGCGATTCGAGCAGCACGGTGGGCAGCGCATCGACATTGCCGTTGCGGGCCTGCACGCAAGGCAGCGCGAAGCAGGCGGCGCGCTGCATGAGCGACCTGACTTCTTCCTGTTTCAGCGGACCGGCGAGTTCCACGTGTCTCTTGAGGTTAAGGCGTTTGATTTCATCGCGCAGTTTGTCGGCATCGTCGCCATCGCCGGCAATGACGCAGCGCACCGACACGCCGCGATCGCGCAGAATCCCCACGGCTCGGATCAGGTGCGCGAAGCCCTTCTTTTCGATCAGCCGGCCCACGCTGAAGATCAAGCCCCGCTCGAATGATTTGGGATTTCGGATTTCGGATTTCGGATTTGCGGAAAGGGGATCTGCCGAATCGTGCGGATGGCCCGCAGCGGCGACGGAGGCGTCCGGGGCGAAGCGCGACAGGTCCACGCCGTTGTACTGCACGACGACTTTGTCCTTCGCGGCTGGATAGTGCTCCAGCAGGTGGCGGCGGTTGAACTCGGTGACGGTGACGACCATGGCGGCGTGCTCGATCTTGCGCGCCAACAGGTTGCGATCGACGTCATCGCGGTAGATGTCGTAGGCGTGCAGCGTCATGCTGTAGCGCAGGCCGGCGACCATCGCGGCGAGCATGGCGACCGCCGCCGCCTCGCTGCCGAAGTGGACGTGGACGTGTTCGATCTTCCGCTTCTTCATCCAGTGCGCGACGTAAAGCGCAGCCCGCAGATCGTCGCGCGACAAATCCGCAGGGTGGCGGCGGATGATTCGCATGGTGCGCCACCAGAGTCGCGGCGACTGGCGGAACAGTTGCCACACTTTGCCGCGCGTCTTGCCGCGCAGCTTCACGCCCGCGTCAGGCAGGTACTCCGCTTTGGTGCGCACGCGGGTAACTGATTCGTGGAACATGCCGTCGTCCGGCTTGCGCAGGGCGAGAATGGCCAGATCGGCGCCTTGCGCTTCGAGCGCGAGGATTTCATTGACGATGAATGTTTCGCTGAAGCGCGGATAGTCGCGCAGCAGATACGCCAGCCGGGGACGGGGCTTGGCGGCATCGGGACGAATTGGTTCGGTCGGTTCCGGCACAGGTTGTTGCGGTGGTTCACGGTCGGGCGAACGGCGCGACCAGCGACGGCTTCGGTGAGCCGCGCCGGGCGGTAAAGGTCTTTTCAATCACAGTGGATACGCGCTGTGCTGTGTGTGTCCAGGAGAAATCGCGGGCGGCCTTGGCGCGGGCGGCGTTGCCCAATCGCCTGCGCAAATCCGGCGATTCTCGCAGCCGGTCGATCAGCTGCGCGAGCGCCGCCGGATCATCGGGAGGGCAGAGCAGGCCGTCGTGTTCGTGCTCGATGACGCTGGCGATCTGTCCGACGCGCGAGGCGACGACACAGGCGCCGGCGGCCATGTATTCGAAGAGCTTGATCGGCGAGAAGTAGAAGTTGTCGATCGCCTGGAACGGCGCGACAGCCACATCCATCGCGGCAACCAGGGCGGGCACTCTTGCATGATCGACCGCGCCGGCGAAGACGACGTGGCCGTCGAGCCCCAACTCCGCGGCAAGCGACCGCAGTGAAGACTCCTGCGGGCCGACGCCGACGACCAGTACTTTCACAGCGCTGCCGGCGCCATTGAGGATCGCCGCGGCGCGCAGCAACGCATCGACGCCGTGCCACGGCTTGAGGCTGCCGACGAAGCCGACTACGAACGCATCGCTCAGCCCCAGCGCGGCTCGCGCAAGGACTGCGTCTTTCGACTCGACTTGAAAGAACGCATCGTCCGCGCCATTGGGCGTGACATGCACTCTCTCGGCGGGCACACCCTGCCCGATTAATCGCCGACCAAGCTCGTGCGACACGGGAAGGACGGCATCCGCCTGCTGAAGCGTTCGGCGTTCGATCTCCCGTGCCATATCGCCCAGGAGGAGCGTGCGATACTGCTGAGCCTCTTCGGTTAGCAGTGCGTTGACCTCCAGCATCAGCGGGCAATCCAGCGCTCGCGCGAGGTCGATGCCTACCGTGGAGAACAGGGACAGGCGCTCGATCACCGCGTCGGGCTTTTCTTCCGGACGAACTGTGCGAAGCTGCTCCAGTGCCGCTTCGACGGCGTAGGCGCTGTAGTAGAGCGTGCGCAAGTCTCGCGGCAGTTCGTCGCCCAGGTCGTGCTCCAGCAGGAATCGCTTCAGCGGCTTGACCGCGCCATCGACCAGCGGGCAGCCGGGCGGCAGCAGGCGGCGCGCAGGGTGTCGGTCGCCTGGGCCGGGGCGCGGGCTGATCAGCAGCACGTCGTGGCCGAGGCGCGCCAGCGCGCCGGTGATGGCGCGCAGGTGGATGGAGGCTCCCTTGCTGCCGTCGGGCGGGATGCCGAAATCGCTACACACGTACCACAGTCGCATGCGGCTGCTCCTGAGCGAGGTGCGTGAGGCGATCGAGAACGCGATCAAGGCCGTTGAGTTCCAAGGGCTGGCGCTGCGGCTTGGGCGGGGCGAGCAACAGGTCGGCGACGGTCTGCGCCAAGCGAGTTGGCGTGGCGTCGACTGGGTCGAGCGTGCTGACCAAACCTCGCTTGGCCCAGAGCTGCGCCCGCATCCATTGCTCCTTGCGGGGCGTCGTGCGCGGGATCACCAACGTGGGCCGGCCCGACGCCACGGATTCGGTCATGGTGTTGTAACCGCCCATGGTCACGATGAGGCGGGCGCGTCCGAGGCGGTTCTGCAGGCCCGAATCGAACTCCAGCCACTTGGCGCCGGCGGCCTTGGCGAGGCGCCGCAGTTTCTCGGCATCCTGGCGCGGCAGGTCGGGGCCGCCCACGATCACGGATCGGCTGCCCAGAGCGGTAGCGCGATGGACGGCGTCGTTGAGATAGCTCTGGATCAGCTCGCTGCCGTCGGTGCCGCCGCCGACGGTGACGACCACCTCTTCACGCATCAGGCCGCCGGCCTTGGCGGCACTGGCACGCGGCTTGTGCCGGCGGCAGACGTAGCCTGTGTATCGCAGTTTCTCCGACGCCTCCGGTGACAGCCGATATTGTTCCGCCACATCGAAAATTTCCTTCATCCCGTAGACCAGAGCTTCGTCGAACAGGTGTTCGATGGCGTCGGGCACGCCCAGTTTCTGCCACTGGACGATGGTGACTTCTGGTTCATCCTCGATGTCGCGCAGGCCGCACACCAGTCGGGCGGCGGGCCGATGCTCGCGGAGCCAAGTCAGCGCAGGCCTCAGTTCGCCGCAGACGCCCAGGGGCGCTTTGTCGACGAGGACCATCGTGGGGTCGAACCCCTTGACGGTCTCCATGAGGATGTCGCTGCGCCACTGGGTGATGCCGGAGTGGGACGCCAGTTGGCGGAGGGAGTAGTTACCGGTGGAGGATTTGCTGATGGCCGGAAGCTTGACCCAGTCCAGATAGGGCAGGGGTTCGAAGAGGTGCAGGAACGGCGTGCCGGTCACCAGGAGAATGGAAGCGCCTGGCCAGCGGTGGGCAATTTCTGCACACAGGGTGAGTGTTCGTCTCAAGTGGCCGATGCCTGTGCCCTCGTGGCAATACGCAAGCAGACGTACTGCGGCATGCGGGTTCGAGGATGGGGATGGCATTTGATCTCCAATGCCCACACACCGGAAAAGCAATGGCTCGAACGAACGAACGTTTTCTTTACGAGCGGCTAGCGAATCACTAACCAAGGAAACGGCGCGATATTCCAAGGCTCGCTCACCATTTTTTTTGCAAGGGGGAATACGGAGGAGGATCGCCGGTTGAGATCCTGAAGGCGTGCTGCTTTTTGCCGGCCCTTGTCGCGAACGGACAAAGTCTGACCACCAAATACATTATACTCACTTTTCGCAAGCAGCGAAAATCGGGGGATGAGGGAACTCATGAACCATTTTCAGGCCTTCACCTTCGATGACGCCCGTCTTCGCGGTCGTCGCTGTCCATTGCGCAGCGCAGTACGCACTGGCAGCAACGAGCGGATCTGGTTCGAGCAGGTCGAACCGCGCCGGTTGCTGAGCACGTTCACCGTGACCTCCACCGCCGACAGCGGCGCCGGCAGCCTGCGGGCGGCGATCACCAGCGCCAACGCTGCGGCGAACTCAGGCGGCGTGCCTGACATCATCGCGTTCGCTCTCACCGGCGCGGGGCCATTCACCATCGCCCTGACCAGCGCCCTGCCCACCATCACCGATCCAGTCGATATCGATGGCTACAGCCAGACCGGCGCCATCAAGAACAGCAACGACATCGACCAGCCCTTCAACGGCGTCCTGCGCATCGTGCTCGACGGCATCAACGCGCCGGCGGGAACCAACGGCCTGAACATCGACGCCGGCGACACCACCGTGCAGGGACTGGTCATCGCCCGATTCCCAGGCAACGGCATCCGCATCACCTCCAACAGCGGCAACACCATCACCGGCAACTTCATCGGCACTGACATCACCGGCACGATTGATCGGGGCAACGGCAACGACGGCATCCAGATTTCAGGCGTCAGAAACAACCGCATCGGCGGCACGCTCCCGCAGCACCGCAACGTCATCAGCGGCAACGGCAGCGACGGCGTGGAAATCGGCGGAACAGGCTCCATCAGCAACCTGGTCATCGGCAATTTCATCGGCGTCAACGTCACCGGCGATGCCGCGCTGGGCAACAGTTCCGACGGCATCTCCGTCGTGCTCGGCGCGACCCTGACGCAGATCGGCGGCGGCACGGCGCCCGAGAGAAACGTCATCGCCGCCAACGGCAGCGACGGCATCGAACTCAACGGCGCCGCCACCACGGGCAACACCATCGCGGGCAACTACATCGGCATCGATCTCACCGGCACCCTCGACCTGGGCAATGCCGTCAACGGCATCGCCATTAACGCCAGCCCGAACAATCTCGTCGGCGGCACCACCGCCGGCCATCGCAACGTCGTCAGCGGCAACGAGGACGATGGCGTCGATGTGAGCAACGGCGCCGTCGGCAACGTCATCCAGGGCAACTACCTGGGCACCGATGCCGGCGGGTCCGCCGACCTGGGCAACCGTTCCGACGGCATCAGCATCACGAATTCCACGAACACGCTCGTCGGCGGCGCCGCCGCGGGCGCAGGCAACGTCATCGGCGGCAACGGCAGCGACGGCGTCAAGATCATCGGAGCCGCCACCACGGGCACCAAAATCGAAGGCAACTTCATCGGACTCGCCGCCGACGGCGCCACCGCGCGGGGCAATGACGGCGACGGCGTCTTCATCCAGCAGGGGGCCGCGGCGACCACCATCGGTGGAACCGCCGTGAACGCGGGCAATCGCATCGCCTTCAATGGCCAGAACGGCGTGGGCCTGGCGGCGGACGCGGGCAACGGCAACGCCGTCCTAGGCAACGTCCTGCGCGGCAACGCCCTGCTGGCGATCGACCTGAGCAACAACGGCATCACCGCCAACGATCCAGCTCCCGATGCCGACGCCGGCCCGAATCGGCTTCAGAATTTCCCCGTCCTCACCCAGGCATCACTGGCGGGGAGTCCGACAATCGTGGGAACCCTGGATTCCGCGGCGAACGCTGTCTTCCGCATCGAGTTTTTCGCCAACCCTGCTGGTGCTGCTATCGCCGACCAGAGGCAGGGCAGGCGATTCCTCGGAGCTGTCAGCGTCGCCACCGACGCCGCCGGCCACGCCGCATTCAACGCCGCTTTGCCGGGCGTCACCGTCGCCGCCGGCGAGTTCATCACCGCGACGGCCACCGCCACGGCCCTGGGCGATACCTCCGAGTTCGCCGCTCCCGTCGTTTTCACCGCTGACGGGACGCCGCCAATCGTGACGCAGGTGCGCGTCAGCGGCACGACCTGGCTGCCCTCGTTTGTCACGTTCCTGCAGGCGACGGGGCAAGGTGATGGAGGCTACCGGTTGCCGGCGACGAACCAGCTTGCATCCCTGCCGTGGATCGCGATCGACCAGATCAGCATCCAGTTCAGCGAATCCGTCAACATCCAGTCGAACCACCTGGTCCTGCGTGGCGCGACCGTCGCGACCCAAGCCGTCAGCGGATTCGCCTACGACGACGCCACGCTGACCGCCACGTGGACATTCACTTCGGCATTGACTGTCGATAAGTGGCTCATCGATCTTTCCGCCGCCGTGACGGACGCCGCGGGCACTCCGCTCGACGGCGACTGGACGAACCCGCCGGCCTTGGGCGGCACGGGCGACTCCTTCCCCTCCGGCGACGGCACCGCCGGCGGCGCGTTCCGATTCCGATTCAACGTCGTGCCCGGCAACGTGTCGCAGTCGGGGCAAGTGCAAAGCACCGATGTGATCCGCACCCGCAACGCCCAGTTCCGAACCACCGAGATGCCGGAGTACTCCGCATTCTTCGATGTGGACAGTTCGGGCGCGATTCAAACCACCGACCTGATCCAGGTCCGCAATCGTCAGTTCACGTTGCTGCCCAACGGTGAACCGGTGGTGCCGTTCTCCGCCTTCTCCGCCCCCGCGACCATGATTGCCTTTCCCGAGCAAGTCGCACCGGGTTCCACTTTCACCGCCCCCGGCACGATGTCGGCTGTCACCATGATTGCCGCGGACGCGACAGGCCATGCACCTTTGAACGCGGAGCCCAAGACGCTGGCGGTACTCGCCACCGCCAGTCTGAGAGTCTCGTCGGCGCCGGAGACACCGGTGTCTGTCACTCGTCTCGATGTCCTCCAGCAGGAAATCCCCCGATGGCGAAACAGAAGCCACCGAATCGCCCGCTCCATCTCCCTTGAGGCCCGCCCAAGAATGACCTGAGCCGTGGCCGGGCATGTCGCGGCGATGGCGAGGTTGTCGCTCGGCAAGCGGGCAATGATAGGGCGTGTTCACTGGCGCTGTTCGTCATCCGAACTCGTTTGCTCGACTGTTCTGATCGCTTCAGAAACGGGCGGGCAAGCAGATGGCGATATCGCTGGACCAACGACAAAGCTCAGCAGCGGCGGGGGCCGAGTGAGCTACGACACTGGAAAATCCTACAAGCTCCCGCCGACTGCCGCAGCGACTGGTTCGGCCCTCCGACCGGGCGCGCCATGATTCACAGCGACTCTGAGTACGCCCACTCCACACCAGCCCCGAGCTTGCGCTGAAGTGCGGCGCTCAGTTGGCCCGTGTGGTGCTGGATGTGCCGGATGTTGTACAGGTGCGCCTCCAGCCGCGTGAACCCGAGCCACGGGAATCCACTCGGCCCGGCCAGCGTCGCTTCGGTCTCGCCCTCCATCGCCCGCCTCGCCTTGGCTTGGCAGGCGTCCAAGTAGGCCGCGAGGAGATCCTTCTCGTACGGCGGACCGGCGGCGACCGGCTTTTGCGGTGCGGACAGGTTGACCGCGAGCCAGTTGGCGTCCTCTCGGTGGAACGGCGGCGGTTGGAACCCCTGCTCGTCCGGCGAGAGATAGAGGTCGGTGAAGTACAAGGTGTGGTAGGCCACGTGCCAGAACGGGAACCGCCCGACCGCCGCCTGCCAAGCTGCCGGCTCCGCGCGGCCCATGCAGTCACGGAGCATCCGCAGCGCGGCACCGTACTGACCTGCGACAACAGTTCGGACCACAGCGATCATGGTCAGCGCCCTCCGCCCGCCGAACTTCTGCCGCTCAGTGGCGAGACGCGTGCGGGGCAGTAGCGCACAAGGCTCGATGACAACTTTCAACGCACGCAAGCTCGTCCACTGCAGCGGTGGGATAGGAATGGAATCGAAATAACTTCCCGATTTGCACGGATCGGACTCCCCTCTCTTTCAGGGAGGGGCAGGGGGAGGGTCGGGCAAACAGCCTGATTTCATGCACAATCACGCAGTGCGCCCGACCCTCCCCTTACCCCTCCCTAAGAGGGAGGGGAATGGGAAACGACCAAGTCGGGAACTTATTTCGGTCACGATCCTTAGGAACGGGCCCGAAATAACTTCGCGATCTGGCGGTCCCCCCCCCCCATTTAGCCGACGGGCTTGCCCGCCGAGGGCGTCGCGGCGGGCAAGCCCGCCGGCTAAATGGGGAACTTATTTCGGTCCCGTTCCTTAGTGGGCAAAACCCCATCGACACAACCAGACAAAGAATGGACGAACGATCACAGTATAGACTCAGGACAACAAACGAGGAAACCGCAAGGACGCAAGCCAGTCAAGAGAAACCGCAATATCCATTACAGACTCGCAGCCGAAATGATCAAGCGAAGACGAGCGACGAATGCAATCACATCAAGAGGAACAACTGCCCGCTAACTTCTGCTTAGTCAATCTACACATTGGATAACGCTGCCGCTCAGTGGCGAGCCGCGTGCGGGGAAGCGTGTATTCTGTGGCGTAGTTTGATGCGTTCAACCCAGGCTTCCGATCACCGTCCAAGGAGTGCCGCATGGCCACCAAAACTTCCTGCCCCGTGACTCGAGCGCAATTCAAAGAGAAAGCCAAGGCGGTCGAGGTCGTGATCGACGGCACCAAGATGATTGCAGCCGCCCGAGAGTTCTCGACAGGCTCGCTCGGCTGGAACATCAGCAACAAGATGACGATCATGATCGGCGACACGCCGGTGACGGTGCAGGTCGGCTTGAACCTGACGGTCGTGGGATCAAAGGAACTGGCGAAGGACGCGCCGGCATGATCGGAAAAAGAGGCGTTTGTTGCCGCCGAGATCGACGCAGCGTTCGCGTTACGGCGTCATGCCGGGTGTGTGCATTGGTCGTCGCCTTGTTGACGCGTCCGCACGGCGGGAAAAGCTTGCCCTATTCATGAGGTTCCAGCATGCTGCTTCGTTTGATCGCAATGGGTCTATTGTCGCTGGCTGCATCGCACGTCGCGATGGCAGCCGACGCGCCGGCCAGGTCGCCGAACATCGTCCTCATCTTCATCGACGACATGGGCTACGGCGACATCGGTCCCTTCGGCAGCACCAAGGTGCGCACGCCGAATCTCGACAAGTTCGCGGCTGAGGGAATGAAATTCACCAGCTTTTACGCCACGCCCGTCTGTTCCATGTCGCGGGCCAGCCTGTTGACGGGGTGCTACAACCCGCGGGTTTCGATCCCCGGCGTGCTCTTTCCGGGCAGCCCGATCGGCCTGCATTCCGACGAGATCACGCTCGCCGAAATCGCCAAGAAAAAGGACTACGCCACTATCTGCATCGGCAAGTGGCATCTGGGCCATCGCGAGCCGTTCCTGCCGACGAAGCAAGGATTCGATGAATACTTCGGCATTCCCTACAGCAACGATATGGCGATCGATCCCGTTCACGCGAAGTTCGCCAGGGACTGCGTCTTCCGCGAGGGCATGACCGAGGGAAAGGCGCGGGCCAAGGCCATCAAGAATACCGTGCCGCTGATGCGAGGCGTCGAGGTCGTCGAGTACCCGGCCGACCAATCGACGCTCACCCGGCGCTACACGGACGAGGCGATCCGGTTCATCCAGGCGCACAAGGGCGGCCCGTTTTTCGTCTACCTGCCGCACACGATGGTGCATCACCCTCTGGCGGCGTCCGCTGATTTCAAAGGGAAAAGCAGCGCCGGCCTGCTGGGCGACGCCATCGAGGAGCTGGACTGGTCGGTCGGCCGAATCATGACGACGCTCAGGGAACTGAAACTGGACGACAACACACTGGTCATCTTCACCTCCGACAACGGCGCGGCTGCGGGCTCGTCGCTGCCCTGGCGCGGCAAGAAGGGCACCACCTTCGAAGGAGGCGTGCGCGAGCCCTGCATGATGCGCTGGCCCGGCAAGATCGCGGCGGGCACGACCTGCGACCAGATCGCCGGCAACATCGACCTGCTGCCGACGTTCTTGAAGCTGCTGGGCGGCAAGTTGCCGGACGATCGCATCATCGACGGCCGCGACATCACCTCGCTCATGTTCGACGCCAAAGCCGGCCCGGTACGCGACACGCACCTTTACTACAACGGCGGCGGCAAACTGGCGGCCATCCGCCAGGGTGACTGGAAACTCCACCTCATCGGTGCGGCCGGCAGGAACAAGAAGAATCAGGAGATCGATCCGGGCCTCTACAACCTCGCGACCGATCCCGGTGAAGCCGCTGATGTCGCCGGCAGGAATCCCGAAGTCGTCGCCAGACTTCGCGAAGAAGCCGCCAAGCGCGACGCCGAGATTCAGAAAAACAAGCGGCCGCCCGGGACGGTGGAGGCGAAGAAATAGGATGCGCACCATCCTGCACCTGGACATGGACGCCTTCTTCGCGTCGGTGGAGCAGCGTGACCGGCCCGAGCTGCGCGGTAAGCCGTTGCTCATCGGACACGATGGTCCCCGCGGCGTCGTGGCCACCGCCAGCTATGAGGCCAGGCCCTTCGGCTGCCGATCGGCGATGCCGATGGTCACGGCGAAGCGGCTCTGCCCGCAGGCGATCGTGCTACCCGTTCGCGGCGAGCGATATCACGAAGTCTCGCGGCAGATGTTCGCCATCCTGGAGGAGTACTCGCCGCTGGTGGAACCCTTGAGCATTGACGAGGCGTTTCTGGACTTGACGGGAACTGAGAGGGCGTTGGGCGATCCAGACGCCGTCGCCAGGCAATTGAAAGACAGGATCAAACGGGAACTGGGCGTCACTGCTTCCGTGGGCGTCGCGCCGAACAAGTTCCTGGCGAAACTGGCTTCGGACATGAACAAGCCCGACGGCCTGACCGTGATCCGTGAGGCAGACATCGACCGCGTGCTCCCGCCTTTGCCGGTGACGAAACTCTGGGGCATCGGCCCGGCGACGGCGGCGAAGCTGGAGCCCATGCGCATCCGTACCATTGGCGACCTGCGGGCATGTCCGGTCGAGTCGCTGCGCCGGCACCTGGGCGGCGAGACCGAGCGTTACGTTCAGCTCGCCGCCGGCATCGACCATCGCCCTGTCGTTCCCGATCGCCAGGCCAGGAGCATCGGACATGAGCACACGTTCGGCGTCGATGTCGGCGATCCTGATGAAGTGCGGCGCGTGCTGCTTGAGGAAGTGCAGCAGGTTGGGGCCAGGCTGCGTCGGCACAGCCTCCAGACACGCGGCGTGTCACTCAAGATCCGCTTCGGAGACTTCGAGACGATCAGCAGGTCGACGACACTGAAGCAGGCGACAAACATCACGGCTGAGCTGTGGCAGGCGGCGCGGGGGTTGTTTGATGCCTGGCCGTTTCAGCCGGTGAGGTTGATCGGCGTGACGGCGGAGAAGCTCACGGAAGGTACGGGGCAGGGCGAACTCTTTGTGAACGAAGACCGCGAGAAGCATCGCAGGCTCGATCAGGTTGCGGATCACATCAATGAGCGGTTCGGCAAGGCGGCGATCCGGCGCGGCGGCCTCTGAAGTGGCATGCGTATCAGTAATCCGGCGGCTGGCGCCGGCGGGAGGCGGAGGACGGCGCCGGTGAGTTCACTGCCTTCACCAAGGTGCGGGTGCGGGCCTGATCCACGGAAGCCGACATAAACGTTTATGTCGACCGCGCCGACAGCCTCGTAGCGTGGGCGGCGTTCCGTTGACGGCAGTCATTCACTCAGAGCTTCCCAGATTGACGGCTACTTCTTCCGCTCCAGGACAGCCTGAGGTCGCCAGTGCGGCCACATCGCGGCGTGTCCCGGTTTCATCTCGGTCACCTGCTTCGTCATTCGGTCTGACATCCGCATCACAACCAATTGTCGAATACCGTCGCGCTTGGAGCCGTAGATCAGCCACTTGCCATCGGGCGAGGGCTGCGGATGGTAGTGAAGCGTGCCCTTGGCGGAGTTGGTGAACTGCTCGCAACTGCCGTCGATCGCTGCACGAAAGAGTTCCACCTTGTCGCCCGCCTTGGCGGTGTAAAACACCGTGTTGCCGGACCAGACTGGCACGTCGCTGCTGCCGCCGTGAAAGTCGAAGACGTCGAGGAACTCGACGACCCCGCGGTATCCGCCTCGATCGGCGAGTTTGCGCAGCCCTGTGCCGTCGGCGGCGACGACATGCGGATGACAGTTGTAGTGTTCGCCACACACGAAGAGCACCCACTTGCCGTCGGGCGACCACGTCGGTGCGAAGTTGAACGGCTTGCCGGTCTCGACCCGTTTCGCGTTGGAGCCGTCGGCATCGGCGAGGAACACCTGGTAATTCTTGTGATAGGCGATGCGTTGGCCGTCCCGTGAGCTGCTCAAGCCGTAGGTGTACTCGTTCGAGTCCTTCGTCAGATCGACCTTGTTGCGGCCATCACGATCCATGCGGAAGGGATGCGAGTTGCCGTCGATCAACGCGGTGAAGCCCAGCTTGGTTGGATCGTTGGGCCAGAAAAAGAGACCCGTGTTGTAGAAACTGACGCGCTCGACGGCGGTGACATTCTCCGCCTTGCCTGTGGCGACGTCGACCAGATACGTATCCACCAGCCGGCTGTCTTTGTTGAAACGGAAAGTCTTGTGTTCCTCCTCCCACTGCGCGTTCTGCGGGCTGTGCCAGCTGCGGACGATGACGGCGGTCTTGCCGTCGGTCGACCAGCCGGCGAACTGCGTCGACGTATCCGCGTTGTCCGCAAGCTCGCCGGCGATCAGGCGACGCCCAGTGCCGTCAGCAGCGACAACCGCGGCGCGCATCGTGCGGACGTTGGCGTGGCGTCCGCCAGGCAGATTGGTTTGCAGTTCGGTGTAGCCGATGAGCGGCGGTCTGGCGGCCGGCTCCTGGGCGGTTGCAAAATCCTCCACGATGAGCCAGATGATCAAAGTTGTGAGCACAACCAGCGGAAACAGATGACGGGGACCGCAATGAGACTCCACAGTGACTTGATCGCGTACATGAAGCATAGGGACACCAATTCCTCTTCAACAGCACAGAGAACGATTGCCTTGACGGGGGTCTGCCCATATTTCCGGGGCTTGCATTCCGGCCCCCTCTCCCTCCCAGGGAGAGGGCTGGGGTGAGGGTCGGGACGTTCAAGTTCGCAATCGCCACCGTCTCGTGACGGATGCCGCAACCATCTGTTCGTCTCGACCCTCACCCGGCCTCGTCCGCCGGGGATTCGGCCAGCCTCTCCCTCCCAGGGAGAGGGCTGGGGTGAGGGTCGGGACGTTCAAGTTCGCAATCGCCACCGTCTCGTGACGGATGCCGCAACCATCTGTTCGTCTCGACCCTCACCCGGCCTCGTCCGCCGGGGACTCGGCCAGCCTCTCCCTGAAAGGGCGAGGGAATCAAGCCCCCGGAAAATCTGGCAGACCCCTTGACGGGCCTTCAGCGGATGCCCAGCGTTGCCTTGTCTGCCGACCAGATCGCAAAAGCATCTGTCGTCCAAGGCAATTGCATTTGGACCTTGACGGGAGGGCGAGGCTCCTGCCGAGCCGCGAAAAACTACGAGCGCACGAGATTGTTCGCGGCTCGGCAGGAGCCTCGCCCTCCCATCTGCAATTGCCCTGATCTGTCGTCCGTGCAACTTGGAAAACGCGCAACGATCATTTGCAATCCGGATGATGCCTCGGAGGCGGAGGGAGGTCGCGGGTGTGCGGCAACGCCTTCATTCCCGGTGTTCCCGCAATCGATGGCGCCGGCTGGAACTGCCAGTACGGCTGTCGCAGCGCCCACCGGGAATTTCCTGCTGGAAATGTCTGATTCCAGAAGACCGCGGCATCGCCCACCGCGATTGCCCCACGGGGTTGAGCTCGCTAGCAGGTCGTGTCCACTCTACGGCTTCGACTTCCGGCCCACCGTATTCACCGCGATCACGCGATACGTTTGCTGCTTGCCCGCCAGGCCGCTCTCGAGGTCCGCCTCGGCTTCCCACGTCAGTTCGTTGCCGGTGACTCGGACATGCATCGGCGCGGCCGTGGCGGATGCCCGCGTCAGCACTTCGCGCTCACAGCACCCACGGGCTGCGCATCGTCGGGCTCAGCAGCGCATTGGCCTGCGCGTCGTTGGTGATCTGCTCGGCGACGGGATCGAACTTCAGCGGCTTGCCGGTGATCATGGCGATGTTGATCAGGTGGCACAGGCTGGCGGTGCGGTGGCCGATCTCGGGGGCGGCGACGGGTTGTGTGCGGGCCTTGATGGCGTTGATGAAGTCCTGGTGGTGGCCTGGGCTGCGGCCCAGTTGAATTTCCTTTTCGCCGATTTTTTCCTTGAGGATCGCGGGATTGGATGCTTCCAGTCTGCCGCCGTGGATGTGGACGAAAATCCATCCGTCGGTGCCTTCGAATTTCACGCCGCGGGCGCCGCCGCTGGAGCCGACGAACTCGACGCCGTTGGCGTACTTGCCGGCGAACTCGTATTCCCAGAACGCGTCATAGAGGCTGGCGGCGTTGCGTTTGCCGGTGGCTTTCATTTCGACGACGCCGGTGTCATCGAATCCGCCGCCGAGCTGGCCGATGTCGATCACGTGGGCGCCGCGGTCGGTGATCTCGCCGCCGCCGTAGGCCAGGACGAAGCGCCACCAGAAGTGGCAGCGCCGTTCGTGGTAGGGGGCCTTGGCGGTGTGGCCCAGCCACATGTCGTAATCGAAGTGCGCGGGCACCGGCTGCGGGTCGGGCACGGTGGTGAGTTTCATCGCCTGCTGGTGATGGTGGTCGCTGCAGGGCAGGTTCACGCGGATGGTTTTCAGCTTGCCGATGCGGCCGTTGCGGACGAGTTCGCAGGCGAAGCGGGAGTTGCCGCCGGAGCGCTCGTGGCTGCCGGTCTGGAGCACGCGCTTGTTCTTCGTCACGGCATTGACCACGGCGCGGCCCTCGGCGACCGAGTTGGTCAGCGGCTTCTCACAGTAGATGTCCTTGCCATGATTCGCCGCCCCGATCGACGCCAGCGCATGCCAGTGGTCGGGCGTGCAGACGGTGACGGCATCGATGTCCTTGCGGGCGACCAGTTCGCGGAAGTCGGTGTAGAGCGCGATGTCCGTGCCCTTGTTCTTGAGCTGGTCCAGTGCGATCTTGCGGTTGTTCGTGTCCACATCGCACAGAGCGACGACCTGGCAATCTTTGTGATTGGCAAAGGCGCCCATGTTGTGCCGGCCCTGTCCGCCCAGGCCGATGCAGCCGAACACGATGCGGTTGGACGGCGCGACGGCTCCGTCCTTGCCCAGGGCGGAGGATGGCACGATCACCGGTGCGGCCAGCGCGGTGGTCGCAGCGGCAGTCGCGCGGATGAACTGTCGGCGGGTGGGTTGGTGACTGGCGATCGGCATGGGTCGGTTCCTTGCGGAGGTTGAGTGGAACTTGAGCGTCGCGGGGGGAAACGGAACTACAAGTGTAATGAGCCGGGGCGATCGGCGGATACATATTTCTGGGGCATCGGGCGAATGCACACTTAGGAATGCGACCGAAATAACCTCCCGATTCTCGTTCAACTGACCGAGTCAGAATTTCTAAGGAAATGAGGAAACGAGGAAGGCAGGAACAGACAAAATTCCGGCGATTGACGCACTCTGTTTCTGTTCCTCATTTCCTCTTTTCCTGCTTTCCTAATGAAAATTCTGGCGTCTGAATCCGGGAAGTCATTTCGGTGACGATCCTTAGAGCGACAGCGCTAGACGCGCGATAAGCCCGTCGAATTCCCTCTTTTCCGATTCCCCTCCCTCTTAGGGAGGGGTTAGGGGAGGGTCGGGCGCACAGCATGATTGTGCTTCGATTCAGGCCGTATGCCCGACCCTCCCCCTGCCCCTCCCTAAGAGGGAGGGGAGTACGGAACCGAATCTAGCGCTGTCGCTTTAGAAACCGTTCGAGCGCAACTCCGCACGTTGGCGTCGGCTCCGCGTAGGGTGCGTCAAGGCTCGGCGCGGACGCACCACAGGGAACAGAGACGCAACAAGGTGCGTCCGCGCGGACTTGACGCACCCTACGGCGAAACCGTGGGGTTGCTCTTGCTCGGCTCCTTGACGCCCGATCCACGGTCGAGTCAAAGCCTTGAACAGAGGCGGCGTCCGTGCCTCCGGTCGGTTTGAGGCGGCCCATCGCCGCTTCAAAACGAGCGGGTGCCTTGCATGACCGGCCTGGCGCGAGCTGACCGCACCGAGGTCATCCCGCCGATTCCAGCGGTAGAATCCCGCCGCTCCCATTAGGATCGGTTCAGCGACCGACAATCTCGCATGCCCATGTCCATGGAAATTCGCGTCGACGATCTGAGAAGCCCGCAGATCATTCAGCTCTTGCAGGAGCACCTGCGGGATGTGGCGCTGCACTCGCCGCCGGAGAGTTGTCACGCGCTTGATCTGGAGGGGCTGCGCCGGCCGGAGGTCACGTTCTGGAGCGTCTGGCATGAATCCGAACTGATGGGCTGCGGGGCGATCAAGGAACTGGATGTTCGCCACGGCGAGATCAAGTCGATGCGCACGGCCGATGCGCACCTGCGCAAGGGCGTGGCGTCGAGGCTGATGCAGCACATGGTCGAGGAAGCGAAGCGGCGCGCTTATCGTCGGTTGAGCCTGGAGACGGGTTCGGCGGAGGCGTTCTCACCGGCGCGAAGGCTCTACGAACGATTTGGATTCAGGGAGTGTGGTCCGTTCGCGGATTACGTCGAGGATCCGCACAGCGTGTTCATGACGAGAGAAGTGTGACCGCGGCCTGCGTCAGGCGTGAGGCAGCGTGCCGGATGGTCCCGGTGCAGGTTGGGCGATTGCCTGGGCAACCTCCAGGGCTTTGCGATTCTCGCTGGTCAGGGGTTGCTCCGATCAACCACAAAGGACACCAAGGCACGAAAGACACGAAGAGAAGATGAGATGGCTCGATTTTCAAGTCATGTCTTTGTGTTCTTCGTGCCTTGGTGTCCTTTGTGGTTCATACGAAAGCCTGCTGACTCGCGAGAATGGAGAAGCCCCGGGGCAACCTGATCCAGCTTGTGATGAAGGTAAAAGTTTGGTAGAATGATTCCATGGCGCACCGCAACCAATCCGGCGGAGGGTTATTCGTTGGCCTGACGGAGTTCGGCGCTTGGCGAGGCCTATGCGCTGGTTCGAGAGTGGCCGAAAAGTGTCCTACCTTCTTGGCAGTCAAACATGTAACCCTATTCGGTGGTGGGAGTTGTGCATGTTTTGAGGTGGGTGGGGGATGGGTGGCCGGCCACTTTTGCCCCTCGGCTCTGAAGGGCCGCGACCTGTTGGTCGCACTGGAGGTGGCAGGTTTGCCGCCTCATCGCCGGGATGCTATCTGTACGTGGCTCTGCCCCTAACGAGGAGTTTTCCATGGCCCTGAACATTGCCACCATCGCCGGCGACGGCATCGGTCCTGAAGTCGTCAGTCACGCCCTGCGCGTGTTGGAAACTGCCGCCAAGCTCGATGGACTCAGCTACTCCGTCACGCCGCTGCCTTATGGCGGCGAGCACTACCTGAAGACGGGCGAAGTGCTCACCGATGCGCAGGTCGCCGACATGCGCCGCTTCGACGCGATCTTCCTCGGGGCCGTCGGCACGCCCAAGGTCAAGCCCGGCGTGCTGGAGAAAGGCCTGCTGCTGAAGCTGCGGTTCGAGCTGGATCTCTACATCAACCTGCGGCCGGTGAAACTGCTCGAAGGCGTGGAGTCGCCGCTGAAAAACAAGGGCGTCGCCGAGATCAACTTCGATGTGATCCGCGAGAACACGGAAGACCTCTACACCGGCGCCGGCGGCATCGCACGCAAGGGCACCGCGCAGGAAGTGGCGACGCAGGAAATGCTGGCGACGCGCTTCGGCGTGGAGCGGGCGCTGCGCTTTGCGTTCAACCTCTGCCGGGCGAAGAAGCAGCAGGGTCTCGCAGGGGCGCGCGGGTTGCTCACGCTGGTGCACAAAACCAACGTGCTCACGTTTTGCGGCGACACCTGGTTCCGCGCGTTCAACGAAGTGGGCGATGCGGAGTACCCGGACATCCAGCGGCAGTATCACCACGTGGATGCCTGCTGCATGTACATGGTGGCCAAGCCGGAGATTTACGACACGATCGTGGTGCCCAACATGTTCGGCGACATCATCACCGACCTTGGCGCGGCGATCGCCGGCGGCATGGGCGTGGCGGCGTCGGGCAATCTGAACCCCGACGGCACTGCCCCAAGCATGTTCGAGCCGGTGCATGGCTCGGCTCCGGACATCGCGGGGCAGAACAAGGCGAACCCGATCGCCGCGATCATCTCACTGGCGATGCTGCTGCGCGAGACGGGCCGCATCCGCGGCGAGCGTGCGGCGGTGGCGTGCGCGGAGCGCTTGGAACGCGCGGTGCAGGCGACGTGTCCGAAGTTCAAAGGCATGGTCTTCGACCGCCTGCCGATGGGAACGGACGCGGTGGCGAATATGGTGATCGCGGCGCTGCAGTGAAATGACGCAAGAGCAAGTCTGCTTTTCGTCCTGCTGCGATGTGGGCCTATCTCGGGGCTAGAATAAGCGCATGGCAACACCTCAGTTGCAACCCGGCACGTGGGAAACGATGATCCGCGCCGTGGAACTCGTCCGCGAAAGAGCGCTGCGCGTGGCTCGCGCCTTTGAATCGGCGGGCATTCCCTACGCCATCATCGGCGGCAACGCGGTCGCCGCGTGGGTGGCCGGCGTTGATCCGGCAGCCGTGCGGAACACGCAGGATGTTGACGTGCTGCTTCGCCGGGAGGACATGGATCGGGCGCGGACGGCGCTGGAAGCAGAGGGCTTCGAGTATCGCCGGGTGAAAAGCATCGACATGTTCATCGACCGCAAGACGGGCGGCAAGGCGCGGGATGCGGTGCATGTGCTTCTCGCCAATGAATACGTTCGGGCTGGCGATCTCGCTCCAACGGCCGATGTAGCGGAGTCGGTTCGCGGCAGTCTTTATCAGATTCTCGAATTGGCAGCGCTCGTCCGCATGAAACTGACGAGCTTTCGTCTGAAGGATCGCGTGCATCTGCTGGACATGATCGACGTTGGTTTGGTTGACGCTTCCTGGCTCGATCGATTGCCGCCGGAACTCGCCGCACGACTTAAGGAACTGCTCGACAACCCCGAAGGCTTGCCGTCATCTCACTGAGATTCGCCCCGCACCCACTTCCCCTCCACCAGCAACTCGTGCGGCGTGAACTTCGCCTTGTAATCCATCGTCTTGCTGCCGCGAACCCAGTAGCCCAGGTAGTAGTGCGGCACGTTCCAGGCTTTCGTCATTTCGATTTCCATCAGGATCGAGAACACGCCGAGGCTTCGGCCGGCTTCAACGGGATCGAAAAAATGGTAGACGCTGGAAACAGACCGGCTGCACACGTCGAGGATGCTCACCGCGATCACCCGCTCCCCGAGCAGGTAATTCACCTCGACGGTTTCAACCACGTCCTGATACAGAAACTCGCGCAGCCCCTCCGCATCCTCCGACTGCGGCGAGCCGGGATGCTGGTGCGCGAGGTAGCGCTGGTACAGCGCGGCCTTCTCCTCTGTTAGCGTCAGCGGCCCGACGCGGACAGTCACTTCTTCGTTGCGGCGCAGGGCGCGGCGCTGCGACTTGCTCGGCTCAAACTCGCCAACGGGAATCCGTATCTGCACGCACGCCTGGCAACCGTCGCAGCGCGGGCGATAGAAGATGTCACCGCTGCGACGGAAGCCGCGATCCATCAGATCGTGGTAAGTCTCACCGTGCAGCGGGGCGGCGCGGAAGCCTTCCGATCGCGCGGCCCGGCCCGGCAGATACGCACACGGGCGCGGCTCGGTGACGGGCAGACCGCCGGAGTCGATGAGGTCCAGCAGCGGCAGTCGCATCGGGTCTGCGGATTCCGTACCCATGCGGCGATTCTATGGCGATTTCTGGCAAGAATGTGATGCGTCGTTCGATTCGCCATTTTCCCCAGAATGTCGGCAAGTTGCAGGTTCCGTTGCCGCCTCGCACGGCCCCTGCTATTCTGCAGACGGGTGGCTATTAGGATTCTTCCTTCTAACTGTCAAAATTAGAGTCCTCGCTTTCCACCCTTTCTTTCTCTTGCGGCACGCACAGAAGGGGGCACAGTGCATGAACACGATCTACCTCCGTCGCCGGCGCAGAGTCCATATCAACGAGGGCGACGAACATCTTCCGATCACCCATCTGGCGGCGATGTTGGAGAATGTGAAGTCGCTGGGGTTCGGCTTTTCACAGGAGTTAATTGAGCGACTGCGCACCCTGTCAGCGGCGCGTGCTGTTGTTTTCTACAAGTCTCTGATCAAGGCGCTTCGGGAAATCGTGGGCGCTCATCGCGAGTTCAGGCCGATGTATCCCAACTTTCCGGAACAGGTCATGGCGGCGTCTGAGGCCGAACTGTACCTGAATGCGTGGCTCCACTATCTCACGGAGAAACTGCCGGGATACGATAAGCATGAGCGCCCGAACCTGACGGAGCCAACGCAAGTGCGCGTCATTGAACTCGGTTCCCGCGAAGAGTTCGAGGGCATTTTCTCTTCGCTGGTTTCCGCGCGGACGCCGCTTTCCACTCAGGACAAAGAGGACGTGGTCTGGTTTGTCTCACAGTACCGCAACGCCATCGCGCCAATGCTGCCTCTGGAGATACCGATCAAGGAGACGCTCGCCGTGATCGGGGCGCAACTTCTGCGGCACACTTCACTGGCCGAGCGTTTTCTCACTGGAAAGATCAAGACCGCCACTGATGTGCTCCGTCTGGCGGTTGCGTTAAGTGATGGCGATGTCTCTCTGGCGGAACCGACGGAATTCGGCCGATTTCGCCGTACGGAACGGGTGCAGATGTTGTCCTGGCTCGATCGCTGCCCCGACCCAACGGAAGACATGCTCCGTTGGAAGGAACGCTGGAAGCGACTGGGGGAACGACTGCATCCAGGCGAGTACGCCAGCCGGTTTCCCAAGTCCGCGGCTGCGTTCTCGATCATCCGCAATGAGGGTGATTTTGCCACGTTCAACAGTCAGATCGAGTCGCACTTTCGGCACGGTAATCTTGCTGCCGCGCTGGAACTGCTCAGCGGCAGGCCGGGCGATCTGACGCGCCGGCTCGATCATTTGTTGCGGCTCGGCGGAGATGCCGCACTTGTTCTTTCTGCTTTCGCCCGAGTTTCTTCGCGCGTCTCGACTCCAGTGTTGCTGCAGACTTTGACGCACTTTTCCCATCGGACGGAACGGACGCCATGGCGAGTGTTCTTCCCCAAGGGCGACGTCGCCAAGGTACAGGCAATCCCGAATCGAATGCAGGCACTTGCGCTCGGCGTGCCTGAACAGGTCACCTCCATCTGCCGCGAAACGTTGGTCGAACGATTCAGGAAGCTTCCGCCGCTGGGCAAATGCTTTGTAGACCCTTTGCTGATGAATTATCTCGTGCCTTTTTCTCAGCGATCGGCTGCGAAAGCTCTTCGCACGCTCGTCCGAGGCAGCAGGCTTCCTATGCCGGCCAGCAACTGCGTGCGGTTTTTTATCTGGTGGAAGAACGGCAGCAGTCGCACAGACATCGATCTCTCTGCCGCACTTTTCGATGAGAACTACAAGTACGTCGATGTCGTCTCGTATTACAACTTGAAGAACTTTGGCGGTCATCACAGTGGCGACATCGTCGACGCGCCGCGAGGCGCGGCGGAGTTCATCGACCTGGATATCGCGCGCACCATGGCGGTTGGCGTGCGGTTCGTGGTGATGTCGCTCAACAGCTTTACGGAGCAGCCTTACTGCGACCTGCCCGAGTGTTTCGCGGGTTGGATGGAGCGGTCGTGCCCTAATTCGGGGGAAATCTTTGAGGCTCGCACGGTTCAGGACCGGATCGATGTTTCGGCCAACACTCGCATCTGCATCCCGCTGATCCTGGACCTGGTGAAACGGCAGGTCATCTGGACGGACATCGCCTTGCGAAAGCATCCGTGCTTTAACAATGTGGCAAACAACCTGTCGGGGGTGTCGCTTATGTTGCGAGCCATGGACAGCCTTGTGCGGATGAACCTCCACACGCTGTTTTCACTGCATGTGGCGGGCCGGGGTGAGTTTGTGGACCAGGCGCAACAAGCTGAGGCAGTGTTCAGTGTTGAACAAGGGGTGACGCCTTTCGATGTTGATCGGATTGCCTCGGAATTCATGTGAAGTGAACGGCGGAGGATAGGCGGAGATAAAAAAACCCCGCATTTCTGCGGGGTTTCATCGCCAAGTGGAGGTGAGGGGGCTCGAACCCCTGGCCTCATCCATGCCATGGATGCGCTCTCCCAACTGAGCTACACCCCCATGTGGGGCCTCGTTTGGCGTCGGCATTCTAAGATCGGACAGGCAAAGTATCAAGGTGAAGAAATCCTGCGGGCTTTTGGAGGTTTCTCCGACCGGCGGCCCGATCGCCCGTCTCAGGCGAACTTGACAGAAGACGGCGGCGATTTACACTGACAAGTCTGGCGTATTGTCCGAACATGGGGTTCGGGCAGTTTTTGACCCTGAGGCGAACGGCCATGCGAGAACTCGTGCCACAGCACGATCTTCCGAACCGAGCACACTGATGAGCGCAACCGCTTCCAGTGTGTGGACGTTCGGCCGCGGCTTTTCGGCCAGTTGGACTTTTGGCACGGAGGTGTCTGCCATGGTCTGACGGTTGAGGTGCTTTTGCACGGGCTTGGTGCCCCGGCGTTGTGCCGGTGGACCAGCCGCCTCAAGGGCCACGAATGCCGCCAGGCGTCGTGGTTTTTTTGTTTTCCAGACGACTTTCCGACAACCAGGGTTCGACAACTTGGACAATTGAATAGCAGGAGCTTTCAACGATGAATGGCAACGAACTGATGCGGCTGATTGATGCGATCTCGCGTGAACGAAACGTCGAGAAGGAAGTGCTCTATCGTGATATCGAGCAGGCCATGGTTTCCGCGGCCCGCAAGCATTTCAACGTGATGGAGACGGACGAATTCCGCTGCGAACTGGACCGCATCAATGGGCAGCTTCGGTTGTTCCGCCACGATGTCGAAATTCCCATCGAATCGCTCGGCCGCATCCCGGCCCAGACCGCCAAGCAGGTGATGATCCAGCGCTTCCGCGAGGACGAGCGCACCAGCATCTTCCAGGAATTCTCCGAGCGCGTCGGCGAACTGGTCACCGGCACCGCCCAGCGCTACGAGGGCGGCGCCCTGGTCGTGTCGCTCACCCGTTCGGGCAACAGCGCCGCTGAAGGCTTCATGCCCAAGAGCGAGCAGATCCCCGGCGAGCAGCACCAGCCCGGCGAGCGCGTGCGCTGCCTCATTCTGGATGTGCGCGACACCGGCAGCCAGGTGAAGATCGTGCTCAGCCGGGCTCATCCCGACTTCATCCGCAAGCTGTTCGAAGTGGAAGTGCCCGAAGTCTCCGACCGCATCATCGAGATCAAGGCGATGGCCCGTGAGCCGGGACATCGCACCAAGCTGGCGGTGTCGTCGATCGATACGAAGGTGGATGCGGTGGGCGCATGCGTCGGCGTGCGCGGCAGCCGCATCAAGAACATCGTCGATGAACTGGGCGGCGAGAAGATCGACATCGTCCGCTGGAACGAGTCGTCGCAGATTCTGATCCAGAACGCGCTCAAGCCCGCCGAGGTCGCGGAGATTTCGCTGTGCTTCGAACTGGGTCGTGCCACGGTCGTGGTGAATGACGATCAACTGAGCCTGGCGATCGGCAAGCGCGGGCAGAACGTGCGACTGGCCGCCCGGCTGACGAACTGGGACGTGGACATCCTCACCCCCGGCGAGTTCAGCAAGGCGCTGGATCGCATGGCCGCCACGCTCAAGCAGATTCCGGGCATCACCGACGAGCAGATCGATCGTCTGGCGGCGCTGGGCGTCATCAGCGTGTTCGATGTGGAAGAAGTCGGACTGGATTACCTGGCCGAGCAGTTGCAGGTGCCTACCGACGTGGCCGAGACGGTGATGAACCGCGTCTCCGAAGAAGCCCGCGTCGTGGCGGAAGAGCAGGCACGGGAAAAGGAAGAGAACGAGCGCAAGAAGCGGGAAGTCGCGGCGGCCCTGGGCGGCACCGAAGCACAGGCGGCGGCGGTGCTCGACGACGTGCTGGGCGGCGCAGCCCTGCGGAACCTGCCCGCCGAGGGCGGCGATGCGGCGGCGGCTCAACCCGCAACCGAGGCGCCGGCGTCGTTGCCAGCTCAAGAAGGTTCGATTCTGGACATGCTCGAGAATCGCAAGGCGGAAGTGCCTGCGGCAGCCGCTCCGCAGGCCGAGGCACAGAACTGATTCCGCAGAACTGAACAGGCAGGGTGGCCGTCCACCGTTCGTGCGTGAGGAAATGTCGGATCCGAGTGCTTTTGAGGAGCCAACGTGGCCAAGGTAAGACGTATTTACGAGATCGCCAAGGAGCTCAACGTCGCGAGCAAGGCGATCGTGGATAAGTGTCTGGCTGAGGAAATCCCAGACATCAAGGACCACATGTCTCCGGTCAAGAAAGGCCTGGAGATGACCATCCGCGAATGGTTCAGCGATCACGCCAAGGCGGTCGCCGAGCCGCACACCGCGGTGGAATCCGCTGCGCCCGTGGACCTGGAAAAAGCGAAGAAAGCCCGACGCAAGCGTGCCAAGGCCGTCGGTCAGCCCGATCACGGCGATCACGGCGATCACGGCGACGACGCGCACGAGCACGAGACGGCTACGGCAGTGGAGGAACTGCCGACGAAGAAGGATGAACCGGTCACCGTTGAAGTTGCGGCCATGCAGGTCGCGATGCCCGCCAAGGCCAAGCCGAAGAAGCACGAGGAATCCGCCCCGGCGGAAACGATGCCCACCGTAGTTGAAGAAGTTCCCTCCACGAAGGTGCTCCCTGCCGCCGCCGAAGTCTCGTCAACGGCCGTTCCAGCGGCCAAGCATGCGGTTCCGCCTCCGGTCAAGCCCGTCGTCGCGCCGCCTCTGCCCAAGCCTGGTCCCGCAGGCAGGCCCAATGTGCCGACCCGGCCCAACGTCGTGTCGCCCGCCGGCCCGCAGTTGCAGAAGCCTTCGGAAGTCACGCTGAAGGGCCCCAAGGTCGTTCGCGTCGAGCAGCCGGACGTCATTCAGCGTCCTCGTCCCAAGCGTCCGCCCGGCACCGGCGGTCGGCGTACCGATGGCGATGAGTCCGCTCTGGCGGATGGCACGGTCGAGGGTATTTCCAGGTCGCGCGGGCCGACGCGCGGCAAAGGCGCCGGCAGCGGCGCGACTCCCGAGACTCCCGAAACCATCGCCGAGAAAACCAAGCGCCGCACGTTGTCCAACCGTCGCGGTCGATCCAGCGACGTCACGCCCACCGGCTCCAAACGCCTCAGCGAGGCGGATTACCAGGAGCAGCAGGACCGCCTCAACCGGTCCCGCGGCATCATCGCCCGCCATCGCCAGGATGCCCGCAAGCCCGGCCGCGCCGAGTTCCTCCAGTCGCCCGCCGAGGTCGGCGGCAAGGTCGCCATCCGCGAGCCGATCACCATCAAGGGCCTCTCCGCCGCCACCGGCATCAAGGCGCCGGACATCATCAAGTGGCTCTTCGCCAAGGGCGTCATGGCGACGATCAACTCCGCCATCGCCACCGAAGCGGCCATGGAAGTCGCCTTGGAATACGACATCGAACTGGACGTGCAGGAACAGGAATCCGCCGAGCAGATCGTTGTCAAGGAGTTTGCCACGCGCGAAGCGACCGACCTGCGTCCCAGGCCCACGGTGGTCACCGTGCTGGGCCACGTCGACCACGGCAAGACCAGCCTGCTCGATGCCATTCGCCAGGCGGATGTGGCCGCTCACGAAGCCGGCGGCATCACCCAGCACATCGGCGCCTACCGCGTCCAGATCAAGGGGCACGACCAGGCGGACCGCAGCGTGGTCTTCCTCGACACGCCCGGTCATGAAGCCTTCACCTCGATGCGTGCTCGCGGCGCCAAGATCACCGACGTGGTCGTGCTGGTCGTCGCCGCCGACGACGGCGTCATGCCGCAGACCATCGAATCGATCAACCACGCCAAGGCCGCGGGCGTACCGATCATCGTCGCGCTCAACAAGATCGACAAGGCCGAGGCCACGGTCGACAACATCCGCAAGATTTTCGGCCAGCTCGCCGAGCATGGCCTGAGCCCCGTGGAGTGGGGCGGTTCCACCGAAGTCGTCAAGGTCAGCGCGACCAAGAAGACGGGCGTGGCGGAACTGCTGGAACTGCTCGATTACCAGGCTCAGCTTCTGGAACTGAAAGCCGACTACGCCGGTGCGGCCCGAGGCACCGTCATCGAATCGCAGATGGTCAGTGGCCGCGGTTCCGTTGCCCGCCTGCTGGTTCAGGATGGTCAACTGAAGATCGGCGACTTCATCGTGATGGGCCGGTCGTACGGCCGCCTGCGCGACATGAAGGACGACAAGGGCCGGGAGCTGCAGCAGGCCGGCCCCGCGACGCCGGTGGAAATCTCCGGCATCGAAATGCTGCCCGACGCCGGCGACAAGTTCTACGTCGTCGACAGCCTGCAGAAGGCCGAGGAAATCGCCGAGCAGTTCCGCATGAAGGAGCGCGAGAAGCAGCTCGTCTCCGTCTCGAAGGTCACGCTGGAAAACCTGGCGGACAAGCTCAAGGAAGGCGCGACCAAGGAACTGCGCGTCGTCCTCAAGGCGGACGTGCAGGGATCCATCGATGTCCTTCGCAAGAGCCTGGAGGAACTGGGCAACAACGAAGTCAGCGTCAAGGTCATCCACGCGGCGGTCGGCTCCGTCACCGAGAGCGACGTTCTGCTGGCGGACGCGTCGGAAGCGGTCATCATCGGATTCCATGTGTCGCTTCCCGCGGCGGTTCGCGAAATCGCCGACGAACGCCACGTCGAAGCCCGCCTGTACCGCATCATTTACGAGTGCACCGACGACATCAAGAAATCGCTCGAAGGCATGCTCGTGCCCGAACGCAAGGAAGAACTGCTGGGCGAAGCCGAGGTGCGCGAAGTCTTCAAGATCAGCAAACTCGGCAGCGTGGCCGGTTGCATCGTCACCAGCGGCGCCATCCAACGCATCGGCAAGATGCGCATCGAGCGCGATGGCGTCGTGGTCACCGACGAACGACAGATCGAAAGCCTCCGCCGCGTGAAGGAAGACGCCAAGGAAGTCCGTGCAGGCACCGAGTGCGGCATCCGCCTGGCGGGCTTCGACGACATCAAGCCCGGCGACCGCCTGGTGTGCTACCGCACCGTGGAGATCAAACGCAAGCTGGCGTGATGGGAAGGGCCGAGGGTGGAGGGCCAAGGGCCAAGGGACGGAAAACGATCCGAACCGGCATAGCCCCGTCCCCGATGTTTCGGCCCCTTGGCCCCTGGCCCTCGACCCTCTACCCTTTTCGCCCATGATCCTCGGCATTCTCCAAGTGGAACTCTCCATCGATGGTTCGCAGTCGCTCAAGGACAAACGCCGGGTGGTCGCCAGTCTCAAGGATCGGCTGCACCGCGAACACATGGTGTCCGTTGCCGAGGTGGATCGTCAGGATGACTGCACCATTGCGGTGCTCGGAATCGCCTTGGCGGCCAGCAGCGTTCCAGGATGCCAGAGCACGCTCGATCAGGTGCTCGGCAAGATTCGAGCCAACCGCGACAGCGTCCTCGTGGACCACAGCATGGAAATCCTCACTGGCGTCCAGCCTTGAGCCGTTAGCCGATAGCCGACAGCCGATAGACGTTAGCCGATAGCCGATAGCCGTTAGCCGATAGCCGATAGCTATCAGCAAAAGAAAAGTAATAGAAAGACCAGAACCCCAGACCCTACACCCTACACCCTACACCCTACACCCTAAACCCTAAACCCTAAACCCTAAACCCTAACCCCTAAACCCTAACCCCTAAACCCTCCCGCCCATGTCCCACCGCCGCGAACAGATCGAGTCCACGCTCCACCGGGCGGTCAGCCAGGTGCTGGTGCGCGATCTGTCCGATCCTCGAATTCGCGGCATGGTCAGCGTGACCCGCGTCAAACTCTCCGAAGACATGCGCGAATTGCGCGTCTGGGTTTCCGTCCTGCCTGCCAAGTTCGGCGCACGCTCCGTGGCTGGCCTCCGCGCCGCGGCCAAGCACGTGCATCGACACGTGTGCGAACTAGTGGATCTGCGCACCATTCCGCACCTGCGATTCGAACTGGATACGGAACTGGGCAAGCAGGAAACGATCTACGACGCCATCAACCGCGGACTCGACCGCGAAGGCCTGACCGCAGCCGACATCAAGCACGTCATCGATACGCCGCCTGCCGAGGTGGATGACGAACTGGACGACGACGAAATCGTCGACGATCCCGCGGACTCGACGGAGGATGATTCGTCGAATGATGCCCAGCCGGACGACGATGCGGATGGCGACGAAAGTGATTCAGACAAGCGGCGCGGAAATGCGCGTCACCGAAATGAGGTCGAAGAAGATGAAGCAAGAGCCAATGCGTGAGCAATGAATCGTCGATGCCGCTGCCGTTCCGGTCGGGATGCCCCGGCGTGAGGCGGCTGAAGGCCGGTGGATGCCGGGGCTGATCTGTCGAGCAAGGCTCGGAGGTTTGATCAACGTGAAGAACGAAAGCTCGTATGTCCGCAAGTTCGCGTCGCTGTTCAAGAAGATGCCCGCCGCGCCCGAGGCGCCGCCGCAGCGGGATCCGGTGACGCAGATGGTCGTGGCGTTTCTGCAATGGGAGTCGACGCGCAAGCATGCCGAGAGCGCGTTCAAGCGCATTATGGAAGTGATGGTCGACAACAACGACCTGCGCGTCAGCCACGCCCAGCAGATCGCGGCGATCATCGGCGACAACTACTCGCGCGCCGAGGAGCGCGTCGCCCGCATGAAGGACGCGATGCAGGAAATCTACGTCCGCGAGCATGCGATTCACCCGCAGTCCATCGCCGAGAAATCGAAGAAGGAAATCCGTGGCTATTTCGATTCGCTGCCGGGGATGACGTCGTATGTGTCCGCGTGCGTCCTGCTGCTTTCCTACGGCGCGCACGTGGTGCCCGTCGATGCCAAGCTGGCGGATCTGCTCAAGGCGGAGGGCGTGGTCGACTCGACCGCGACGGTGGAGCAGATCGAGGGATTCCTGGAGCGTTACTTCAAGGCCGGTGAAGCTCTCGAAGCGCACCTGCGGCTGCAGGCCTGGAGCGACGAAAGCCGCAAGCCCGCCAAGGCCGAGAAACCGAAGAAGGAACCCCCGTCCAAGCCCGCCAGGGCCACGCCCGCCAAGGCCGCGGCATCCGCCAAATCCGCCGGGGCGAAGAAGCCCGCCAAGAAGAAAAAGTAATCTTCGCGCCGCGTGCGGATTCACTGCTCGCCGAATCTTCACAAACACGTGCCATCCTGATCCGCTTTTGAATTCGGCGTCAGCTCGCCATTCACCAACCTCACCACGATCCGCGTTCCACCGATGTCTGAATCGAAACCCACCCAGCTCCTTCGCTTCGGCCTGCCCAAGGGCAGCCTCCAGGACTCCACGGTCGATCTGTTTGTCCGCGCCGGATTTGACGTCAAAGTCTCCGATCGCTCCTACTTCCCGTCGATCGACGATCCGGACATCGGCATGATCATGTTCCGCGCCCAGGAAATGAGCCGGTATGTCGAAGACGGTGTGATCGATGTCGGCATCACCGGCGCCGACTGGGTCACCGAGAACGCCTCGGACGTGCACGAAGTCTGCGAACTCGCCTATTCCAAGGCCACGAGCAAGCCCGCGCGGTGGGTGCTTGCCGTGCCCGAGGAATCGCGCGTGCAGAAGCCGGCGGATCTGGCCGGCGGCATCGTCGCCACTGAACTGGTCAACACCACCCGCAAGTTTTTCACCGAGCGCAGCATCCCCATCAAGAAAGTCGAATTCAGTTGGGGCGCGACCGAAGTCAAGGCCCGGCTCGTCGATGCGATCGTCGACATCACCGAGACCGGCTCCAGTCTCCGCGCCAACCGGCTGCGGGTGATCGACACCGTCCTCTCCAGCACCACCCGCCTGATCTGCAACCGCGTGGCGTGGTCCGATCCGCTCAAGCGCGCGAAAATCGAAGACTTGGCGCTACTATTGCAAGGCGCGATCGCGGCCCGCGAAAAAATCGGCCTGAAAATGAACGTGCCGCTGGCGAAGAAGGATGCCGTCCTCAAGCTGCTGCCCGCCGAGAAATCGCCGACGGTCAGTTCGCTGGCCGATGGTGAATGGGTCGCGGTGGATATCATCGTGGATGAGCGCGTCGAACGCATGCTCATCCCGCAACTGCGGCGAGCCGGCGCGTCGGGCATCGTCAGCTATCCTCTGAGCAAGGTGATCCCGTAAAACTCACCGCCAGGGCGAAGCATGCGTGCCGCATCGCCCACGGAGGTTTTCCGATGCATCGATTCCGCCAAGCCGCGGCTTTCGTGATCCTGCTGGCCGCCATCGCGCCGACCCTGGGCGCGGACCTGCAGTTGCCTCCTGGTGTCGATCCGCCGTTCATTCGGTCACGTACTGGAGAAGACCTGGATCGCGCGAGGACACCGCTCGACAAGATTCTTTCCCAGCTCGAACGTCCAGCCTATCTGCCCAAGCCCGGCGAGAAGCCGCTCGACGCCGCCGGCGCCGTGGAACAGCGCATCGCCGAACTGAAAAGAACGCTCGCGAAGGATCCGAAAGACACCGACGCCGGCCGCGAGCTGATCCAGCTCCTGGTCGTGATGAAGGACGATCCCGCCGCGGCGCTGCCGTTCCGCGATCTGGCCGACCCGCGCACCCGCAGTCACCTGCCGCTTGCCGCCAAGCCTGTCGATCAGCTCGGCGAGAATGAACTGATGGACCTGGGCCTGTGGTATCAGGATCTGTCGGCTTCCGTGAAAGGGGCTGCGCGGAAGACAGTGCTGTCGCGGGCGGCGGGCTGCTTCGAGCGATTCCTGGCGCTGCACAAGAAGGAAGACCTGCTGCGCTCGACCGCCGCCGCCGCGATGAAGAAAGTGGCCGCGGCGCAGAAGTCGGCGGCAACCCCCGGCCTGGCGGGCACGCCGCTGCACGTGCAGCGCAGTTATGCCCGCGCCCGCGCCGCCTGGCGCGAGGGCCAGCCGCATGTCGCGATCAACCTGCTGGAGGCCGCCAACAACATCGCTCCGAATCAGCCGGAGATTCTCCGCACGCTGGGCCTGATCTATTTCACGGAAGTGCGCAATCCCGTGCAGGGGGCGCAGTTTCTCAAGCAGGCGCTGGCGCTGGAGCCGGATGATCTGGACATTCTCTTTCTGCTGGGCCGGTACGAGTTTCTCCAACTGCGTCAGTGGAAATCGGCGATCGTGATTTTCGCCCACGGCACGACCGTCAAATCCCCCGACGGCGATCCGGCGGTGCCCGCGCTGCTGCGCCTTTTCCTGGCGAGAGCTCTGCAGAGCGAAGGCTACGACGCCGCCGCCGCCGAACAGTTCGAGCAGTTCGCCGGCAACCCGCCGCGACTGGCGCGCAGCACGCGCTACTTCAACGAAGTCGCCGCCTTTGCCCGCGGCCTGCCCGTCATCTGGCAGCAACTGGGCGACGCGCACCTGCGACTGGGCAATGTCGACAAGGCGCTTTCCGCATACCTCAAGGCGATGGCGGAGAATCCCGACGATGCCGCGGCCCTGGTCAGCCGCGTGGTCTACGCCCAGCTTCGCGCCAACCGCGCCGATGACGCGCTGAAAACAGCCGTCGACCTGGTCCGCAAGACCGGCGGCGACAAGGCGTCGCTCGCCCTGCTGAAATACCTCGCCGAGTCCGGCGCCAGCGCCCGGCAACTGGCGGTGGAACTTCGCCGCACCTATGAACAGCTCGATCGTCCCGCGGTCGTCGCGTTGGCGCTGGCGAGCCTGATGGGCGCCGAGGGAACGAAGTTTCTCACCGATCACCTGACGGCTCGACCGGCCGATCGTGAAGTGTTTCAACACGTCCTGGAGAGATCGCTGCCGAAGCAAGGGCCGCGGGATTATCCGCAGGCCATCGCTCTGACGGCGTCGCTGGTCAAGGCGCTGCCCGTGGCGACGGAACGATACGGGCAGTTGCTCCTGGACATCGCCGGCAAGATGGAAGAGTTGCTCGCCGGCTTCGACGCGCTGCCGCAGGATCAGAAGGATCAGCCGGTGGTCAGGCTGCTGCGTGCGATGGCGCTGCTGCGTGCGAACAAGGACGACGCGGCGATCGAGGAGTTCGGCAAAGCCGCCGCCGCCGACAAGAGCCTGGTCGTCGCCCAGGTCGGGCTGGTGAAACTGCTGATCGAGCGGCAGGAGTTCGAGCGCGCCGGCAAAGTGCTCGAATCGCTCAAGAGCAGCGAGGATCCGCGCGTGCTGGAACTGCGCCTGCGCGTGCTTCGCGAGACCGACCGCATCGAGGAAGCGCTCAAGCTGGTGGACACGCTGCTGGAGAAGAACCGCAAGGACGCCGGGCTGCTGGTGGAGAAGGCCAAGCTGCAGATCGCATCGAACGACGTGCCGGACGCGCAGAAGACGCTGGAAGATGCCATCGAAGCCAACCCCACCGCCGAGGCGCTTTACGAGGCGTTTTTCGATCTGCTCGATCAGCACGAATCTCCGACGCGGGTGCGCGATGCCGCCAGGCTCACGGAGCGCGCCCAGCGGCACATTCCCGCCAGCAAGATCGCCCGGGTGAAGCAGGCGGAGCAACTCATCACGCGCCGCGATTTTCCGGGCGCCGAGCAGTTGCTGCGTGCGGTGCAGAAGGAAGCGCCCGACGATCGCCGGTCGCTGGAGATGCTGTCGCTGCTGCTGACGTTCACGCGCCGCGAGGCGGAAGCGGATGAGTTGATCGAGGCGCGTCTCAAGGCTTACCCGCGCGACAAGGAAGTGCTGCAGGTGGCGGTGATGCATTACCGCCGTTCGAACAATAAGGATCGCCTCTACGAAGTGCTCGAGCAGTTCATCAACGCCGCTCTCACCGGCGAAGATCGGGACCAGGAACTCGCCGCCCTGCACATCCGCAACGAGCGCCCGGAGAAAGCCATCGCGCTTCTCACCGAGGCGTTGACGGAGAAAGATCGCATCAAGGATCCCCGCACGATGGTGCGGATGCTCGGCATCGCGCTGACTCGCGCCAAGCAACTGGACAAGGCGGAGGATTTCTTCAAGCGGATCGCCGACGCTCATTCGAAGCACTGGGGAGATGTGCAATTCGAACTGGCCATGCTCTACGAACGGCAGAACCGCAAGGACGCGTCGGAGAAACTGCTGGAAAACGTGCTGGTGAAGGAACCGGCCCATCCCAAGGCGAACAACGCCCTGGGGTACAGTTGGGCCGACCAGGGCAAGAACCTGGAAAAGGCCGAGAAAATGATCGCGGCGGCGCTGAAGGAAGAGCCGGACAATGCGGCCTATCTGGACTCCATGGGCTGGGTGAATTACAAGCTGGGCAAGTTCGACGAAGCCGTGAAGTTTCTGGAGCGCAGCAGGCTTCAGGAGGGCGGCGAGCATCCGGTGATCCTCGACCACTTGGGCGACGCGCTCTACCGCGCGGGCCGGCAGATCGACGCGCTGCAGGCGTGGCTTCGGGCGCAGGGGAAAATCGATCCGGACGAACTCGAGGAGGATCCGGAACTCAAGACCGTCTCGGCCGCGGTGAAGGCAAAGATTCAGGCGGTGCAGACCGCGAAGGAACCGAAGCTGGCGGAGGTGCCGAACCTTCCCAAGGAAAAGGACGAGGAGAGAAAAGAGAAGGATGAAAAGAACGAGAAGTGAACGTAGGGTGCGTCAAGGCTTGGCGCGGACGCACCACGTGGGATTTTCGACCATCGGCGCCCGTCAGGCGATCCATCGAAGGTTGCACTGAATAGCTTTCATTCTTTCGTGCGCCCGGGCAAGGTGCGTCCGCGCCGAGTCTTGACGCACCCTACGAAGCGTCACGGGCATCGCCGCAGGATGCCGCTGCCGCAGCGGGCGCGGAAATGTTCGAGGACGCCGGCGTCCGTTGCGTTGGGAGCGGCGACCCATGTCCTGGCATCAATGGAGAACAGGCGCCCCTCGCAGTTCTCTCCCATCGTTGCGTTGAACAGCGACGGGTCGGCGTCGGCTCGCTTCTTGAATTGCGGCGTGTACTTCATGTAGTACCCGGCGAAGCGCTCGCCGGAGCCGCAGGTTCCGCAGGAAAAAAACGAAACCCGCACTCCTTCGTTTCCATCGGGACTCTTGATCGGCGGCACCTGTCGCCAGTCCGCCTGGAATGCCTCGCCGGTGGTCACGTCGTAGTACCACGACAGATCGCTGATCAGATCACTGTTGCCGGTGTCCTTCGGGCCGCCGAAGAGCGAGGTGAGCGTCCAGATCAAGCCGATGATGATGATCGCTGCGCATGCGATGGAAGCGACGCGTTCGTTGTTGTTGATCCAGTCACGCATAGGGAATGTTGATGGTTAGGAACGGGACCGAAATAAGTTCTCGATTTAGCCGGCGGGCTTGCCCGCCGAGACGCCCTCGGCGGGCAAGCCCGCCGGCTAAATGGGGGAGCGCCAAATCGCAAAGTTCTTTCGGCCCGACCGCTAACCGCGCACCGGTTCAGTGCGGCTGATTGTCGTTGTTCCACCTTCTTCGCATCTCCGGCAGAACGGTGCCCTGCGTGCCCAGAACCCAGAGTCGCACCTGCAGATCCCATTCGACATGTCCGTCACCAAATGCGATGTGGGCGCCCTGATCGTGGCGATCGGCGGGATACTCGGTGCGGCCCAGCGCGTCCTGGACATCTTCGTCGATGAAATGATCCCACAGGCCGTCCACCGTGGAATCGCCATACATGATGAAACTGGAGGGCGCAACGACTCTGTTCGACTTGATCCAGCCATCGTAGCCGTTGGGGTGGCCCACGTAATCGCCCACGCCCAGCGGCGGCAGGCTGCTGTCAGCCGACCCGCCGTTGTTGTGGCCGTAGCTGAAGAATCCGCTGGTGGGGATTCGATGCTGATTGGCCTTGTAGCCCCATTGTGCGGGCAGGCCGGAACCGAAGGTCGGACCCGCCCACTTGGCCTGGGGAGGGGCGGTGGGGCAGTAAAACACATCCGGGTCGGGCATGAACGCAAAAACTTCGGGCACCCACACGATCGTGCCGCCCGAGTAGGCGTTGGGCATGAACGTCGTTTCGTTGGAGTAACTGCGCGAGCCCAGAAAAATCTGGTGAAGGTTGCTTCGGCAGATCACGAACTGGGCACGTTCCCGGCCTTTGCCCACCGCAGGCAGAAGAATGGAAATGATAATCACAATGATCGCAATCACTGCGAGCATTTCCGGCAATGTGAACGCCGTCGAGGCGGACGAACATCTCAAACTGGGGCGGCTGAACATGATGCCGTTCCAAGCAACAGCCCCGGTATCCGTCGCACCACGATAACAACCCGATCGGTGCTGGGGAAATCAATTCAGCATTCGGACGGATGAAGCGTGCTCCCGCATGTGCAGCGATGTCGGAGCCGCGAGCGTCAGCGAGATTCATCTAGGAATGGGATCGAAATAACTTCCCGATCTGCACGGATCGAACTCCCCTCGCTACGAGGGAGGGGAACCGGAAAAGCCAAGTCGGCAAGTTATTTCTTTCACGATCCTTTGCACCTTTGCGCGAGGCAATCGTTTCGAGTATGGATGCCCGGCCCCTCAGGCAGATCCCGCTTACACCTTCAGATCAAATCCACCGAGAATGCACTTGCAGCGCACGTGGAACCAGCCGTCCTCCAACTTTTCACATGCGATGACCGAGCAGGTCACCGGCGCCCGTTCGCGGCCGACGGTGAACATGATGCGATCGCCCGGCAACATTGCCTTGGGGCTGCGCAGCGCGGCGCCGCCGGTGGAGAGGTTGAGCACTTCGGCGTTCAGGATCGCGTTGCCATGAGCTTCGACGCTCATGGGCATGATGCCCGGGGGTTCGATGCGGATGCCGCTGCGGCGTTCGGCGATGGTTGAATTGGGTTTGGTCATTTGGCCTCCGGGATCATCTATCGTGCGGGAAAAAGCGGGGGATGAATTGCCGCAATGAAGTGTGCCCGAGGCGCGAAAGCAAAAAGCGCCGATGAGAGATCTCAGATCTGACATTTCAAGTCTGAAATTTCGAATCTGGAATTTCAAAACTGAAACTTCATACCCGAAGATTCATGCCTGAGAGTTCAATGGCACGTCACGCCGCCTCGAACGCACCCAGCAGGCACCGGCAGCGCACGCGGTAGGCTCCTTCGCCGATCGGTTCGCACGCCAGCACTTCCGCCAGGATTGGCGCGGTGTTCGCCGCGTAAAGTCTCGGGCCGCTCAATTCCCCGCCGGTCTGGGGCATGCGGAAGCTCATGCGCTCGCCGGGGCGCAAGGGCATCCGTGTTCTGAACGAGATGCCTCCGGAGGAAATGTCGAGCACTTCGACATCCGTCAAGGGCAACGGCGGCACGACCTTGCTTGCGGAAACGGGCGCCACCGGTCGGTTGCGCGGATGTCGGCGTCGATCGCGGCCTTGCGACGGATCACCGCCGCCGGTCGCCTCCAGGTTGTTGGGGTCAGTTGCCTCGGCCATGACGGTTCTCCTCAGCGAGCGCGGAGCGATCCCTGCATTCCGTCGGCATCGGCGGAAACCGGGTGCGACCTGAGAAGCTTTGCGAAATGTCGCGAAAAGAAGTGAAAAACAGTCCCCATGTGCTCTCCATTTAGCCGGCGGGCTTGCCCGCCGTGGACGGTCGGTCGCGGCGCAACTTCATATCGCCATTTCGTCTTGAGCCGGAGGCGCGGTGAAGCGGGACGTGTGCGGTGTCGCGAGGTTCGCGGCGGGCAAGCCCGCCGGCTAAATGGGTTGTGCAATCTGGGGAAGAGGTTCGCGGCGGGCTTGCCCGCCGTGGACGGTCGGTCGCGGCGCAACTTCATATCGCCATT
>CAYRPN010000019.1:0-27382 GCA_964426135.1 uncultured Phycisphaeraceae bacterium | reverse complement strand
TGCGGTGTCGCGAGGTTCGCGGCGGGCAAGCCCGCCGGCTAAATGGGTTGTGCAACCTGGGGAAGGGTTCGTCAATGCCCGGCTCTCTCACGCGTCGTCGCGGCCGACGACGCGATAGGTCTCGCGCTCGCCTCGGCCCCGGAGCGGATAATCCTTGCGCAATGGATGCGCGGGATACGTCTCCCAGAGCAGGATGCGGCGGAGGTCGGGGTGTCCATCGAAGCGGATGCCGAACATGTCGAAACATTCGCGTTCGCGCCATTCGGCCCCGGGCCAGAGATCGGTGACGCTGGCGATGTGAAGGGCGGGATCGTCCTCGATGCCGGCCGTTTCGATGGAGGGGCTGAGGAAGACTTTCACCAGGAGCCGGCGATTGTGCTGCGTGCTGACGAGGTTGTAGACGACGGCGAATCGTCCGCCCTGCGCGGGGCCTGCTTTGGAGGGATAATTCAGGTAATCGACGCCGACCACGTCCGAAAGGAAGTCATACCTGCACTGGTCGTCATCGCGCAGGAACTTCGCCACATCGTGCAGGCGATCCTTGGGCACGACGAGCGACGTCTGCCCGCGAAACTCCGAGGCCAGGAACTTCACACCGCTGAATGCGGCCTTGACAAGCGGGAGCGTCGGGTGATCGAGGTTAGGAGCAGGCATGTCGTTGTCGGAATGATTGGTGTTGGTGATTCTTGGCGGCGCGTGACGTCGAGTGTTCCGCGCCGAAGCCGGGGCATTGTAAAGAAACAGTCAGCGTGGGGAAATCCATTAGCCCCGGGTAGCCCCGGGCTCCGCCCAGGGTTCCTACGCCCGCACGGTCTCGATCAATCGATCCACCAGGATCTGCCAGCGCTGGATCGTCGTCGGCCATTCGTAAGCCAGGGTGTCCGCCATCGCGACCGTGTCCGAGGCCTGCAGCAGATCGCGGAGTTGCGAGAGTTGCTTCACAAGGTTGGTGGTGAGTTCGGTGAACACGACGCCGTCCACCGACAGGTCCTGCAGCGGCACATCCAGAATGGTTGCCGACTGTCGCACCGCCTGCTCGGTCTGCTGCCAGATCATCATGGCGTCTCCGATGTTTTTCAGCGCGCCGACCTGGTTGTCGCGCTGCAGTTCGTCGGCGGCCTGTTGCTGCAACTGGCCCGCGTTGTCCAGTTGCCGGCGAATCTCGGCGAGCGTTTCCACCACCAACTCGCGCGGGTCGGCTGTGGTCAGGCGAATCATCGTCGCGGCGCTCAGGGGCTCGGCGCTGCGCCGGTCCAGGGCGTCGCCGACGACGGGCTCGTCGTCGATCAGCACCTCGACCACGACGCGGCCGCTGGGCTCAAGCCGGTGGGTTGCCGCGTGCAGAAGTTCCCCCAGCGTGGCCGCGGTCAGCGGCACTGGAATATCGTCGATGAAAAGCGCCATGCGGACATCATAAGGATTGCGGCTGAAACCGCCTCGCGACTCGCGGAAGGCGGACTGCCGCTTCCATTGAACCGTCGTGTGATCCCCGGCTGAATCGAATGGCGCGACTGGCCGTGTCGGCGTCCGAATCGAGTTGCCGACATCCCTGGGTTTGTGGCGTGCTTCCGCTGGGAGCGAGCCTTGCCGAAACGCAACTCGATGTTTTCCGCATTCGGATGCGGCACGTGCGAGAATCGGTGAGGAAATTGCAACGCCAGCCCGGTCTCGGTCGATAACAGCGTTACCGGCGTTGTGTTCGTCGCGGCGGTTCCTCGATTCTCGAAGGGTCAAGGTTGGACTGGCGAGATTCGATGATACGATTGCATCGCAAGTGGTTGACGCTGCGGTGCGATCAGGGCTAATGTCTCGCGGTTGGCGTGAGGTCATTTTCGACAATGACCATCAGCAGCCGCTTTCCCGCCCCCGGTTCACCGGCTCCTCCAAGGCTGCGAATCATGGCTGTTCAAAGACGATCCGAGACTTCGTTTCATCGCCCGCAGAAGAAGCATTTCACGCTCAGCGAAGCGCGAAAATCGCTGACCTATGTCTCGCGCATCGTGCGCGACATCACCGATTGCTACGGCAAGGTGCTCGACGCCAAACAGCGACTGGAACTGCCGCGCCCCGAGGACATCGCCGTCGAGGTCCGCGCGGAATACGACTCGGGCATGGAAAAGCTCAACGGCCTCGTCGAAGAACTGCAGGAAGTCGGCGTCGAATTGAAAGACTTTGAACGCGGCCTGATCGACTTCCCCGCCTGGCATGATGGCCGGGAAATCTACCTCTGCTGGCACCTGGGCGAAGACGGCATCCACGCCTGGCACGAAGTTGACGCGGGTTTTGCCGGTCGGCAGGACGTGGCGCTGTTGGAGCCGGTGGGCGCCGGCAGCGAGGCGGCGGGGGATGAGAAACTGGAGCGGAATTGAGATCACATGGACGCTGCGACAAGCGTCGTTCTGATGACGAGCAGATCTGCGAAACCTCGCGCCGTCGGCGCGAGGTTTCTTTTTTTTGAAAGGACAGGGGACAGGGGACAGGAGACAGAGAAGAGGGGACAGGGGACAGGGCGCCGGAACCCATCTCTTGACACACGATTTGCTCAGCCGCGCCCGCACCACTAAACTCCGTGCGAATTCGGCTTCGCTGGAGCAACGTGTGCGATTCGAGTTGATTGATCGCGTGATCGAACGCAGCCCGCAGCATCTGGTCGGCGTCAAGTGCGTCACCAGTGCTGAGGAATACCTGGGCGATCATTTCCCCACGTTTCCGGTGCTGCCGGGCGTGATGATGCTCGAGGCTCTGGTGCAGGCGGCCCGGTTGCTGCTGGCGGATCAGTCCCGTGCGCTGAAGCGGCCGCTGATTCTGCAGGAAGCCCGCAACGTACGTTACGGCAACATGGTGCGCCCGGGCCAGACATTGAAGGTCGAAGTGACGCTCCGACCCGCCAAGCCGGATGCCGCCGGCGCCGGTGGCGCCGGTGGTGCAGGTGCCGCGACGAGCTGGGAATTGGACGGCGTCGGCAAAGTGGACGATCAGGTCGCCGTGCAGGGCCGGTTCAAGCTGGCTCCATTGGCGTGACTGCATTGGGATGGAACGGGTGGGACAGGACGCCCGCCTCGATCAACGAAACAAAGGATTCACCTCATGGCAACGATGACCCCCGAAGACATTCTGACCAAGGTTCGCGAAGTACTTGTGGACGCGCTGGGCGTCGATGACGAGGAAGTGACCCCGCAGGCCCGCCTGGTTGCCGACCTCAACGCCGAGTCGATCGACTTTCTCGACATCGTCTTCCGCCTGGAAAAAGCCTTCGGCGTGAAGATCGAGCAGGGCGAGATGTTCCCCGAAAAAATCCTCACCGACGAGAAATACGTCCAGGGCGGCAAGATCACCGACGAAGGCATGGCGGTGCTTCGCCAGAAGCTGCAGCACGCCAACCTCGACAGCGTGGACAAGGATCGCCGGGTGGAGGAAATCTCCAACGTGTTCACCGTCGAAGCGGTGGTGAAGTTCATCCAGGGCAAGCTGAAGTGAGAGAACGAAGGAATGAGGAGAGAGGAAAGTGGAGAGGGGAGTGAGAAGCCGCGCGTGCAAGTTTCACCGTAGGGTGCGTCAAGGCTCGGCGCAGACGCACCAAATTGCGCTTCCGGTCTACTCAGGTGCGTCCGCGCCGAGCCTTGACGCACCCTACGTGATTGCCTCCTGCCTCCTGCCTCCTGCCTCCTGACACCTCACTCCTTATTCCCTCATGCGCTGGATCTGGATCGATCGAATCCTGGAACTGGAGCGCGGCAAGCGGGCCGTCGCGATCAAGAATGTCTCCGCCGCCGAGGAGGTTCTGCACGATCATTTTCCCGCTGATCCCGCGACCGGCCTGCATGCCGAGCCGGTGTTGCCCAACACGCTGATCATCGAAGGCATGGCCCAGACCGCCGGCATCCTGGTGGGGCACGCCAATGACTTTAAGGAAAAGGTGATCCTCGCCAAGATCGGCAAGGCGAAGTTCACCGCCGCCGCCCGTCCCGGGTACACGCTCCGCTACACCGCGATAGTCGACCGCATCGATGCCGCCGGCGCCATGGCCACGGGCACGGTGGAACTCATCGATCCGGCATCGGGCGCCGTCACGCCGCTGGCGGAGATCGAACTCATGTTCAGTCACGTCGACCACAACCGCGCGGGGCTGGCGTTCCCCGAGCACAACTTCGTCTTCACCGATCAGTTCATGGATTTGCTGCGAAGGAGCGGATTCGGGAAATAGGGGTTGGGTGTTGGGGTTAGCGGAAACGCCGAAGGCGTCGGGCGAATGACCATGGACCTGCGAAATCAAGGTTGACTCCCGAAAGCCGATTCCCGATTCCCGAGTACTGGTTCCCGAATCCGACGATGCAAGGTCTCTCGCCAGACGCCTGCGGCGTTTCCGCTAACCCCCAACCCCTCTTCACCCCATGAACGGCGACAAGATCAACCGGTTGTTGCGATTGATCACGGCGCTGTACGCGGGGCAGGCGCGCTCTCCTGACGAACTGGCGACGCAACTCGACATCACGCGCCGCACGTTGTTTCGCGACTTGAACACGCTTAAAGCGGCGGGCATCGATCACTACTTCGATCCAGAGCACGGTTACCGCGTCGGCAAATCCAGCTTCCTCCCCGCGGTGAATCTCACCGTGCTGGAAACGCTGGGCCTGCTGGTGCTCGGCAAGACCGCTGCCGCCCAGCCGAAGCGTCCGATGATGGCGCCGGCCTTGTCGGCGATCAACAAGCTCATCCTCTCCATCCCCGCGCCGCTCCGCGAAGCGTGCGCCGATGTCGTCTCGCGCATCACGATCAACCCCGGCCAGCAGGTCCACTCCGATCGCGAGTCGGCGCACTACGCGATTCTGCAGCGCTGCATCGACGAGGGGCGGTGCTGCGAAGTGAACTATGGCAGCCCGGTGGACGTCGCGCCAGCCAGTTTCACGCTTCAGCCGTTTGCCCTGCATTTTTCCTCCCGCGCCTGGTATGTGCTGGGAAAGACCAATGCCCATCCGGACGTGCGGATTTTCAAGCTCATGCGCATCGGCTCGCTGCGCCTGCTCGATCAGCGGTTCCGCAAGCCCCGCCGGTTCTCGGTTGAAGACAAGATCGGCCAGGCGTGGCAGCTCATCGCCGAAGGAAAGGTGTACTTGATCGAACTGGAGTTTTCGCCGCGGGTCGCCACCAACATCGCTGAGGTGCAGTGGCACGCCAGCCAGCATGTGAAGATGCTCCCGGCCGGCGGCTGCCGCGTGCGGTTCAAGGTGGATGGCCTGAGCGAAATCGCCTGGTGGATTTGTTCCTACGCGGACCAGGTGAAGGTGATCCGGCCCCTGGCGCTGGCGCAGCGGGTCAAGGAAATGCAGGAACGCGCGGCGAGGCAGTATGCGAAGTGAGGGGAGGAGGTTCGGGCAACTCGAATCACGCCCCCGAAGCATCCGGTTAGCGGAAACGCCGAAGGCGTCTGGCGGGTGACTTGGATGCGCCGATTCAGGATTCGGCATTCGGAAATCGGGATTCGGGGTTCGGCGTGGAAATCGAATCGGGTGATCCAGGATCATTCGCCAGACGCCTGCGGCGTTTCCGCTAACCGGTCGTAGCGCGCTTGCGATTCGATCAAAACGTCGCGCGACCACCGATTCTCGCTTGACGAACCCCTTTTGCAGTATTCACCCGCTGCGCCTACCATGTCCGCCCTTCCAATTTTGGAGAGACCCATGGCCATCGAAACGCTCTACGACAAAGACGGCTCCCTGCAACCCCTGCGCGGCAAGACCGTGGCCATCATCGGCTACGGCAGCCAGGGACACGCCCATGCTCAGAACCTGCGCGACAGCGGCATCAAAGTCATCGTCGCCAATCGCCCCGATTCCGCCAACGGCAAGCTCGCGATCGAGCATGGCTTCAACCCCATGAGCGTCGACGAGGCTGTCAAACAGGCGGACCTCGTCATCGTCACACTACCTGACGAAGTGCAGCCGGAGGTCTGGGAGAAATCGATCAAGCCGAACCTGAAGAAGGGCGCCGCCCTGGGCGCGACGCACGGGTTCAACATCCACTTCAAGACGATCGTCCCGCCGACGGACATCGACGTGATCATGGTGGCCCCCAAGGGCCCCGGCCACACGGTGCGCAGCGAGTTCGAGCGCGGCGGCGGCGTGCCGTGCCTGCTCGCCATCCATCAGGACGCCAGCGGCAAAGCCACGGACATCGCGATGGCGTGGGCCATCGGCGTCGGCGGCGGCAAGGGCGGCATCCTCAAGACCAACTTCAAGTTCGAGTGCGAAACCGATCTCTTCGGCGAGCAGGCCGTCCTCTGCGGCGGTCTGTCGGCCCTCATCAAGGCGGGCTACGAGACATTGATCGAAGCGGGCTATCCCCCGGAACTGGCGTATTTCGAGGTGTGCCACGAGGTCAAGCTCATCGTCGATCTCGTCGTGCGCGGCGGCCTCAACTACATGCGCTACTCCATCAGCAACACCGCGGAGTTCGGCGACTACCACACCGGGCCCAAGATCATCACTTCCGAAACCAAGAAGACGATGAAGCAGGTGCTCAAGGAAATCCAGGACGGCACCTTCGCCAAGACTTTCCGCGGCGACTACGCCAAGGGGTTCCCGTGGTTCAAGGCGCAGCGCGAGGCGGAGCGGAACCATCCGATCGAAAAGATCGGCAAGGAACTGCGCAAGATGATGCCGTGGATCAAACCGGTGGAAATGTGATCCGGTGTACCCGTTGACCACGGATCGACAACCTGATCAGAACGACGCCCGGTGCAACTCACTGGGCGTTTTTCTTGGGACCAGCGGTCCCATCGATTCCTGACATTCGTCCGCTACCATCGCGTCACCCAAGGAGTTCACCATGCGGATATCCAAACGAAACATTGGGCTACTCTCGCTGGCGGCGCTCTTGGTGAGCGCCGCGGCCGCGTCGCCTGCTGGGGCGCAGGAAAAGGTCGAGAACAAGATCGACGAGAAGACGCCAGCCGTCGTCGCCAAAGGCACGCGCGTGATGATCATCAGCATCGACGGCGCCAGGCCCGACCTGCTTTTGCTTGCCGAGGCGCCCAACGTGCGGCAGCTCATGAAGACCGGCAGCTACTCGATGTGGGCGCAGACGATTCCCATCGGCAAGACGCTGCCTTCGCACACGTCGATGCTCACCGGCGTCAGCATGGAAAAGCACGGCATCTTCTGGAACGAAGACTGGCTCCCGCGCCGCGTGAAGCAGGGCCAGGAGTATCCGCGCTGGGCGCCGATTTTCGAACGAGCCAAGGAGAAGGGCCTGACCACCGCCATCTGTGCGGGCAAGACCAAATTTGAGATCCTCGCCACCAAGGAGACGGTGGATTTCCTCAGCGTGCCCGAGCCGCCCAAGACGGTGCCCGGCCCCGGCGGCATCCGGATCCCGGTGCTCGCCAAGGCGGATGAGAACGGCTTCACCGAGTACGACCGCAAGCACAGCGACGAATGGGTCGCCGGCACCGCCGAGGCGATCATCCGCCAGCACAAACCGCAGGTGATGTTCGTGCACTTCGGCCGCGTGGACTCTGCCGGGCACAGCAAAGGCTGGGGCTCGAAGCAACAACTTGCCGCCATTGAAGACGCGGACAAGGCGCTGGGCAAGGTGCTCGATGCCCTGCGCACCGCAAGGGTGTATCAGGAGACGCTCATCATTCTCAGCGCCGACCACGGCGGATTCGGTCGAGTCCACGATGGCAAAGACCCGCGAGGACTGCACATCCCCTGGATCATCACCGGCCCGGCCATCCGCAAAGGCTACGACCTGACGCAGCAGCAGAAGCTCGTCATTTCCACCATGGACACCTTCGCCACCGCCTGCGACTTCCTGGGCATCAAGTACAGGATCGATGACGAAATCGAAGGCAAGGTGATCAGGGAAGCGTATGAGGAGGAAAAGAGGTAGCGAAGGTGGTGGAGGTAAGGAACGGGGCCGCAATAATTTCGCGAATTGGCGGTCCCCCATTTAGCCGGCGGGCTTGCCCGCCGAGGGCGTCGCGGCGGGCAAGCCCGCCGGCTAAATCGGAAACTCATTTCGGTCCCGTTCCTAACGAAGGTAAAGGAGACAGTGCAGGAGCAAGTCAAGAATGAGAATGCAAGAGTAAGAATCCAAGAGTCAGCGCCCGACGCAGGCGTTGACTCGTCCCTTCTGACTTTTGCATTTTGCATTTTGACTTCACTATTTTGACTTGCTCCGGTTCTGTCCCCTCCTCTACCTCCTTTACCTCCTTCTCTCCCTCCTCTACTCTTCCCCAATGCCCTGGACGCTCTACCGATACATCCTGAAGGATGTGCTGAAGCTGCTGCTCTTGTCCACGAGCGTGCTGGTTTCGGTCATGGGGTTTGCCGCGGCGATCAAGCCGCTGAGCGAGGGGTTGCTCGATTTCAACGGCTTGCTGCGATTCCTCGGCGCGATCACGCCGACGATGCTGGTCTTCGCGCTGCCGTTCTCCACGGCGTTCGCGGTGACGCTCGTGTTCTGCCGGATGGCGACGGACAACGAAATCGTCGCGTGCTCCGCCAGCGGCCTGAGCTATCGCACGGTGATCGCGCCGGTGGCGATGCTGGGCGGCGCGCTGATGGTGTTCCTTTTTGTGATGAGCAACTGGGTGTTGCCGCCTTTAAGCCGGGCGGCGCTGACCATGGTGCAGAAAGACGTGCTGCGGGTGCTGGTGAATCAGTTGGGCAAAGGCGAGTCGGTGGTGGTGGGCGACTATGTGGTGTACGCGAACTCCGCCGCCGAAGCTCCGCCGCCGACGCTCGAGGGCAGCGCGTTGCAGCCTGAGCAGATGATCCTGCTTCGCGGCGTGGCGTTGGGCCGGCTCGAAGCGGCGTCGGGGCGCATCGTGGCGGATCACTCGGCGGAGGAGGCGGACATTCTCGTCTTCCGTGACGGGCCGCGCACGTGGATTCAGTTTCGCCTGAAGAATCCGCTGTATCACGACAACTCATCGGGCGAGGCGACGATGGGTGCCCGCGTGGCGGAGAAGTTGCCGAACATGGAACTGCCCAATCTCTGGGTGGACAAGGCCCGGGCGATGACCTGGGGCCAGCTCGTGGAGTTGACGAGAAATCCGGAGCGGTTTCCAGCGGTGGCGATCAACAAGCAGAATCTGGCGAACCTCATGAGCGCCGAGGACGTGCTGCGCCGCGTCGAGCAACGGCTGATGGAGACGGCGAAGACTTATGGGCAGACGAAAGAGCAGGGCGGCGCGATCGTGGGCCTGGCGATGCGCGGAGCGCGCGATAGTGAAACCTTCGTCATCAGCACCGCTGGTCTGCGCCGCGTGGAAGACGCGCTGATGCTCACCGGCACGCCGGCCAACCCGGTGCGCGTCGACTATTCGGACGAGGCAGGCCTGGTGCGCCGCTACGAGGCGCGGGGCGATGTGCAACTGACGATCACCGACGCGGTGCAGGGCGCCGAGCCGCGCGTGGTGCTGGATTTGAAGGATGTTTACATCTTCGATCCCAAGCGGGCGACTCGCGGCACGGAGCGGTCGGCACTGAAGCTGACGCGGTTGTACTGGCCGCAGCCGCTGGCATCGGACTACCAGCATTACAGTTCGTCGCAGCTCATCGCGATGAGCGAGGGTGAAATGGCCACGGCGCCGGCGGTGGCCGGCGCGGGAAAACTGCTGAAGGTGCATATCACGGGCCTGCTGGGCAAGGTGGTGGCGGAGTTCCACATGCGGGCCGCCAGTGCCTTCGGTTGCCTGCTGGCGGCGGTGCTGGGCGCGGTGTTGAGCATCCGCCTGCGCGGCTCGATGCCGCTGGTGATCTTTTTTTGGAGTTTCCTCATCGTGCTGGGCAGCATCATCCTTCTGAACGCGGGGGGGCGCATCACCGCCGACCCGGCGCGGGTGCAGGCGGTGGGGTTGGCGGTGCTGTGGGCCGGCAATCTGGGCATGGCCGCGGTGATCGGCGTCGCCTACGCGCGGATTTCGAGGCATTGAGTTTTGGTGTTCGTCACTGGCAGGTCGCGCGGGGCAAGGCCCCGCGGCTAAACGCCCGATGCCCCGTGGCTCCAGGCTGATGGCTGATGGCTGATGGCTGATGGATGATGGCCTTGATTTCCAACCTCCGTATTTGACACGATTTCCTGCGCCTGTTAGCTTCCGTCTTCTCAATTGTCCCGCGTGTTTTCGATCCCGTGCGGCCACCGTACACACACGGCAGCGAACCCAGACTGCCGGAGATTGATACCCATGTCCAAGCGTTCACTGGTGGGAGCTTTGTGTCTGACACTTTTGCTGGGTGCCGCTGCCGCTGCGCAGGAAGATCCGGGACGCATTCCCGCCGGCGTGGTCGGTGCGACCAAGGCGCTGACCGCCGACGAGCAGCAGGTGGTCGTGCGCTTCATCGAGTTCAATATCGAACGCCTCAAGACGGCGAAGGATCCGGAGTCATCCGCGGCCGCGCGCAATCGGCTTGAGGAGCCCTACAACCAGGGCGGCACCGAGTTCTTCATCAGCTTTTACGACCAGGCCTTGGCGGGCCGGCTGGCTGGCGCGCTGGGGGCGGAGGCCTGGCTGAATCGGATGAACTCGATGCTGGTGGCGGGCCGCGTCAAGAACGGCCGGATTGCCGACGCGATCAAGGCGGGACTCGGGGACACTTCATCGGCCGTCGTTTACGCCGCGGCACGGGCGGCGTCGAGCTTCACCGATCCGGAGAAGAACAAGGCGACCACCCCCGAGGCCAAGCGCCCGCTGGTTGCCTCGCTGATGGATGCGATGAAGCGGGAGAAGAATCCCTTCACCCTTGAGTTTGTCTTCCAGGCGCTGGTCAATATCGGCGACGCCGGCGCGCTGAATGCGGTGCTGGATCGGCTGATCGTGGTGGCCCACGGTCGCGGCAAAGGCGCGGTCGGGCCGCTGGACGGGGAACTTGCTGCGATCAGCGGCGTCTACAACGCGCTGGCGAACCTGGCCGTGCAGATCAAGAACAATACGGCCCCGGCGGGCGCCAAGCTCGACGAGGCCACGCTGAAAAAACTGGTGCTGGTGTGCGTGCTTTACATGGAAGTGGCGGTCAACGTCATCGAGTCCAAGCCCGACAACGCCACCGAGCAGACGGCCCTGCGAATGCTGGACGTGTGCGACATCGCTTCGCAGTTCAGCGCGAAAGATTTGTCCGCCAATCCGCAGAATAAGTTCAAGATGGGGGCCAGCATCAAGGGGCAGTCAACCAATGTCGTCAAACTGACGATATTGGACTGGAAGGAGACATTGAAGATGCCTCCCTTCAATTTCAAGCCGGCGGATTTGGAGCCGGCATCCAAGTGATGCAGGCAGGAGCCGAAAGCCGTTAGCCTTGAGCCGTTAGCTCAAGTCACCGGAAACCCGCATTGCCTTAAGCTAACGGCTATCGGCTGATGGCTAACGGCTCCCAAGTGAGAGCATCCGCGGCCGTGGGCCCGGTTCAAGAATGATTCGATTGTTTCAGATTCAAACCTACTCGGGGCATACCCATCTACGTTCTGATTTCGCGCACGGATGCGATTCCGCGCAGGGCAACGGCACCCGTACGCGCGGCCCGAACGCCGGTACCGAACGCCAAGCGTTTAGCGACGGGGCTTGCCCCGCCTGCGGGCGTGATGCGAGCGGCGACCGTCCGTCCATCGCCGGAACGGGGCAAGCCCCGGCGCTAAACGGCGGCCGACGATTTCGTGCCGGCGGCAACCGTTACGGCGGCCGACGATTTCGTGTCGACGGCAACCGTTACGGCGGCCGGCGATTTTGTGTCGACGGCAACCGTTACGGCGGCCAACGATTTCGTGTCGACGGCAACCGTTCGCGATCGCTTCGCGGCGCACTACGACTTTCATCCCATGATGATCGGCGACTTGGCCGCCGGCGCGGGGGCGGGGGCTGCGGCGCCAGCCGGCGCTTCGCCGCGGGCGTCGATCAGGTCATCCACCTGCCGCATCAGTTCCAGGAACTCGATCTGCGCCATCTGGAACTCACGCAGCAGCAGGTTCATGCCCAGCGCTTTCTGGGCGGCGTCCAGCTTGCGCTTGTCTTCCATGTCGATGGGCCGGCCCGACGCTTCCTTCTCCGAAAGCTGCGACAATTGGCGGTTGTAGTCCGCCAGCGCCCGCTGGGCATCGCGGTCGCCCTGGAGCTTGTGCATCACCTGATCCAGCTTCCCGGCCGATGCGTGCGTCTGAATGAGCTGCCCCAGTTTGCGGGCGGCGTCGAGGATTTCCTGCGTGGTAGCCATGCGGGCCTTTCTGCGGAGGTTAATTGAAACGGCTAGCATAACGGCACGGGCAACGGCATGCCAACGATGTGGCGCTGACGCCCCGTCAATCGTCCAAACGCCTTCGGCGTTTCCGCTAAGCGCGCTGCTCGGGCCAACATCACCCATACCGATCCATCGTTCTGTTTCACCTGTTTTCGTTTTTCTTTTCGTTTTCTTCTTTCACTCGATTTTCCGCCAACCGCCGTGGCTCAAGGCTGACGGCTCATGGCTAAAGGCTTCTTCCCATGTCCGAACGTTTTCACAAAAAGATTCTTCAACACGTCGGCGACCGCCGGTATCAACCGAGCGATTGCCGCCGCCTCGCCACTGACCTGGGCGTCAGCGATGAGGAGTACGACGACTTCCGTCGCGCCATCGATCAGCTCGTGGTGAACAACCAGGTCGTCATCGGCTCGTCCGATGTCATCGGCCTGCCGCCGCCCGGCCGCGAAATGACCGGCGTCATCCGCATGAACCAGCGCGGCTTCGGGTTCCTCGTGCCCGATATGCCCACCGCCCACGGCGATCTCTTCGTTCCCGCCGGCGCCACTGCCGGCGCCATGACCGGCGACCGCGTCCGCGCCAAGGTCATTCACGAGAAAGGCCGCGCCGGCGACGGCCGCTCGCCCTTTGTGGGCCGCGTCGTCGAAATCATCCAGCGCGCGGAGCGACGCTATGTCGGCACGCTGACCAAGCGCGGCGGCGAATGGCTCGTTGCGGTCGACGGCAAGGCGCTGGCGGATCCCGTCATCGTCCGCGATCCGCAGGCCAAGAATGCCCGCGCCGGCGATAAGGTCGTCGTCGAGTTGCTCGAATATCCAAGCGACGAAGGCCCCGCCGAGGGCGTCATCACCGAGGTGCTCGGCGAAGCCGGTGAGCCGGACGTCGAAACTCGCGCGGTCATGGCGGCCTACGGTCTCAACGAGCGCTTCCCCGCGCAGGTCACCGAGGACGCCCGCGCCGCCGCGGCTCGCTTCGACCCGCACGCGGTCTCTGCGGATCGTGAAGACCTCACCGGCGAGTTCATCATCACCATCGACCCGCCGGATGCGAAGGACTACGACGACGCGATCAGCATCCGCTGGCTGGGCGAAGGGGAGCCGCCGATCAGAGAGGGCCAAGGGCCAGGGGCCGAGGGCCAGGGGGACGGGGAGACAGGAGACAGGGGACAGGGGACAGGAGACAGTGCGGACCATTCGAAATCCGAAATCCGACATCCGAAATCCCATGGCCCTAGGCCCTCGGCCCTTGGCCCTTCCTCCTCCGCCGTTTGGGAACTGGGCGTTCACATCGCTGACGTTTCGCATTTCGTGTCGCTGGGCACGGAGCTGGACCGCGAGGCGTACAAGCGCGGCAACAGCACGTATCTGCCGCGCAAGGTCGTGCCGATGCTGCCGGAACTCTTGAGCAACGGCGTCTGCTCGTTGCAGGAAGGCGTGCATCGCAACACGCTCTCGGCGTTCATGCAGTACGACGCGCAAGGCAACGTCGTGGGCCAGCGCTTCAGCCGCAGCGTGATCCATTCCGCCAAGCGGCTGACTTACATCGAGGCGCAAGCCCTGATCAATGACGATCTGCGCGAGGCTCGCCGTCACGCCAAGACGGAGCCGAAGTACCCGAGCAAACTCACGCACGCCCTGAAACTGATGGACGCACTTTCCAAAGTGATCCGCAAGCGCCGCTTCAAGCAAGGCATGATCGTGCTGGGCCTGCCGGAGGTGGAACTGGTGTACGACGACAGCGGCCGCGTGGTCGACGCGACGCCGGAGGACAACGCCTACACGCACACGCTCATCGAGATGTTCATGGTGGAGGCGAATGAAGCGGTGGCCCGGCTGTTCAATAGTTTGGACGTGCCGATGATCCGGCGCATTCACCCCGATCCGCCGTCGCACGACATGACCGCGCTGCGCAGCTTCGCGCGGGTGGCGGGTTTCAACATTCCCGCCAACCCCACGCGCAAGGAACTGCAGACGCTGCTCGAAGCGGTGCGCGGCAAGCCCGCGCAGCAGGCGGTTCACTTCGCGGTGCTGCGCACGCTGAGCAAGGCGGAATACTCGCCGCTGCTCATCGGGCATTTCGCGCTGGCGAGCGAGCATTACTCGCACTTCACCAGTCCGATCCGCCGATACCCGGACTTGATCGTGCATCGCGCGCTGGGGGCGTATCTCGATCTGCATCCGGACCATCGCAAGCACACGATTCCCACGGGCAAGGGCCGCGGCCGGCTCAGCGACGCGATGCAGAACGACCCGCGCTGCCCCGATGTGAAGAAGCTCACCGAGATGGGCCAGCATTGCTCGGCCACGGAGCGCAACAGCGAGGCGGCGGAGGACGATCTGCGCACGTACCTGGTGCTGGAACTATTGAGCCAGCACCTGGGTGACGATTTTGAGGGCACGGTGACCGGCGTCGCCAGCAGCGGCATTTTCATCCAGCTCGACAAGTTCCTCACCGACGGCTTCATCGCCATCGCCGACGTCTCGCGCAGCTTCGGCACGCCCGGCGATCGCTACAACTACAACCGCATGACCGGCTCCCTCGTCGCCATGCGCAGCGGCAAGACCATCGCCATCGGCGATCGCTTCATCGTCCGCATCGCCAAGGTGGACGTGTCGCGGCGCAGCCTCGACCTGGTCATCGTTTCTTCGCTCAAGAGCGACGGTCAGGTCGCCCCGCCCGGCGGCGATCGCGTCCACTCAAAGGAGAAACGCAAGCAGGGCAAAGGCGCCCGCGCCGCCCATCAGGAAGCGATGAAGCTCAAGCGTCAGAAGCAGGGCTGGAAATCCAGCGACCGCAAGGGCAAGTGGCGCAAGCGGTGAGGACAGAAGCCAGAGGACAGAAGACAGAGGACGGGGATCAGGATTGGGTCTCCGTCGTTTAGCGACGGGGCTTGCCCCGTTCTTCCGCGACCTGTGTCGAGAGTCCCGGCAAACCAACCTCTTCGCGCCTGCGTACCATCTGTTAACTTCATGGCGTTCATTCAGAGGTTCTTCATGACCACGAATCGCTGGGTCCAGCTTGTCGCCATTCTCTTGTGCACCGGATGTCTGGTGGTATCCCTGCTCGTGATGCGGCCGGCGATCGACGAGCAGCGCAGCTCGCTGCAACTCGGCTTCGCGCGCACCGCCGACGAAGCCGCGCCGCCTTCGGTGGCGCTGATGACGAAAATGCTCGGGCCGTTCCGCGGGTTCATGGTGAACGCGCTGTGGTACGACATCGAGCAACTGAAGCAAGCGGGCAAGTTCGCGGAGATCAACGAGATGAGCCGGCTCATCACGACGATGCAGCCGCGCTTCGCCGAGGTGTGGCGGTATCACGCGTGGAACATGGCGTACAACGTGTCGGTGCAGACCTACACGCCGCAGGAGCGCTGGGACTGGGTGAACAAGGGCATCCGCCTGCTGCGCGAAGAGGGCATTCCGTGGAACCCGCGGGCGGTGAAGCTCTACCGCGAAATCAGTTGGATTTTCTTCCACAAGATCGGGCAGTACAGCGACGACATGCACTGGTACTACAAGCGGCGACTCTGCCGCGAGTGGCAGGAAGTGCTCGGCGCGATGACCGAGGGCGTGACGACGGAGCAGGCGGTGGCCGCGTTCCGCCGCGTGGCCGAGGCTCCCGACACGCTGGCGGCGCTGATGGAGAAGGAGCCGCTGGTGCGCGACCTGGTCAGCAGGCACATCGCGCCGGCGGGCTACAACATCGCTTCGGGCTTCGAGGACCAGCTCTCCAGGCAGCGCGAAAAACTGCTGCGGCAACTGGGGCGCATCGCGATGTACGCCTACGCCGCCCGCACCGAGGAAACCCCCGCCGACGTCGAAGAGCAGCCGCAGTACTACGAGACCGCGCTGGTGTCGGCATTCGAGGACGCGGCGCTGCGCCCCGCGCTGGTGGCGCTGGTCGATCACCTCCGCAAGCGCGTCATCATCGACAACTACAAGATGAATCCGCAGTTCATGCTCGAGCTGATGGAGGAGTTCGGCCCCGTCGATTTCCGCCATCCCGCCACCCATGCGCTGTACTGGGGTTATCTCGGCACGCTCGTCATGCAGGACCGGCTGAACAAGGACAAGACGGACCGCATCAACGCGCTTCGCCAGACGATTCACGCGCCGCAGGATCTTTTCGAATCGGGCCGGCTCACGTTCGATCCTTACGACGATTCGCTGGATGTGGCGCCTGACGGGCGCATGGCTGCGACGTACGAACGGGCGCTGGAGCGCGCGATGGAAGAGCTGCGCAAGGCAGAGCAGGGCGGCGAAAAGCCCTACGAAACCGGCCACGAGAACTTCCTCATCACCGCCAGCGTCGCCAACTATTTCGACGGAAACATCGCGCAATCGAAGGCCTACAAGGACAAGGCGATGGGGCTGTACGGCTCGCAGGAGCACAACATCCGCACCGGGCGGTACCTGCTGACGCTGCGCGATTTCGTGCTGCTGGATCTGAAGGAAAACATGGAGAACATGGAGCGCGTCAACGCGTTCGTCAACGGCATGATCGGTCGCGCCGTCGAAGCGCTGGTGCGCGGGCGGCGCAAGGAATTCGCCACGATCATGGGCGCGGTGCAGGATGCGTACGACTGGTATCAGAAGGACCAGGCCAAGACGCCCATCGCGCCGCAGCATCGCATGGAACTGCTGCCGATCGAGGAGATCATGGACATGCGCTTCACGCGCATCATGGTCGCGCCTTCGTCGCTGGAGCTGCGCGGCCGCATCTGGGCTTCGGCCCCGATGGAACTGCGCCGGGCGGCGTTCGACCGCGTCAAGCCCAGGCTCTACGCGGAAGCGGAAAAGGAAAAACGCGACCCGGTGAAAATGTTCCCCGAGCCCGAAGGCATGGCGGTGTATCGCGAGATGCGCGGCGATCGCCTGAAGAAGCTCGAGGCACAGCAGAAGCGCTTGCAGGAACTGCAACAGCTTCAGCAGGGGCAGCGCACCGGCGCGTGATTGGATTCTGACGCAGTCACTTCTGAACGCGGCGCAAAGAAGGTTGCATCGGAGAAGAAAAAGTAGCGAATGCGAAAGTCGAAATGCAAAAGTCAGAGCCTGTCGGAGCGTTCATTTCTGACTTTTGACTTTTGCATTTTGACTTCACTGTTCTGACTTTTCCGACTCTGTCGATTTACGCGGTCTGTCGCAGCGGCGATTCGACCGGGCGGCGCATCTCCGGCACGGCATCGCGCAGGGCGTCGATGATCTCTTCGCTCGTCGCGTGCTGCCAGAGGTGGCCGTCATCGTCGCGGCGCTGGCGCAGGGTGTCGAAGCGGGCGATGATCTGCTTCATCCGCTGCGGGCCCGGCGGCGTGGTTCGCCACAGACGGATCGAGCGGTGCGGCGTGGGCAGCATGTCTTCGCCGTCGTAGGCGAGTTCTTCGTATAGTTTTTCGCCGGGCCGGATGCCGGTGAACACGATGGGCACATCCGCGTCCGGCTGGAGGCCCTGGAGCTGGATGAAACGCCGGGCGAGATCGAGGATGCGAATCGGCGTGCCCATGTCGAGGAGGAAGACCTCGCCGCCGGAGGAAGCGGGGAGTTCCGCGTTCTGAGTTCTGAGTTCCGCGCTGGGGAGCGCGGCTTGGCCCACTGAACTCTGAACTCTGAACTCTGAACGCTGAACCTGTCCGCTCCCCGAATACGCCGCCGCCTGGATCACGAGTCCCGCCGCTTCGGGGATGGTCATGAAATAGCGGGTCATGTCCGGGTGCGTGATGGTGATCGGATCGCCGTTGGCCAGTTGCTTGGCCCAGATGGGCAGCACGCTGCACGCGGAGCCGAGCACATTGCCGAAGCGCACCATGGAGAACGTGGTTTCGCTGCGTGCGTTCAGGTACTGGATGTAAAGTTCCGCCAGGCGCTTGCTGGCGCCCATGACGCTGGTGGGGTTGACCGCCTTGTCGGTGGAGATCATCACGAAGCGATCGACGCCCACCTTGCTGGCGGCGTCGGCGATGGAGCGCGTGCCGTAGAAGTTGTTCTCGATCGCCGCGGATGGATGCTCCTCCATCATGGGCACATGCTTGTGAGCGGCGGCGTGAAAAATCACGTCGGGCTTCTGCGCCATCATCACCGCCAGCGTGCGCGGGCCGTCGGTCACGTCGTGCAGCACCGCGGCCCGCTTCTGTTTCGGGAACAGGCGGGCGATGTCGCGATCGATTTCAAAAAGCGCGTTCTCTGCGCGTTCCACCAGCACGAGCTTCGATGGATTGAACCGGCAGACGATGCGGGCCAGTTCGGAGCCGATGGAACCGCCCGATCCGGTGATCAGGACGACGCGGTTCTCGACTGTCTGGCGGATGGCGCGCTCATCGAGCGGGGCGGGCCTGCGGTCCAATAACCTGACGGGATCGATGGCGCACGGATCGACGAGCCGCGGCTGGGCGCGTTCGGCCGCGAGTTTGTGAATCAGCGTGTCCGTCTGCCCCGCGAGTTGATCCGCCAGCGTGGGCAGGAAGCGCCAGGCGACGCCCAGCTTGTCGAGTCGGTCGCCGAGGCTGCGGACGTGGTCGACCTGGTCCAGCGGCAGGGTGATGAGCACGCGGCGAACGTCGCGTTCCGTGACGATCTTTTCCAATTGCGAGAACTGCCCCAGAAAAGCAGGCGGTTTCTGCGAGGTGGGCAGTTCGCCCGGCGGCATCAAGCAGCCGATCACATTGGCCTTCGGCTCGGAAGTCCGCAGCGCGTGCCAGAGCGGGGCGAGCGTGGAATGGCTGCCGATGAGCAGAGTGACAGGTGAAAAAGCGGTGGTGCTCACCGAGGTTTAATCGGCAGGCCCGCGCTTGGAACGTGAATGGGGAGGTGGCGCACCGCAACTAGGTCTGCCACATTTTCCGGGGCCTTGCTCCCTCTCCCTTCCAGGGAGAGGGTGGCCGAGTCTTCGAGGCCGGGTGAGGGTCGGGACGACCAGATGGTTGCGGCATCCGTCACATGATGGTGGCGATTGCAATCTTGTGCGTCCCGACCCTCACCCCAGCCCTCTCCCTGAGAGGGAGAGGGGGCCGGAATGCAAGCCCCGGAAAAATTGGCACGCCCCCGCAGCTCTGAACATGATGCCTGCTTGCCGCGGCGGAATCGCTACACTTCCTGTCGCACCAGAGAATATCCCCATGCAACCCACCATGAAAGCGCTCGTCAAGAAGCAATCCCGGCCCGGCATCTGGCTTGACGAAGTGCCTGTCCCCGCGGTCGGCATCAATGATGTGCTGATCCAGGTGCTGCGCACGGGCATCTGCGGTACCGATGTGCACATCTACAAGTGGGACGCGTGGGCGCAGAAAACCATCCCCGTGCCGATGGTCGTCGGCCACGAGTTTGTCGGACGCATTGTCGAGGTCGGCTCCAACGTGCATGACTTCGAGCCCGGCATGATCGTCAGCGGCGAAGGCCACGTCGTGTGCGGGCTCTGTCGCAACTGCATGGCGGGCCGGCGGCATCTGTGCGCGCACACGAAGGGTGTCGGCGTGAACAGGCCCGGCGCGTTTGCGGAGTACGTCTCGCTGCCGATGTCGAATGTCTGGGTACACGAGCCGACGATCGATCGCGATGTCGCCTCGATCTTCGATCCCTACGGCAACGCGGTGCACACGGCGCTGCAGTTCGACCTGCTGGGCGAGGATGTGCTCATCACCGGCGCGGGCCCCATCGGCATCATGGCGGCGGCGATCTGTCGGCACGCGGGGGCGCGCTACGTGGTCATCACCGATGTGAATCCGTGGCGGCTGGAACTGGCGAAGAAGATGGGCGCGACGCGGGCGGTGGATGTGCGCACGACGAAACTCGCCGACGTGCAGAAGGAACTAGGCATGCACGAAGGCTTCGACGTGGGCCTGGAAATGTCCGGCAACGAGCACGCCTTCCGCGACATGATCGCCAACATGTGTCACGGCGGAAAAATTTCCATGCTCGGCATCCCCGAAAAGGAAATGGCGATCGACTGGAACGCCGTCGTGTTCAACATGCTCACCATCAAGGGCATCTACGGCCGCGAGATGTACGAGACGTGGTACAAGATGACGGTGATGCTGCAGGGCGGGCTGAACATCAGCCCGGTCATCACCCATCGGTTTCACTACACGGATTTTCAGAAGGGCTTCGACGCGATGATCAGCGGGCAGAGCGGGAAGGTGATTCTGACGTGGAATGAGGGGTGAACAGCCGCGCGATCAGGCGGTGAGGCGTCCGGTGTCGACCTCGCCGACAATTGACACCGCGTCGAATGTGCCCCAGACGAATCGGCCGCGCGAAACGGCGGTGAATTTCATCTTGAACTCACTGGCATCATCCGGGTCAAACGCAATGTTCTCCGGATGATCGATAGGCACCTGCTGGCCATTCTCCAAATAGAGAACAAATGCCCTGAACGGCTGACTCCGGACCAGTTGATGCACTTGCTCTCGAATGACGTCACCTCGCATCGGAAGTCTCCACATGTGAACCGCTTTCCAAATGATAGCATGCCGCACTTCGCTTTCGATACGATGCCGGTACGCCACAACGTAAGATGAAGTCATTCAACTCCAGGAGGCCCCATGCATCCCGCACTCGCACGCAACGCTTTTTTTGTGAAAGAGCACGTCGGCATGTTCAAGGCCGCGAACAACTTCGACATTCTCGACCCCGACACGCAGGGCGAGTTGATGCACTGCCGCGAGCCGAAGCTGGGCTTCATCACGAAGCTGGCGCGGTTCACGGACTGGAAGCGAATGACGCCGTTCGACGTGCACATCACCACGCCCGACGGCCAGCCGATCCTGCGCGTGCAGCGCGGGTTCACGCTGTTCCTCTCCAAGGTGAAGGTATACGACGAGAACGACCAGCTCATCGGCATGTTCAAGCAGAAGCTCTTCTCCATCGGCGGCAAGTTCTCCGTGCTGGATGACAAGGAGAACGAAGTCTGCATGCTCAAGGGCAAGTGGACGAGCTGGGATTTCCGCTTCATGGCGGGCGAGAAGGAACTGGCGCACGTGTCGAAGAAGTGGGGCGGCATGGCCAAGGAAATCTTCACCAGCGCGGACAACTACGTGCTGACGATTTCGCCGGATGTGCCGGCGAATCATCCCGCGCGGCAGCTCATCCTCGCGGCGGTGATGTGCATTGATATGGTGCTGAAGGAGTAGCCAAGGAAGCACGCCCTTATGTACCGGGATTTCAAGCAACACGTTGCACAGCAGATCGACTCCATCCGCGCCGCCGGCACGTACAAGGCGGAGCGCGTGATCACCACGCCACAGGATGCGCACATCAAGGTGAGTGCAGGGGCCGCAGGCGGGGTTGCAGGCGGGGCCGCTTCAAGCGGCCCCGCCAATGAACCGCGCGCTCCAGGTTCCGCCTCCGATCAGCCCGTGCTCAACATGTGCGCCAACAATTACCTGGGCCTGGCGGATCACCCGCTCATCGTCAAGGCTGCGCACGATGCGCTGGATCGCTGGGGCTATGGCCTTTCGTCCGTGCGCTTCATCTGCGGCACGCAGGAACTGCACAAGCAACTCGAAAAGAAAATCAGCGAGTTCCTCGGCACCGAGGACACCATCCTCTACTCCTCCTGCTTCGACGCCAACGGCGGCCTGTTCGAGACGCTCCTCGGGGCCGAAGACGCGATCATCTCCGACGAACTGAACCACGCCTCGATCATCGACGGTATCCGCCTGTGCAAGGCGGCGCGCTACCGCTACAAGAACAACGACATGGCGGACCTGGAATTGAAGCTCAAGGAAGCTGGCGCGGGGACTTCAAGTCCAGGCACAGGGACTTCAAGTCCAGGCACAGGGACTGCAAGTCCCGGCATGGGGACTTCAAGTCCCCATGCCGGGAAGCCCGCACGGTTCAAAATGATCGCCACCGACGGCGTCTTTTCCATGGATGGCTATCTCGCCAATCTGCCCGCCATCTGCGATCTGGCGGACAAACACGACGCGCTGGTCATGGTGGATGACTCGCACGCCGTGGGCTTCATGGGCAAGACCGGCCGGGGCACGCACGAGCACTTCGGCGTGATGCCTCGCATCGACATCATCACCGGCACGCTCGGCAAAGCCCTGGGCGGCGCGTCCGGCGGCTACACCAGCGGCCGGCGGCAGATCATCGAACTGCTCCGCCAGCGCTCGCGGCCCTATCTCTTCTCCAACACGCTCGCCCCCATGATCGCCGGCGCCTCGCTGAAATGCCTGGAGATGCTCATGAGCTCCACGGAGCGGCGCGACAAGCTCATGCGCAACACGAAGCTTTTCCGCGAAGGCATGACGCAGCGCGGCTTCAACATTCTGCCTGGCGAACATCCCATCGCGCCGATCATGATCGGCGACGCAGCCCTGGCGACGAGGTTCGCCGACGCGGCGCTCAAGCGAGGCGTGTACGTCATCGGCTTCAGCTACCCCGTCGTCCCGCAAGGCAAAGCTCGCATCCGCGTACAGGTCTCGGCCGCCCACAGTGAGGATGACCTGCATTTTGCGATGGAAGCGTTCAGCGCGGTGAAGCGGGAGTTGGGGATTTGACGTTTAGCCGTCGAGCCTTGCTCGACGCGGAGCCACGATTCGCCCTCACGTCGCCCATCGCAAAGCGCGCAAGAAAAAACGCGGCACGATCAATCCGAAGGAGACCCGCACCGCGCGTTACATTTGAGAATGGATGATTTCAGATTTCAGATTTCAGATCTCAGATTTGAGATTTCAAATTTCAGATTTCAAATTTCAGATTTGAGATTTGAGATTTGAGATTTGAGATTTGAGATTTGAGGCGTCTCACGCCGCCCTCGACATTCTCGGCGCTGTCGCCGCCGCCAGGTAGTCGCGCAGCTTCTGCTGGTCGCCTTCTTCGAACGCATCGAAGATCAGGCCCATCCGCACCGGGCCGGGCATGTGGTCGTCGTCGTGGATGCGGATCACGCGGCCGCTGGCGCTGATGGCGGTGTGGGCCGGCCCCGGCAGCATCGCGCGAATCTCCAGTTTCGTCCCAGGCTCCACCGCCGCGTCCAGTTCGAACCGCATCCCCGTCAGGGAAATGTCGTAGATGTAACCCGTCCAGCAATACCGCTCGGCTCCGACCGGCCTGACCCGCACCAAGGTGTACATCGGCGGCAGTTTCAGGCGTGCGGATTGGCGAGCGTCGCTGGCGAGTGTGGTGGTCATGGCGGGCCTCGTGAAAGATGTCGAAGGAGCCGTGCAGGATCAGCATCGCATGTGGGACGACTTTCCAAGTCGTCCGGCTGGGAGCGAAGCGATTCGAATCTGCGGAGTTAGTCTTGCATGCCTCCTAACTATTCCATCGGCAGTCCGCCTGTGCGGGTTAAGCCGACGACGTCAGGATTCCGGCAGCGCGAGTGCAGCATTCCGATAGGCCGATGCTCAAGGTTATCGGTGCGGCGATACCACGGCCGCGACGACGGCTTCGCCTCGACCAACCGCATCGGCCCCAATCAACTCGTCCTCACAGACTGACCGCGCGGCCGTGGTATATTGTGCCTGTTCTCGGCCCAGCCGACTGGTGCCGGTGCGTTCGCCATTCAGGTTTTTTCTCAGGAGGTAAGCCTATGCGTGCGGTTCTTCATGTCGCAGTTATCGTTCTTTCACTTGGAATGCTGGCTGGCTGCAAGGCAACGGACGAGAAGCCCGCAACTCCTGCGCCAGCCCCGGTTGCCGCGAAATCGCTTTACGAACGCCTCGGCGGCGAGCCGGCGATCAAGGCGGTCGTCGATGACTTTGTCGCCCGCGCTGCCGCCAACCCGGCGGTGAACTTCACCCGCAAAGGCTCCATCCGCGAGTGGAACGCCAGCGCGGAGAACGTCGCCACGCTCAAGACCCGCCTGGTCGATCTGATCGGCCAGCTCACCGGCGGGCCGCAGAAATACCTGGGCCGGGACATGAAGAGCGCCCACGCCGGCATGAAGATCACCGCCGCCGAGTTCAACGCGCTGGCCGGCGATCTGGCGGCGTCGCTCGACAAGTTCAAAGTGCCGGCGAAGGAAAAGGCGGAACTCATGGCCATCGTCGCGTCGACGCAGAAGGATATTGTGGAGACGCCGTGAGCGCGGCGTTGCTGGTGTAGAAAGGCGAATCACATGACTGTTACGTGGGATTCCTTGCGCCGCCTCTCGCTGACTTGCTGGGCGATTCTGTCATTGATAGGGGGCGCCGACGCCCGCGCCGCCGATCGCTGGCCTTCCTTCCGCGGCGATGGCACTTCGCTGACCGAGGCGAAGAATCTGCCGCTGAAATGGGGCGATGACCAGAATCTCGCCTGGTCCATCGACCTCACCGGCTACGGCCAGAGCAGTCCCGTCATCTGGGCCGGCAAAGTCTTCACCACCAGCGTACAGGGCGCGATGAAGGACACGCTCCTGGTCACCGCGACCGATCTCCACACCGGCAGACAACTCTGGCAGCAGACCTTCAACGGTACGCAGGGCGTCGAGGACAACGGCTACGTTTCCAAAGCCGCGCCGACGCCTTGCGTGGATGACAAGCACGTCTACGCCTTTTTCGAAAGCGGCGACATCATCGCCCTGACCCACGACGGCAAGCCCGCGTGGCAGCGATCGCTCACCAAGGACTATGGCGAGTTCCGCGGCAACCACGGCGTCGGCGCCTCCCTCGCCCAGACACCGGACCATGTCATCGCGCTGATCGATCACGACGGACCCAGCTATCTCCTCGCCTTGGAAAAAGCCACGGGCAAGAACGCGTGGAAGACCGATCGCGCCAAGCGCGTGTCGTGGACGTCGCCGGTGGTCATCGCACGCAACGGTCGCCACGAAGTGCTGCTCAGTTCCACGGGCATCGTCGAAAGTGTTCACGCATCCACGGGCAAACAACTCTGGTACGTTGAAGGCCTCGAGGGCAACACCGTCGCCGCGCCCACCGCGACGAAGGAATTGGTCATCGTCGGCGGCGGGTCGCCCGCCAGTTCCATGGCGATCCGCTTCGGCGGCCGCGGCGATGTCGCCGACACGCAGATCGTCTGGCGCGCCGAGCAGGCCACCACCTCGTTCGGCTCACCGCTGGTCCTGGGCGATGTCGCCTACTTCGTCAGCAAGCCGGGCGTCGTCTTCGCCGTCGATGTCGCCACCGGCAAGGATTTGTGGTCGCACCGCCTGCCCGATTCCTGCTGGGCCTCGCCGATCGGCGCGGACGGGCGGGCGTACTTTTTCACCAAGGGCGGCCGCACCGTCGTGATCAAAGCCGGCGCCGACGCGAGCGCCGCCAAGGAAGCCGCCGTGCTCGCCGAGAGCGCGTTGATCGTGGAGGGCCGGGTGTACGGCGTCGCCGCGGTGGATGGCGCGTTCGTAATCCGCACAGGCAGGAAACTCATCTGCGTGGGCAAGGCGGAGGAGCGGCGCGGGGATGTGCCTTAGTTCAGAGTGAGCGGTAAGGTGATGAGGGGAGATAAGGAACGTATCCGTTCTGGTCTGTCCCCATTCTGACTTCTGTCCCAACGACTATCATGATTCCAATGTCTCACGATCGACTAAAGGCGTTTGTCGCGTCCTCGCTCCTTGGTATCGTCGGATGGTCCGCTGGCTGCGGAGACGACGATCGTGCAAATCCGAACGATCAACATTCACATCACAAAGACCTGATCGCGGACAAAGATGAGCTCAACACGACGCCTCTGCCCCGCCCGCTAGCGCCAGGCGATGAGTTCAAGCCCGTTGGTCAACCGGAATTGGTGATCGATCGCGCTGCATTCCTGTTCGCGGGCATCGAGTTTCACGACGAAATCGCGAATTGGCTGGGCAATCATCGCGGCAAGATCGCCGCGATCGACGGGTACATCCGCGACATGGCCTACTCCCAACCCGTGTTCATCGACCCTCACGACTGGGAAATCGGCGTGTGCCCGGCCGGCTGCAACCAGGTCAGCCACGTCCGTATTCGCATGCCCGGCGATACGCGTCGCCTGCGGTCATGCCTTTCGTCCGATCAGCGGATCCGTGTGGTTGGGCAGATCACCGGCGGCGGCAGGCTCGAGCGATGCCGGATCGAATTGCTCGGGCCGCCCGTCGCCATCGCGCTCAACATCGATGAACTCATCCGTGAACTACAACTGAACCCGCTTCGGCTCGTACGCATCACGGCAAACAAGCCCATCGTCATCAACGCGAGTGTGCTCCGCATCAGCCGACATCCGCAATGGGAGGACCTCCTCCAGTTTCACATCTCCGAACCGCCCTTCGCCATCACTGGGGCCGGGCTCGCCAGGCAAAGCTACTACGGCTCGATTAAGGTCGGCACGCCCGTCCGCTTGCACGGCGACTTCCTTAGCGTTTGGAACGCCAGCCCGCGCGACGACATGCCGGTGGAGCTGAAGGACGGGAACAGCACGCTGGAAGCCGAGCCGGTAGCGACGGATCTCTTCCCGCACTACGCAGTCCTGGTCGCGGGAAACGCCAATGGTAAACCGCTGAAGGCAACGTACGAAGAGGTGCTGGCCCGCGGCGAATGGGGTGCCGGCGACAAGGACCGGCTCGACGATTGGATCGGCAGGACTATCGAAGTGACAGGCCCGTTTCACGCCGCGAAGGTCACACCTCGCGGTCGAGTGCGCGTTGAACTCGGCGGCGATAATCCAAACAGGGACCGCGCACGCGATATCCTCGTTTGCGAGTTCGATAGCAAATTCGCCGCCAAGTTCGCTGGCGTTAAACCCCGCGACAGCGTCACCCTCCGAGGCGAACTTGAGCGCGATAGTTTTCACGGCCCTGCTTTGATGAACTGCGATCTGACGGAGAAATAGCACGGTGCCCAGCGTACAAAGACCTCTACTTGCTTGGTGCATTCGGGCGAATAAACGGGACAGGCCCTAACGCCATCAAGTTAACCTAACTCAGTGCCAGCAAGAAAGTTGCATCAAGTTTCATAAAACGCGGCCTCCGGCGATGTTGTTGTTGTTGACGACAACCTCAAAGCAGGAGGCCACGGATGGCTCAGATTTTTCGCGCATTGGCCCGCGTGCGGCGCGACCGGCTGGCACATCTTCCCCCCCCCGAGGGGTGTGCCCAATTTTCCGGGGCCTTGCTCCCTCTCCCTTCCAGGGAGTGGGTGGCCGAGTCTTCGAGCCGGGTGAGGGTCTGGACGAACAGATGGTTGCGGCATTCGTCGCGCGATGGTGGCGATTGCAAACTTGTGCGTCCCGACCCTCACCCCAGCCCTCTCC
>CAYRPN010000018.1:0-64488 GCA_964426135.1 uncultured Phycisphaeraceae bacterium | reverse complement strand
GGTTCGTTGGAAGGCACGCCGCCCCCGGTAGTCGCGTGCTTGACGTTGTCGCGGACGAGGACGTGATTGCCCAGGGCGCCGTAGGCGTATCGCGTGTTGCTGCGAGGGCTACTCTGAATCATAAATTGGACCTGTCGACCTGTCCCGTTTGATCGGTCCTTTTGCCCATTATAACAATAGCCCTAATGCACCAATGGTATTCATAAAGCAAAACGCAATACATATAGTTAGAATGAGATGATATCCACATATTTGTAGTCGTGGAGACGTTGTGCACATAGGCACGGATACTACACCAGCCAGAACCGTTAAAACTAAGCATAACCGAAGCATGGGCCGTTCCGCAAACCATATTGCCGCAGCTGTTGGCCAGCGAATCGGTTCACCATCGTACCTAATGTCCATAATTGAACGCACAGCAACATGTTTTTGTCGCTCGAATGTTAAGCCAGTAAACTCCATCGGCTGGAATATAAACGCTAAGAGCGCAGTCAATATAATTGGTATTACAATACTCGCATTTGCCCAACGGCTATTAACGGAAGTCTTTGTTTGTGGGATTAACGACATTGCGTTTGCTCCTTGCTAAGTACGTTGCTTGTGCGACAGCCTCGCCGCTTGTCAGCCTATCGACAACATATTGTAGTATCCAGTCGACGCCGACTGAATTGATATCGCCTGTTGAGCCTACAAATGTCTTAGGTCTAACCGCATCGCGCAGACGAGATGTTCTTCCCGTTCGGCAGCCTGCTACAAGCAGTTCGAGGGTTGGATTGTTTACCATGCCATCCAACTCGTTGGCTGAAATTACTTCTGGAAATAGAGTTCCTTGGCTTGGACCGACTGGGCCTCCGCCGCCTGGCGGAGCCGGAAATGTCTGATCGATGGATAACTGGGTGATACCGCCAAGCACCAACATTGCCTGCGGCGTCTTGTTAGCGTCATAATAGTCTTCGCCGCCGTGTGCTACAACGACCACCATCTGATGCGAATTCAGAATGTTTATCATTTCATATTCGGTTACAGCGCCATTTATTAGAATTACGGAATGGCCGGCACTTCTTAGTTCATTGGCAAAGCTATACAAGCGAACTCTATCGCCCATCGCGTAGGCAAATCGATTCCACTCGCTTAGCCCGTCAATTATGGCGATCCTCATTGGAGTAGCCGCTTTTGGGACGATCAAAGGGGACATTCTGATTTACAAGCGCCTTTCCCGCACAGCATCGCCTGCAGACCCAGACGGGTCGTGGAGCGCCTGGAACGGAACGCATCAAGCTCACCGGCAATGACGACAACCTGATCCGGTGGTCACCGCCTCACTTCGGCGTCACCGAGAACTTCTGCCCGCCGACACTGGCTTCGCCCATCAGGCCGCCCTTGGTCAGCGTGATCACCAGCACGCCCGCTTCGTACTTGGCGTTGGCGGCTCCGCCCGCCTTGATGGCGGCTCCGGACGCCTGACCGGAGAATTCGAAGTCGCCGCGTTTGAAGCTGGCGAGCGCTTCCTTGGTCTGGAAGAAAATCACCTCGGTGTATTCCTGCCCGCCCAGTTGCAGGCCGATGGTCGCCTGGCTGACTTCGCACAGGCCCACGACCTTGCCGCCCTCGAACAGTTCGCCGATGCCGTGCGCCGCGCCGATGCCCGCGCCGCCCTTGGTCACGGTGGGGAACACCGCATAGCCCACCGCACTGTTAAAGAACGTGGTCGTGCCGGGGTCGGCCGCCTTCACCCGAGCGATGGCGTCCATGGTCTGCGAGTGCAGTTCCGCCTTGCCCAGTTCCGACTTGGGCGTGTCGGCACAGCCGCCAACGAAGCCGACGCCCGCCAAACCAAGCACCAGCGCCGCGATCAGTGACAGATTCCGTGTCATGGCAAACCTCCTGTGGTTAGGGTGAGTGGATTGTCTCGCCGGCCAAGGTCGGGTCAAATCGCCGGCGAGTTTCAGGTCAGGCGATGCCGGGATTCTATGCCTCGCTTGGCGTCCATGTCCTGCCCAGCATCGCCCCCCAGTGGCCGGCCACCTACCCCTGGCGGTGAAAATCGGCCTTAACCATCGCCAAAGCAGACACTTACCTTTTGACTGCCAGAAAGGTAGGACACTTTCCGGCCACTTCCCGCCTCCGCCGTTCTCCTCCGCAAGTCGAGCGCAGACTGCTCAAAGAACAGCCCAGCCCCGCCAGCAGCCCGGCGGCATAGCTACCTTACATTGTCCGATCGGTACGGAAGGTAACAGTCAGCCGCCAGGAACGCGCAGGCGGTAGTGGCCCGGCGAAAGAATAAAGGGACACGAAAGAAGAATGGGACATTCTTGTTTTTCCTCTTGATGATTGCCAACGTTCAAATCGCGGTCGGCCTGCACTTCTTCGGGGAGCGTGGAGCCGCCGGCGAGGATCGCCTGCGGCGGGACCCGCATGGCGCCGGTTGGCGGCAAGGTCATTGGTGGGATTGCGATGGGGGCGAAGGTTCCATCGGCGTGAGGAACGCTCGCCCCAGGGCTTCGCCGCCGACGCGCTTTCTCAGCAAGGAGGCGATGTTGAACAGGAGCAGGCCTCCCGTGACGCCGATCGCCGCCGCCCAGACGTGGTGAATATCCGTGTGCTGGAAGACCTTGACCAGCGATTCGCCGAAGCCGCCGTATTCGTGTCTGCCGTGAAAGGCTTTTTCGATGAGCATCGCGACGAAAGCGCCGGCGGCGTAGAGCGCGGTGCGGGCGATCAGATCGACCCACGCGGGCTGCCGGCGCACCCACCCGCCCAGCGGCACGTGCTCAAGGATCAGCACCACCTTGGCGACGACCAGGGCACCCAGCAGGGCCGAGGCCAAGCCGCGGAACTCGATCTGGTATTCCGCGAGGATCAGGCGTTTCAGCAACATGAGCGTGCCGAACCAGGCAGCGAAGAACGCGGTGGCGATGAGCACAGCCTTGACTTCGTGGCGGATTTTCCGGGACATGCTCATGGTCGTTGACTCGGTTCGCCTTGGTCGCCGCCGGCGAAGGCGGAAAAGGGACATTTCTGGCGGGAGAGAAGGCAGAAGGGAGAAGGCAGAAGGGATTGGGGAGAAAAAGCAGGCGGGAATGGGATGGAAGGGGCCGTTCCACTCTTTCGATCCCATCTCGTTCACTCAATTTCTCACGACCCGGTCGCATGCAGGTTCATCGCGATGTCGACGAGGCTGCGGCGCATGATGTTCATCGGGTCGTTGAGGTTGGCCGGGTCGACGTTGTAGCCCGCGTCGTCGAAGAGTTTTTTGCGGTAGCGGGTTTCGATGATGAGGTATTGCTGGGCCTTGAGCATCTGCTCGATTTCGAGCTGGGCGTCCTGGAGGCTGCGGGATTTGCCGGTGATGATCTCTTCGACGAAGACCCACCAGTGGTTGACGTTCTCGGCGGCTCCGATGGTGATGCGTTCGCTGCGCTGGCCGGCGGCGAGTTTGGCGATGGCTTCGTTGACGGGTTCGGGGCCGAAGAGCTTGGTGCCCTGGATGACGTCGATGGTTTTCTCGCCTTCGGTGACGGTGAATTTGCCGCCGCCTTCGCGGTTGAAGAGATTCGCCTGGTCCAACGCGACCTCGGCGAACGGCTTGCCCTCCGCCAGCGCCTTCTCGATGCGCTCCACCTTGGCCTGCAGGGACGCCTGGTTGTCGCCTTCGCGTCTGGCGACGCGGATGACGCGAATCTTGCGGCCGGGCTTGGGGTTGAATTTCTCGTAGTTCGCCGGCTCGTTGTAGAAGCGCTCGATGTCGCGGCGGCTGACGCTGATCTTGGGGAAGACGATGTCGTTCTGGTATTTCTCCACGAGCATGCGCTGGCGGATGCCTTCGAGGGTTTCCTCCATGTTCTTGCCGGTCTTGCGTTTCAGTTCTTCATCCGCGCGGGCTTCGGAGCCGCCGCCGTGCTTGCGGACGAGTTCCTCGCGGTTGAGGCGGATGACGACCTTGACGCTGAATCGTTCCTGCTCGGTGAGATTGCGTTCCGCTTCGCCCAGGTAAAGGATGTTAAAAAGGATTTCAAAAAGACGATCGCCGATGACTTTGTCGGCCACGGCGCGGAATTCGTTCCTGGTGGTCTTGGATGCGACGACGCGGAACTGGCCTTCGAGGGGCTGGAGGACTTCGCTGGCGTAGAGGGGCCGGCCGTTGACTTGGCCGATCATGGCGTTGACGGTGAGGGTGGTGCCGTCTTTCAGGGGGGCGGCGGCGGTGATGGTGGGGGGCTTGATCTTGTCCAGTTCTTTCGCCAGTTCCGGGTTGATGGGTGGATCGGTCTGCGTGCCGGCGACGGGCGCGGTGGTTGGCGCGGGCGTGGGTTTGACGGGGGCCGGCGCGGGTGCAGGCACGGGGGCTTCAATCGCCCGTGCCGGAGCGGGCCCATCGCTTTCCACCGGCGTGGCGGGCTTGACGGCGAAGTCGGCGGGCTGGATCACTTCGCGGTCATCTTTATTCGCCGAGAAAGTGCTGCATCCGCCGGCATAAACCAGGGCGGCGCCGACGACGATGCGGAAAGAGGTCTTCATAAGCGGCGCAGTGTAAGTGGACGGCGGTGGTGGAGCAATGAGATTCCCGGGGCGCCGACGCGCGCGGGTTGGCGCAGCACTGGGTGGGGGCCTGGTGTGATTGGGCGCGTGTCGGGCCGATATTCAATCGTCAGGCGGGGTCACAGCCGATGAGAAAGCGAGACCCGCGGTGATGGCGTTTGGGCACGGGTTGTGCGTGAGGTCGAGGATTCGCATCCCGCGGCGTGCCGCATTGAGAATGTGTCTCACGTGGGATTGTGCAGAGTTGAATTGCGCTTGCACAAGGATTCGTCATGAGTACACTGGCGAAAGAATCAGGTTTTCAAGGAGTCAGGCTGTCGGGCCTGGCCTGGGGGCCTCAAGTGATTCCGGGCGCCCGTGCATGTGGAGTCGGCAAGTCAACTGTCCGTTGTCGGGCCTTTCCGCCGGGATCGTGGCGGTCTGTTTTTGTTAAGGATTGATCGCATCTGATCGGAATCTGGGTCAAGCTACCAACAGACTGATGACAGTGGAGGTTTCGTATGAGCACCCGCACTTCGTTTTTCCGGTACTGCCTCAGCATCGCGGCCATCGCCGCGCTCTTCGCCGGCGGCCTGGCGTTCGCGCAGGAGAAGCCCAAGGGCGGCCTGCTCGACGACGAGGACGTGCCCAAGAAGCCCGCCACGCCGGCAGCACCCAAGGCCCCCGAGCCCAAGAAGCCCGAGGCCAAGGGCGGCCTGCTCGATGACGAGGATGTCCCCGCCAAGCCGGTGACGCCCGCCACACCCGCCACGCCCGCCAAGCCCAAGCCCGGCGCGCTCCTCGATGACGAGGATGACGCGAAGAACCCGCCCAAGCCCGCGCCGCCCAAGGCACAGCCCACCACGCTGCCCGACGGCAGCAAGGTGACGCCGGCTGTGGAAGGCGATCCGCACACGGCTCTCTATGCGGAAGACAATTACCCCAGCGCCAGCAAGTGTGCCGCCTGCCATCAGCAGATTTACGATGAGTGGCGCGTCAGCAACCATGCCTACGCCTCCATCTCTCCGATGTTTCATAAGTTCGAGCAGAAGATCAACGACCTGGCGCAGGGCACGATCGGTTACTTCTGCATGCGGTGTCACGCCAGCGTCGGCACAGCCTTGAAGGAAGAGCGCGATCTGCCCCTGTGGAAGCGCACCAAGGTGTCGCGCGAGGGCATCACCTGCATCACCTGCCACCGCGTCGAGTCGCAGTACGCCAAGGTCAACGGCGAACGCCGGATCGAAGTGGGCAACATCCACGCGGCGGTGCTCGGCACCAGCGACGGCGCCGGCCTGCAGGAAGCGATCAAGAACATCACCACGCTGGACCCCAAGGGCGACAAGACCGGCCCCGGCATCAAGGTCCACGCCCAGGCCATCAAGTTCGAGCAACTGGACAAGAGCGAGTTCTGCGTCTCCTGCCACCAGGTCGCGGTGAACATCGGCATCAAGCTCGAAGTGGTATGGGATCAGTACCGCGCATCGCCCGCCAAGAAACAGGGCATCCAGTGTCAGGACTGCCACATGGGCCACACCCCCGGCGTGCCCGCCGGTTATGCCGAGGCTCCGGCGGCGGTCGTCGGCGGCAAGCCCACCGCCAAGCGCAAGCACGCGAACCACTCCTTCTACGGCCCCGGCTACCCGATTGCCCACCCCGGCATTTTCCCGCACAACCCCAAGGCGGAAAAGTGGACCATGGAGCAGTGGCTCCGCTTCGATTTCCGCGCGGGCTGGGGAACGCCGGAGTTTGAAGAGAAAGTGGACAAGGGCACGCTGAAGGTTGCGTTCCCCGATGACTGGAAGGATTCGTTCGACCGCGAAGACGCCCGCGCGATCCTCGATGAGAACATCAAGCTCCTGGAAAAGAAAAAGAAGGATCGCCTGGCGGTCATGGAGAACGGCTCGCGCATCGATGGCCCGTTCTTCGACAGCAAGCCGGCGCTCGGCCGCGGCCTGAGCTTCCAGTACAAGATCACGAACACGGACCCGGGCCACAACCTGCCCTCCGGTTCGCTGGGCGCCCAGCCTGAAATCTGGCTGAACGTCGCCCTGATCGATCCCGAAGGCAAGAACATCTGGGAAACGGGTTACGTGGACAGCCACGGCGACATGGCGGACCTGCACTCGTTCGATGTCCGCGCGGGCAAGCTGGCCCACGACGATCAACTGGTGAATCTGCAGTCGAAGTTCCTCACGACGAACGTCAAGGGCACCGACCGCGAAATGTACCTGCCCGTGAACGTGGACGCGGACCAGATTCCGTTCCTGCGGCCGGCGGGCACGCCGACGACAGTGATCAACCACCCGCCGACGGTTCGCATGGAGGCTCGTTCGATTCCCCCGCTGGGGACGCGGAAAGCGAATTACTCGGTGCCGGGCAAGCTGCTGACGAAGCCTGGCGTGTACAGGCTGGCGGTCCGGCTGCGAAGCCGGGCGGAGCCGATCTACTTCATGAAGTTCGTCGGCGCGACGAAGGAAATGGAACAGGCAATGAACGAGTGGATGATCGACATCCATCCGTACACGGTCGAGTTCGAAGTGAAGTGATCGGGAAGAAGTTGGAGCGTGTAGGGTGGGCACTGCCCACCACGGAATACGCGCAAGATTGATTGTGGTGGGCGACGCCCACCCTACGAGTGACATGAATGTATTCGCGGCTGCTTTTCGTGGCCGCTGGAGGCTCGTGCGATGACAACCAGGGAACTGTCGGGGCTTCGTCGAAGCCGTTTCGTTCGCACCTGTTCAATCGCGGCAGCGCTGGCTGTCGCTCCTTCGGCGGTGCGCGCCGATGAAGGCGACCCGGTGTCCTACCCCGGCCTGTTCGCGCTGGCGGACGCCAAGGGCGGCGATCACGGCGCCGGCCACGGCGGCGCCGGGCTGGACATGTCGCCTGAGGCGAAGAAGGTGCCCTTCAACCCCGACGTGTTCAAGAGCGATCCGAAGTACGAAGACGTCCCCTACGACGCCAAGGCGCAGGAAGACATCTACGGCGCCAAGTACAAGAACGCCACCCAGCGCCCGCTCCTGGAACTGGGACGCGAGATGTACAATTTCGGCCCGTTCCAGAAACCGATGACGTTCCTGGGCGAGACCAACCCGGTCGAGCCGCAGTTCCTCGCCTCCGGCGATTTCCGAACCGCCATCGCCTACAACGACAACGGCAGGGACGAGCAGGCCATCATCGCCGCCCGCCTCAATCTCGACCTCGATCTGAAGATCACCAGCACCGAGCGCATCCACGCCTTCATGCGCCCGCTGGACAAGAACGGCAACTTCAGCCGCGTCGAACTCGGCGGCACCAAGAACGAAGGCACCGAGTGGGAACTGGACGGCAACCTCGACACCATCTTCTTTGAAGGCGACGTCGGCAGCATCCTCTCCAGCTTCAGCAACACCTACTCCCAGTTCGACATGCCCATCGCCCTGGGCATCATTCCGCTGCTGTTCCAGAACGGCGTGTGGGTTGAGGACGCGTTTGCCGGCATGGCGATCACGCTGCCCGCCATGCACTCCACCGCGCTCGACATCAGCAACTTCGACATCACCTTCTTCGCCGCGTGGGACCGCGTCACCACCGATGCCGTCCCCGGCGCCAACCACGGCGTCCATCTCTACGGCATCACCACCTTCATCGAGGCGTCCGAAGGTTACTACGAGTTCGGCTACGGCTACATCGACGACAACACCGGCGCCGACCTGAGCTACCACAACTTCACCGGCGCGTTCACCAAGCGATACTTCGGCTGGCTGAGCAACTCCGTCCGCGTGGTGGCGGCGGTGGGCCAGGATCCGGCGGGCGGCGCGGCCCGCACGGCCGACGGCGTCATCCTGCTGCTCGAAAACTCCTTCATCACCGAGAATCCATCCACCGTCATTCCTTACGTCAACCTCTTCTTCAGCAAGGACCGGCCGCAGTCCCTCGCGCGTGACGCCGGCGCCGGCGGCATCCTCAAGAACACCGGCATCCTCTTCGAGACGGACGGCTTGACCGGCTTCCCCAAAATGGACGACACCGGCCGGGACGTCGTGGGCTTCGCAGCCGGACTCGAACTGCTGTTCAACCTGGACAAGCAGCTCGTCTTCGAAATCGCCGGCCTCCGCAAACACGGCAACGACGCCAGCGCCCCGGGCGATCAACTGGGCTTCGGCGTCCGTTTCCAGATTCCGATCAACAACGCCATGATCTTCCGCGTGGACGCCATGTACGCCCTGCGCGAAGCGGCGGATGATTTGTCCGGCATCCGTGCGGAGTACCGGTTCAAGTTCTGAGAAATCGCGTCGTGCGGTTAGCGGTCGGGCCGAGTCCGCGAGGCCCACCTGCTTCAGCGCTCAAGACACGGGTGGGCCTCGCGGACTCGGCCCGACCGCTAGCCTGTGGAACTGACGGCTGACGGCTGACGGCTGACGGAATTTGCTCGGCGAAAACGCCGACATTGAAGGACCGGATCGATTCGCCTTTCATCGGCGCGGGTCGTGAGTTAAGATCGGCGCAACTGCCCAGTTGTGAAATGTTGTCGAGACGAACAGGGGTTTTTGTGAGTGCACACAGTCTCATGATGTTGGCAGGCGGGGCCCTGGTGGCGCTGGTGCTGTTGCAGGCGCTGGTGCTGGTGTTCGGCAACTTCACGCGCACTCGCCGCGAGGCTCGGCAGCAGGACCTGTCGATCCGCCTGCTGGAGGAGCGCATCGAAGCCGCCCGCGCCCAGCGCAAGAAGGCGGAGCAGCAGGTCGCCAGTTGGAGCGGCATCCGCAAGTTCGAGGTCGCCAAGCGGGTGCCGGAGCCCGGCGATATCTGTTCCTTCTATCTGAAGCCTCACGACGGCCGGCCGTTGCCGCTGTTCAAGCCCGGGCAGTATCTCACCTTTCAACTCCAGATCCCCGGCAAGGACAAGGCGACGATCCGCTGCTACTCGCTGTCGGACGCCCCGCGCTCCGACTACTACCGCGTGTCGATCAAGCGCGTGCCGGCTCCGAAGGACAAGGAAGTGCCGCCGGGTCTCGTTTCCAATTTCTTCCACGACTTCGTGAAGGAAGGCGACATCCTCGACTGCAAGGCGCCGGGAGGCCACTTCTTCCTGGATGTCGAGAACACGCCGGGCGGGATCGTGCTCATCGGCGGCGGCATCGGCATCACGCCGGTGCTGTCGATGATCAACCTGCTCACCGCCGACGGCACGCTGAAGCGCGATGTGTACTGGTTCCTGGGCGTGCGCGACCGCAGCGAGCATCCCTTCAAGGACCACATCGAAGCCCTGGCCAAGCAGCACGACAAGCTGCACCTGCACGTGTGCTACAGCAAGCCCGGCAAGACCGACGTGCTGGAGCGCGACTACCAGCACGCCGAGCGCGTCAGCGTCGAGCTCTTCAAGAAAACGCTGCCCTCCAATAACTTCGATTACTACATGTGCGGCCCCGGCCCGTTCATGGAATCCATCGTGGGCGACCTGGAAAAATGGGGCGTTCCCGATGAGCGCGTTCACTTCGAAGCGTTCGGACCCGCCAGCGTCAAGAAGGTGAACAAGGCGGCGGCGCCGGCTGCGGAAGTTGCAGCAGCGCCGACCGGGGCGGTGCTGGAAGTCGTATTCGCCAAGAGCGGCAAGACCTGCAAGTGGACCGGTGCCGTCACCTCGCTGCTGGAACTGGGCGAGGCGAACGGTGTGACGCTGGACTCCGGCTGCCGGGCCGGCAACTGCGGCACTTGTGTCGTCGCGGTGAAGGAAGGCGAAGTCGGTTACGCTAACCCGCCGGGCGCTGCCCCGGACAAGGGCTCCTGCCTCACCTGCGTGGGGCAGCCGAAAACGAAAGTCGTGTTGGATGCGTAACGACGTAGGGTGGGTTGAGGCTCGGCGAAACCCACCATTGGCGAACCAAAAGTGACCGCGTGGTGGGTTTCGCAAAGCCTCAACCCACCCTACCCAAACCCCAGAGCCCAGAACTCACGCAGAACTCACCCAGAACTCAGAACTCAGAAACGAGAACTCAGAACTCATCACCCCTTTTCGAGGTCGCACCATGATCTCCCGTATGCTCGTCCCTGCCGTTATGTTGATGTTTGCGGTTGCCGCACAGGCTCAGATCATCTCGATCGATCACTCCAAGGTGATCGGCAACGATGAGAAGGGCGGCAACTGCATTAACTGCCACCAGAAGGAAACGGAAGCTTGGAGCAAGACGCACCACTTCCGCACCCTGGACAAGCTGAAGGAAGGCCGGCCCATCGCTGAGAAGCTGGGCCTGTCCCGCAGCTATCGCCAGACGGGCTTCTGCGTCGAGTGCCACTCGACCGCCAAGGGCGCCGATCCGAAGGATCTGACCACGATTTCCGGCGTGTCCTGCGAATCGTGCCACGGCGCCGCCGCCGACTGGGTCAAGATTCACAACGACTACGGCGCCGGCAAGAAGAAGGAAGACGAGAGCGCCGACAACAAGAAGATGCGCCACGAGAAGGCGGATGCGGCCGGCATGATCCGCAAGGACCGCGTCTACCTGATCGCCAAGAACTGCCTGTCCTGCCACCTCGTGCCCAACGAGCAACTGGTCAACGTCGGCGGCCACAAGGCCAGCAGCGACTTTGAACTGGTGTCGTGGTCGCACGGCGAAGTGAAGCACAACTATTTCGCCGGCCCGGAGAACAAGGACACCACGCAGGAGCGCAAGCGTGTGATGTACGTGGTGGGCCGGGTGGTCGACCTGGAAATGTCGCTTTACGCGGCGGGCAAGATCACCGAGAAGGGCAACTATCGCGCCGCCATTCTGAACCGCATCCGCACCCGGGTGGATGATCTGGATGCGGTGGTCAAGGCTGTGGACATCGCCGAGCTTTCCGCTCTGATGAAGGGCTTGGAGCGCCGCGACGACGGTTCGCTGAAGCTGAGCCAGGAACTGCTGGAGCAACTGCCCGGCAAAGTGGCCGAGGTCGCCAAGAAGTTCGTGGAGAACCACGACGGCAGCAAGCTGGCGGCGGTGGATCCGCTGATCCCCAAGGCCGACGCCTACAAGGGCAAGCCGCAGCCGTAATCAAACGATTCATCTGCACAGCCCCCGGCGGAAGCCGGGGGTTGTGTTTACGAAACAAAGCCGACAGCCGTTAGCCATAAGCCGTTAGCTTTTGTGGCCGACGATACAGGTTTGTCTGGAAGTTTCCGACGTCGGCTAACGGCTAACGGCTCATCGCTTCACCATGGCTGAAACGCTCATCGCCATCGATCGACCCCAACGGTGGGACGTGCCGTTCGGTCCCGACATGACCGAGGCGGATGTCAATCGCCTGCTCAAGGTCGAGCCGTTCAAGAGCATCGATCCGAACAAGTTCCCCGAGTCGACGCCGCTGTCGGGCATCCTCGCCAACGACACGCGACTGGTGAAATACAAGACGGGCGACCTGGTGGTGCGCGAAGGCGACTACGGGCACTCGGCGTTTCTGGTTCTGAAGGGGAAAGTGCGCGTGGTGCTCGAAAGTCTGCCGCCGGCGGTGCTGGGCCGGCAGACGCGCAAGCGCAAGGGCTGGTGGGAGGCGCTGTCGCAGTGGTGGGCCAACCCGCGCCTGCCCGAAGTGCGCAACCTGAAAAAGTACGAGCAGGCCAAGGCCGACGGCACCGCTCAGCGCAGCAGCGGCGACACGGTGCGCGTGTTCCTGCAGGACGTGCCGGGCGTCATCGGCAAGCACAAGACGGTGCAGCTTGGCGAGGGTTCGCTTTTCGGCGAACTGGCGGCGCTGGGGCGCATCCCGCGCACGGCGACGATCGTGGCCGAGAGCGACGCGGAGCTTCTGGAGATCCGCTGGCAGGGCCTGCGCGACATCCGTCGCCGCGACGAGGCGCTGAAGCGCCACATCGACGCGCTCTACCGCAAGAACGCTTTGCAGAGTTTCCTGCGCGACACGCCCATCTTCGCCCACCTCGATGAAAAGCAACTGAAGGAAGTCGCCGACGAGACGGAGTTCGAAACGCACGGCGGATTCGAGTGGTACGCCACGTACAAGACGCTCGCCCAGCAGGGCGCCGCCGAACGCCTGGCGCAGGAACCGGTCATCGCGTCGGAAGGCGATTATCCCAACGGCCTGATCTTGATCCGCTCCGGTTTCGCCCGCGTTTCGAAGCGCGAGGGCAACGGCCACCGCACGCTCAGTTACACCGGAGCCGGCGGAATCTACGGGTTCCAGGAACTGGCCCACAACTGGCGCAGCAAGGACGTGGTGCCGCTGCAGAACACGCTCCGCGCGGTGGGCTATGTCGACATCCTGCGCGTGCCGTCGCCGATCGTCGAGAAGTACGTGCTGGAAATGCTCAAGCCCGAGCAGTTGCCCGCGATGGTCCAGGTGCAGGCGAGGACGCCCGACCCCGAGCACGCAAAGGACGGCGACAAGCCCAGGCCGGAACGCGAACTGTCGCTGCCCGTCGCCCGCGTCAATACCCGCAAGCAGATCGACACCGGCCTGCTCGAGTTCCTCGTCGAGAACCGCTTCATCAACGGCACCGCCACGATGATCATCGACCTGGACCGCTGCACCCGCTGCGACGACTGCGTCCGAGCCTGTGCCGCCGCCCACGAGAACAACCCCAAGTTCATCCGCCACGGCCCCAAGTACGACCACTACATGGTCGCCAACGCGTGCATGCACTGCTCCGACCCGGTCTGCATGATCGGATGCCCCACCGGCGCCATCGGCCGCGAGGCGTCCACCGGCAGCGTCGTGGTCAACGACCTGACGTGCATCGGCTGCGCCACCTGCGCCAACAGCTGCCCGTACAACAACATCCGCATGGTGGAAATCCGCGACGAGTCCGGCGGCCTTGTCCTCGACAAGAACAACGCCCCCATCGTCAAGGCCACCAAATGCGATCTGTGCGTCGAGCAGCTCGTCACGCCAAGCTGCGAACGAGCCTGCCCGCACGACGCGCTGAAGCGCATCGACATGCGGAACACGGAGAACTTTGCGGGATGGCTGTCGAGGTAGACCATGATCGAGCGAAACACCATCCATCATGGCGACGCGCTCGAACTGATCGAGCAGATCGATGACGAATCGGTCGATCTCGTCGTGTGCGACGGACCCTATGGCGTCACGGCCAATGATTGGGATCAGGTCGACGACATTCAGCAGTTCAACCTGGGGTTGATTCGCCGGTTCGCATCCAAGCTCAAGCCCGGCGGCGCGCTTTATCTTTTCGGCAAGCACGACTGCGTTGATTTCATCGACTATCGACCCTTTCTGAACCTGCGGTCCCGAATCGTCTGGTACCAACCCAGCCGACTTTCGCAGGGCAGGTTGAGCTACACCAACAACCACGACATCATTTGCTATTTCATCAAGGGACAGCGCCCTCGCGTTTTCAACCTCGACGCGATTCGCGTGCCGCAACTGGTGGAGTTGGAGCATCGCATGCGCTGCGAGCGTGTTCCTTCGGTGCGCAACGGCACCTATGGAAAAACGAAGTTCAATCATGACGGCAAGAATCCCGGCGACGTATGGGGCGACATCAAGCAGCTCACCTACAAGTCCAAAGAACTGGTCAGTCGCGATGCGTTGAACACGATCCAGAAACCGATCCGTCTGATCGAGCGGCTTGTGCTTGCCAGTTCCAGTCCGGGCGATCTGGTTCTGGATCCTTTCGCGGGGGTCGGAACGTGCCCGGTTGTCTGCAAGCGCCACGGTCGCGATTTCATTGCGTTTGAGCTCGATGCGAATTTCGTCGAGCTTGGTCAATTGAGGCTTGAAGAGCGAGATTGGCATCCACTATTGGAGCTTTCCAATGAGCCGGGAGGCACATCTCAAAATCATTGACTTGGTTCAACAGGCAGCAGCGCTGGCACGCGGAATAGGCATCCCTAATCTGTTGCAGCCTGGACTTGTTAAGGAATTGATCGTTGCCACACAACTGAAACACGAGTTGTTGCCGTCGAAACACGGTCCCGATGCCCGAGACCCCAACAGCAAGATGGTCTATGAATACCTATCATGCCAAGAGGGTGGTACGGGACAGCTTGACAGGGTTTATAGCAGTCCACCCGCAGAGCGAAAACAGTCGCTTGAAAGACTGCGCCGAAACCAGAAAATATACTTTGCGGTCTTTTACAAATCCGATCCTATGAAACTTAAAGTGGTTTATGAGTTGGAACCAGAAGTCGTAGCGGCAGAGGCCGATCGAAAACTCGACAAGAGCAAGAATCAGATTTCTCATGTTGGCTTTAGCGAACGTTGGGCGCGGGAAAATGGGACGATCCGCTTTCGCGCCGACGAATGATCAATCAGAACACAAAGCCCGATTTGTCAGATTGGCATTGCAGGATCATTGATGCGTACCTTCGCCGAACGTCGCCGAGTCGCCATTCTGCTCACCGTGCTTGCCGCACTGGTGGTGGTGGTGTTTTATTGGGCCAGGGCCCAGTCGCTCAACCGCACCGCGTTCTTCACGGGATGGAGCCTGCTGACGGTCATGCTGGTGCTCACCGCCTACAACCTGAGGAAGAAGCTCTCCTTTCTCCCGATCCTGCGATCCTCCACCTGGCTTCAGATTCACCTGTACCTGGGCCTGCTCACCATTCCCATGTTCGGCGCCCATGCCGGCTTCCGGGTGCCCAACGGCGGACTGGAAACGCTCATCACCGTGCTGTTCATCCTCGTCGTCGGCAGCGGCCTGGTGGGCATCTTCATCACCCGGTCGTTCCCGCGCCGGCTGGCGGTGTGCGCTGAGGAGCTGATGTTCGAGCGCATGCCGATTTATCGCCGGAACCTGCACGAGGCCGCCGAAAAGCTCGTCGTCGAGTCCGTCGCCGAGACGGGCACCACCACCATCGCCGACTACTACCGCAGCCGGCTGAACCAGTACTTCGCGGGCTTCCGCAACTACTGGTTCCACATCGTCGAATCCAAGCGCCCGCGGCACAATTACGAGACGGAATTCGGCGACCTGGACCGCTATCTGAACGACCGCGAAAAGGAACTGGCCGGCCAACTGGCGCAGCTCGTCTACGTCAAGGATGAACTGGATTACCAGCGCGCCTTGCAGAAGACGCTCAAGGGCTGGCTGTTCGTCCACATCGCCGTGACCTACAGCCTGCTCACCTGCGTGGCGGCCCACGTCATCATCGTCCACGCCTTCATGGGGAGGATGCCATGAAGAAACTCAAGCTTCAGCAGTTCGGCCATCAGGAGAGCCAGTACGAGCGCCCCAACCAGCGCTGGGTCTGCGGACACCTGTGCGAGGGCAGGCCCTGCCACCTGGGCCCCGACAAGGGAGGCCACTGCCAGGCCGCCGGCGAATGCATCCCCGTCCGCAAGGGCGATCGCTGGAACTGCACCCGCCCCGCCAGCCGCGGCGGCGCGTGCAAGCACGGCCCCTTGCCCGACGGCTCCTGCTGCAACTCGATCGCCAAGTGCCAGCCGAGGCGCAGTGTCCGCGCCCTGCGCGGCAAGGTGATTTTCTGGACCATCACGCTGACCGTGGGCCTGCTCTCCCTGATGCTCTTCAGCGAGCAGCGAATGAAGTTCATCCAGCCCGGCGAGCTGTCCTTCGCCCACGGCCAGGTGCTCAAGAACGCCAACCCCGCATCCTGCGCCGCTTGCCATTCCGTGGCTCGAGGTGAAGGCGAGGACGGCGGCTCCATGCCCGAACACTGGGCCGGCACCGCGCTGGGCAACCGCCCGCAGGCGATCGAGGAAAGCAAGAACTGCCTCGGCTGCCACGCCGACCATCCCGGCATGCGCCACCAGCCCCTGCTGGCGCACGGCGTGCCGTCGGGCCTGCTGGCGAAAATCACCGAAAAGCAACTGGCTAAAAAGCAGGACGGCGGCCTCCTGCGCAACGTGCTCACGTCCCTGGCACCCGGCGTGCCCAAGGATGAAGCCCAGCAGCTCGCCTGCTCCACCTGCCACATCGAACACCGCGGCCAGGAACACCAGCTCGCCTTCATGACCAATGCGAACTGCCAGGCCTGTCATACCAGCCAGTTCGCCAGCCTCGCCAACGGGCACCCGGCGTTCGACCGGTTCCCGTACGACCGGCGGACGCGCATCATCTTCGACCACAGTTCCCACACCAGCTATTTCCAGCAGAAAAATCGCCTGTTCGCCTGCACCGATTGCCACCAGGGCGACATCGGCGAACGCCACATGGCCACCAGGCCCTTCGAGGAATCCTGCGCCAGTTGCCACGGGCAGGCGATGCAGTCCGGCGGCAAGGGCCTGCTCGTCTTCCATCTGCCGGGCCTGGACATGGATCTGCTCAAAGAGTTCGCGGCCGACGGCGGTGATTGGATCGGCTCCTGGCCCCGCGGCGCCGATTACGACATCGACGGCAAGCTCTCGCCGTTCATGAGCCTGATTCTCTCCAGCGACCCCGCCGCCGCCGCCGCCATCGCAAGCCTGCCCGCCAACTTCAAGCTCAACGACCTGACCAAGGCGACCAAGGAACAGAAGCAGGCGGTGGTGAAAATCGGCTGGGCGGTGAAGGAACTGGTCCACGATTTGTCGCTCAAGGGGCAAGAAGCGCTGCGGCAGCGCCTCGGCAACGCGCTGGGCCGCAAGATCAGCGACGCCGAACTGGCGGAGCTTTCCGCGCAGTTCCCGGTGGATGTGATCGTGTCGGCGCGATCGCAGTGGTTCCCCGATCTTCTGGACACGATTCCGCTCTATCGGGCGGGGCGAATGCAGGACATCCCCGACCGTCCGATCCGCGTCGCGCCGCCGACGCCGCCGACCCCCGATCCCGCCACGCCCACGCCGCCCAAACCCAAGCCGGCGGATGATCTCTTCGGCGACGACGAACCGCCCAAGCCCACGCCGCCCAAGCCCAAGCCCAAGAACGACGACCTGTTCGACGACGCCAAGCCCAGTGCGATCAAGACCACGGCCGCGCCCCAGGTGCTGGCCGTGGGCCCGACCGTCACGCCGCGGGCGGAACTGGTGCCCAGCTCGCGCGTGCCGCTGGGATCAGCCGACCTGAGCGAAGACCTGGTCGACGACAAGCTTCATCTGCCCAAGGCGCCGCTGCCTTCGTTGATTCCTGAATCGAAGCCCGTGGTGCCGCCCTCGCCCACGACCTCCGACCCGGCGCGGCCCACGACCACGCCGACGACCGGCGACCCCACCGCCACCAAGCCCCGGCCCGATCCGACCCGGCCTGACCCAACCACCAAGCTGCCGTCGCCGATCGATCCGGTGACGCCCGACCCGGTGATCCCGACGTTGCCTGACCCCGTCAAGCCCAAGCCGCCGACGCCCACGCCCACTCCGACTCCGACCCCGACCCCGACCCCGACCCCGACCCCAACACCCACTCCCACGCCAACCCCGACGCCGACGCCTACCCCGACACCAACTCCCACGCCGACGCCGACTCCGACACCTACTCCCACGCCGACGCCCACGCCGACACCGACACCGGTGACGCCCAAGCCTTCGTCGGAGATTCTGGATGTCGCCAAAGATCCGGCGCCGCCGCTGGCGGTGGCGCGTGTCGTGGCGGTGCGCGGCCTGGTACAGGTCCGTGTCGGCGGCGCGACTCGCCCCTGGCAGGTGGCGCGGGCCGGCGATGAACTGCCGGGCGACGCGGAAATCCGCACCGGCGTCAAGTCGCGCGTCACCGTCGCCGTCAGCGGACAATGGCGGGCCACCATCGAGCACATCGCCGTCATTCGCGTGCGGGACTTGATGAACAAGAAGTCGGACCTGGAGTTCGGCAAGATCAAGTACGAGCCGCTCGACGAAACGGACAACCGCCGCGGCGGCTGGCGCCACGAACGCCCGGATCGCGACGAAGCCGATGACGAGGTGCGCACCACCGTGGCCGGCGCTTCGCCGCGCGGCGCGATTCGCGCCTGGGTCGGACAGTTCCATGCCTCGTCCGCCAAGGTCAGCGCCGCGCTTAGCGGAAACGCCGCAGGCGTCTTCACGGACAAGCCTGCGTCGCCGGTCAAGCCGTTTAGCGGAAACGCCGCAGGCGTCTTCGCGGACAAGCCTGCATCGCCGGTCAAGCCGGTTAGCGGAAACGCCGCAGGCGTCTGGACGAACGACGAGCCCGCCGACCGTCTCGCCCTGCAGGCCAAGAAGGCCGACGATCTCTTCAACGACGACGAACCGAAGAAACCCGCCACGCCCGCTCCCGCCAAGGACAAGGCCGCGCCTGCGAAGGACGCCAAGAAGGGCGGCGATCTCTTCGACCTCGACGACGAACCGAAGAAACCCGCCCCCGCTCCCGCCAAGGACAAGGCCGCGCCTGCGAAGGACGCCAAGAAAGGCGGCGATCTCTTCGACGACGACGAACCGAAAAAGCCCGCCACTCCCAAGAAGCCCGGCGGCGATCTGTTCGAAGATGACGGCGACACCAAGAAGCCCGCCACCACGCCCAAGACCGCGCCGCCGCCGGCGAAGGAAGTCGCGCTTTCGCCTGAGGAGCGCGTCGCCACCGGCGGCTGGTACCTGGATGAGTCGAGCTTCGGCCTGCGCTACCGGGCGATGGGCCACGGCAACATCTTCCTCAAGTCCTGGCTCAGCGCCAGCGCCCTGGCCACGCCGCCAGCGCCGGTGGATGCCGGGCCGATTTCGCCGGCCCGCGCGTTCTTCAGCAGCATGACCGCCGACGTCGCCGCCGGCTGCGTCAAGTGCCACAGCATCGAGCAGACCGCCGCCAAGCTCGAATCGCTCGTCGCCGCCAAGGCCGCCGCCAAAGCGCCCGACGCGGAGGCCGCCGCGCCTTCCGTCGCCAGCGGTCTGCTCATCAACTGGCAGGCCAAGCGGCCGGAGATTCAGGAGCGTCCGTTCGTCAAGTTCTCGCACCGGCCCCACCTGAGCCTGCCCGAACTGAAGAACTGCCAGGTCTGCCACAAGCCCGCCAAGACCGACCTGAAGGCCAAGTTCGCCTCGCTCGATCCGTTTGATTTCCCGGCTGAGCTTGCGGGCTTCACCGCGGTGAACAAGGAAACCTGCATCACCTGTCACAAGCCGCAGCTCGCCGGCGACAGTTGCCTCAAGTGCCACAACTACCACATCGGCACGCTGCCGCCCATGCAGTTGCTCACGCCGCCGCCTCCGCCCAAGCCCGACGGCAAGACAGTGGCGGCGGGGGAATGAACCCGAACCCGCCCGCCTCCACCGTTTAGCCGTGGGGCCTTGCCCCGCGCGGACACCCCGCTTGTCTGGGTCCGCGACCGGGTGGCGGAGGGGCCGAGCGGCCGGTGGTCGGGTGGCCGGGGCTGAAGTCCGCGGAAGCCCCGGAACGGGCGCGAGGACGCTCGCCAGTTCCGCAACTAGCGCGCAAGGTGAACGGGTTCCGGGGCATCCGCAGAGCCTCCTGCCCCGGCCACTCCGCAAGAGGTGTAGTCCATCATTCCGGCGATGCTGGGTGCCATGGGTAAGCGGAGTCTTCGGAGCTTACCCTTGCCAAGGTGACGCAAGGCGCACGGGTAAGCTCCGCCGAGCCTGCGCTTACCCATGCCACACTTGCAGGCAGTCGCCGGAAAAGTGGACTACACCCCCGCAAGAGGTTCGCAGGCTCGAAGTAAGCGGGATGACCTGTCCGAGGTACACTTCCACAATTCACCGCATCCCAGGAGGGTTCTCATGTTCACGTTCACGCGAAATGTGATCGCAATGGCTTTGACTTTCATCCTTTCTGCCGCTGCGCCGGCGGAGGAAAAGAACCTGCTCGCCAAGCCGTCGTTCGAGGAGTACGAGGCCGGCGCGCTGCCTGACGGGCTCACGATGAACGCCAAGCCCGCCGAGGGTTTCAAGGCGTGGATCGGTGAGCACGGCCGCACCGGCAAGCGTTCGCTGGCGATCAAGGGTGAGGGCGACTGGGGCGTGGTCGCCGTGCAGAGGCTGGAGATCAATCGCAAGAAATCGCATCTGCTTCGCGGTTACGTCAAAGCGGAGGGGCAAGGCGTCAAGGCCACCATCAAGTTCGATTACTTCGACGAGGGGCACAACTACGTCGGCTCCACCACCCCGGGCGATGCGGGGGACACGGCCGGCAAGTGGATCGCCGTGTCGCTGACCGACCGCGCTGGCGATTTTCCCAAGGCGACATTCGTGAGCGTGGCAGCGGCGCTGGCCGGCAAAGGCAGCGCGTGGTTCGATGACCTGGAACTGATCGCGCTGGAAGCACCGGCGGCCGGCGGCAATCTGCTGACCAACGGCAGCTTCGAAAACCGCATCGGCGACAAGCCCGCGCAGCTCTGGACCGGCGCAGCCGAGGGCGGCAAGGTCGACGCGAAAATCAGCGAGGACAAACCGAAGGACGGCAAAGCCTGCCTGCACCTGAAGGGCAACGCCGACTGGGCTGTGGCGACGCTGGAGAAAATCAAGGTCGACAAGACCAAGACCTACACGCTCACCGGTTCCGTCCGCGCCAAGTCGGGCACGGCCCAGATCAAGATCGATTATTTCGAAGGCGACACCTGGCTCGGTTCCACCTTCGGCACTGACGTGACCGAAGGCGACTGGGCCGAGCAAAGCGTGGAGTCGGAACTGGGCACGTACCCGGCCGCCACGCACGTGTCGGCCACCTGCGTCGGCACCGGTGAGTTCGAGGCCTGCTTCGACAAGCTGTCGATCACGGCGAAGTGAAGGCTCACGGCGGTGCAGCCGCGTGGGCCGCGAAGGGAGCCGCGCACGAAGTAAGCGGGTTCGGCAAATTGATCGACGCACCGCCGCAACTTGATCGGCTTACGAAAGGAGCCGCGCACGAAGTAAGCGGGTTCAGAAGACGGGACTGAGCGCCAAGAACCTGTGCGACACCTACGGCTTTGGCAGCTACCAGACCGCCTGGGGTTGGCTGCGGAAACTCCGCAGCGTCATGGTCCGCCCCGGCCGCGACCGTCTGGCCGGGCGAGTGGAAGTGGACGAAACCTATGTAGGTGGGCAACAGGAAGGAACTCGGGGGCGTGGAGCAGAGGGCAAGACCTTGGTTCTTGTGGCGGTGGAAGGGGATGCCAAGAAGAGGCTGGGGCGGGTTCGTTTTCGCTGCGTCAAGACCATCGACCGGGCTGGCGCCGAATCATTCGTTGGGGATTGTGTCGAACCCGGAGCCCAGGTGGTGACCGATGGCCTGTCGGTCGACGATCACCTCCAAGCGGCGGGGTTCGATCATCATCCGCATGTCCAGACCACCGGCGTCGCGGCGGCGCGTGAGCAACTCGACCATGTCCATCTGGTGATCTCCCTGCTCAAACGCTGGCTGGGCGGAACCCATCAAGGAGCGGTCACACCCGGTCATCTCCAAGCGTACCTGGACGAGTTCTCTTTCCGTTTCAATCGCCGCCTCTCGCAGCATCGAGGCAAGCTCTTCTACCGGCTCATGCAACAAGCCGTGACCACGCGGCCCCCAGCAGTGAAAGCCCTCTACGTCTCCAAACCAACACCCGTCGACCGGACTTGAGTCAATCAGCTACCCAGATAACCGAATGGCGTTCAAGAATGTCCCCTTTTCGTCTTCGTCTTCCGGCTTCCCCTTTTCGGCTTCTTTGGTCTTCCCGGTTCATCGGCGGGTGTCGTCGGGGTGCAGCGCGGCCTCAAACGTGGGCATCACCTTGGAGAAATCAACGTCTGCGGCGGAGAACTTCCCGATGATGGCCGGGAATGTCTTGCGTCCCCACTTCAATAATTGTTTCTGGCGGGCGCGAGGCATGTCGTTGGGCGCAGGAATCTCGGCGATGAATCGCTCCAGCGCGGTACGGGCCGCAAGTGCCAGACGCTTCTGCTCTTGCGGCGAAAACGCGGCGCCAAGCACAATCTCCAGCGCGGTGGACGGGCTTGGCGATTCGAGCTCGGCAGCGAGTGTTTCAGCGAAGGCGGGATTCGTGCGGAGGCGGACCATGGCGGCGTTCCGCACAGCCCGGCTTCGAACGGGTCGGGCGAGATCCAGCAGTTCCGCGAAGTCGCGTTGCGGATCGAGCGCGGCGATTCGGGCGAGGTGCTCCGGAGCCGCATTTCGGGCGTCCACGATTCGGCGCGCAAAGTCAGCCAGGCCGCGAGAACCCATGTTGGCCAGACGCCGTCCAAAGAACAGCCCGCACGCGACGAGGCTCAAGGCGGCAAAAAGGGTCCACGGCCAACGCAACCATTGAATGGGAAGCCCCGGTACGTATTTTTGGTTGAGGGTCAGCACCGCCAGCAACCCGGTGGCCAGGGGAACGAGATAGATCACCGGGGCATAGATGGCGCGCGGCGTGAATCCCGGCCGAATGTACAGGGCGATGAACACGAAGGTAACGGCCGCCAGCGCGACGCTCGCAGCGACGGTGAGCGCATAGAGCACAGGCCGGCCCAGGCCCATTGAGTCAAATCCGCCGCCGGCGGTCATGCAGAGCATTCCGCCCATGAGCAGCAGCCACATCGGAACCAAAGCGAAGAGAACAGGCCTCGCCCAGCGATTGTCGCTCAAGTACTGGCTCGCGTAGTCCCACAGCAGACGTTGCAGCCGGAACAGGAATACGATCGCGGCGAGAACAACGCATACGTTGCCGATGGTTTGGGTGACGGGAGAGATGTTCATTTGAGGAAAGAGGTCGTCGGAGAAGGAAACGGAAGCAGAAAAGCGGATGAGTCCATTGGTTCTCCCCGGTTTCCGTTGGCATTCTGTGCTTATCCCCAATGCCATTTCGCTTGGCCTATCGAAGCCAGTATTTTGCCTCAAAGACAAGGATCACAACATCGTCGCGAAACAGTCCCATGTAAAACGAATCGGGCTTTTCTGGATCGCTGATGTGGGCCCGCTGGAAACACACAACCGCGACCGGTTTTGCCAGAGCCTCTAGGAGCGCCGCTTCTTTGATACTTTCGCCCGACGGTTTGTATGCTCGAATCTGCTGGCCGAAGATGAGTGGATCCATCTCGGTCCAGCAGTCAATCCAGTCTTTGGATTCCTTGTTGCCGGGTTCTCTCTTCTTGAGTCGGGTTTCTCGGGCGCTGATGCGAATCACCACTTCGCCGTCTTGTTTGACGGCGGTCGCCCGATAGAGATTGGGGGCGACGGCTGGCGCTTCCTCGATCACTTCGCCATCCTTCACGCCGCGCGGCTGTGACCAGGCCGGCAAGGCGACCCCCAGGAGGCCGGTGCCGAGCAAGGCAACACAGACCCAGAAAGTGTTGACCGTACGGGAGGATTGGCGGAATGTAAGCATGGGAACGATCCTGGTTCAATGTGCGGCGCCGATCGCGAGTCGGTCATGACGTGGGGCAGCCTCCTGTGATGATGTTGTTTTTCACGACAGCCTCAATCCAAGCGGCCACGGATGGCCAGTATCCGCGCCGCGGTGCGGCGAATCAAGCGCAACCTCGGCTCGGTGCTCGCCGGGTCTGCCAAATTTTCCGGGGACGGTGGATCGGCCCCCTCGCCCCCGGCTCTGCGGGGGAGAGGGTTGGGGTGAGGGGGTTTGCGATGTCGAGCGACAAATGGACGCCCAAGGTTCACCGTCCCCCTCACCCTAACCCTCTCCCCCAGCAGACTGGGGGAGAGGGGACCAAGCCCCCGGAAAATTGGGCACACCCTGCTCGCCGGCGACAACCTCGAACCCATCATCGCCGATCGCGGGCACGTCTGGTGCGATCGCGTGCTTGACCCGGCCGTCACCTTTCAACTCTCCGCGCAGCAGATCCCCCACGGCCACCTGTCCGCACCAGCGGCTGTCTTTCCATCAAAAAACGTGCTGCGGGTCTTCCTCCCCGGCCGGGCGCCAATCGAATCCTGACCCTTTGGACACGCGGTTATCACCAAGGCGAAGCGCGCCGCTCACGCAGCCTCGTTCTAATCCCCGCTCGCCCAATTCCCTTTGATCGGACTCAGTGACGAGTGCGGTGGGAAACGTGTCAAGGGCAATTTCTTTCACCCTGTTTGAGGAGGTTTGATCATGTTGAAGAGACGCAATCTGTTGGCTTTGGTGGGACTTTGTGTGCCCGCCTGTGTGTCGCCCGCTCTGGCGATCAACGCAACCCAGTTCGACAACTTCACGCCGCTGCCGGCGTCGGCCGGCCCGACCAGCAACGAAGCGACTCCGCTGACGCTCTCGGCGGGCAACTTCGCGCAGCGGTCCATCGCCAGCCGCAACGAGCAACTGGCGGCCGGCCAGCCCAACAGCGGCAACTGGGACATGATCACGTTGAACGAGACCGGCCCGCAGGCGGGTCGGTTCCTGTTCACCGTGTTCGAGACGGGCTCGTCCGGCATCCAGCGCACCGATCTGCAAACCGGCGTGACGCAGACGATCTTCCAAAGCCCCGGCACGGCGCCGGCGATCAACAGCCACGTCGCGTTCGACGCCTCCTACTGGACGCCGTGGGGCACGTTCATCACGGCTGAGGAAAGCTGGAACAGCGTTCCGAACAACAACGCCTCTCCCTTCGGCCGGCTGTTCGAACTGACCACGCCGCTGGCGGCCCCGGCTGTCGCGCAAGCGAACACGCTGCACCGCAACGTGATTCCGCGCACGTCGCATGAAGGCATTCAGTTTGACGCTGCCGGCAACATGTACTTCATCGATGAACTCAACGGCGGCAACATCTACAAGTACACCTCGCAGACCCCCGGCGTCCCCACGTTCTTCGACGCGGGCCAGACCTCGGTCCTCCGCGTCGGCGACGGCCTGGGCGCGAACGCGGCCAACGCGCAGGGCGCGTTCACCTGGATTCCCTTCACCGACACGACCGGCGCCGGCCTGCCCGGCGCGGTGACCATCACCGATCCCAACGGCATTTCCTCCGTCGATGCCCGCGCCACGGCCAACCTCGCCGCGTTCGTCGGCACCGACTACCAACGCCCCGAGGACATGCAGATCAAGCGCCTGGCCAACGGCGATGAAGTGCTCTACTTCACCGCGACGACCACCGACGACGTGTGGCAGATGAACCTGACCACCGGCAACATCAACCGCTTCCTGAGCACCGGCACGATCAACGCCGCCACCGGACTGGCGGTCGGCAGCGCGTTCAACAACCCGGACAACCTGGCGCTCGACGCCGACGGCAACCTCTACGTCATTGAAGACACCAACGGCGGCGTGGAGAACGACATCTGGTTCGTGTTCGACACGAACAACGACGGCGTCGCCGAGTCCATCGGCCGCTGGGCCAGCAACGGGACCTTGGGTTCGGAATTGACGGGTCTGTACTTCAGCCCGTTCGACCCGAATGTCGCCTACGTGAACATCCAGCACCCCAGCAGCGGCAACGACCGCCTGCTGGAGTTGACGACCATCCCCGAGCCCGCCACGGCGAGCCTCGGCGCGATCGTCGCCGGCCTGCTGGCGGGTCGCCGTCGCCGCCATCGCGTGGCGTAACCTGCACGCCGAGGAGACAGACCAAGAGTGAACAGGCCCCGGTTCGTGCGACCGGGGCCTGTCTCATTCATGCCGTCATTGCTTAGGAATCGGAGCGAAACAACTTCCCGATTCGCAAGGTTCGGACTCCCCTCCCTTTTAGGGAGGGGCAGGGGGAGGGTCGGGCAAACAGCCTGATTTCATGCACAATCATGCAGTGCGCCCGACCCTCCCCTAACCCCTCCCTAGGAGGGAGGGGAATCGGAAACGGCCAAGTCGGGAGGTTATTTCGGTCACGATCCTTAAGGTCGAAACGCTGTGACAATCGCGCTGTGCGACTGACTTGTGCCGACACCCGTCCTGAAGAAGGCACCGTCCCGGGGCCAGAAGGATCGACTGACCTCCCATGTTGCCTAATCCGTACAGACCATTGCGACGATACAGTCAGACGGGGACTTACCAAGACGAGGGTGCGCCCATGCGACATTACGATCTGGCGGTTATCGGGACGGGCCCGGCGGGGCAAAAGGCGGCCATTCAGGGCGCCAAGCTCGGCAAGCGGGTTTGCATCATCGAGCGCGAGCCGGTGATCGGCGGGGCGCAGGTGAACACGGGCACGCTGCCGAGCAAGGCGATGCGCGAGGCGGCGATTCACTTCACCGGCACCGGCCGAGGCGGGGCGTTCGGGCACCACGGCCGAATCAAGCGCCACATTCTCGTCAGCGACCTGATCGGCGTCAGCCACAACGTCAGCCAGCACGAATGGGGCGTCATCGGCGACGCCTTCGACCGCAACAACATCGACCTGATCTGGGGCCACGCCCGCTTTGAAGGCCCCAACCTGCTGCACATCACCCGTGGGCAAGAAGTGGAACTGATCACGGCGGACAACTTCGTCATTGCGGTGGGCACCCGGCCCGCCCGGCCGGAGGATGTCCCGTTCAACGATCAGAACGTGTTCTGCTCCGACTCGCTGCTGAAAATGGAGAAACTGCCCAAGTCGATGATCATCGTCGGCGGCGGCGTCATCGGCACCGAGTACGCCTGCATCATGAGCATGCTGGGCGTGCGCGTGATCCTGGTGGAAGGCCGCGACCACGTGCTGGGCTTCCTCGATCACGAAATCGCCGAGGCGTTTCAATACTTCATGCGGCAGAAGGGCATCACGCTGCGGCTGGGCGAGAAGGTCGAGAAGATCGAACTGCTCGATCCGCAGAACGGCGAAAGCTCGAATGGCGAAGGCAGGCTCGTGCAGGCGACGCTGGAATCGGGCAAGCATCTGAAAGCGCAGACGCTGCTCTACTGCATCGGCCGCAAGGGCGTTTGCAAGGAACTGGGCCTGGACAACGTGGGCCTGGTGTTCGACGATCGCGAGCGATTGAAAGTGAACGAGCACTACCAGACGGAAGTGCCGCACGTCTACGCGGCGGGCGATGTGATCGGCTTCCCCGCGCTGGCGTCGACGGCGATGGAGCAGGGTCGGCTGGCGGTGTGCCATATGTTCGGCGTGGAAGTGAAGTCGATGCCGCAGCTCTTCCCGTTCGGCATCTACTCCGTGCCGGAAATCTCCATGGTGGGCAAGACCGAGAAACAGCTCACCGACGAAGGCATTCCGTACGAAGCGGGCATCGCTCAGTACAAAGAGATCGCCCGCGGGCAACTGCTGGGCGATGAGATCGGCATGCTCAAGCTGCTGATGCACGAGGAGGACCGCCGCATCCTGGGCATCCACGCGATCGGCACCGGAGCAACGGAACTGGTCCACATCGGGCAGGCGGTGATGGCGTTCAACGGCACCGCCGACTACTTCATCAACAACGTCTTCAACTTCCCGACCCTGGCGGAGGCTTACAAGATCGCGGCGCTCAACGGGGTGAACAAGCTTCAGCATCACTGAGCAGGCTCAATGATCGGTGTTCAGAAGTGAGATCGATTCACCACCCGAAAGGTGGGGAGAGCAAACGAGTCACCAACGAGTCACCAGTGAAAGCCCCAGTTGCCTGAAAAATAAAACCCGCGCTACAGGAGAACTCCTGCAACGCGGGCTTCCGGGGGCCTAGGTTGAACTACTTCTGGATCAGGGTTTTCCCTGAGCCATCGTGTGTAAGAATAACATGAAAGATTTCGTTGTCAATGCCCCTGCGCGCGAATTCAAAAATTCATGGTATTTTGTAAATATTTCGAGAGCGATATTATAAATCGTGCGATCCGCCGATTGTCGAGAGGCGATCATTCGACGCAAATCCTTGTCTCAAAACAACTTGAGAGATGACGTCCAAACCGTCACTCGACGTCGTCAAGCCGGGTGATTTTTCCGCGGATTGTGGAAAACCAGTGGAATCGCACGCGCCGAGCAGTTTTTGACTCCATCTGAACTTGATTCACTTCTTGTAGACCGACTTGGGATCAAAGGACTTTTCTGCGACCACTTTGAGTCCGCCCGCCGGATCAACCGAGCGATAGAAGCAGCTTGGATAGCCCACGTGACAGCATGGGCCGTGGCTCTTGCAGCGGAGGAGGATGACGTCCTGATCGCAGTCGACGCGGGCGTCGACCACTTCCTGGATGTGGCCGCTCTCCTCGCCCTTGACCCACATCTTGTTTCGGCTCCGCGAATAGAACGTGGCCTTGCGGGTCGCCAGGGTTTGCTTCAGCGCAGCGTCGTTCATCCAGCCGACCATCAGGATCTCGCCGGTGTCGATGTTCTGCACGATGGCGGGCACGAGTCCCTTGTCGTCGAACTTCACGTCGAGGGTCAGGCTGGTTTCGCGGGCGTTGTCGCTCATGGGGGGTGCTCCAGGGGGCGCGGATTATAAGTGAGGGAAGGGAAGGAGGAAGAGACGGAGAGACGGAGAGAAGGAGAGACGGAGAGAAGGAGAGACGGAGAGAAGGAGAGACGAAGAGATTGAACCATTTAGCCGGCGGGCTTGCCCGCCGCGAACCGTCGGCAAACGCTTGCATCCAGTTCTCCCTCGTCGCCTCTTCGAACAACTGGTTCAATACTCGCGAAGAAGCTCGAACGAGCGCCCACGGCGGGCAAGCCCGCCGGCTAAATGTCGACACGGATCGCCGCACGGGGATTCCCCGCTTGGCACCGATTTCGCGCGGGCACTATACTTGCTTCCCCGATCGACTAACCGCGGCGAATCCGCAAAGGACAGCCACCATGCCCGACGCACCGCAAGGACCGAAGCTGCACGTGGACGACGACTGGAAAGCGGAACTCCAGGCGGAGAAGCACCGCGTAGAGGAAAAGGTCAAGGCCGCCGAAACCTCGCGCGGCACCCAAGGCGTGGCGACTTCAAGTCGCCCCGCCGGCGTCAGTGCCGGCGGACGTGAACTGCCCCCCGCCAGCTTCGAGACCCTCGTCTCCACCATGGCGTCGCAGGCGCTGCTGTTCCTGGGCGCCTTCCCCGACCCCCGCACCGGCCAGCGCGTCGTCCACCCCGAACTCGCCAAGCACAACATCGACATCCTCGGCATGCTCGAAGCCAAGACCAAGGGCAACCTCACGCCGCAGGAAAACGAACTGATCAACTCCACGCTTTACGAACTGCGCCAGGCGTACATCCAGATTCTCACCGCCCAGCGCGAGCAGCGCAAGGGCGGGTGATCGCGGCGCAATGACAAATGACGAAATCAAAATGACGAATGAATGACGAATGACGAAAACCCAATGACGAATGACGGAATGTCTAATGGGACTTCTGAAAAACCAAAGCAGTCTCGCGCCAAGGCGCAAAGCTCGCAAAGAAACGCCTCCCTCTTTGCGTGCTTTGCGCCTTGGCGCGCGATCCTCGTGGGATATTCAGAGTTCCCTGATAAATGACGAATGGGTCAATGTCGAATGCCAAATGACGGAGTTGAGGTCGGTGGCGTTTCCGCTGCCATCGATGAGTTGCGATACAAGAATGGACGTTCGTCGAATATTCCGTCATTCGTCATTCGACATTGGGGCATTCGTCATTCATTAGACATTCGACATTAGACATTCGACATTCGACATTCGGCATTCCACAACCCCCGACTTCATCCTTCGCCATCCCCACGAGGCCCCCGTGTCTGACCACGCATCCGCCGCCGTCCATCCGCCCGCCGAGTCGTTCCTGACCCGGCACCACTTTCTGCTTCGCCGGCTGCACTCGCTGTCGGGCATCGTGCCCATCGGCCTGTTCGTGATCGTCCACCTGTTCACCAATTCGCAGATTTTTTTCAGTGCCAACGGCCCCGGCGGCGCGGACCACTTCCAGCACGAAGTCGATTTCATCCACTCCATGCCCGCCCTGCTCTGGGTCGAGATCGCCCTGTGGAGCGCCATCGCTTTTCACGCGGCTCTGGGCGTCGTCTACATGGTCGTGGGCACCGAGTCGCCGGTGAAGAACGTGGCGAATTATCCGTACTGGTCCGCCAGGCGATACATGCTGCAGCGCTTGACCGCCTGGATCGCACTCATCTTCATTTTCATCCACGTCGCCACATTGCGCTGGCGTTGGGATATTTTTGGCTGGTTCACGCCCTTCTACTGGCGTGGCGAAGATGTGCCGGGCCTCGATCACAAGCTCGCCGAGGTCCCGCTCACCACGCCGCTGACCGCCTACGCCCTGCAGAAGAGCTGGCTCATCGTCGCGTTTTATCTCGTCGGCGTCAGCGCGGCGATCTACCACTGGTGCAACGGCTTGTGGACCGCCGCGATTTCCTGGGGCCTGACCATCACCAAAACCGCCCAGAAACGCTGGGGCCAGGTGTGCATCGGCCTGGGCGCGGCGCTGACCGTGTTCATGCTCGTCGCCCTCGTGGGCACGTTGAAGTACGACCTGAACAAGGACACCACGGAGGCACAGAAGGAAGTCTTGAAGTTCGTGTTGCCCGGATGGAACAGCAAGTGATCAAACCGGATTGAACCACAAAGACACAAAGGCACAAAGAAAACAGCGAATCAGTTCGACTCGCCACAACGTCCGTTTCGTCATTCTCCCTTTCTGCTTATTCTTCGTGTCTCTGTGTCTTTGTGGTTCAATTCGGGCTTTTTGAGTGTCGTCAAAATGGCAGAAAAACCACGTGTCATCGTGATCGGCGGCGGCCTCGCGGGCCTCGCTGCCAGCATCCGCATCGCCGAGGCCGGCACCCCCGTCGATCTCTTCAGCATGGTGCCCGTCAAGCGCTCGCACAGCGTCTGCGCCCAGGGCGGCATCAACGCCTGCAACGAGGTCGCGCGCCAGCAGGGCTACTCCGAGTGGGAGCACGTGGATGAAACCATCTACGGCGCCGACTTCCTCGCCCATCAGCCACCCATCTACGAGATGTGCCACTGGGCGCCGAAGATCATCGACCTGCTCGACCGCATGGGCGTGCCCTTCAACCGCACCAGGGAAGGCCAGCGCGATCTGCGCCTCTTCGGCGGTTCGCTCTTCAAACGCACCCACTTCGCCGGCGCCTCGACCGGGCAGCAACTCATCTACGCACTGGATGAACAGGTCCGCCGCTACGAAGCGGAAGGCAAGGTGAAGAAGTACGAGTTCTGGGAATTCCTCTGGCCGGTGACCAGCGATTCCGACGGCCCCGGCGGTAGCGCGCCCGTGTGCAAGGGCATCGTCGCCCAGGACATGCGAACGATGGAGATCAAGGCCTTCCGCGCCGATGCCGTCGTCATGGCGACCGGCGGGTGCGGCATGGTCTACGGCAAGAGCACCATGTCCGTGATCTGCACCGGCGGCGCGGCGTCACGCTGCTACCAGGCTGGCGCGTGGCTGGGCAACCCGGAAATGATCCAGGTCCACCCCACCGCCATCCCCGGCGAAGACAAGTGCAGGCTCATGAGCGAATCCGCCCGCGGCGAAGGCGGCCGGGTCTGGGTGCCCGCCATCAAGGGCGCCGACGGCAAGTGGAAGCCGCACCCAAACAGCGACAAGCCGCCCGCGCAGATTCCCGACAGCGAACGCTGGTACTTCCTTGAAGAGAAATATCCGAAGTACAAAAACCTCGTGGCACGCGATGTCGCCACACGAGAAATCTTTGAAGTCGTCGTCCAAGGCTTCGGCGTTGCCGGCGGCAGGCAGGTCTATCTCGATGTCTCCCATCTGCCTGCCGACACGAAAAAGAAACTCCACGCCATCCTGGAAATCTACGAGAAATTCACCGGCGACAGCCCCGTCGAAGTCCCGATGAAAATCTTCCCAGCCGTGCACTATTCCATGGGCGGTCTGTACACGACCTTCACTGAAGAAAAACGCGCGCTCAAACCGGGCGATCTCCCCAAGACGCGCGTCCCCGGCGCTGAGCCGGGCGAGTTCACCGACGAGCCGATGTCGAAGGTCGTGGGCATGAAACTCGGCGCGCCCAACAACATGATGACCAACATCACCGGGCTCTACGCCTTCGGTGAAGTGAATTACAACTATCACGGCGCCAATCGACTCGGCGCCAATGCCCTGCTCAACTGCATTTTCGACGGCTTGTTCTGCGGTCTTTCCGTCGTCAATTACGTCACCGACACGGTCAAGAGCCGCGCGGCGGACGCGCCCGCCGGCTTGTTCGATCACTTCGTCGAACGCGAAAAGAGCAAGATGCAGGCGCTCATCAGCACCAACGGCGAAGCGAATCCGTACAAGATTCACCAACAACTGGGTGACGAAATGACCGAGGCCGCCACCGTCGTCCGCAGCGGCCCGCGCTTGCAGCAGGCGATCGACACTGTGGCCAAGCTCCGCCAGCAGTACAGGCAGATCAAGCTCAGCGACACCGGCATGTGGACGAACCAGACGCTCAGCTTCACCCGCGCCCTGGGCGACATGCTCATTTATGCCGAGGCGATTCTGCACGGCGCGATCCTCCGCAAGGAATCGCGCGGCTCGCACTACCGCACGGACCACCCGCAACGCGACGACGACAACTTCATGCGCACGACCATCGCCAGGTACGACGCGGCGACCAGCTCGCCGACGATCGCCTACGAACCGGTGCCCGCGATCATGGTGCAGCCGCGCCTGCGAAACTACGGCAAGACGGATGGGCCGAAGAAGGAAGAGAAGAAGACGGTGACGGTGTGAACGCTTGCGATGTTTAGCGACGGGGCTTGCCCCGCTCCGTTGGTTCCAGGGTGACCCGTCCGAAACGGGGCAAGCTCCGTCGCTAAACGGGAATGACCACACTGGGAACAAACGCGCCGGGAACGAACACGCCTGGAAATGAACACCGCGACGATCCAACCCGCACCCGCCGCCGACGAGCGCCACCTCTGGCTGCCGCCGGGGCGCCTGCGCCAATATGTGCGGGCCCGGTTGCTCGGCGCGGTCGGCATGGCGGCGATCTTCGCGTTCTGGCTCGTGCTGCAGTGGTCGAATCCCACGATGCGTTACGGCTCGATGGCGCTCATCGGCCTGACCGCGTGGATCACCTGGGTCTCCATCGCCGGCGACATCCGCCGCGGTCGCCGGCGGCAGGTCGAGGTGGTGACGGAACCACTGCAAGGCGGCGTCGCAACAGGCGAGTGCGCCAACCCAGTCGCGCCATGCCTTCGCATCACCACGCCCGCCGGCGTTTCGCAGTTCCGCATCGCCGATGTGAAGGACGCCCAGTGGCGCGAGGACACGGATGCCGCCGCGGGTTTGTGGTTCTACGATGTGAATGGAAAACCGCTGGCGCACCTGGACCTGAACTACATCGGCGACCAGGACGAAGCGCGCTCGTTCCTGCGCTGGCTGCGGCAACGGGTCGAGGTGGGGTTTGAGGTGCGCTGGCCGGTGACGGGGTGATGGACGCGGCGAGCCGGGCCCTTCGGGCCCGCGCTAAACGACAAGACAACCCGATTCCTCACTCCTACCTCCTACCTCCTCACTCCTCACTCCTCACTCCTGACTTCTGTCTTCTGTCTTCTGACCTCTGACCTCTGTCTTCTGACCTCTGATCTCTGTCCTCTTCCCCATGACCGCCACCACGACCAATACCGTCCGCTTCCGCATCACTCGCCGGGACAAGCCCGACGGCTCGCCGTACGTGCAGGAGTTCGACGTGCCGCGCCGGCCGCAGGCGAACGTCATCAGTTGCCTGCTCGCCATCGCCGGCAATCCGGTGACCGTCAACGGCGAGCGCACCACGCCGGTGGTCTGGGACTGCAACTGCCTCGAAGAGGTGTGCGGCGCGTGCACCATGGTGATCAACGGTCGCGCCCGGCAAAGCTGCTCCACGCTGGTGCATGAACTGGAGCGCGACGGCTTCGGCACCGCGGCCAACCCGATCGTGCTGGAGCCGATGAGCAAGTTCCCCGTCGTGCGCGATCTGTGGGTCGATCGTCAGCGCATGTTCGACAACCTGATCCGCATCAAGGGCTGGGTCCCCATCGACGGCACGCATTCGCTGGGCGCCGGCCCCAACGAATCGCCCGATTCGCAGGAGCTCCGCTACGGCCTGTCGCGCTGCATGACCTGCGGCTGCTGCCTCGAAGCCTGCCCGCAGTTCACCCTCGACAACGATTTCGTCGGCGCCCAGGTGCTCGGACAGGCGCTCTATTTCAACATGCACGAAACCGGCGCCACGCTCAAGGGCGAACGCCTCGACGCGGTCATGGGCGCCGGCGGCATCACCGACTGCGGCAACGCCCAGAACTGCATCAAGGTGTGCCCGAAGGAAGTCCCGCTGACCGAAGCCATCGCGGCCATCGGCAGGCAGACCACGGTGCACGCGATCAAGCGGTTTTTCATGGGGAAGTGAGTGGAAGAAGGGACGGAGGGGTGAAGAGACGAAGAGACGAAGAGACGGAGAGACGGAGAGACGCAGGCATGACTCGTTTAGCGACGGGGCTTGCCCCGTTCTCTGGACAACGGACGGATACCGCCAGCGAACCGGATGGCGGCGGACCGGGGCCTGACGAAACACCTATCGCGCGCCGGGACGAGCGGGGCAAGCCCCGTCGCTAAACGACGGGCACCATCGCCGCGCCTCCCCCTGCATTTCCTGCAATCCGCGTACAACTCCATAGCGGTATCAGCCGATAACTTGAAAGCGGCGCTCCGGCTTCCGATAAGTTCGTGTCGGAAAATACTGAGAAAAGCGCTGCCGGCCCGATTGACTAGAAAAAGCCGCTCGTAGAATTGCACGACCGGCCGAAGCCCTGCTCGAAGGATTTGAGGGCGTTGGAGTTGGAACAATCTGACTTGAGGAGCTTGCCATGACTGCTCTGCTTCCCTCGTTCGCGCGTTTCGGTTCCGTTCGTCCGCTGGTGCGGTATGTGGACAAGGACCAGGCGGTGGTCGAGGTGATGGTGGACGTGGCGCCGCCGGTGCCTGCTTTGCGCGGACGGAAGCGGCCGCAGGAACTGCGCGTGCTGCTGGAGGTGGACACGGACGATGGCTTCCACGACGAAGAGTCCGCGGCGATCAAACCCAAGGCGACGCACGGCTCCGTGCGCATGGGGATCGTGGAGCCGCGGCGCTGGTGGCCGGCGAACATGGGGGAGCAGCCGCTGTACAAGCTGGGCGTGAGCCTGATGGTGGACGACGAAGTGAGCGATCACTGGTCGGGCACGGTGGGCTTGACGAGCGTGCGTCCGCCGGACTTCCACGCATCGCGCGCCGATCCTGTGCTGCTGGTGAATGGCGAAGAATGCAAGCTCGCGGCGATCGTGCCCGTCGATCTGATCCACGAGCGCAACCTGCTGCCGGTGGCGGGCGATTCGCTGATGATTGTGCGCGGGCATTGGGGACCGGACGTGCTGTTTGAAGCCGCGGACCGCGCGGGCATTCTGCTGATTCAATGCGTGCCGATCGACGACGACGGCCGACCTGAGGCGACGATGATGGAACAGATCAACCGCCTGTCCCGGCATCCGAGCCTGGCGGGCTGGTATGTGGGGCACCTGGGCGCGTACACGGAGCGCATGGCGTATTGCATCAGCACGCTGGACCCGACGCGGCCGGTGTTCCGAGAATTGCCTCACGCCAGCCGGGGCATCGCGGCGGCGTGAACGCGGCCGTCGCCGGTGGCACTCCGTGACGCCCATCGCATTCTTCATTTAGCCGGCGGGCTTGCCCGCCGCGAACCACCAGCCGCGGCGTGGCTCTTTTTCGATTTCGCATCCGCACGAAGCGCTACGGCGCAGCCAGGGGTGGTCACTTTCTGTGTGCCCTCGGCGGGCAAGCCCGCCGGCTAAATGGGCACGATACATTGTTGGCATGCGCGTTGACTTGACTCTCAAACCCGCCGACCTGCTGCCCGCATGCGATCGCCTGTTTGAACTGGCGCAGGGGAAAGTCCGCGACATCGATCGCACGTGGTCCCCCGGTGATCCCAAGCGCGGCACGCCGGTCTTCACCGTCAACGGCAAGTACACCACGCGCGGCTGGACGGAGTGGACGCAAGGTTTTCAGTACGGCTGCCCGCTGCTGTGCTTCGATGCGACGGATGACCGCGAGCTGCTCGAACTGGGACGCACGCGCACCATCGAGCGCATGGCCCCGCACGTCACCCACATGGGTGTGCACGATCACGGCTTCAACAACATCTCCACCTACGGCAACCTGCGCCGCCTGATGCGCGAAGGCCGCATCGAGCACAACGCGTGGGAACTGCGCTTTTACGAAATGGCGCTGAAGGCGAGCGGCGCGGTGCAGGCGGCGCGGTGGTCCGGCGTCGCGGTGAAAGAGCCTTCGCCGCACGCCGCCTACGCCACGGCACTGGGCTACATCTATTCCTTCAACGGCCCGCACTCGCTTTTCGTGGACACCATGCGCACCACGCGCAGCCTCGGCCTGTCGTGGCAACTTGGTCACGTCCTGATGCACGAGAACGACAAGAGCGCGAACCTCCTGAAACGCAGTGTGCTCCACGGGCTTTGCACCAGTCAGTACGTCGTGTTTCACGGCGATTCGTCGCACGAATACGACGTGCCCGGCCGCACCGCGCATGAGGCGGTCTTCAATCGCAACGACGGCAGCTTCCGCTGTCGCGCGACGCAGCAGGGATTCTCGCCGTTCTCCACATGGACGCGCGGCCTGGCGTGGGCGATGCTGGGCTACGCGGAGCAACTTGAATTCTTCGACACGATCGACGATGCCGCATTCATGGCTGCGTGCGGTTTGTCGCGCGCCTCCGTTGTGAAAACCTTCGAGCGCTGCGCCGCAGAAACGGCAGAGCACTACACGCAGCATGTCACCGCTTCCGATGGCATTCCCTACTGGGACGACGGCGCGCCGAATCTTTACAAACTCGGCGATTGGCGCGACCGACCGGCGGAACCTTTCAACGATCACGAGCCGGTCGATTCGTCCGCGGCGGCGATCGCTGCGCAGGGGCTGATCCGCCTGGGCCATCACCTTGGAAAAGAGAAGGGAAAGAAATATCTCGCGGCAGGCCTCACGGTCGCCCGCGCGCTTTTCGCCGAGCCGTATCTCTCCACGAAAAAGAATCACCAGGGCCTGCTCCTGCACAGCGTCTATCACCGGCCCAACGGCTGGGATCACGTGCCGCGCGGCCGGAAGATTCCCTGCGGCGAATCGTCGATGTGGGGCGATTACCACGCGCTGGAGCTAGCGCTGCTCATCAAGCGCATGGCGGCGGGCGGGGCCGGAGGACGTTACTTGACGTTCTTCGATGCGTGACCGCGGCGCGGCACTGATTGCGGGTTCGTTCCCGCTTTCTCGACGTAGGGTGCGTCAAGTCCGCGCGGACGCACCCTCTTCGATCTCCAGTTCACCGTGGTGCGTCCGCGCCGAGCCTTGACGCACCCTACGCAATGGCCATGTGCCAATCAGCTCAGTCGTTCTTGCACGAGTTCACTTCCCGTTTGTCCCCAGGCGAAGCGAGGGACTGACGGACGGATGCGGCACGGCGTTTGGGTCAGGGAATCCCCGGTTGGTTAGTCATCTCGAATCGAGCAAGATGGCGGCGCTGCCCAGCCGATCAATCTCACAGGATTGATCGAGTGAGTCACACTATTTTTGTTCGCCAGGAGGTTTGTGATGAACGCCACCCTGACCGCCCCCCCAACCAGGAATCAGAAGCTGATGACCTGGGTCGATGAGATGACGCGCCTGTGCGAGCCGGACCACGTGCACTGGTGCGACGGTTCGCCCGCCGAGTACGACCTGATGTGCCGAAGGCTGGTCGCCAGCGGCACGTTCCGCGAGCTGAATCCCGCCAAGCGTCCGCACAGTTACCTGGCGTGGAGCGATCCGGGCGACGTGGCGCGCGTGGAGGATCGCACCTTCATCTGCTCAGCGACGGAAGAGGAGGCGGGCCCGACGAACCACTGGGCTGATCCGGTGGAAATGAAGAAGACGCTGACCGGTCTCTTCGCCGGCAGCATGAAGGGACGCACGATGTACGTGATCCCCTTCAGCATGGGCCCGGTGGGCAGCCACATCGCCCACATCGGCGTGCAGCTCACCGACTCGCCCTACGTCGTCGTCAACATGCACATCATGACCCGCGTGGGAACCAAGGTGCTCGACGTACTGGGCGACAAGGGTGCGTTCGTGCCCTGCCTGCATTCCGTCGGTTATCCGCTGGTGCTCAAGGACGGCTCACGCCGGCCTGACATTTCCTGGCCCTGTGATGGCGATCACAAGTACATCTGCCACTTTCCGCAAACGCGAGAAATCTGGTCCTACGGTTCGGGCTACGGCGGCAATGCGCTGCTGGGCAAGAAGTGCTTCGCGCTTCGCATCGCCTCCGTCATGGCGCGCGATCAGGGCTGGCTTGCTGAGCACATGCTCATCCTCAAGCTCACGCCGCCCGACGGCGACGCCATCTTCATCGCCGCCGCGTTTCCTTCCGCCTGCGGCAAGACCAATCTCGCCATGCTCACGCCGACGATTCCAGGCTGGAAAGTGGAGACCATCGGCGACGACATCGCGTGGATGAAATTCCACCCCGACGACAAAGGCGTGACCCGACTCTTCGCGATCAATCCGGAAGCTGGTTTCTTCGGCGTCGCGCCGGGCACCTGCGAGAAGTCTAATCCGAACGCGCTCAAGTCCATCACGAAAAACACGATCTTCACCAACTGCGCCCTGACCGACGACGGCGACGTGTGGTGGGAAGACATGGGCCCGCCGCCGGCACATTTGAAAGACTGGCACGGCAACGACTGGGCTCCGGGCACCGACAAAAAAGCGGCCCACCCCAACGCCCGTTTCACCGCGCCGGCGAAACAGTGCCCCGTCATCGGCAAGGAATGGGAAGACCCTAGCGGCGTGCCGATCAGCGCGATTCTCTTCGGCGGGCGAAGGGCGTCGACGATTCCGCTGGTGCTGCAGGCGCGCTCCTGGCAGCACGGCACGTTCCTGGGCTCCATCATGGGCAGCGAGATGACCGCCGCCGCCGCCGGAAAACTCGGCCAGTTGCGTCACGACCCCATGGCGATGCTGCCGTTCTGCGGGTACCACATGGGCGACTACTGGGCCCATTGGCTGAAGATCGGGCAGAAGCCTGGGGCCGCGCTGCCGCAGATTTTTCACGTTAATTGGTTCCGGAAAAACGCGGCAGGCAAATGGCTCTGGCCGGGCTTCGGCGAGAACAGCCGGGTGCTCAAGTGGGTCGTGCAGCGCGTCAAGAATCCCGCCGCCACGCCGGTCATCGACAGCCCGATCGGCCTGCTGCCCACGCCCGGCTCGATCGATCTGACGGGCCTGACCATTCCCAAGGAAGACCTCGACGTGCTCCTGCAAGTGGACCGGGAAAAGTTCATCCAGGAACTGCCCGACATCCACGACTACTTCGACCACTTCGGCAACAAGCTCCCGCAGGGCCTGCGCGATGAACTGGTGGAGTTGGAGAAGCGGTTGAAAGCGGGCGGATGAACTCCGCTTTCGCGTCGTGCAGCTCGGATCCAAAGCCCGCTGGCCGGGCATTTTCAGGTTCATCTTCAGGTTCATCCGGCGAACGCGGACTCGATCATCATGGAGAAGTGGACGCCGGAGCCTTGAACGGAGACGAAATCGGTCACGCCGGCTCTGGCAAGACATGTACGCCTGAGCAGGATGCACCTTTTGGGTCTGCCAAGTTTTCGGGGGGCTTGATTCCCTCTCCCTTCCAGGGAGAGGGTGGCCGAGTCTTCGAGGCCGGGTGAGGGTCGGGACGAACAGATGGTTGCGGCATCCGTCACGCGACGGTGGCGATTGCAAACTTGTGCGTCCCGACCCTCACCCCAGCCCTCTCCCTGGGAGGGAGAGGGGGCCGGAATGCCGCCCCCGGAATTGTGGCACACCCCACCTTTTTCTTCGATGTTGCTCGTCTTGATGTCCAACCCCTTTTGTGGTAGTCTCCTCGCTCAGTTCACCCCCTTCAGAGAAGAATAGATTCCCACCCACCTGGTTATTTCGAGGAGATTCCACATGTTTCATTTCCGTTCCCTGCTTGCGGCATCGCTTTCAACGGCGGCCGTGGTTCTTGCACCGATGTCCCCGCGCGCCGAGGCCGTGACCGTCGCGCTTCAGCAGCCAACCGCCACTTTCCACCAAGGCAACTTCGGCTCGGTCGCCCAGACGATCGACGGCGACACCGTCAACGGCGGCATGGGCTTCTTCAATAACAGGCAGGGCAACACGACGGTCGTGTGGGAAACACAGGCCGACGTCGTGGGCACCGGACTGTTCACCATCACCATCAATCAGAACTGCTGCGTCGGCCACACGCTGCAGCAGTTCCGCCTCGGCGCCACCGGCGCCAACCGCGCCGACTTCGCGAACGGCCTGCCCACGACCGGCACCGAATCGCCCGGCGGCGACATCGACCCGGCGCCCGGCTTCTTCAGCGTGCTCCAGCCCGTGTCCATGTCCAGCACCGGCGGCGCCACTTTCACCGCCGACGCAACCGGCCTGATCAAGGTCTCCGGCAGCAACGCCGCGTTCGATACCTACACCATCGTCGCTCGCGCGCCGATCAATACCGTCACCGGTCTGCGCCTTGAAGTGCAACCCGGCGCCGATGGCTTCGCCGGTCGCAGCGCCGCAGCCCCGCACTTCGGCAACGGCAACGCCGTGGTCACTGAGTTCAGCGCCGCCTTCACGCCTGACAGCGGCGACAGCAGCCTGCGTCACGTCCGTGACGCGGTCCTCACCAACGCCACCGCCACCTTCGACCAGGGCGGCGCGTTCACGATCGGCAGCGCGATCAACGGCGTGGAAACCGGCAACGACGGCTGGGGCATCGATGGCCAGCAGAACCGGGCCCAGACCGCTGTGTTCCAGACCAGCGGCCCGATCGATGCAGACCTGTTGGAATTCAACCTGATCCATCAGCAAGGCACCCTCGCCCACAAGATTCAACAATTCCGTTTGTCGTTCACCTCGGATGCAAATCCGACCGCGACCGATCCGAGCATCAAGTGGACGCAGATCACCGCCGACTCGATCGACACCTCCTTGACAGCCAGCGCGGGCTCTCTGCTGGGTGACAACTCGATCCTGATCTCCGGCAGCAATGCCGCGACCGACAACTACCGCGTCCTCGCCAACGGCATGTTCCGCAATGTGACCGGATTCCGACTCGAAGTGTTCCCGGTCGGCGGCACCGTGGGCTTCCCCGGCGCCAACGGCAACATCGTGCTGTCCGAGTTCAACGTCCTCTTCCGTACGGCAGTCCCCGAACCCGCCAGCGCCAGCCTGCTCGTGATGGGCGCCGCCGCCTTGCTGCGTCGCAGGCGGGCCGCGTGATCCGATTCAACAATCCAGTGCAGACCGAAACCTCTCCTTCGGGAGAGGTTTCTTTTTTCCGTGTCTGCACTCGCGAACATGCTCCACGGCGCCTACACTTTCGACCAATGCTCCCGCGCCTTCCCCAACAACCCGCCGCCATTCGCATTATCATCAGCACGCCCTAGCCGCAGGGTTCCGCGATGGTGGTTCGATCCTTCGCAAGCCCTGCCCACGCGGCGGGGCTTGTTGCGTTTTGGAAGTTGCAAACGAAATTCGTCGGGCCGACACGGCCCGGCTCGCCGGCGACTACGCCTCACTCCTCGATTCTCACTCCTCACTCCTGACTTCTCGCCATGTCCGACACCACCGCTCCCAAAAAGAAATCGTTCAAGGACACGCTGAACCTGCCCAAGACCAGCTTCGGCATGAAGGCGAATCTCGTGCAGAACGAGCCGGCCGCGCTGAAGCGATGGCAGGAGCAGAAGCTGTACGAAGCCATCCGCGCCGCCCGCGGGACGGACGATCCGAGCAAGCGCTTCGTCTTCCACGACGGCCCGCCCTACGCCAACGGCTCGATTCACCTGGGCCACCTGCTCAACAAGGTCCTGAAAGATCTCGTCGTGCGCAGCAAGACCATGCTCGGCTACGACGTGCCCTACATCCCCGGCTGGGACTGTCACGGCCTGCCCATCGAGCACAAGGTGATGCAGGAAAGGCAAGAAAAGGGCCAAGGGCCGAGGGCCGAGGGCCAAGGGAAAGGGACCGAGGGATCCAGCGACCCAGCGACCGAGGGGCAAGGCACCAAGCCCGATCCGCAATCCGAAGTCCAAAATCCGAAATCCTCCGACCCCTCGGCCCTCGGCCCTGTTCCCTCGGCCCTTCCTTTTGCCATGTCCGTCCGCCGGGACTGCCGCAAGTACGCGGAAAAATTCATCAAGCTGCAGATGGGCCAGATGCAGCGGCTGCTGACGCTGGCGGATTACGAGCATCCGTACCTGACCATGTTGCCGGAGTTTGAGGCGGCGACGCTGGAGGTTTTCGCCGACCTCGTGGGCAAAGGTCTCGTTTATCGCGCGCTCAAACCAGTGCACTGGTCGATCGCGAATCAGACCGCGCTGGCGGAGGCGGAACTGGAATACGAGGACCGCGAGGACACGAGCGTGTACGTGCTGTTCGAGGTCGCGCCGCAGTCGCGCGATGGTTTGTTCGATGAGTTCGTCGGCGATGATTCGCCGCTGCGAAGCGAGCCGGTGCATTTCATGATCTGGACGACGACGCCCTGGACGCTGCCGGCCAACATGGGCGTGGCGGTGCATCCGTCGTATCGCTACGCGCTGGTGCGGATCAAGGGCAGGCTTGCGGTCGTCGCGGAGGAACTGGCGGGCAAGCTTGCCGCGTCGATGAAGGACGACGCGATGCAGATCGTCGGCGTGACGGAGGGCTTCAACCTCGTGGGCATGCGGTACGTGCATCCGTTTGTGGAAGAGGGCCAGGGGCCAGGGGCCAAGGGCCAGGGGACCGGCCCTGGCGGCGCCACACTCGACGCGCTCTACACCGTGATGGCCGCCGACTATGTCACGATCGAAGACGGCTGCGGCCTCGTGCACACCGCGCCGGGCCACGGCACGGAGGACTACCAGACCGGCCTGCGCGAAAAGCTGCCGATCTACTGCCCCGTGCTCGCCGACGGCACCTTCGACGACACCGCGCCCACCTGGCTGCGCGGCAAGAGCGTGTGGGACGCCAACGGCATCGTGTTGGAGAAGCTGCGCGCCAGCGGGCATCTGCTCCTGGATCACAAGTTCACGCACAGTTATCCGCACGACTGGCGCAGCAAGACGCCGGTGATTTTCCGGGCGACGGAGCAGTGGTTTGTGGGCGTGGATTCCCCGTTCGCCCCTGCCGCGTTTAGCCGCGGGGCTTTGCCCCGCGCGGACGCCGCAACATCGCGCACCCTTCGCCAACTCGCCCTGCACGAAACGGAAAAGGACGTGCAGTTCCTCCCCGAATGGGGCCGCAACCGGATGCGCGGCATGCTCGAATCGCGGCCGGACTGGTGCCTCTCGCGTCAGCGCGCCTGGGGCCTGCCGATCCCCGCGTTCTTTGGCGAAAAACCCGGCGAGTTCTTGCTCACGCAAGCCAGCGTGCAGGCCGTCGCCAATGTCGTGCGCAAGCATGGATCGGACGCATGGTTCAAACTGGAGCCGAAAGACCTGCTTGCGGAGTACGACTCGGCGAATGATCCCGCGGCGCCGCAGTGGTTGCGCTGCGAAGGCAAAGCCCAGGCATTGCCATGCCTGGGCTTTGCCGCGCTCCGCAAAGCTTCCGACATCTTCGATGTCTGGTTCGAGTCCGGCTCATCCTGGAACGCTGTCATGGTGCAGCGCGGCCTGGCACACGATCCCGTCAAAGAGCAGCGCCCCGTCACCGATCTCTACCTCGAAGGCTCCGACCAGCATCGCGGCTGGTTCCAGTGCTCGCTCCTGCCGGCCCTGGGCGTGACCGGGCGGTCGCCGTTCAAGACGGTGCTCACGCATGGGTTCATGGTGGACAAAGACGGCAAGAAGATGAGCAAGTCGCTGGGCAACACGCTGGAAGTCGATGTGCTGCTCAAGGACTACGGCGCGGATGTGTGTCGCTGGTGGGTGTGCTCGCTGAACACGGACAACGACATCAAGGTGGACAAGAGCTACTTCGACCTGGCGGGCGAAGAGTATCGCAAGGTTCGCAACACGATGCGGTTCTTGCTGAGCAATCTGGGCGATTTTGAAAAGCCCAGGCATGGCCATGCCTGGGCTTTGGAGGACGCCACCAGCATCGACGCCTGGGCGATGGAGCAGCTCAACGAACTGATCCGCAAGTGCCGGCACGCTTACGAGCATTTCCAGTACGGCGTCGTCAGCGAATCCATCTTCCATTTCTGCAATGAGACGCTGTCGGCGATTTATCTGGCGGCGACGAAGGATCGCCTGTATTGCGACAAGCCCGACAGCCCGCGCCGCCGTCGCACGCAGACGGCGATGTACGAAATCGCCAGCGCGGTGATTCGCCTGTTCGCGCCGATCCTGCCTTACACGGCGGAGGAGGCGTGGGCGTCGCTGCACGGGCGCGAGCTTAAGAACGTGACCGCGGCGCAGAGCGTGCATCTCGAGCTGTTGCCGCAGCCGATGATCGTGCCGGTGTTCGAGCTTTGGCCGCTCCTGATGGACGGTCGCGCGGCCTGGATGAAATCGCTGGAAACCGCGCGGCAGACGCAGGGCGTGGACAACCCGCTGGACATGGGCCTGCGGGTGACCGGCGCGGATGCGTGCCTCGACGCGTTCAGCCGGGTGGACCTGGCGGATCTCTGCGGCATCAGCCGATTCGAGTTTGTCGCCATGAAGCCCAGCGCCCCGGAGGGTCACGGCCACAGCGAAGCGACCTTCGGCGTCGCCGAGGTGATCGATCTTCGCAACGAGCCGCGATGCGAGCGAAGCTGGAAGCGCGACGGCACCGTGAAGCATCGCGGCGAAGGCGAGACCGGAGGCATGCTCAGCGACCGCGACGCCGCGGCGGTTGGTCTGGCGTGACCAGCGATCGCGTTGCCAGAGCCACCGCGGCTCTGGCAACCTGAGCTTCGGATAATCCGTTAGCCCCCGGCTCCGCCGGGGGTGGGGTGATGGTGGCGGGCAATTTGCGGTCGATGATCGTCGAAGCGCGGACTCTGCCGTGCGGTTCTTGCGCGATCGACCTCTACCGCGCTCCTCCCCCGGCGGAGCCGGGGGCTAACGGCGCGAAGCCGCGCCTGATCCAAAACTCAGGTTGACAATGCCGCCGAGATCACGCTCGGTGAAGTTGAGTTTTCGCGCTGCTCCCGCTATTCTTTCCCCCGAACGATGCCCCCATCGTCTAGCCTGGCCTAGGACGCTAGGTTCTCATCCTAGAAACAGGGGTTCAAATCCCCTTGGGGGCATTTTTCTTTTTCAGAACCGTCCGTTCCGGGGCCATCGCCACACGGGCGGTGGCGTTTGAGAATGACCCAGCGCGAGGTCCGCGGGGCGAAATCACGTTGCCCGTCTCCACCCGAACCACGATGCCCGCCGAGCCGCGCGACTCGTGCGCTGCGTGCCTGAAAACTTGCTGGGGCCTGGGCTGAGGGCTCTGTGAAAGGCGCGACACGATGAACCGGGAATGTTCGATCCGGCGCTTCGGCGCACGGCGGCCTGGGCTACCTGGGACGATCATCAGCCGCTGAATGAGCAAGCCAACACCGGCACTTCTTCGGATTGATTCGTCCGGTAGCAATTCACAAATACCAGTTGAATTTCACCCGCGCAAGTCCCTATGATGCGTCGGCTCGTTTACTCGAACATCAATGGAGATCACAGGCATGGCCATTTTTCTGACTGAAGTTGCTGCCAAGGAAATCAAGTCCATCATTGACGACCAGGCCAAGGACGGCGGACTCGATCCGAGCAAGGTCCGTCTGCGCGTCGGCGTCAAGGGCGGCGGCTGCTCCGGGTTCTCGTACATCCTCGACCTCACCGAAGCCGACGACAACGCCTTTGAGCGCTTCGATCAGCACGGCGTCACCGTCGTCTGCGATCCCAAGAGCCACCTGTACCTCGACGGCGTCACGATCGACTTCCGCGACGAAGTCATGGGCCGGGGCTTTGTGTTCAACAACCCCAACGCCACCAGCTCGTGCGGTTGCGGTTCATCGTTCAGCGCGTGAGCGTGCGCAGGACCGGTGTTCAACCGGTGGTCTGTAGAACAGGCAACGATTGCGATCACATGCCATTCACAAACCCACCCGCGAGGGTGGGTTTTTTCGTTGCGCGGAGCGAGCACCGGACTCGCGCCGCGTGTTACGATCCATCGCGCTTCACCGTGCCGCGCCAAAACCAGCGCAACACGCGCCGCCCGTTATCGCCAAAACCAGCGCAATACGCGCTGCCAGTTTCGCACGACGCGCCATCCCCCATTTAGCGCCCGCCCGAAGCGCGACACGCGCTGCCGTTCCGCACGACGCGCCATCCCCCGTTTAGCGCCCGCCCGAAGCGCGACACGCGCTGCCGTTTCGCACGACGCATCATCCCCCGTTTAGCGCCCGCCCGAAGGGCGGGATTCCACTGCAAAATCATGCAACCACTTCCCACCCCCAGCCTCGTGATCGACGCCGACAAGGTGCGGCGAAACCTGCGCCGCCTCGGCGAGTACGCCCGCGCGCATGACCTGAAACTCCGCCCGCACACCAAGACGCACAAATCGATCAAGCTCGCCCGCATGCAACTGAACGAGGGCGGCGCGATGGGCCTGACCGTCGCCAAAGCCGGCGAAGCGCAGGTCATGGCCGAGGCGGGCGATGACATTCTCGTGGCGTACCCGATCGCCGACGCAGCGCGGGCGACCATGCTGGCGACGTTGGCGCGGACGAAAAAAATCCGCGTGGGCGTCGACTCGCTGACTGCCGCGCAAACCCTCGCCGCCGCCGCCCGCGCCGCAGGCAGCACGATCGGCCTGCTCGTGGATATCGATGTGGGTCTGCATCGCACCGGCGTGCAGGGTCCGCAGGCGGCGCTCAAGCTCGCGCAGGAAATCGACAAACTCTCGCACGCGGCGGGGCCGCTTGAAGTGGCCCCGCCCGTCCGCGCACCGGCGCCCGTCCGCCTCGACGGCATCATGTACTACCCCGGCTTCATCTGGTCCCGCCCTGAAACGCAGGCCGAGGCGCTGCGCGGCGTCGACGCGATCCTCGGTGAAACGATCGACCTCTGGAAAAAGCAGGGACTCGCCGCGCCAATCGTCACCGGCGGCTCCACGCCCAGCGCGTTCCAGTCCCACCTGGTCACGCGCGGCACCGAGATTCGCCCCGGCACTTACATCTTCTACGACCTCAACAGCGTCCGCGGCGGGTACTGCACGTTCGACGATGTCGCCGCCACCATCGAATGCACCGTCGTCAGCGATGCCGTGCCGGGCCAGGTCGTCATCGATGCCGGAAGCAAGACACTGTCCAGCGATCGCAACGCCGTCGCTCCCGACAGCGGCCACGGCCACATCATTCAGTACCCGCAGGCGAAGATCACCAAGCTCACTGAAGAGCACGGGCAGGTCGATCTTTCCGCCTGCGACCGCGCCCCGAAAGTGGGCGAGCGGGTCACCGTGATTCCAAATCACATCTGCGTGTGCGTGAATCTGCAGGATCAAATCTGGTGGCGCGAGCCGGGACAGGAACCGGTGCCGCTGCGCGTCGATGCCCGCGGCCGCGTGGTGTGATGGATTGGCGGCGAGGCATCGCGCCGTTAGCCCCCGGCTCCGCCGGGGGACGACCGAGAGCGGCGCGCCATGCACGCGTTTGATGACCGCAAAGATGCGGATGGAGATGCGGACGCTGCCGTGCGGGATGACCCGCTTCCTCTATTCCGTTTCCCCCGGCGGAGCCGGGGGCTAACGGCAAGGCATCGCGATTGGAGCGCTGTCGCCCCTCGCCGTGCGCACCACTATCATTCCCGCGTGTTCTGCGATCTGCACATGCACTCCACCGCGTCCGACGGCACCGATGCTCCGCGCGATCTTGCCGCGCTGGCTCGCGCCGCCGGCGTCAGCGCCATCGCTCTGACCGATCACGACACGACCGCCGGCCTCGCCGAGGCGGCGGAAGGTTGCCGCGCGGCGGGCATCACGTTCGTCCCGGGCATCGAGGTCTCCGCGGATCCTTCCGCGGTCAAGCCGGTCGACGACGAAGGCAACCCGCGGCAATCGGGCACGCTGCATATCCTGGGCCTGTTCGTGGATGCGGGGAACGAAGCGCTGCAGGAGATCAGCCGAAACATGCAGCGGGCCCGCGAGCAGCGCAATCCCGCCATCGTCGCGAAGCTGCGGGCGCTGGGCGTGAACATCGATTACGACGAGGTGCTGGCGCTCGCCGCCAAGGAAGGCACCGCCAGCGTGGGTCGGCCGCACATCGGGCAGGTGCTCATTGCCCGGGGTTACGTCAAGAGCATGCAGGACGCGTTCAACCGCTACATCGGCTCGCGCGGCGCCGCGTATGTCCGGCGCGATCGGCTGAACCCGCGCGACGCCATCGCCGCCATCCACAGCGCCGGCGGCGTCGCGGTGCTGGCACATCCGGTGCAACTGGGTTGCCAAAGCGACGACGAACTGGAATACACCGTGCGCCGCCTGATCGATGTGGGCCTCGACGCCATGGAAACCCGCCACAGCGACCACACGCCGGCGCTGGTGCAGAAATACGAAGCACTGGCGGCGAAACTGGCGCTGACGCCCAGCGGCGGCAGTGATTATCATGGCACGCGGAAAACCGTCGCGCTCGGCAGCCAGCGCGTGCCGATGAGCGTGCATGATGGGTTGAAGAAGAAAGGGTTTAGGGTTTAGGGTGTAGGGTGTAGGGTGGGCACTGCCCACCAAAAGGCAAATGTCGAATGTCGAATGTCGAGTATCGAATGTTGAATGGCGAATCCCAAATGGCGATCACGCGACGTTTGATTGCTTCGCGATTAGATATTCGACACTAGACACTAAACACTAGACATTTGCCTTGTCCCTCCGTCCCTTGGTCCCTTGGTCCCTCCGTCCCTTGGTCCCTCCGTCCCTCCGTCCCTCCGTCCCTCCGTCCCTCCGTCCCTTCGTCCCTCGGTCCCTCGGTCCCTCGCCCCGCTCCATGGAACGAATTACCGCCATCTCCCACAGTCGCAGCGATCCCACCCGACGCATCATCAAGGTCGACGGCAAATCCGTCGCCACCCTTTCACGCCAGCAGGTCGAAGCGCTGCGGCTCGAACTCGATCTGGCATGGACCGAAACGCTCAGCCAGCGCGTCGAAGATGCCGCCGCGTTCGACGGAGCGATGAAGAAGGCCCTGAAGCTCATCAACCGCAAGCCGCTCTCCGAAGCACAGCTCACCGCCCGACTTCGCGAGGAGGGCATCGATGATGAACTGATCGGCCGGGCGTTGGTGCGCCTTCGCGGCATCGGCGCGGTGGATGATGAAGCGCTGGGCGGACAGCTCATCGACGAGTTGATCCGCAACAAGTCCGCGGGCCCGCGCCTGCTCCGCCAGAAGCTGCGCGAGCGCGGGCTGGGCAAGAAGCTGATCGACAAGCTGGTCAGCGAGCATTCCGCATCCAGCAGTTTCGAGGACGCGCTGCACCTGGCGAAACAGCGCCTGGTGCGCCTGCGCCGCGTGCCGCCGCCGAGCCGGGGCCGGAAGCTGGCGGGCCTGCTGGCGCGGCGCGGGTACGACGAGGAAACAGTGGAGCGGGTGATTGTGGCATTGAAGCTGGATGGCGCAGGGGAAGGGTGAGGCGAGCGTGGAATCGCCGATGACTGACGGTCGCACGGTCTCGCCGTAGGGTGCGTCAAGTCCGCGCGGACGCACCTTGTTGCGTCTCCGTCGACTGCGGTGCGTCTTCGTAGACTGCGGCGCGCATCCGTCGACTGCGGTGCGTCCGCGCCGAGCCTTGACGCACCCTACGCCGACGCCGATTCAAATCTCACGCCGACCGAAATCCACAGGTGGGCCTTCGCCGAGCCTTCGGCCCGACCGCTAAACGGCATTCTCTTTTGTCTTTTTCACCAGATGCACGCCCTCGATGCGCAGCGCCTTGTCGATCGCCTTCGTCATGTCGTAGAGCGTCAGGCACGCGATCGTCACCGCGGTGAGCGCTTCCATTTCCACGCCGGTCTTCGCGCTGACCGATGCGCTGGCGGTGACGCGCAGGCGATCGTCGGCAACACGTGCGAAATCCACCGACACCTGATCCAGCGGCAGCGAATGACACAGCGGGATCAGTTCGTCGGTTCGCTTGGCCGCGGCGATGCCTGCGATGCGCGCGACCGCCAGCGCTTCACCCTTGGGCAGATTGCCGGCGAGCAGCCGATCCAACGTCGCCTTGGCCGCCACGAAATCACCGGCGGCGACGGCGGTGCGGCGAACGACCGGCTTGTGCCCCACATCCACCATGTGGGCTTGGCCTTGCGAATCGAGATGGGTGAGGTCGGGCATGGGGGAAGGGGAGAGAAGGAGGTAGAGGAGGTAGAGAAGGTAGAGGAGGCAGAGGAGGTAAAGGAGGAGAAGAAGTTAAAGAATATTCGGATGCGCGGGCTCGCCGTTTAGCGACGCGGCTTGCCGCGCCTGCGGCGGCGAGCGAGTCGTCCCACATCGGCGATTCGCCGGCCGCGCTTCGTGATCGGCGCATCGCCATCGGTGCGAAGAACACCTGGATTCAATTCTATCGACGGATGTCTGCCGTCGAAAACGTCTACTATTTGCTTGATTCGCTCGCGCCGAAGCGCGGCAAGCCGCGTCGCTAAACGGCGACCGCGCACGTTCGAGTATTCTCTACCTCCTCTACCTTCTCTACCTCCTTCCCGCTTCCCCCTTCCCCTCCCCTTGCCTCCTTCCCCGCTCATCCTGATTCGCGCCGGTGCGGTTCTCGACGCCGCCGATGTCCGCGCTCGGCCAGGCGCACTGGCCGTGCGCGACGGCCACATCGTGGCGGTGGGCGAGGAACGCGATGTGCGAAAAATCGTCGGCACACCGGACCGCGTGGTTGATCTTCGCGACAGCGTGGTGATGCCGGCGATGGTCAATGCCCATGCACACCTCGACCTGACTGACATTGCCCGCCAACCGTACGAAGGCGATTTCATCGGCTGGATCGAGATGGTGATTCGCCAGCGCCCGCGCGACGATGCGGCCATCACGAGTGCGCTGCGGCACGGATTAAAAATATCGAAGGAAGCCGGCGTGGACTGCGTCGGCGATATCGCGGGCAGCCCGGCTGCGGCGCGGGCGAGGATGTTCGCCGAGCCGGCGCTGTGGCTGGCGGGCACTTGCTGGCTGGAGTGCTTCGGCATCGGCAAGGCCGGTCAGGATGCGGCCCGCCGCGCGTGGGCGATGCAGATGTCGCTCCTGGAGGAGCAGACGAAAGCGAACCTGCCGCGCACGATCAAGATCGGCCTGCAGCCGCACGCTCCGTACTCAGCCGGCGCGGAGGTCTACCGTTTTGCGAATGATCCATGGTTCGGCATACCCAGCACGCACCTGGCGGAGACGCCGGAGGAGGCGATGTTCGTCCGCGCTGCGACCGGGCCGTTCGCGGAACTGCTGAAGCGACTGGGCAAATGGGACGAGACGATTCAGCCGACGAACACATCGCCGATCTCGCACTTCCTGACCAACCTCGCCCACGAGCAAAGCTGCGAGCCCTGGGTGCTCGCCCACTGCAACTACACCAGCGATGCCGATCTCGATCTGCTCCGGCAGACCCGCCACGCCGTTGCGTATTGCCCCATCGCATCCGACTACTTCGGCCATCGCGATCACCGCTACCGCGACATGCTCGCGGCGGGGATCAATGTCTGCCTCGGGACCGACTCGATCATCTGCCAGCCCGCGTATGAGCCGCAGCCGCTGGGCATCCTGCCGCAGATGCGGCACCTGTTTCGCCGGGACCGGACTGATCCGCGGACGCTATTGAAAATGGCCACGATCAACGGCGCGATGGCGCTGAGTCTGGGGCACGATCGTCGCGGCACGCTGGCGGCCGGTCAGTTGGCGGCGCTGATGCATGTTCGATTCGATCCGACGAACGAAGTCGATGCGCTGGAGCAGGTGTTGCGGAATGATGCGCCGGGGCAGTTGGTCGATGTTGTTGCTGCTGTTGCTTCGTAGGACGAATGCCCGATTTGGAGTCGTACTTCTTTCCCCAAAGCGACAGCGTCACCCGCCATAGCCCCCGGCGGGAGCCGGGGGTTGCCTCTGACGTCCATGCGGAAATCGTAGTGTTGTTCGGCGACAACCCCCGGCTTCCGCCGGGGGCTATCGAGCTCCAGCGCTGTCGCTGCGGACGCCGCTCGATCCGCGTGTCTCGCGCGCGTCTGCTATGCTTCGCCGGGAATCTGGAGGTGCTGCTGTGCTGAAACAAATCGGAATGGTCACGTTGCTGCTTTCAGGCGTCGCCGCGGCCGAGGATGTCGCGCCGGCTGTCGCATCGAAGAAGCCGGAGAACACGCTCTGGCTGCTCACGCTGCACTGGGAAAACGACGGCACCGTGCTCAAGCCCAACCACAACACCGATCGCTACTACACCAACGGCTTCGTCGCCAGCTTCACGCTGCGCGACACCGAGCCGGCGCAGCTGATCGACCTCCTGCCGGCGTTCGATGATTTCACCGCCGGCCACCGCGCCTTCGGCATCGCGCTGGGCCATCACATCAACACCGCCAACGACATCACGCAGGCCAATCCGCCGCTGAACGATCATCCCTACTCCGGCTACCTGTATCTCGCTGGTTTCTGGGAGCGATCCAATGCGGACACGCTCGACCATGTCGAGGTGAACGCCGGCGTGGTCGGCCCATCGTCGTACGCCGACGACATCCAGGCGGGCGTGCATGATTTTTTCGATGAGCCGGACCCGCAGGGCTGGGACACGCAGTTGGGCGACGAGCCGGTGATCCAGTTTTACTTCCGCAAGAAATGGAAGTTCGGCGACAAGCCCGCGTATCCGACATGGACCGGCCAGGGCTTCGTCGCGCCTGCGCCAATGGCGACGCCCGCCGGCGAAAGTGCTGCCAATCCCCTGCAATTCCAGGTGATTCCGCAGGTGGGCCTGGCGCTGGGTTTGGCGCAGCGGCATCTGGAAGGCGGTGCGCTGGTGCGCGTCGGCTGGAACTTGCCGGACGACTTCGGCCCCAGCCGCATCGCCGACCTGACCGCCAATGGTTTTGGCCAGCCAGGGGCGCTGACGGTGTATGGCTTCGCGCGGATCGGTGGGCGGATCGTCGAGCACGACATGTTCATCGAAGGCAGCAACTTCGAAAAAAGCCGCGGCGCCGAGGCGGAAACTTTCGTCGGCGAAGCGCAGGCGGGCATCGGCATCGCGTGGCGGGCGGATTGCTTCGACCTGCACGCGACCTATTCGCAGACCGTGCTCAGCCGACAGTTCGAAGGCCAGAACGGCACGCATGCGTTCGGGGCGCTGACGTTCGGCGTGCGGGTGAGGTTCTGAGGGTTTAGGGTTTAGGGTGTAGGGTGTAGGGTGCGGGGTTTTCTGATCGTCGCCTTTTGTCCTGAGCGTGGCGATCCGGAGGAAGTCGGAATAGTCAATGCAAAATGCAAAATGCAAAAGTCAGACAACGTTGCGTTGTGGCTTTGCTCTGACTTTTGCATTTTGCATTTTGCATTCGCTATTTTGACTTGTTTGGTCTGACACCGACAGGCCATGCGCGCAAGCGAATCCCGCAATCCCTACACCCTAGACCCTAAACCCTAAACCCTAAACCCTTTTCCCCCGAGCACTCCATGCAACCGATCACGCGTGTCGGCTACGTCGGCCTTGGCATCATGGGCCGGTCCATGGCCGCCAATCTCATCAAGGCGGGCTTCGCGCTGACGGTGTGGAACCGCACCGCGAGCAAGTGCGATGAACTGGCGAAGCTCGGCGCGACGGTCGCCGACTCACCCGCCCAGGTCGCCGCCGCCAGCGAGGCCGTGTGCGTGAATGTCAGCGACACGCCGGATGTCGAGGCGGTGATCTTCGGCCCGCGCGGCGTCGCCTCGCCCGGCGGCGCGCAACCGGGCACCGTCGTCATCGATCACTCCACCATCAATCCCGCCGCGACGCAGCGCTTCGCCGCGGAACTGGCGTCCAGACGCATCGGCTTTCTTGATGCCCCGGTCTCCGGCGGCGATGTCGGCGCCCGCAACGCCACGCTCTGCATCATGGTGGGCGGCGAGATGGTGACATTCGAGCGCTGCCTGCCGCTGTTTAACGCGATGGGCAAGACGATCCGCCACATGGGCCCCGCCGGCATGGGGCAGGTGTGCAAGGCATGCAATCAGGTCGCGGTCGTCGTCACGCTGCTGGGCGTGTGCGAGGCGATGGCGCTGGCGAAAAAGAGCGGGCTGGATGTGAAGAAAATGATCGAGGTGGTCAACGGCGGAGCCGGCGCGTCGTGGCAACTGGGCACGCTTGGGCCCAAGATCGCCGACGGCAACTTCGCGCCGGGCTTCATGATCGACCTGGTGCTCAAGGATCTGAACATCGTCCACGACGCGGCGGGCGCTGTGGCGCTGCCGCTGCCCGCCACGGCGCTGACGGAATCGCTGTTCCGCGCGGTCAAGGCGGACGCGACGCACGACGGCGGCAAACTCGGCACGCAAGCGCTCGCCAAGGCGATTGAGAAACTGGGGGCGTTCCGGTTCGATGCGTGACGTAGCCGCGGCACTCCGAGACGCGGGGGCCGGCAGACCTGTGATTCGAGCGTAGGGTGGGCACTGCCCACCACGGTGAACCCCGCGCCGCCAGACGCAGGTTTCGTTCGCCCACTCGCCGCGCCGGATCTGGCTTTTCGTGCGTTCTGTGCCGTCCCATGTTCATGGTGGGCGGTGCCCACCCTACGCCGCAGCGGCGGATTCCCTTTACATTTCGCAGTCGTCGATCTTGCCACCTCGTGCTATCATGGTTGCAGTCTGGCCAGCATTCGTTTGGCCCTGGTTCTCCGGTTCAGCCTGATCCCTGCAACTGCATGTCGCATTTCGCTCGCAAATCCGGTGCGTTTACGCTCGTGGAGATGCTGGTCGTCGTCGCGATCATCGTGCTGCTGATCAGCCTGCTGTTGCCTTCGCTGCGCACGGCGCGGGACAGCGCGACGCGCTCCAAGTGCGCCTCCAACATGTCCGGCATCGGGCAGGCGGCGGTTGAGTACGGCACGGCCAACAGCGGCCGGCTGTTCATCGCCCGCGGCCGCAGCGTGCAGAAATGCTTCAACCCCGGCGGGCTGTCGGTGCACAACGATCGCTCGTGGGATGCGAGCATCGACTGGGTCGACGCACTGGCGACGGTGGGGCTGGCGGTGGGACCGAAGAAAAATCAGGGCGGCGGCATCACGCACTACGACGCGTCGCCGCTGTGGGACTGTCCCGGCCGCGCCTACAAAAGCCAGTGGGAAGTCGGCTACCCGCAGCTCGTCGTCGGCTACCAGTATCTGGGCGGGATCGACACCTGGCTGAATCCGTATGTCGGATCGATGAAGTCGCGAAGCCCCGTCTCGCTGCGGAGCAACGGACGCTGGACTCTCGCCGCCGACGCCGCCATGAAGATCGACGGCGTCTGGGGCGGCGGCCGCGCCAGTGCCTACGGCGGCCTGCCCGCACACAAGGCCGGCGGCCAGGTCTATCCCGCCGGCGGCAATCAGCTTTACCTCGACGGCTCCGTGCAGTGGGTCGATTTCAGCAAGCTCATCTTCATCCACTCCTGGAACCCCGCCGCCCGCATCGGCTACTTCTACCAGGACGACCTGGGCGCCTGGACCCCGCCGCCGGCGGCGTATGGGAAGCCGTAGGCGGGATGAGTCGAGATTCGGAATATTGAAAATTGAAAAGTGAAAAGTGAAAATTGAAAATTGCGGATTGCCGGGACCACTGCCCGATTGGCACTCATTGTCCTAACAATTTTCAATTTGCATTTTTCAATTTTCAATTTGCAATCCCTTCACCGTCAGCACTTCACCTACTCACCCGCTCCTCTTGCAGCGCACCCACGCCTCTGCTCTCATCTCAGAATGCTCCGCCCACGCAAACCGAACGAACTTCGCCTCGTCTCGATCACTCCGTTCCCTTCCGCCGCCGCCGGCAGCGTGATCATCACGCAGGGTGAAACGCGCGTGCTCTGCACCGCCAGCATCTCCACTGAGGTGCCAGCCTTCCTCATCGACAAGGAAACGGGGCAGCCCCGCTCCGGCTGGATCACGGCGGAATACGCGATGCTGCCCGGCTCCACGCGCGATCGCAAAAAGCGCGGCCCCGATGGTCGCGCCACGGAAATCCAGCGACTCATCGGCCGCGTCCTCCGCGCCGCCATCGACCTGAAAAAAATGCCCGGCATCGCCATCACCTGCGACTGCGATGTGCTCAGCGCCGATGGCGGCACGCGCACCGCCTCGATCACCGGCGCCTACGTCGCGCTCGCCAAGGCCGTGGCCCATGCGAAGGCCGCCGGCCTGATCGCGGGCGATCCGCTCATCGGCCCCGTCGCCGCCGTCAGCGTCGGCGTCATCGACGGCCGCACGCACCTCGATCTGGACTACCCGCTCGACAGCAAGGCGGATGTCGACATGAACGTCGCCATGAACAGCAAGGGCCAGTTCATCGAAGTGCAAGGCACCGGCGAAGGCGGCACGTTCTCACGCAAGCAACTCGACGAGATGCTCAACCTGGCGTCGCGCGGGATTCGCCAGTTGATGAAGGCGCAGCGGGCGGCGCTGCGGTGAATAGGTAACGCGGCAACCCGGTTAGCGGAAACGCCGCAGGCGTCTGGACGAGCATCACTGCGCCACCGATTCGCGTGTGGCTCGTGTGGCTTGCGAACGCAAACCAGACCGCGCTTGTGCCCGGTACCGTCCGCACGACGCACGATGCATGCCCGCAGTCCTTCGTCCAGACGCCTGCGGCGTTTCCGCTAACCGCGATCAAATCATGACTGCCCCTCCCCCACATTCCTTATCCCCGACCAATCGCCCTTCTGGCTAACTCCCACACCCGCCGCGTCAATACTTCACGAGCTGGAGAAAAGTCATTCTCCTCTCGACGGAGCGACGCATCATGTTGAACCACCGGTTCCTGCTGGCCCATCTTCTCGCTGTTTCCGCCCTCGTTCTGAGCTTCGCGCCGGCGCCGGTGCTGGCCGCCGACGAGAAGGACAAGGAGAAATCCGCCGCCCTGCCCATCGCCGACCTGAAGCGCACGGACACGGTGGACTTTCAGAAGGAAATCCTGCCGATCCTCAAGCGAAGCTGCACCGCATGCCACAACGCAACCGATCACAAGGGCGACCTGGTTCTGGAAACGCCCGCGACGATTCTCAAGGGCGGCGAGAGCGGCCCGGCCGTCGTGGCGGGCAAGAGCGGCGAGAGCCTGCTCCTGAAAGTCGCCGCCCACCAGGCCAAGCCGATCATGCCGCCGAAGAACAACAAGGCCAATGCCCCCAACCTCAAGCCTGAGGAACTCGGCCTGCTGAAACTCTGGATCGACCAGGGCGCCAAGGGCCAGGTCGTCATCCAGCAGATTCCGATTGTCTGGCAACCGCTGCCGGCCGGGCTGAATCCGATCTACGCGATCGCCGTCACGCAGGATGGCCAGTTCCTCGCCGCCGCGCGTGCCAACCAGATCTTCATCTACCACATTCCGAGCAAGACGCTGGTCACGCGACTCACCGATCCGAACCTGCTCAAGAGCGGCTTCGCGAAACAGCCGGGCGTGGCGGAGCGCGATCTCGTGCAGTCGCTGGCGTTCAGCCCCGACGGCATGCTGCTCGCTTCCGGCGGCTATCGCACGGTGAAGCTCTGGCGCCGGCCGGGCGCGGCCAAGCTCGCCGAGATGGGCGCGGGACTGCCCGTGACCGACCTCGCCGCCAGCGCGGACGGCAAGTGGATCGCCACCGTCGCCCCGGGCAACACCGTCAAGCTCTGGAACGCCGCCGACGGCAAGCCCGCCAAGGATCTCGCCGGGCACGGCGGCGCGGTGACGGATCTGAAATTCTCAGCCGACAGCACGAAGCTGCTCACCGGCTCAGCCGACAAGAGCGTGCGCGTCTGGACCATCGCCGACGGCAAGCAGGCGGCGCAGCTCGACACGCCGGGCGAAGTTTCCGCGGTGACCTGGCTGGCGAAGGACGCGAAAATCGCCACGGGCCATAACGACGGCCAGGTGCGCATCTGGAACGCCGCCGACGCGAAACTGCCGGCCGCCCCCGCGAAAGCTCTCTTCGAAATCGCGCAGCACAAAGGCCCCGTCACCGCGATGGCGACCGTGCCCGCCGCCGACACGCAGTTCCTCACCGGAAGCCAGGACGGCAACCTCGCCCATATCGACGGCGAAAAAGGCAAGGCGATCAAGAGCATCGCGCACGGCGGACCGGTCACCGGCGTGGCGGTGCGGCCCGATGGCACGCGCTTCGCCTCCTGCGGCGCTGGCGGCGCCAAGCTCTGGAAAGCCGACAGCGGCAGCGCCGCCGGCGAACTGAAAGGCAGCCCGCAAGGCACCTTCCTGGTCGAGGAGAAAGCCCGCATCGCCGCGCTGCAGGACCAGCACGTGGCGTACTACAAGAAGCTGATCACCGACACCGAAGCCCGCAAGAAGAGCGAAGGCGAAGCGGTGAACAAGAGCAAGGAAACCGCGAAGAAAGCGGAAGACGAGTTGAAGGTGAAGGACGATGCTTTCAAGAAGGCACAGGCGGCCAAGGACGCGGCGGACAAGCCGCTGGCGGAAGTGACGCCGCTGCTCGCCAAGGCGACGGAGGATCAGAAGGCGGCCGCCGCCGCGCTGGAGCCGTTGAAAGCGGAAGCGAAGGCGGCGCAGGCGAAGATGACCGAAGCCGACACCGCCGCCAAGGCCGCGGAGAAGGCGAAAGCGACGGCTGACGAAGCGGTAAAGGCCGCGGATGCGAAAGTGAAATCGCAGGACGACAAGGTCGCCGCGGCGAAGAAGGCCGCCGACAAAGACGCCAAGGACAAAGCCGCCGCCGACGCATTGAAGGCGGCGCAGGACGAACAGGCCAAGCGGCAGGCGGCGCTGAAGAAAGCGCAGGACGACGCGGCGGCAGCCGCCAAGGCGCTCGAGCCGCTGGCCGCCGCCAAGGCCGCCGCGGCCAAGGCATTCACCGACATCGACGCCAAGCGCGCCGCCGCCGAAAAAGCCAAGGCGGACGCGGACAAGCTGGTCACCGACCTGACGAACAAGAAGAACACCGCCGACACCGCGGTGAAGGCGCAGGAGAAGCCATACACGGACGCGAAGAACGCCTTCGAAGCGGCGCAGCGCAACAAGGACAGCAGCGCCAACGCCGTGATCGCCGCGACGAACAGCCAGAAAAAATCCGAGGAAGCGCTGGCGGCGGCGCAGGCCGAAGCGAAGGCCGCCGAGGCTGCGCAGAAGAAAGCCGCGGAGGATTCCGCCGCCGCGAAGAAGGCCGCGACGGAACCGGGCAAGCCCATCGTCGCCATCGCGTTCTCCGCCGACGGCAAGACCATCGTCACCGGCGACGAGGCCGGCGTGGTGCAGACGTGGAGCGCCGACGACGGCGCCGCCATCGATGTCGTCAAGGGCCACGGCGGCGCCGTGTTCGCCGTCGCCATGCTGCCTAATGGCACGATCGTGTCAGGCTCCGCCGATCAGAAGGCGATCGCATGGGGCAGCGGCGGGGACTGGACGCTGGAGCGCTTCATCGGCTCAGGCGAAAGCGATTCGCCGCTGGTCGACCGCGTCATTTCCCTCGCCTTCAGCACCGATGGAAAAATGCTCGCCACCGGCGGCGGCAACCCGTCGCGCAGCGGCGAAGTGAAAATCTGGAACCCCGCCGACGGCGCGCTGATCCGCGAACTGAAAGACCCGCACAGCGACACCGTCTTCGGCCTGGAGTTCTCCTACGACGACAAACACCTCGCCACCTGCGCCGCCGACAAATTCGTCAAGACCTGGACCGTCGCCGACGGAAAATTCGTCATGTCCTTCGAAGGCCACACGCATCACGTGTTGGGCGTGAGCTGGATGGCGGACGGCCGCACGCTCATGAGCGCCGGCGCCGACGGCAAACTGAAGACCTGGGACTTCGTCGCCGGCGGCCAGAAAAAAACCACCGACGGCTCGCCCAAGGAAGTCACCGCCATCCGCTTCATCGGCGTCGGCGACAGCGCCGTGGTCTGTGCCGGCGACGGACAGGTGAAGCAGATCAAGGAAAACGGCGGCAGCGTCCGCACCTACACCGGCACCACCGACGCCATCTACTGCGCAGCCGCCACGCCCGACGGCAAAATCGTCGTCGCCGGCGGACAGGCCAGCATCGTCCACGTGTGGAACGGCGTCAGCGGCGCGGAGATCGCGAAGTTCGAAGTGCCGGCGGCGGAGAAGACGGCGGCGAAGTGAGCGTGGCCATCGCGTGGAAGGTTGCGTCTGCGCCGATCGGCAGCGCGCCGGGCGGGGGCCCCGCCCAGTTGCCCCATTCACCCGCCCCCGCGATCATGCCGGCATGGACCTCATCGCCAAACTGAAATCGCTCGGCCTGGAACTGCCCGCCGCTCCCAAACCCGTCGCCGTCTATGTCCCAGCCGTCCGCACCGGCAACCTCGTCGTCATCAGCGGACAGCTCCCCTTCAAGGACGGCAAGCTCCTGGCGACCGGCCCCGTGCCGTCGAAGGTCTCGCTCGAAGCCGCTCAGCACGCCGCCCGGCAGTGCGCTCTCAACGCCCTGGCGGTCGTCGGCGACCAGATCGCCGGCGACTGGTCCCGCCTCGTGCGCATCGTCCGCCTGGGCGTCTTCGTCGCCAGCGACGACGCCTTCACCGACCAGCCCAAGGTCGCCAACGGCGCCAGCGAACTGATCGGCGAACTCCTCGGCGAACCGGGCCGCCACGCCCGCGCCGCCGTGGGCGTCAACACCCTGCCGCTGGGCGCGACGGTGGAGGTGGAGATGATGGCGGAGGTGCGGTGAAGTGAAGTGCGATTGGCGCGAAACCTTTCGTCGCGCGTGCACCATGGATTTGTCCGGCAATTCACCGCTCCTTTTGCTTTTCAAGTTCCGCTTTGACGCGCATCTTCAACGCGTCGGCCACCTGTTGCGCTTCACGCAGTTCCGTCTTGATTGATTCCCAGACGGACCAATAGTGTTCCCAATCTTCGTTGCCGACAATGGAGGGAGAAAAGGGGTCATTCTGGAATGCCCTTCGGTTAAGCCCTAGCTCCGCGACAACAAACAACTTAGATTGACTTGCGCAAAGTTCGACCTCCTGCGATGCTGGTGTTGCTTCGCGACACCACACCCAGGAGGCCACGGATGGCTGAGATTTCTCGTGAAATGGCCCGCGTGCGGCGCGTCAGCTTCATCGATGCGATGCGTTTCACCGCGACGCGGATGCTGGGGCTGCCGGGCACGGCACGGTGCGGCTGATCGTGAACCCGGCGCGGTCATTCATCTTCGAGCAAGGCTCCACTCCGCCATGATTCGCCGCGCCATGTCCCTTGCAAGTTTGGCCGGCGCTCCCGGATCTGCGCCGCCGTCTTGAACCTGGCCGACGACCTGCGCGGTGACGATGGCACCTTCGATCAGGAGGTTGAGTTGCTGGGCGATGTGCGGCGGATTTTCAAATCCACCCTGGCGGCAGAGTTCGATCAGATACCGAAGAATTGCCCGCTTATGCTCGGCGGCCAATTCGCGCACCGCCGATCTGGGGTCGGCGAATTCGGCGGCGGCGTTGATGAACATGCAGCCGCAGAAATCCTTGCCGGTGAACCACTGCTCGTGGAAGTCGAACACCGCCAGCAGCCGATCGCCAGGTGCGGCGGCACTGGCTTCGACGAATTTCATCATTCGATTGCGGAAAATCTCGTCGCGACGGCGCAGAGCGGCCAAGATCAGCTCGTCCTTCGATTTGAAGTGGTTGTAAAGCGTCATTCGGCTGATGCCACCCTCTTCCAGAATGCTCTCCAAGCCGCTGGCGTGAAAACCATGCCGGTAGAAAACCCGCATGGCGGCATCGATCAGTTCATCGCGTTTGCTTGCTGGCATGGGGTGACTCGGTTGGTCTAATAGACTGATTGGGCAGTATTTATAGAGGCGTCCTGCTTCGAAATCCTAGCTGATACTCGTCTTAAATCAAGCAAATCAGAGCCGGTCCTTGACATATACTGACTAGTCAGTATACTTGTGTGCGACATCCAGTTGCTCGTCCAACTTCTCTCAAAGGAATCCGTGCATGCACAAGATCACACCCATGCAACTTGCCAACAACGACCTCGCAGAACCGCGGCTCCGGCACTGCGGGCCCGTCAGCCGCATTGTGACGGCTCTCATCGTTTTCCTTCTGCTCAGTGCCGGCTTCAGCGGGGTGGCGGAGCGCAGCCGCGCCGCCGAGGTCAATTCGAACGCCGGTGCAACTGCTGGCACCGGCCGCAACACGCCGATCGTCCACCACCGCACCGTCAAGATCGATGGCTTGGACATCTTCTACCGAGAGGCCGGCCCCAAGGATGCCCCGACCATTCTGCTGCTCCACGGCTTCCCCACCTCCTCGCACATGTTCCGCAACCTCATCCCCGCACTCGCCGACAAGTACCGCGTCCTGGCCCCCGACTATCCGGGCTACGGTCACAGCTCGGCACCCAGCGTGAAGGACTTCGACTACAGCTTCGACAATCTGGCGAAGGTGGTCGACAAGTTCACCGAGGCAGTCGGCGCGACGAAGTTCGCACTCTATGTCCAGGACTACGGCGCTCCCGTCGGCTTCCGCATCGCCAGCGCCCACCCGCAGCGAATCACCGGCCTGATCATTCAGAACGGCAACGCCTACGACGAAGGCCTGCGCGATTTTTGGATTCCGTTCAAGGCCTACTGGAAAGAACAGTCCGCCCCCAACCGCGCCGCCTTGGCGCAGTTCCTCGAAGTCGGCGCGACCAAGTGGCAGTGGACCCACGGCGTCAAGGATGAGACCGCCATCAGCCCCGACACCTGGACGCTCGATCAGGCGGGCCTGGATCGGCCGGGCAACAAGGACATTCAGATTCAGCTCTTCATGAGCTACTCCACCAATCCGCCGCTCTATCCGAAGTGGCAGGAATATTTCCGCAAGCATCAGCCGCCGGCGTTGATCGTGTGGGGCAAGAACGACTTCATCTTTCCCGCCGAGGGCGCGGAGCCGTACAAGCGCGATCTGAAGAACCTCGACTTCAATCTGCTGGACACGGGCCACTTTGCCCTGGAGGAACAGGGCGATGTGATTGCCGGCAAGATTCGAGCCTTCATGCAGGAGAAGGCGGGCAAGTGATCGCCGCCGATTCCCCTCCCTCTTAGGGAGGGGTTAGGGGAGGGTCGGGCGCACTGCGTGATGGTGCCTCCAATCAGGCTGTTTGCCCGACCCTCCCCCTGCCCCTCCCTGGAAGGGAGGGGAGTTCGGATACGACTCGACCGCACTTGCACAACGCAAACGATCCGCTTTGCGACCGACCGCCATCGACGGATGTTCCGTCGGATGCCGGTGTCGCACACACCACCGATATCAGGAGCTTTTCATGGCACGCCTTCCGATTCAAAACGTCGAAACCGCCACGGGCACGAACAAGGACATTTTCGCAGCCTTGCAAAAGGGACTGGGCATGGTGCCCAACATGGCCAGAGTCATGGCCAACTCACCGGCAGTGCTGCAAGGCTATGTCGGCCTGAGCGGCGCGCTGAGCAAGGGCGCTCTCTCCGGCAAGGTCCGCGAGCAGATCGCTCTGGCCGTCGCAGAGGCCAATGGATGCGATTACTGCCTGGCCGCCCACTCGGTGCTGGGCAAGATGAACGGCCTGAGCCCGCAGCAGATCCACGACAGTCGGCAGGCATCGGCGAGTGACGCCACGACGCAGGCACTCCTACGCTTCGCCCGGCTGCTGGTCGATCAGCGCGGCCGTGCGACGAACGCGGATCTTCAGGCCGTCCGCGCCGCCGGCGTCGATGACGCCGCCATCGCCGAAGTCGTCGCCAATGTGGCGCTGAATCTTTTCACCAACTATTTCAACCACGTCGCCCAGACCGACATCGACTTCCCCAAGGCCGAGGCGGTGGAATCCTCAAATGCTGATGTCCATGCGAAGCTGACGGAAATGCTCGCCATGCTCAAAATCGGCCAGATGACGCAAGGGCAGGAGAAGTATTTCGCCGACGATGTGGTCACGCAGGAAGGCAACGATCCGCCGGTCTTCGGCAAGCAGGCGGCGATCGATCGGCTGAGCAAGTTCCGCGAGACCGTCGGCATCACAGGCTTCGTGGCTTACAAGATCGGCAGCGTGGTGGTCAACGGCAACGTCAGCTTCTACGACGCTGTGCTGAGCGTGAAGGTCAAGGATGGCTCGACCATCAACCTCGAGCAAGTCGTCCGCACCGAGTGGAAAGACGGCAAGATCATCAACGAACGCTACTACCACGGCTGAGTCACGCATCATTAGTGGCTCATCCGGCATCTGCGTACTTGACAATGGTTGAAACGGGCGCGTCGGAGCCTTGAACAGAGCCGGAGTCTGTGACTCCGGTCGGTTTGAAGCGGCTCAATGCCGC
>CAYRPN010000017.1:0-67209 GCA_964426135.1 uncultured Phycisphaeraceae bacterium | reverse complement strand
ATCGAAAACAGCCTGAATTTGCGGCAAATCCGGCTCTTGTAGCGTTGTAGTACTAAGGTTCATCCGCTCGATGCGCACCAGGTCGGTTCATCGATCGCTCCGGCGTTCCCGCTGCCGCACTGCTTCAAACAGCAGCACGCCGGCCGCGACGGATGCGTTCAGCGAATCCACGCGGTCGGTTCGCATGGGCACGATCACGGCGTCGCCGCCGGTTTTCCGGGCCAGGTCGATCCATTCGTCCGGCAGGCCCTCATCCTCCGCGCCGATGACGATGGCGATGCGCCCGTCGAAATCCACCTGCGTGTATGGCGTCGCGGCGGGGGCGATCGCCGCGGCGAACAGGCGAATCCGCCTGGAAATCAGCCACGTCAGCAGTTCGTCGCTGGTGCTGCTCACCACGGGCAGCGAGAAGACAGCGCCGGTGGAGGCGCGAATGGCGTTGGGGTTGAAGGGATCGATGGGGGCGTCGGCCGCGAGCAATCCAGCCGCGCCGGCGGCGGCGCAGGTGCGGGCCATGGCCCCGAGGTTGCCGGGCTTCTCGATGCCCACGCCCACCAGCCACAATCCATCCGCCGGATTCGGCAGCGTCGCCAGCGAGTAGCGAGGCTGCTCGAAGACCGCGATCACGCCCTCCGGATCGTCCCGGTAGGCCAGCTTGCGCAGCACCGCGGCGGAAACATCGTGGCCCAGCGCGTCCCCCGCGGACTTGCTCCACGGCAAGCGCGCCAGCAATGTCGGGATATCGAAGCCGAGCAGTTCCGCGCAGGCGTACCACTCGATCGGCCGCAGCCCCGCGGCCAGCGCGCGTTCCACTTCGCGAAAGCCCTCGGCGATCAGCAGGCCCGACTCGCGCCGATCGCGGCTGTCGCGCAGGCGCAGCACCGCTTTGACCCGCGGGTTATCCGTGCTCGTGATGCGAAGCGGCTGCGACACGGGAAGTAATGTACAGGAGGGAACGAGGGAGAAGGGAGACGAGGCAGGGCAATTGCAGTTGGGAGGGCGAGGCTCCCGCCGAGCCGCGAACAACCTCGTGCGCCCGCCGTTTTTCGCGGCTCAGCAGGAGCTTCGCCCTCCCTTCTCACGCACGCGCTAGGTGTAAGGGGAATCGAAGGCGCGCTCAGGCAAGGAACTGCTTGATCGGGCCGGTCTGTTCGCGCTTCATGCGCTCCAGGGCCAGGTCGAGGTCGCCGTAGTGGCTGATCGGGTTGCCGTAGGCGTTGAGGATGGTGGTGTACCAGTTGCCCAGGGTCATGTGCCCCTCGTCGCCGTGCTTGGGCAGGCGGATGTATTTGCCGGCGATGTTGAGGCGGACCTGGTCGCCGGCGAGGACGATGAAAGGCCATTCGACGCCGTTGCTGTGATGGGTCTCGCCGTTGTCGGGGAAGTAGAAAAGCATGGTGCTGTCGAACATGTTGCCATCGCCTTCGGGCACGGCTTTGAGGCGGGTGACGATGGTGTCGATCAGCTTCATGTGCTGATGGCGGACCTTCTCGCGGACGGCGTCGGCACTGACGGCGCCGACGGATTTGCCGTGACCCACGTCGTGGAGGTTGACGCGTTCGTTCTCGATGCCGGGCAGGCCGGTGTACGTCGTGCCCAGTTCATCGACGGTGAAGGTGACGACGTTGGTGAGTCCGGAGATGAGCGTGGCCAGGAGGATTTCGGTGTGGCCGAGCTGGCGATCGACCGTGGAGAGTTCGTCGGCAAAATACTTGTCGTCGAGTTTGGGGACATGCTTGCGGATCGTGTCGGCCATGGCGTCCACCTTGCGGTTGCGAATGCGGACGGCCTCGACGGAGTCGGCGTAGGAAGCGACCTTGGCGCGCTCAGCGCCTTGGAGTCCCTGCATCAGGCCGGTCTCGGAACCGGCAATGAACTCGAGCATTTTTCGCTGGAGTTCGTACTGGACCTGCTCTTCTTTTTTGCCGGAGACGGATTTGAAGAGCTCCCGCATGGCGACCTTGGGGGAGCCGAAGGCATAGTTGGGCTGCTGCGGGCCGCGTGCGGAGAAGCCGGTCTCGATGCCGTTGATGTTGCCTCGGGCGTTGCCGCCGTCGTTGGGAAAGCAGGCGAGTTCGACGTGCTCCAGGGGCGAGGGGAAGAGCCGGGCGAGTTCGAAGTCAACGGTGGCCCACTTGATGGAACTGAGGCGTTCGTTGGCCTTGTACACGCCCAGCGAGGACTGCCAGGTGTGGTGGCCGGTGGTGCACATCTTGCCCGACAAGCCCTGGAGAATGGTCATCTCCTTCTTGTGCGCCGCCAGCGGCGACATCCACGCGGGCAGGTCGTGCTTGTTCAGATCGGCGGTGAAGGCCTGCTTGGCTTTTTCCTTCGTTTGATCCTCCGCGCTCAGCGACGGCGGCACCATCACGTGCGGGAAAAGGCCGTTGCCTTTGTGCACGAAGATGAACCGCTTGGGCATCTTCGTCCCGGCAGCATTCGCAGCCGTCGCGCCCAGCACCTCTGCAAGCCAGGGCGCCATCATCAGGCCGCCGGTGGTCAAGGCCGAATGGCGGAGGAAATCTCTTCGGTTGAACATCGCGAAGCTGCCTTTCTAAGGAATGGAATCGAAATAACTTCCCGATTTGCACGGATCGAACTCCCCTCCCTTTTAGGGAGGGGCAGGGGGAGGGTCGGGCAAACAGCCTGATTTCATGCACAATCACGCAGTGCGCCCCGACCCTCCCCTAACCCCTCCCTAAGAGGGAGGGGAATCGGAAACGACCAAGTCGGGAAGTTATTTCGGTCACGATCCTTACTTGCGATACATGAAGGAGTCCGACGTCAGGAGCGAAACGATGACGGCCTTGAAGCTGCCGTCGCTTTCGACATAGGCGCGGTCGGCGTCGATCAGGGTCTGTGAATCGCTTAACATCTCGTTGCGTCCCATGTAGAAACGGAACGCGTGACGGATGATCGACTGGCGCGCACGCTGCGACTTCGCCAAACGATCGATCAGGTCCAGCGCGTCGGTCACATCGCCATCGAGCGCCGAATCGCCGGTGCCTTTGAGGTGGCCTTTGGGATTCACGGGCAGCGTCTTGTATTGGTCCGCGCCGTACTTGTCCCGGGCCTTGGCGATGATGTTTTCCGGGTACTCCAGGCTCTCCTCTTTGCGGTGCCGGCCGAAGTCGTCAAACACCTCAAAGGGCAGGCCCAGCGGGTTCATGTGCTGATGGCAGCGCCAGCATTCCTGCTTGGATGTGACGGCGTCGAGGCGCTGGCGCAGGGTCTTGTGCGGATCCTCAGGAATCTGGGCATCCACGGTGATGGGCACGTCCGGCACATGCCCGGCCAGGAGCTTTTCTCGCACCCACTTGCCGCGCCGCACCGGGTCGGTCGCGGTGTTCTGCGAGTGTGCCACCAGCCAGGCGGGATGCGTGAGCAGGCCCTTGCGGTTGGCGACTTTGAACGGCTGCTCGACGGGGTAATCCCAGTACGGCGGCGCGTCCTTCGGCGCCTTGTAGCGCGGCGTCTCCACGCCTTCGTACCGGCCGCGCTCGGGCAGCGGCGGGAGGTTGTAGGCGACGGAGTGGTGATAGCTGTAGCCGTGGGTGAACGGTCCGCGCGTGAACGGCGTGCGCCCCTGGCCGAAGGTGTCCTCGAAGTAGTACATGTAGGAAAGGAACGAACGCTTCTGCTTCCAGTACTCCGACTCCTTGCCTTCGACGATGCGGGCGGCCGACAGGAGCTTGGCGTGCTTGCCAATCACTTCCTCGGGCTTGCCGCGCCAGTCCTCGTCCTTGAGCGTGTCGTGAATCTGCTTCCACTGGGCGATGAGTTTTCGCCCGGCGTCGGTGCTCATGTTGTGGTAGACGAAGTAGTGATCGGTGGTGAGCAGGTTCTCGAAGACGCGGCGATCCTTCTCGACGCACCAGATGACCAGTTCGTCGGCCTCCTGAATCAGCCAGCCCGGCGTGCCCAGGTGTCCGCGGTCGGGGTTCTGGTAGTAGCCGCCGCTGCGCGGGATGTCTTTGAAAACCTTGGTGGCGTTGGGGTAGCCGAAGAACTCGCGGAAGAAGCGGATGATCTTGGGGTGGGCGGTGACATGGGACTGGATGTGCTTGCCGTTGAGCGCGGGATCGACGGGGCCGCGCCAGTAATCGTTGTCGGCAAGCAGGCGGGTCACTTCGCGTCGATAGTCTTCCTTCGTCCGCAGCCGGCCTGCGTCGGCGGCCTTGAGCAGCGCGGCATCGGGGCCGCGGTCGCCCAGGGCATAGGCAATCGCGTCACCGGCCTCACGGGGAGAGAGGCTGCGCCGGCCGTGCGAATCCGCTTCGCCGGCGCCCATCTCGATGCGGTAGAGGAACTCCGACTCCAGCAGAACCGTCGACATCATCTGCCGCAGGCCGTCGGTGTTCCCCGCCAGGTCCATCGAGCTGCGCGCCAGGGCGAGGTACTTGCTCACCTCCGCCGCGCTGGGCTGGCGGCGCAGCACGAGGTCGAACTGCGTCCGGATTGCGTCGTTGATCTGCGCGTCGGTCGGCGTCGACTTGGCGAGAATGATCGCCTCGAACGCCGCCGGCGTCGTCTTGGGATACCAGCGGTCGCTGTTGTTCTCGATGGCGTCGGCCTTGATCTGGCCGCTCTTGATCCGGGCCGCGTGAATCTGCTTCTTCGCGATCCACTGGGCGTTGCCCAGCATGACCAGCAGGTGTCCGCCGTCCAGGGCGGTCAGGTCGTAGTAGCGGACGCCCGGATGGTCGGGCAGCACGAAGGGGTTGGTCACGCCGAAGAACCCGCGACGGTTGCCTTCGCGTTCCCGGCCTTCGAGCCTGAAGACGTCCAGCACGCGCTCCTGGAAAATCTGCGGGCTGACCAGCCAGCGCCGCGCCGGCGTGTAGGCATTCGCCTTGATGCTGCCATCGAAGAGCCGATCGTGATCGACGTAGTTCCCGTACTGCGGATAGCGAAGCTTGTCCGCATCCTGCCCGTGGCCGATGGCGTCGGACTGGGACAACACCCAGTCGGTCAGGACCTTCCGCTGCGCCGCCGTCGGTTGCTTGGCATCCTCCGGGGGCATGCCCTGGAACTCCAGCGCCTCGTGCGTCCGGTGAATCAGCTTGCCAAACGCATCAGCAGGCAGCGTGCTCATCTGGTCCAGTCGGACCTTGCCCTTCTGCTTGTCGGGGCCGTGGCATGAGACGCAATAGGCGTCGATCACCTGTGCGACCTCGACGGGGACGCGCGGCGACACCTCCGCCGCCGACAAACCGGAGCCGCCACTCATCGTGATCGCCAGTGCGACAAGGCACGTCAACAAGCGCGGCACGGGTTGGCGGGGAGGGGTGGTCATCGCTTCCATTCAGGGACGGGGAACGAGAGCAGTTGTTTCCACCAACGGCGCAATGTCGGTCACTGCGTCGGCGGTTCAGGGAGGTCTCGCCGCGAAGCATGTCGCAATGATGGTAGCCAGGGGCAGCCGGCTGAACCTGGCCCCAATCTCCTCGGTTGGAAGGTTCGATGACCGTCGTCCACGCATCCGCGGAGCGTCCGCGCATGTCGATTCCCGGGAGGCGTGGCCCCGCGCTCCGGCCACGCCTTCACCGGCAATGGAAGTATAACGCATCGGCGGATGCCGCTTCGCACATTTTGCGTCAAGGTAAGAGTAAGTTGCGAAGCGTGCCCCGCCGCGGAAGGACTGGGGGCGACGCGAAGATGCGGTGACGCGCATCGAGCACCCGGCGCGGCGCCTGCCGGTTGCCGCCCTCGGATGCATTCGGCGTCGCCGGCCGCTATTGCGTCAATTGATGCGTGCCGCCTTTGGCGCTTGTGATTTTCACCGTGACCGGCGCGCCCCTGGCGATGCCTGTGACCAGCCAGCGCACGTAGACCACGTCGTTGCCGCCGATGGTGCGCAGCTTCATTTGCGAGGGGGTCTGCTTCTGTTCCTCTCGCTGCTGGAAGAAGCGGTCGGTGGACTTGAAGCCGGCGATCACTTTGAGGCCGTCCGCGCTGATGGTCGCCTCGTCCGCGGGCGTGATCTTGTACTTCACATCCCATTGCGTGTGCGTCGGCGTGATGCGGGTGTTTTCGATGATCGCGGTGACCTGGGTAATGCCGTCGCCCAGGTCTTTGCTTTCGATGTTCTGCACGCGCACCATCGGCAACTGGTCCGCGTGGAACAGCGTGAACGCCATATTGCGGTGGCATTCCTCCTCCAGCAGGAACGAGGGCGGCTGGCGCGTCCAGTTTTTGCGGAAGCCGCCGACTTCGATTTTGCCGAAAGTCGGATGATCGAACTCTCGCCACTTGGTGAAGCCGTCTTCGAAGAGCAGGTACTTGTTGAAGCGATGCTTCTCCTCGTTGCCGCCCATGATGCGGTCGCCCCCGCCGCCGCCGTGATCGTGGCCCGCCGCGCCGGCGACCTGGCGGAAGTAGTTGAAGGGCGTGAAGAGTTCGTTGGTGAAGGAGACGATGCCCTGCATCGCGTAGAACCAGTCGTTCTCGCCGCCGAAGACTTCGTAGAGGTCGACCGCGGTGTTGATGTAGCGATAGCCGGGCAGCATCATCTCGCCTTTTTTGGCGATCTGATCCATGACGGCGATGTCCGCCTGTTCGTACTTGTCGTCCTTGTTGCCCGGACCGCGCAGGATCATGCCGCCGGTGTTGTGGTAGCTCTGGCAACCGGCGATGTTGCGACGGGCCATGACGAAGTCGGCCACCGCGCGGTTTTCTTTCAGCGAGAAGGGATAGCGAAACGCGCCGCCTTGCACGTATGGCGGCTGCCAGTTCCAGCCCCAGTCGCGGTTGGGGTCGTAGGAGCCGTCGCCGTCTTCGTTGACTTTGCCATCGTCGTCGTTGTCGAGTCCTTCCTGGCCCAGCAACGTGTAGCTGCCTTTCTCGCCGTCCTTGACGCGCACAAGCATGTCGGGGTATTCGTCGCTGGGCTTCCATTGGCCGTTGGGGTCTTTGACGCGCATCTGGGTGATGTGGCCGTCGTTGTCGAGATCGTCGGGGCCGTCCTCGTCGGTTTGGCCGTCGCGGTCGTCATCGACGGGGCGCTGGCCGGTGCGGGGCGAGTGCGTGGTGTTGGGCTCAAACATGTGGGCGTCGCGCGAGTCGGGGCTCATCATCGGCATGATGTAGAACGCCCGCTCGTCGAGCAGCCGGGTGATGAACTCGTTGCGGCCGTACATTTCGAGCAGGTACCACGCGGTGTAGAGCGGGACTTCGACGGCTTGCAGTTCGTTGGCGTGAATGCCGCCATCGATCCAGAAGGCGGGCTTGGTCGCGGCGTCGCCGGTCTTTGGATTCGTGAGGGTGAGCAGCCACAGTTCGCGGTTCTGCTGCGATTTGCCGAGCGATTCGAGCTTGCAGCGCTCGGGATGGGCCTTGGCGAACTGCTGGAGGATTTCGGTGGCCTCAGCGTAGGAATAGAAGCGGTTCCAGCGGACGTTGACCTTCGGATCCGCGGGAGCGCCGGCGGGCTGGTAGATCTTCGGATTCGCGGGCGGAGCGAGAGGCTGTGCGTGGGTGGGGGAGATTGCGAATTGCAAATTGAGAACTGCAAAATGCAAAATGCAGAGGAGGGTGAGCGCGGGGCGCGCGGAGAGGAACTTGAGCATGGGGCTCGTGGAGTGGAGTGCTAGCGCGGGCTGCGCGGAGGCGTGCAGGTGAAGGCCCTTAAGGGCCTTCACCTGCACGCTTGAGCTGACTGTTTCATCGGTGCGGTTCATTTCGCCTCCTTCAGCTCAATGTTCGTTTCATGCGCTCCCACCGACGGGCTCCACGCACGCACCTTCGCCGCGCCTCCTTTGGGCGCCAGGATCAGCCAGGTGTGCTCCTCGCGCCCGCCGCCCTTGATCGGATTCAGGCTGGTGCGTGCGCTGGCCTGCTGGGCGAATTTCGCGCCGGCGGGCAGGTCGATCTTCAATTGCACCGGGTGCGGCTGCCGCGTCGTGCGCCCCATCTCGCTCATCGTCGGCAGAAAACTCGTATTGCTCACCGCCACCGTCACGCGATAAACCCCGGCGCCCAGCGGGGCCACCTTCGTCTCGCTGATTTCGATGCGCGGCAGCAGTTCCGCCACGTCGCCGAGCCACTTCAGGTGTTTGTCGGTGAGCGCATCGAGTTCGGTCGCCGGCGGATTGATGAGAACGTAAGGCTTGAACCCGCCGATCTCGACTTTTTTGCCGGCGAAATCGGGATGCTCGATCGCTTGCCAGTTCACGAACCCATCGATCTTCTTTTCCGCCAGCCAGCGCAGGGCGTTGGCGTCGTCGCTGCCGCGAGCGTCGTCGGATTTTTTCGGCGCGTCGGCCGGCTTCGGCGCTTGCGACTTCGCGTCCCCTTCTTTCGCATCCTTGCTTTCCTTCTTCTCCGCCGAGACGCCTTCGGCGTTTCCGCTAACCGGGGTTGGTTTCACTTCCGCCGGCTTCGCATCCACCTTCGGCACCCACCAGCCCCGCGCGGAAAACGACCAGCGTCCGTAGTGAAAATACGCCCAGTGCGCGAAGCTGCCTTCATTTGAACCGGGGCCGGGGCAATCCTTGCCGCCGTGCGCGTCGCGATAGAGTTTCGCGACGTGTTCGTGCAGCGGCGCGTCGCCGCCCTGGATGTTCGTCTTGATTCTCCCGTCCTGGCCCCCGGCTCCCGGTTTCCACGGATGAAACAGGTTGTCGTCCGGGCTGAAGGTCAGCACCGCCGCGATTTCCGGATGATCGAAGCAGAAGTCGGCGATCGCGCGGGTCTCCGGCTCCGAGACCTGGTGCGGGCCTGCGCCGGGCTTGAAGAACGGATACTGGAACGTGAAGTTGCGATTGAAATCGACGCCGCCGGGGCCGTCCTCGTTGAAACTTTCGTCCTTGTCGTCGTCGCGGCCTTCGGTGTAGAGCTTGAACTGCCCGCGTTCTTTCTTGAACGGGTCGGCCTTGATCATGATGCGCGGATCGTCGGGATGCGTGATCCATTCGCCCGCCGGGTCGGCGACTCGCATCATGGTGATCACACCGTCGCCGTTGAGATCATCGGGGCCGTCTTCGTCGGATCTGCCGTCGCGGTCGTCGTCGGTGGATCGCGCGTTGCCGAGTCGCTCCGCGTGGGGTTTGACGAAGAAGAGTTCCGTCGCGTCGGGGCTGGGTCGGGGAATGATGTAAAAGGTGAATCGCTCCAGCAGCGGCTTGACTTTCTCATCGCCCGCCTTGGCGACGAGCATCTCGGCGAGCCTCATCGCCATTTCGCCGCCGGCCAGGTGCGGGGCGTGGACGTTGCCGACGATGAGGATCGCCGGCTTGGTCGCCGGCGCCATCACGGGATTGTCGCCAGGTTTCGCGGGAGCGGCGGCGGGACCGGGGGCGGCGGGGCCGGGGGCGGGGGCGGCGATCGTCAACAGCAGCACAGGCCGACCTTGAGAGGTCGTGGCCAGGGGGGTGACGGCGACGAGGTCGGAGCGATCGAGTTCCTGGGCCTGTTTCGCAAACGCAGCAAAATCGCGGTAGCCGGGGACTGCGGGACTCGGCGGCTCGGCGAAAGCCCACGCGGCGACGAACGCGACGCAGACCCCCGCCAGCGGGATCGAGCCGAGTCGAAAAGAAGTCTGTGGCATGCTCTTGATCCTTGAAGCCCGCGGATTGTCATCGCTCCCGCGCCGGGCTAAGATATTGGCAGAGGTTACGGTGACGGTTCCTGCGGGGCAACTTCCCGGTCGCTTTGAAGAGAGTCCACTATGCCCCGTCAACAGTCCGGCTGCTCTCCCGATTCCTCCCATCGCCGCTGCGGGTTCACCTTGATCGAGATGCTTTTGGTCGTGGCGATCATTGTGATTTTGATTTCGATGTTGTTGCCGGGGTTCGGGCGGTTCCGCGGCACCACCAAAATGACCCAGTGCCAGGCCAACCTGCAGATTCTCTTGCGCGGGTACACGACGTATGCGGACGACAATCTGCGACAGATTATGGGCTCTAATTGCGGCGCCGCCCATGACTGGCTGGCTGCCAATTCGAACGTGATCACCAGCGTTACGAACGGCAAGCTCTATCCATACGTCAACAACGCCAGTGCTTACATCTGCCCGGATCACGTCTATCCCAATTATCTCAACAGCTACTCGATCAACGGCATGCTCAACGGCGAGCAGGTCGCCACTGCTTCCCCCAAAGGTGGTTCCATCTTCAAGAAGCGCATCACCAGCGACATGGTTCCCGGCAAGCAAATGGTGTTCATCGAAGAAGATGATCGGCGCGGGTGGAACATCAATTCCTTCATGCTTGGCGGAACAGGCTCATACGTGGACTGGGTGGCCGCCAACCACGCCTTCGGTGACAATCTGGGTTTCCTCGACGGTCACGTCGAGAATTGGGTATGGACGAGTCCATTCCTGCGCCAGCGTCCCAAGCCCAGTCCCCCTGCCGGAGCCGACCCCGGTGGACCGGGCCAGGACTGGCCCCGGCTTCGGGATGTGTTTCGCTCCTGGCCGATGCCTTCCTGATCGGGTTGTCCCATGCTTGACCAATTTCGGAACTGGATCAACCAGCCCGGTCGACCGCAGCGGCGAGTGGGTTTGGCGCTGTTGATCGTGGCTTTGATCGGCTACGGCCTTTACTCCATTTGGACGCAACTGGCGGATCGTCGAACATCGCCGGGCGAGTTCACGATGGGCTACGTTTGTTCGTCCTGCGACCAGCAGTTCAAGATGACGAACGTCGAAGTGAGCAACCAGGAGTACGACGCGAAGTCGCTGGAGAAGCATCGCGACCGTTCCATGGATCAGCCGCATTGTCCACACTGCGGTCAGAAGCACGCGGGTCTGCTGATGAAAGAATGCCCCAAGTGCGGGGAGTTTTTCCTGACGGAGCGGCGGAACATCCGGACCAATCCCGATGCTCCGATCCCGCCTCCGATCTGCCCCAAGTGCAACACGGATTACAACAAGTGGCACATGGAGCGGAACGCGCCGTGATTGCCGTCGCCGGGACCTGGGAGCCGTGCAAGAACAACTCCGCAGGTTAGCGGTCGGCCCGAGTCCGCCAGGGCCACCTGTGACCGTCCGCCTGCGGGTGGGCCTCGCGGACTCGGCCCGACCGCTAACCGGGATCCATTCGATCTTTGAAGTTCATCTTGCACAGGTCCTTAGGAGCCGTGCAGGATCAACATCGCATGTGGGACGACTTTCCAAGTCGTCCGGCTGGGAACGAAGCGATTCGAATCTCTGAAGTTAATCTTGCACAACTCCTTAGCGGCGTTTGTCTCCCACCTCTGTTCTCTCTGCCTCTCCTTCTCATGCCTTCGTCATGCCCGTGCCGATAATTTTGGGAGTGGTGGTGTTGATCGGCGCGGTTGATTCCCCGAAGATACGGCTTGGGAGCATCGGCGATGAGCGTGACACGACGGCAAATCCTTCTCGGCGGCACCGGCTTCATCCTGGCGGGTTGCGCGACGGACCAGGTCACCGACCGTCCCGGTGTCATGTGGCCCAGCGAGCCAAGCCGGCCCGTGGTCGTCGGCCCCGGCGCGCCCGTCGCGCCCGGTCAGCCCACCCCCGTTCGTCCCACGCCGCAACCCAAGCCCACGACGCCCGCACCTTCCACCACCACCACCACCACCACTGCCGGCCCCGGCAATATCCGCGTCCTTTCGCGATCCACCTGGGCCAAGGCGGACCCCATCCAGGCCCGCATCAACAAGATGGGCGATGTCGATCTCATCACCGTCCACCACGAAGGCTGGACGCCCGTGTGGTTCGAGGACAGCGGAACCACGGCTGCCCGCATCGAGACCATCCGCAAGAGCCACCTCGAACGCCTGCGCGCCGGCGACATCGGCTATCACTACGTGATCGATCGCGCCGGCCGGGTGTGGGAAGGCCGCAACATCGCCTACCAGGGCGCCCACGTGTCGGAGAACAACGAGAACAACCTGGGCATCATGTGCCTGGGCAACTTCGATCAGCAGCAGCCGACGCAGGCGCAGCTCGGCTCGCTGCGTTCCACGCTGGTCGCGCTGATGAAGCAGCACCGGGTGCCCGCCCGCAAGGTCTACACGCATCAGGAAATCAAGCCGACCAGTTGCCCCGGCAAGGTGCTGCAGGCGAGCATGGTGCAGATGCGGCGAAATGGGCTGGCGTGAGGAGAGGGAATTGCAAATTGAAAATTGCAAATTTTCAATTTTCAATTTGCAATCCGTTCCCCTCTCTCTTCGTCTCTCTCTCTTCTTCTCTTCGTCTCTTCCTCTCTCCCTCTCCCTCTTCCCCGTTCCCTCCGCCACTCGCCTTTTCGCGACCGCCGCTACAATGCTCGCATGAGCGACACGGAACAGGTCACCGAGACGGCGTCGGCCCCGGCGAAGGAACTGGCGGAAGTCGATGTCCCCGCCGACGAACTGGCGCAGAAGATCGAAGCGGCGCTGATGGCGACGGATCGGCCCGTCACTACTGCGCGGCTGTCCGAAGCCATCGCGCCGCAGGGCGGCCGCATCGGCGCCAAAGCGATCAAGAAGGCTGTCGACGCGCTGAACAAGTCCTACGAGAAGACCGGCCGCACCTTCCGCGTCGAGGAAGTCGCCGGCGGATTTCAGATTCTCACGCTGCCGCAGTTCGGCCCCGTGGTCGCTGCGATGAACCGCACCCGTGCCCAGACCAAGCTGAGTCCCTCGGCCCTCGAAACGCTGGCGATCATCGCTTACAAGCAGCCCGTGCTCAAAGCCGCGATCGAAGCAATCCGCGGAGCCGCCAGCGGCGACATCGTCCGCACGCTCATGGAGCGCAAGCTCGTGAAGATCGTCGGCCGAGCCGAAGAACTGGGCCGGCCCATGCTGTACGGCACGACCAAGACGTTCCTCGAAGTCTTCGGCCTGGCGAATCTGAAGGATCTGCCGAAGGTCGAGGAGTTGAAGGGGAAAGTGTGATCCCTGTAGGGTGCGTCAAGTCCGCGCGGACGCACCATCCTTCGCTTTCGATGTCTGTGGTGCGTCCGCGCCGAGCCTTGACGCACCCTACGCTTTCGGTGTCTGTGGTGCGTCCGCGCCGAGCCTCGACGCACCCTAAGCTTTCGATGTCTGTGGTGCGTCCGCGCCGAGCCTTGACGCACCCTACGCATTGACCTCATCCACGAGAACTCGCATGTCTCGCATCACCACCCCCCTTCGCCTGTTGTCGCTGGCTGTTCTGCTGCTGACGCTGCCCGCCTGTTCCACCTACAAGCTGCAGGGCACGACGATCATCGGCAACCGGGCAGGCGTGTTCATCGTCGACGCGGACGATCCGCGCCTGCGCGGCGACATCGTCGACGACTCCACGGTGGAGGTCACGATCGACGCCTCCTCGCTGCGCCCCAAGCCGCTGCCTCTGACGCCTACCGATGACAAGGGCAAGTTCGAACTGGAAATCGATGAACCCGGCGCGGGCGTGCTGGAATACACCGCCGGCATCCTCGCGCGGGCGCCGAAGTTTCAGCACGTCTACCAGGAAGTGAAACTGCCCTCCGCCGGCAAGCGCGTTCTGATCGTGATGACACCGGGGCGGGACACGTACCAGCCGAAGGAAGATCTGTACAAGGAGTCGGAGACGTTCAAGAAGCAGTTCCAATGAAGGGAAGGGACGAAGGGACGGAGGGACGAAGGGACGAAGGGACGGAGGGACGGAGGGACGAAGGGACGAAGGGACGGAGGGACGAAGGGACGGAGGGACGAAGGGACGGAGGGACGAAGGGACGAAGGGACGGAGGGACGAAGGGACGAAGGGACAAAGGGACGGAGGGATAAACAAACAAACCAGGAAGTATCGACTCTCATGTGAGTGACAGCCCCTCCGCCCCTCAGTCCCTCAGTCCCTCAGTCCCTCAGTCCCTCTGTCCCTTAGTCCCTTAGTCCCTCAGTCCCTTAGTCCCTTCTTCCCTCCGTCCCTTCTTCCCACCGTGTCCGCCACCATGACCCGCACGCGCATCCAACTCGGTTCGGGCGGTTGGCTGTTTTTGTTTGTGGCTGCGCTGATCCTGGGCGCCGCTATTCACACGCAGGCCAATCTGCTTTTCTGGTCGTTCGGGCTGATGGTCGGCGGGTTGTTCATCTCCGCCGCGCTTGCTTTTTTCTCGCTGCGCAAGGTCAGCGTCACTCGCCTGGCGCCGAGCCACGGCGTGGTGGGGGAGGCGCTGGTGCTTCGCTATCGCCTGGTGAATCGCAAGCGCCTGTTGCCGGTCTTCAATGTCATCGTGCGCGAGCACTGGGGCCGCGGCCGCCATGGCTGGAAGAAGCAGGGCCCCGTGGCGGAGAATCCGCATCGCCTGGCGGGCAGGCCCACCGGCTGGGTTCTGCATCTGGGGGCGAACCAGACCTTGCAGGCCGAGGCCACGTGCTGGCCGCTGCGGCGCGGATTGCTGAACTTCGAGGCGGTGGAAGTCTCCACGTCGTTTCCTTTCGGCATCGTAAGGCGCGTGATGCTGGCGCAGCAGCCGGACCGCGTGCTCGTCTATCCCCGCCTGTACCGCCTGAATCGCCGACTGCTGGGAAGCCTGATGCAGATCGACATGACCGGTCGCAAGCAACTGGACCGCGGCGGCGGCAACGAGGAATTCTTCGGTTTGCGCGCGTACCGACCCGGCGACAGCCTGCGCGTCATCGACTGGAAGCATTCGGCGCGCACCGGCGAACTCATCTCGCGCGAGTTCACCATGCCCAGCCCGCCCAAGCTCATGCTCCTGCTGGACCTGACCGCCGACCGCGACGGCAAACCTGTACCTGCGTCGAAGGAATCGTCCTCTGATGAAGGGCCGGCATCGTGGCTCTTGAACTGGAGGCGAAAGCCGAAGCGCCCGCAGCCGCCCGATCCGAATCCGGTGGATCCCGCCGAGCGAGCCATCGCCCTGGCCGCGTCGCTGATCTGCGAAGCGTACTTTCACGGGTACCAGGTCGGCATGATGGTGCATGGCGCGGCTTGCCCGGCGTTCCCCATGCATCACAGTCTTCCGCATCGCACGCGCATGCTCGATGCCCTGGCGATGCTCGACGGTTCCCGCCCCGCGGCATCGGAACTGATGCCGGTGGAGCCCTCGGTCATCGTGCATCCGGGCATCAGCGAGCGCACCGGCCGCGGCAACGGCGCGACGCTGCTGGGCGCCAACCGCATCGAAAGCTACGTGCGAGAAGTGGAAAGCCCGTCGGTGGACATTCTCTCGCGACGCATCACGTCGACGAATCGCCGCGAGGAGATCGAACTGGCCCGGCGCGATGCGAAGGAGGCGAAGTCGTGACGCTCGTCTACCTGTTCCGCAAGCTGGTGTTCGCGCAGGTGTTGCTGGGCATCGTGGCGTTCTGCATGGCCGAGCCGGGCGGCAACCCGGGGCTGATGCTGATCGCCGGGACGCTTTGCACGATGTCGTGGTACATCGTGGAGGGGCCCGCGGGCAAGCCGCTGCCGCAGTGGGCGATCAACCTGGCGGCGATGGCGGCGGTGCTGTGGCTGGGCGTGGACATGTGGATCCAGGACGGCAACGTCATCATCGCCATGGGCCACTTCACGATGTGGCTGCAGATTCTCCAGCTCTACGGCCACAAGTCGAACCGCGAGTACGGACTCATCCTCGTGCTCAGCCTGCTGCAGATGGTCGGCGCCAGCATCCTGAGCATCACGATGGTGTTCGGCCTGCTGCTGGCGGCGTACAGCGTGCTGAGCCTGTTCACCATCCTGCTCTTTCAGTTCAAGGCCACAAGCGACGAAGTGCTTGAAACCGCGCGCGGCGCCGCGCCACGCGGGGTCACCGTCGGCAGGCCTGCGCCGGTCGTCTGCCGCGGCCATCGCTGGCAGTTCCGCTTGATGGCGGCGTTCATCGGGATGATCTGCGCGGTGACCTCGGTGGTGACGTTCGTGCTCATTCCGCGCACCAGCCGGACCATGGACAGCGCGCTGATGTCGGCGCTGTCGCGGACGCAGGTGGGCTTCAACAACCGCGTGCAACTCGGCGGGCCGCCGCCGATGGAAGGCAGCCGCGAGCCGGTGCTGCACATGGAAGTTTCGGTGCAGCAGCCATCGTTTCTGCTGCGCGGGGCCGTGCTCGACAACTACAACCGGCGCTCGCAGACCTGGTCGCGAGGCCAGCAGATGAAGGCGTTCGACGTCATTCAGCGCGACTGGGACGGCAACGCGACGCTCCTCGATCTGCCCGCGCGGACGCCGACGCTCAGTGCCACCGTCACGCTTCGCTCCAACCGTCACCTGAATCTCTTCACGCTTTATCCGATCTCCGCGTTCACCAGCGGCAGTCTCTCGTCCGTCATCATCAATCCCTACGACCAGCAGATCAGCATGGAAGCGCCGGCGGCGGGGGCGGTGGCGTACTCGCTGACGCAGCCGCTGCATCACGACACGCGCCTGATCGACGACGATTTTCTGAGCGAGAGCTACGCCCGGGGCTGGTTCGTCGAGCCGGAGATGTTCCGACAGTACGCGCTGAATGTGCTGCGGACGCGCTTCGAGGATCCGACGCTGGATCGCGATGAGTTCGCCCTGCACGATCCGCGCGATCTTGAGTTCATGCGGGCGCTGGAGCGGCACCTGCAGACGACGTTCACCTACTCGTTGAACTTCACGCCCAGCGGGCAGCGCGATCCGATCGCCGAGTTTCTGACGACCCGCAAGGAAGGCCACTGCGAACTGTTCGCCAGCGCCCTTGCGGCGCTGGCGCGGTCGCTGGGCATCCGGGCCCGCGTGGTCACGGGCTTCCGCGCCAGCGAGTTCAACGGCGTGGGCGAGTACTACATCGTCCGCGAGCGCCACGCCCACGCATGGACCGAAGCCGACTGCGGCCCGCACGGCTGGCGCGCCTTTGACGCCACGCCGCCCGGCGAGATCGATCGCCGCCACGCCGCCGGCGGCGTCTTTGCCGGGATTCGCAATCTCTACGAGCATCTGGAGTTTCTCTGGATCGACACCTTCGTCACCTACGACAAGGAGACCCGCGACGAAGTGCTGGGCAACCTCGGCAAGTCGCTGCGGGATGCCGCCGGCGATCGCGGCGGCGTGCTGGGCACGCTGGTCGGATGGATCAGCGATCTGCCGGAACTGTGGCGCCTGAACCAGGTGAACTTCGCGCTGATGGCGGTGATCGTCGTGTTCATCGTGGTGGGCGTGGGGAGCCTGGTGCGGCGCACGCTGATCCGCCGGCGAAGGCTTGCCGCGCTGCAACTGACCCGCCTGCCCCGCGCCCAGCGACGCCAACTGGCGCGAAGGCTCGGCTTCTATCTCCAGATGCTCGACCTGCTCGAACGCCACGGCCACCTGCGGCCCGTCTGGCAGAGCCCCTTCGATTTCGCCACCGCACTGGCGAAGATCGACCCGCTGCGCTTCGCGCCGGTCATCGCCCTGACGCAGGAGTTCTACGAGATTCGCTTCGGCCACCGCGAACTGGACGGCGAACGTGACAGCCGCATCCGCGCTCATCTCAAGACGCTGGAGGACTCGCTGTTTTCCCGGGCGACCGAGCCGGCGAAGAAGCAGGCGGCGTGAGCCGGTGGGAGGGCGCGCGCCTGTCCGATAGCCGCGTCCGAAGCCGGCTACGGAGTTGCGCCAGAACAACCGCGCGGCTTGGGTAGGGTGCGTCAAGTCCGCGCGGACGCACCATGTTGGGCCGGCGTTGACCGATGGTGCGTCCGCGCAGAGCCTTGACGCACCCTGCAAGCGTGCGGTTTTGCTCTTGCGCGGTTCCTAAGCGCCGCCCACGGACTCGACGATAATCCTGTATCCCGGTGAGACCCCAGCGTGCCTTTGGATTCATCCGTGCAACCTGTCGCCCAACGTGCGGATGAAGCCGCGCCCGCTTCCGCTGCGCGCTGGCCGGGGCGAGCGGCGATGCTCGCCGTGATCGCGGCGACGGCGCTGATGTCGTCCTGGCATCTCGATCGCACCTACTGGAATGACGAGGCGTGGGGCATTGATTTCGCCCTGCAGCCGACGATGTCGAAGACGCTGCAGGCCGCCGTCGATATGCAGTTGCCCGGCGCTCCGGGCTATCTCATTGCCCTGCACTTGTCCGGCAAAGTGCAGTCGGCGTGGCCCTGGGTGTTTCACGTGCCTTCGATCGTGCTGGGCCTGATGCTGATGGCGCTCCTGGCGCTGCAGGCGCAGCGATTCACCGGCAACCTGGCCGTCGCCTGCGTCGTGCCCGCGCTGCTGCTGGCCTGTCCCTTTCTTCAGCGCTACATCACCGAGGCCAAGCAATACAGCGCCGACGCGGCGTTCACCACGGGCATCATCGTGTTCACCGCCGCGTGGCTGCGAACGCCCGGAGCGGCGATGACGGCCCTCTTCACGGTCTGGGCGGCGCTGGGCGTCACGATGTCGTTCGCGTGCTGGTTCGCGCTGCCGCCGGCGTTCCTCGTGCTGGGCGCGGCGTGGTTGAAAAAGAAGGACAAGGCGGAACTGATCCGCATCGCCGTCGCCGGCATCCTCGTCGCGGCGGTGGGCGCGCTGGTTTACTTCGGCTACGCGAAAAGAGCCGCCAGCGGGCAGGGCGACATGGGCTTCTGGCAGAGCTATTTCCTGCCGCGCGATCTCTCGATGCCCAAAGCGCTGTGGAATCACTGGATCGTCTTTTTCACTGCCGCGTGGCAACCGTATCCGGTGCCGCCGGCGGCGATGCTGGTGGTGTCGCTGGTGGGGCTGGGCGTCTGGGTGTGGCGCGACCGCGTCACCGGCAGCGTGGCTGTCGGCACGCTGCTGGTCACCATCCTGGCGAGCGTGGCAGGCGTCTGGCCCATGGCGGTGCGCACGAACCTGGCGATCGTGGTGATCCTGCACGTGGCGCTCTTTGCGATTCCGTGCAGCGTGCTCGGCTGGTGGCTGCGGCGCGGGCCGGGTGCTGTTGCGCCGAACGTGACCTCGAAAAGCAGTGCTCCGCCGGCACGAGCCTCATGGCTGGCGTATGGCGGGCTGGCGGCGAGCGTTTTCGGCCTGGTGGTGTCGCTGGCGATCAGCCGCGGCCTCAAGCACGAACCGAGCAACATTCGCGCGCTGCTCGCCCAGATCGCTTCGGTGGCGGGCCCCGACGACCTGGTGATCCTCGACTGGGCCGCCGACGTGAACCAGCGAATCGAGCCGGCGCCGATCCGGGGCAAACTTCACAACGGCGGCTGGACGAACATGGAGACGGTGGTCGCGGACTACGGCTCGCTGATGCTCGCGCACAAGCAAGGCAAAAGCTGGCTCGTCTCCAGCATGGATAACCACGAGCGCGAGTGGGTCTGGACCGGCCTGGCCGCGGCGCTGACGCCGCACGGTTCGTGGTCGAAGGCGTGGGCCAGTCACGATCGGCGCATTCCGATTGCGATCTACCTTTTCGAGCCGCGCGGCAGGTGACCCGTCATCGCGTGTGCCTCCTCCATCCGACGCACTCGGGCCAGTGCCAGACTGCGCCTTGCGAATCTTGCAGCGATTCGATCGTATCGCCTTGTCCAAACGTACCGTACCATGTCAAGACAGTGCGGCGATGCTGACTTCCAGCGTGCCGCAAGGAGCGTCGCCATGAACCTTCGCCTCAGCTCAGCCTCGCGCGTTCAACTGTTGGTTTGCCTCTTCGCGTTCGTCGTCATCGCCGCGCCGCTCGCCTCGGCGAATGCGGCCGATGCGTTCGATCCGCAGCGCCGCGTCGCCGAGGGCAAGCTGGTTCGGGCGCAGAAGTTTCTCCGCTCAGCGGTCTTCCTGAAGGATGGCCGCACGTTCGCCACCATCGAGGATTTCGTGCTCGACTCGGACCTGGGGCAGATCGCGTACGTGGTGGTCAGCTACCGCAACGCTCAGGGGCTGGAGAAGTGGCACGCGCTGCCGTTTGAAGTGCTGCGCGAAGACCCGGCCCGCCACAATCTTTTTCTGAACATCACCGAGGATCGCCTCGATCCGGCGCGCGGGTTCGACCAGTATCGCTGGCCCGACCTGACGGACCCGAACTGGGCGCGGGATGCGCACCGCTACTTCGGCTGTCAGCCGTACTGGGAGCCGCGCGATCCGCGGCAGAACGATCCGCGCGACCGGCGCGATCGCCGCGGCAACGAGTGGACTCGCTCCATCGAATTGAACCGCGAGTTCTTCTGGGTGAACCGCGTGAGCCAGATCATCGGCAAGCCGGTGCGCAGCCGCGGCGGCGAGCGCGACGGGCGGCCGGAGGATTTCGGAGGCGTGGCGGATGTGGTGATCGATCTGAAGCACGGGCACGCGGTGTATGCCGTGGTCAGCGACGGCGCGGTGCTGGGCGTGGAGGAACGGCTGGCGCTCGTGCCGTGGGGCGCGCTGGAGGCGATTCCGCGCTTCCGCCTGCTGACGCTGCACTGCTCGCGCGATGCGATCCGCGCGTCCTACTTCGGCGACGCGGCCTGGCCGAACATGAACGACCCGCGCTGGGCCCGCGATACGCACACCCGCTTCAACCAGGAGCCGTACTGGCAGAACTACGGCTGGGCCGGCGAAACGCAGTGCGATCAGCACTGGCGCGGCGACAGCGCTTACAACCGCGCCTACGAACCGGCGCGCGTGCAGACGTGGCGCGGCAGGGTCGTTTCCTTCGGCGAATACGCGCCCGGCGAAGGCGCGGCCCGCGGCAGGCTCGTCGTGATCCGCACCTTTGGCGACAACGAAGTGCATCACGTGCACCTGGGGCCTGCTTCCTACGTTGATCGCCGCTACGCCAAGTTCAACCTGCGCGAGGGCGAGGACTGCGAGATCACCGGATCGCTTGTGAACTTCGAAGGTCGCCGCGCCATCGTGGCGTCGCGCGTCAAGCGGGGCAACGATTACATCGACCTGCGCGATCAGCGCGGCCGGCCCGCGTGGGATGACCGCGACTACGGCCGCGACAACGTCGTCGTCCGCCCGCCACACGAAAAGCCCTACGAGAAGCCGCCGTACCAGCCGCGCCCGGATGACCGTTTCCGCCTCGACGAAGGCATGCGCGAAGTGGTCGATGCGATCATCAACTCGACCAAGAAGCAGTCCGCGTTCGGCGAAGTGCTCCTGGGCCTGTCGAATAACGGCAAGTTCTCGTCGGTCTTCGCGATGAGTTACGCCATGTTCGAACTGCCGCACATCGGCAACCAGTTCAACCCGCTGCTGCCCAAGTGGGTGATCCAGCAGCGGCTGAAGATCGTGGTGCCGGTGGAGGATTTCCACAAGGTCATCGACAGCTACACGAAGGCGGTGATCGAAGGCGGCAAGGTCGATCAGGCCGAACGCGCGATGCTCAAGTGGCTGGCGGACAACCAGACGAAGCTGGTGTTCGACAAGGGCAAATACGTGCCGAAGAAGTGAAGCGCAGCGCCGCTACCCGTGGGACGACTTTCCAAGTCGTCCGGCAGAACACGGGCAAGCCCCAGTCATCGAGATTGCCTTCGCGACGCCAAGCCCATTGCAGCCCCGGTCTAAACGAAGGTCGGCTTTCGCTCCGCCGTTTCGCGGACTGAACCATGGGCGTCCCATGCGGTTGTGCAATGGGTTCGGCGCGCTGCGATCCATGCGGACGACTTGGAAAGTCGTCCCACGGAGGACGACTTGGAAAGTCGTCCCACGCAGGTGCGTCACTTCCGTTCCGCCGCCAGTTTCACCGACGCCACTTTCAAAATACCGGGCTGGTTCTGCAGGCGGCCCAGCAGTGCCGCCGGCGCGTCGTTGTCGATCTTCAGCACGCACAGCGCGGTGTTGCCGCGGCGGCTGATGGTCATGTCGGCGATGTTCACCTTGGCCTCGCCGAACTCGGTGCCCATGATGCCGATCATGCCGGGGCGGTCCTCGTTCTGCAGCAGCACCATGTTGCCGGCGGGGATCATGTCCATGTGATAGCCGTTGATCTCCACCACGCGCGGGCGCAGGTCATCGTAGACGCGGCCGACGATGCGGCGCACCTCGTCGCCCGGCAGCGTTTTCTCATCGACTGAGCCGGCGGGGCCGTGGACGATCACGGTGATGCGCGTGCCCTTGTCTTCATCTTCCGTCAGCACGGTGCGCAGTTTCATGCCGCGCTGCTGGGCGACATGGGCGGCGGAGATGACGTTGATCGCCACATCCATGTGCCGCTTGAGCAGGCCCACGAGCACGGTGCGCTCGATGGTGCCGGCGGCGTGCGCCAGGCGTTTGCCGTTGAGCTCGATGCTGATCGAGGCGATGCCGCGGGTGATCATCGGGCTGATGAGTTCCGCCATGCGGCCGGCCAGGTCGACGTACGCCGCCTGCACCGCGTCCAGGTCCACGCGCATGCCGCCGGCGTTCACGGCGCCGATGATGCCCTGTCCGCGCAGGTATTTCAGGAGCTGCTCCGCCGCCGCGATGCTCACTGCTTCCTGCGCTTCCTTGGTGCTGGCGCCCAGGTGCGGGGTGGTGAGAATTTTCGGGTGATTCAGGAGCTTGGATTCCTTCGGCGGCGGCTCGGTGGTGAAGACGTCGAGCGCCGCGCCGCCGCACTGTCCGCTTTCGACCGCGCGGAGCAGCGCGTCCTCATCGACGACGCCGCCGCGGGCCGCGTTGACGACGAGCACGCCCTTGCGGCAGAGCTTGAAGGTTTCGTCGTTGAGCATGCCCTTGGTCTGTTCGTTCATGGGCACGTGGAAGGTGAAGATGTCGGCATGGGGGGCCATGGACTTGAAATCGCCGAACATTTTCGCCTTGCCGTCGAGCATGGTGGGGGCGTTGATGAAGGGATCGTACGCCACGATGTTCATGCCGAAGGCGAGCGCGCGTTCCGCGACGGTGCGTCCGATGCGGCCGAAGCCCACGACGCCCAGGGTCTTGCCGTGAAGCTGGCTGCCGACGAGTTTGCGATCCCACTTGCCTTCGCACATGCCCTTGTACGCCGGGCCGATGTTGCGCGCCAGCGCCATCATGAGCGTGAAGGCGTGCTCGGCGGTGGAGATGGTGGAGGCATCGGCGGAGTTCATCACGAGGATGCCCTGTGCCGTGGCGGCGGTCAGGTCGATGTTGTCGACTCCGACACCGGCGCGGGCGATGACCCGCAGCCTGCTGCCGCCCGGTTGCGCGGCGGCGGCGCTGAGCATCTTCGGCGTCACGGTGATGCCGCTGCGCACGATCATGCCGTCCGCCTGCGCGATGACGGCTGCGAACTGCTCGTCGGTTTCCTCTTTCGTCTTGGGCCGATGCACCAATTCGACGTCGGGCTGGCTCTTGATGTAATCGAGGCCCTCCTGCGCGAGCGAGTCGGCGACGAGCACGCGGAAGGTCTTGGTGGCGGTGGTCGGTGCGTTGGCGAGAGTGGCGGTCATGTTTCGTTTTGGAAGAGGGAATGTCGAATGTCTAGTGTCGAATGTCTAATGTCGAATAGGGAGTGTGCAAGGCGAGTTTCGCGGGCAGGTCACCGCGGACGACCGATGTCGACCGTGGGGGAAAGAGACAAGGATAGCTTAGATTTACGTGGATTGCCGCGCGGCGGTGCCGTTGTGCGACGTTTTGTCGCCTTCGCAAAGCCAGCGAACATGCGTGGTACGGATGGCATCACACCCGCACCAGAAAATTCGCCAGCACAAAGATATTCCGCATGCGGAACCACACCGGGCTTTCCGCCAGCGCGATGGCTTTGAGGCTCTGAAAGCCGGAGACGAACCACGGCTCGGGCAGTCCGCGCACGTCGTTCAGCCACGCCGGCGGCTTCCAGCCTAGTTCGCGGCACAGCGCCTCGATCGTCGCCGCCAGCAGCGCCGCAAAGCGCGGATCGCTTGCGGTGAACGGTTGGCAGATCGCCGCCGGATCTCGGTCGTGACGCAGATCGTCCACGAAATCCATCAGCGGAATCTGCCAGTGCGGCAACTCCGCTTCAATGCGCTTCATGGTCTGCGCGGCGGTGTTCATGGGGACATGATCTCTTCGATGAAGAAACGCGTGGCAGGCTTGATCTGCTCGTTGGGATAGTAGCGCCGCAAGCGCTCGATGACCTGCTCGGCGGAACTCAGCCCCAGCGCCCTGGTCAGGAAGCGCACGTCGTCGGCGTCCTTGGTGTCCGCCCGCGCCGCCAGGCATTTCATCGCCAGCAGGTAATTAGGGTCGGGGACGTACACGGTGAGGTTCGAGAGGTCGAGAAAAACGCGAGTGTCATGAGCGCGAAGAAAGCCCTTGACGCCGTCGTTCATCCAGTCTTCGCGCAGGCCGCGCCGCTGGGCGACTCGTTGGATCGCCTGGCGGATGATGGCGCTCGGTTCGAAGACAGCATCGACATCTTTGGTGTCCGGCCGCGCTTGATAGACGAGGCACATCACCGCGCCGCCGTAGAGACAGATTTCACCCTTGACCGACGCGGCGGCCAGTTCGTCGTTCAATTCGCGGAGGCAGGACTCGATTTCGTCGGCTTGCATGACTTGTCCTTGACGGCGCGAGCATAGTTTACAATCGTGGGGTTGCCCAACACGAGAGGCTTCATGCGATCTTCCAAAGCCATGTGGATGCTGGTGATTTCTGGCCTGATTTCGCTGGCGACGGCCCACGCGGAAGACAAGCCCACCCCTGACGCACGCGGTCCGGTCGCCAATCCGCATGCACCCGCCGGCTACTTCATCGCCATCGGCGGCATCAATACCAAAGAACCCGATGGCCACGAGCGCGAGGCGGAATTCGGCACGGTCCATCTCTCCCGCGATGGCGAGTCCTGGGAAAATGTCTTCAAGGGCGGCTGCGTCACCGAGCAGTTCAATCACGCCAACAACAACCTCCTCCGCTGCCTTGCCTACGGCAACGGCGTGTTCGTCGTCGTGGGCAATGCGAAGAACATTCTCGTCTCCCGGGACGCGCGGAAGTGGGAACTGGCCGACGCTCCGCACGGCGCTTTCAGTGTGGACTTCGGCAACGGCCGGTTCATCGCGCCCACCGCCGGCGAAATCCTCGTCTCCACCGAAGGCGTGAAGTGGACGAAGCACACGCCCAAACTCGCCACGCCCGTCTGGGGCAAGGACGGCGCAGGCCACGTGCGAAAGACCGTGTTCGGCAACGGCGTCTTCGTCTGTGTCGGCGAGCAGCGCGTCAGCGTGACCAAAGACGGCGAAAGCTGGCTGCATCACGAAGTGATCGCCGAGGACAAACGCCCGGGGCAGTTCAACCTTGCGTTCGGAATCCCGCCGAAGGAAACCCCGCAGGCGTCCGTCGGAAAAGTTGTCGGTCCCGATCAACATCGTTTAGCGGAAACGCCGCAGGCGTCTGGCCGCTTCATCTGGCTGCGCGAAAAGCAACCGCACGTCAGCAGCATCGACGGCATCAAGTGGGAACCGATCGCCTTCCCGGACGCCGACACCGGCAAGCCCAGTCACGAGGGCTTGTGGACCGGCACGCAATTTCTCGTGCGCGGCAAGGACTGCTTCTACGAATCCGCCGACGGCGTGACATGGATCCGCCGCGAAAGCAAAGGCTACGGCCACCCCAACGCCGTGGGCGCTGCTGCCGCCAGCGCGGCTTCGAATCCCGGCCTGATGGTCGCCAGCAACTGGCCCGCCGGTTTCCGCGTCTCCAGCGACAACGGCAGGACCTGGAAGCAGATCAAGACCGACATCGCGGCGCGGCGGGTTTATTTCTTCGATGGCAAACAGGTGGTGGGGCAGAACGGCGGGTGATCGTGTCGGGAGGCATTATGCAGCCGCGACGCCGATTGTCAGTCTGACACCGATCGCGTGTGCGATTCGACTGAGGGTTTCCAGTGTGGGATTCGGGTAGGGGTCATTCTCCAGGCGCGACAGATTGGCCTTGTCGATGCCGCTCTTTTCCGCGATGTCGGTCAAGGACAGGCCACGGGCTTTGCGCTCGCGCTTGAGCGCCTTCATCGCCTGTGCCACTTCCAGCAGTTCCTGTTTCAAGGCCTTCGCCTCGCGGTTGAACTGCGGCTTGTTGCGGTCGATTTCCGCGCGGATTTTCTCGTGTCGGGTTCGCTGTTCCGCGGTCAACGGTCGATTCACGCGTTCGAATTGCATGTCAGATGACCTCTCCCGGCTCGTAGGCCGTCACGGGGTTGATCAGATCGATGTCCTGCTCCCATTCGAAGACGACGATCAACAGCCGACCTGCGTCGGTCAGGCCCTTGACCAGCCAGTTGGCGGGGTCGGTGTAACTGCGCTGGCGATTGTCAAAACTCCGAGCCAGGACCTGTTCAAATTCCTCCGGCGTCACCCCATGCTCAGTCACGTGTGCAAGGTTCTCGTCTGACCCGTTGATGTGCATGAAGTGCGGCATCGACGGTTCCCCGGGGTATTGGCATATGATACAACACGTCGGCGTGAAAGGAAAATGCTTGCCAGCAACCGGCCCGCCGGTTTCCGCGTTTCCAACGACAGCGGCAGGACCTGGAAGCAGATCAAGAACGACATCGCAGCGCGGTGGGTTTAGGAACGGGACCGTAATAAGTTCTCGATTTAGCCGGCGGGCTTGCCCGCCGAGACGCCCTCGGCGGGCAAGCCCGCCGGCTAAATGGCGCACCGCCAATTCGCGAAGTTATTTCGGCTCCGTTCCTTACTTCTTCGATGGCAAACAGATCGTGGGGCAGAACGGCGGGTGATGAGTTGAGTGGAGCACGACTTGAGCGGGCTGGATGGCAAGGCCCGCGCCTCGCGGAAAGCTCGTCCGGCGGGCCGTAACTTCGGGCATTGATCGGACAATGTAAGGTAGTCGATGCCGACGGCCGGCTTTCGGGGCCGCACTGTTCTTTGACATGTTTTCGATCGAAACCGAACGAGAAAGACGGCCGCAAAGAGTGGCCGGAAAGTGTCCTACCTTTTTGGCAGTCAAAATGATAACCGGCTTTAGAAGCAGGAGTTAGCCTGTGTTTTTGGCCCCCGGGGGTGCGTGGCCGGCCACTTGGATCGATTGCCTGGGCCGCGGCGCCCGATCACACCGGCGGAATGTTCGCTTCCTTCGTCGCCAGTTTGCCGGCTTCCATGCGCTTCTTCTCCGCCGCCACCCACGGAATCGTCGGGGCGTTGCGCTCCACCCAGAGCGGGATCGGCGTGCGCAGGCCCTTCTTGTCGATCTCGGCGAACTCCACCACCATGTCCGCCCGGCTGTAGCTGGACAGGTCGTGGTTCTTGCCCATGTGGATGCACTCGGTGGGGCAAGGCTCGGTGCACAGGGCGCAGAACATGCACTTCTGATAGTCGATGGCGTAGCGCAGCAGTTCGCCGCCCTTGGTGTCGACCTTGTTGGTGGTCTTGTCGATCTTGCGGGGGCCGGACTTGTCGATGTAGATGCAGTCGACGGGGCAGGCCTTGGCGCACATGTCGCAGGCGATGCAGCGGTCGGCCTCGAACTCGTGGATGCCGCGGTAGCGCGGGGCGAAGGCGATGCGTTCGAAGGGATAGCTGATGGTCACGCTGCGCTGGAACATGTACTTGAGCGTGATCTTCATGCCGATGGCGATGGACTTGAGCGACTGGAAGATTTCGCCGAAGTATCCGGGTTTGTTTTTGCGGCTCATGGAAAATCCCTGCGTTGGGCAGTGCCGGTCCCGGCGATGCCGGAGAGCGGACGCAGTCAGTTTAGTGCGATTCGCCCGGGTGTGCCAATGAATCGATCCCGTCTATTGACGGTCACTTTAGAAAAGGCCGCGGTTCGATTCCCCTCCCTCTTAGGGAGGGGTTAGGGGAGGGTCGGGCGAACTGCATGATTGTGGCTCCAATCAGGCTGCTGACCCGACCCTCCCCCCGCCCCTCCCTAGGAGGGAGGGGAGTCCGAATCCAGCCATCGGCGGCGTTTACTAAAGTGACCGTCAATAGCGGTCGGGCCGAGTCCGCGAGGCCCACCTGTTTCCCTCGGCATCCAAGACACAGGTGGGCCTCCCCGACTCGGCCCGACCGCTAAACTAAGGAGCCGTGCAACATTAACTCCGCAGATTCGAATCGTTTCGCTCCCAGCCGGACGACTTGGAAAGTCGTCCCACATGCGATGTTGATCCTGCGCGGCTCCTAAGGGTTTGATCGCGGCCGGCTCTGAAAGAGAAGTCACTCCACGTTCGCCGCCTGCTCCTTGATCCGGTCGATGGCGCCTTTCACCTCCACGATCGCCCGGCTGATCGTCGCGTCGTTGCTCTTGCTGCTGATCGTGTTCGCCTCGCGCAGCATCTCCTGCGAGAGGAACTCCAGCGTGCGGCCGACCGAATCGCCGGCCTTGCTCACGATCTTGTCGAACTGCTCCAGGTGCCCGCGCAGGCGGTTGATCTCTTCGGAGATGTCGGAGCGCTCGGCGAAGATGGCGACTTCGCGGATCAGGTCTTTCTCATCCACTTTCAACTGCGACGCCGCCATCAGTTCGTTGATGCGGTTCTTGAGGCGCAGGTGGTACTCGTTGATGACGGTGGGGCCGCGGGTGGCGATTTCGTCGATGCGCTGGCGGATGTCACTTCGCTGCTTGGCGAGATCGGCGGCGACGGTCTTGCCCTCCACCTGGCGCATCGCCAGTGCTTTGTCGCACGCCTGCTCCGTCAGCTTCATCACCACGGGCCTGGCGCGGCTGAGTATCTGGGAGTCATCGGCCGACTGCAGCACGCCGGGCAGCGCGAGCAGGGCGGTCAGATCGATCTGCACCGCCTTGTCGCCGTCGGCGAATCGCGCGTGCAGGGTTTCCAGGCGATCGAGATAGGTGAGCAGGGCGTTCTCGTTGATCTGGTCAGCGGCGCTGGCGGCTGAACCGCGCATCTTCACGAGCAGCGTGATGGAGCCGCGCTGCAGGCGGTTGCGAAGCAGGGCGTCGAGTTCGGCTTCGAGGCTGGCGATTTCCTCGGGCAGGCGGATCGTCGCCTTGAAGTATCGATTGTTCAGGCTGCGCAGTTCGACCGCGTAGTGGTTGCCGTCCACCTGTTCCGCCGCGTCACCGAAACCGGTCATCGATCGTATCAAGGCGAATCTCCGGACAGGGGGCTTGGGTTGTGGACAGTGAAAGTCAACTTAAGGAGCCGTGCAGGATCAACATCGCATGTGGGACGACTTTCCAAGTCGTCCGGCTGGGAGCGAACCGAATCGAATCTGCGGAGTTGATCTTGCACGGCTCCCAAATGCGAAGGTTGCGAATCGCTCTGAAAAACAGCCCCCGACGGCAGTCGGGGGTTGCGTGAAGCTCCAATGAATCGAATCAATCTTTGGCGGGGAGCCGCAAGAGGCTGGGCGCTCGCGGCGGGCAAGCCCGCCGGCTAAATGTCACTTGCCGTCGGTCTTGGGTGTCTCGGGGGTTTTCGGTTCCGGCGCGGGCGTCGGGTTGATCTTGCCGTCCGTCGGGCTGGGCGCGGGCGGGGTCGGGCCGGGGGCGGGGGCGGGGGCGGGGGCGGGCTGCGTGCCGGACTTGCTGTCCTTGCCGCTGAGGGCGTCGAGGATGGAGGTGTCCGGTCCGCTTGGATTGGTGTCGCCCGTGCCGGTGTTGAGGATCGGAGCAATCGTGGTCTGCCCCGGTTTGGCGGTCCAGGTGAGCAGCATGGACAGTCCGATGAACAATGCAAAGCACACCACGGTGACCCAGGTGAGCACATCGCCGGTCTTCGACCCGAACACGCTGCCCGCGCCGCCGCCGGCGCCACCGAAAGCGCCCGTCAGGCCGCTGCCGCGCGGCTTCTGGATCAGCACGACGAGGATGAGGAAAAGACAGACGCCCACGAACATCAGCGTGAACAGCGTGACGTACCAGGCACCGAGCATCAATGGCAACACAGGCATGGGCGAGTCCTTGAAGTAAGTCCAGCATTGTAGCGTGCAACCGGCCGAATCGCACGGTGATCGGGTATTCCAATGGTCAACATACCGGGTTCGACCGGCCGCCGCGTTCAGCGCCGGGGCTTGCCCCGCTCCCTACGTCCACCGTTAACCACCGGAACGGGGCAAGCCCCGGCGCTGAACGTGAACGCCTCACATCCCCGCGGCGGCATTGAGAATCGGCAGGAACTGATCCGCCTTGAGCGATGCGCCGCCGATCAAGCCGCCGTCGATGTCCGGTTGCTTGAACAGTCCCACGGCATTGTCGGGCTTGACCGCGCCGCCGTACTGGATGCGCGTCGCCGAGGCGACCTGCAGGCCGTACATTTCGGAGAGGACCTGGCGAATGTGGACGTGGGCCGCCTGAGCATCTTCCTCGGTCGCGGGCTTGGGGCCGCCGATGGCCCACACCGGTTCGTAGGCGATGGTCACGCGATCCATCTGCTCCTTCTTCACGCCCGCCAGCCCGAAGTAAGTCTGGGCCGCGTTGATCGAATCGGTGTAGCCCGCCTGGCGCTGGTCGAGTTTCTCACCCACGCACAGGATCACCTCCAGCCCTGCCGCCAGCACCGCTCGGACCTTGGCGTTGACCAGCACATCGGTTTCGCCGATGACGTGTCGGCGCTCGCTGTGGCCGCAGAGCACGACCTGCACGCCCACGTCCTTGAGTTGGGCGACGCTGACCTCGCCGGTGTACGCGCCGTTCGCCTGGAAATAGCAGTCCTGGGCGCCCAGCTTGATCGGCGAACCCTTGAGAATCGCGCCGACCGCCGGCAGATAGGGGAACGGCGGACACACCACGACCTCCGTCTTGTCCCCGTGCTTGAACCCGGCGACCAGCGCCTTGGCCAGCGCTTCGGCTTCAGCCAGATTCAGGTTCATTTTCCAGTTGCCGCCGACGTAAGGCTTGCGAACGAGCATGAGAATCTCCACGGTAGAGCGAGCAGGAGCGTTGGGGGAAGGCCAGACTGACAAGGGCGGGGATTATAGCGATGTGGCACCTGCCATGCTGATCTGGACCGCTTGTGCCTCAACCGGGTGCTTCACGAATTCGCGGTCCCCCATTTAGCCGGCGGGCTTGCCCGCCGAGGGCGTCTCGGCGGGCAAGCCCGCCGGCTAAATCGGGAAGTTGTTTCGGTCCCATTCCTTACCCGTGCGAAGTTGACGCAAGGCACACGGGTAAGCTCCGCCGAACCTGCGCCTGCTCATGGCACCCACGCACGGATCGGCCGCAAATATGGACGACACCCCTTCAGCCGGCGCGGCGTGATATGCTGGCGATCGATCTCTTTCGCAGCCTCCGCGAGCATCCATCATGGCCATGCCTCCGCCACTGCCGCCGCGTCAGACCTGGCGCGAACCGGACATCGATGATCTGGACGATCAGGATGAACAGGATCGACTGCCGCAGCGCCACAAACTGGCGACGACATCGCTGACGCTGGCGATCATCGCCGTGGTGGCTGGTGTCATCGGCCTGGGAGTGACCTACGCGCTGGTCAGCAGCGGCGAGCCGATCCCGGAGGAAGGCCAGGAAGGGGACGAAATCCTCGCGTTCATCGGCTTGTTCCTGCTCGGCTCGGCGGGATGCGCGGTCGCCAGCGCGGCGATGGCATTCACCGGCCTCGGGCAGATCGGCAGAAGTTCGCCGCCGCAGACGGGCAAGGGCGCGCTGATCGCCAGCGCGATCATCTCCGTCATCGTGACCTTGTGGTGGATTGTGTTCTTCGGCGTGCTGGCGCCGCTGGCGGACAACTGAACGCTCTCCATTTACGCCCGGAACTCCCACGCGCCGTATCCGACCACCTGATCGCGCGGGCCGGCGGTGTCGCCGCTGTTGCGCAGGTCCAGCGTCTTCACACGCAGGTGATGCTGCCGCGCGGCGATGAGCATGCCTTGGATGGCGCGCCGGCCGCACGCCTGATCATGGGCGATGTCGTTAGGCGCCAGCGATTCGATGGCCCATGCGGTCAGCGCGTCCATGCCCTGGGCCGTCGCGTCGTCGTGATAGTGGGAGAGATCCGAGCTGATGGAGAAGATCGTTTCGTCGCCGCCCCAGAGCAGTTCGATGAGCTGCGCCACTTGCTCGCCGGTGCAATCGCCGAAGACAAAGGGGGCGATCGTGAATCCGGTGGCGACGCTCGATTCGAGAGCCGCGGGATCGCCGAGCGTTGCCTGGAGGAACGGCAGATGAACCTCCAGTCCATGCTCACGGCTGTGCGCTTCCTCGATCTCATGCACAAAAGGCAGCGACGCGGCGAGCGCCATCGCCTCGCGATCAACCGGCACCAGGCCCAGCGGCGTGGCGAATGCGTCGGCACTGCTGGCGGCAATGCCGGTGAACGCGAGATAGTGCGATGGCCCGATGAGCACGACGCGCTTGACCCGGCCGCGCCGTTCGCTCATCGCGGCGAACGCGCTGCCGGCGATGGGGCCGCTGTAGATGTAGCCCGCGTGCGGCGCGATGATCGCCTTGAGCCGGCCGTGCGAATCGCCGGCGGCCTGGCGCTTGGCCTCGGCCAGATACCGCAGAACGGCGGTGCGCAATTCGTGCGGATCGCCGGGATAGAAGCGGCCTGCGACGGCGGCGGGGCGTAGAAGCATGGGGCTGGGGTTGGGGGTTGGGGTTGGGGGTTGGGGGTTGGGGGTTGGGGGTTCGAGGGTGGGACGTCGAAAAAATGGAAAATTGAAAATTGAAAATTGAAAATTGAAAATTGTCAATTGCAAATTGAAAATGGCGGACTCGTGATGCGCTCTTTTCACCCATTCACCCACTCACCCACTCACCCCCTCACTCACTCACCCCCTCACCTCACCACCACACGCTCGCGGGATTATAGACCGCCGCGTTGCTCCTCCCGTAAAGACCGCTACACTGGACGACTTGGCTTTTTCCCGCCTCGACGTGGAGATTTTGTGACGCTGATTGCCACCTGGGCCCCTCATTTTTCGAGCATCGCGCGGCAGCGCGGGCGCGATTATTTCGACGGCGGGCGCGTGCGCCAGCAGTCGCCGCAGGCCGATGAACTGGCTCGCGCCACGGTCACCGGCAACGAAGATTACTCAGTCATCTTCCGGCACACCGACGACGGCGCCAACGCCAGTTGCACCTGCGCGCAGTTCCGCGACGGCCAGTACTGCAAGCACATCTGGGCGACGCTGCTGACGCTGGAGAAGGAAGGCGTGATGGCGGGCGACGGCGCGCCGGCTCAGAGCATCGAGCAGGCGGACCTGAAGCCCCAGCCGCCCAAGGCCCGCAAGCGCGACGCCGGCCAGCGCCCGCAGCGCGCCGCCGAGCCCGCGTGGATGAGCCGGCTCACATTGCTCTCCCCGCCGCGCATTTTCGCCGCGCCGCAGCCGGCCTCCGCGGCGCTGCCGCTGGTCGATTCGCGGCAACTCGCCTATGTGGTCAGCCCCGACCTTTCGACGCAGCATGGCGGGCTGGTGGTGGAAGTGCGCTATCGCCTGGGCCGCCGCGCGGGCTGGGGCGGGCTCAAGCCGTTCCGCATCAGCGACGAGGTCATGAACGAACTGACCGATCCGGTTGATCGCGAAATCTGCGGACTGCTCCTGGGAGCCACCTGGGTGGATCAGTGGGACAGCGGCGACTGGGCCACGGATCACCGGCGCCGCTCGGCGTTCCGGCTGCCGACGGGAACCTGGCGAGCGATGATCCGGCGGATGATCGAGACGCGGCGCTGCCTGATCGATCAGGGCACGCTGCCGCCGCGCGTGTTGCAGTGGGATGCGTGTCCCGATCCGTGGATGCTCTGGATGGTGGGCCGGCATGTGGATGAAGGCCTGGAGATTTTCGTGGAGCTTCGCCGCGGCGAGGACCGCATGAGCGTGGGCCATCCGCGGTTGATCGTCGGCGGTCCCGACGGGCTGGTGTTCGCGGGCAACGTGGCGGCACAGTTCGATGATCGCGAGGCGTTCCGCTGGGTCTCCCATTTTCGCGAGGACGAGCGCCGAGCCGCGATGCCGGAGCCGCTGGTCGTGCCTCATGGCGATGTGCCACGGTTTCTCGAGCGCATGCAGTTGATGCCCGATCTGCCGGAAATCGATCTGCCTGCCGATGTCGCGCTGATGCAGCATCACGTGGAGCCGAATCCGCACCTGGATATTTTCAGTCCGACGCAGCCCGCCAACGGCGCGCCGGCGAGCAAGCAGCTCGTGGCGAAAATGTGGTTCGAATACGCAGCGCACCGCGTGGATGCGGGGCAGGCCGGCCGGTTCGTCGCCGCGCCGACGGATGCATCGATCAGTGTGGAGGCTTCCGTGGATGCGTCCGCCGGACACGAAGCGGCGGCGGCGGACGGGGCCGGGCACGTCGCTCCCGCCGCGGCGCAAACGGGCCTGATCCGCCGCGATCTTCGCCGCGAACGGCAATACCTGGAGCGGCTGGCGATGCTCGGTTTCCGCGCCAACCCGGTGATCAGCGAATATCCGCTGCTGCTGCCGGTGAAGCAGTTGCCCCATGTCGCCGGCGTGCTGATTGCCGAGGGGTGGCGCGTGCGGGCGGATCGCCACGTCATCCGCGCCGCCACCGCGCCGCGCCTTTCCATCCGCAGCGGCATCGACTGGTTCGAGGTGCACGGCGGCGTGAAATTCCAGACGGAGAACGGCGAGCAGACCGTCCCGCTGCCGCAGATTCTCGAAGCCGCCCGCGCCGGCCAGTCGCTCATCGAACTGGGCGACGGCTCCCACGCCATGCTCCCGGAAGACTGGCTCCGGCAGCACGGCCTGCTCACGGCGCTGGGCGTCGCCGAGGGCGACCACCTGGTCTTCAAGTCCAGCCAGGCGGCGCTGCTGGACGTGCTGCTCGATGAGCAGTCGCTGGTCGACGTGGATGAGCAGTTCGCATCGGCGCGGCAGCGGTTGCGGCGGTTCGACCGCATCGAGCCGGGCAACCCGACGCCGAGTTTCAAGGGCGAGCTGCGCCCGTATCAGCGCGAGGGACTGGGCTGGCTCAACTTCCTGAAGTGGTTCGGCATGGGCGGCGTGCTGGCGGACGATATGGGTCTGGGCAAGACCGTGCAAGTTCTTGCCATGTTCCAGGCCATCGCGGAAGAGAAGGAAGCAGGGGGCAGGAGACAGGAGACGGGAGACCGAGGACAGAAGCCCGCGACGAACGGATCCAATCCGAAATCCGAAATCCGAAATCTCAAATCCGCGCCGAGCCTCGTCGTCGCCCCGCGCTCGGTCGTGTTCAACTGGCTCGACGAGGCGGCGCGATTCACGCCCGATCTGAAGGTCGTCGCCTACAGCGGCGCGGAACGGGCCGGCCTGCTCGACGCCCTGAAGAAGACGGACGTGGTGATCACCAGCTACGGACTGCTTCGCCGGGACATCGCCCGGCTGCGCGACGTCGATTTCAACTACGTCGTCCTCGACGAAGCACAGGCGATCAAGAACCCCGGCGCGCAGGTCGCCAAGGCGGCGCGATTGCTCAATTGCCGGCACCGCCTCGCGCTGACCGGAACGCCGGTGGAGAATCACCTGGGCGATTTGTGGTCGATCTTTGAGTTCCTGAATCCCGGCATGCTCGGCGCGGGCACGCGCTTCACCGAACTTCTGCGCGGGCCGCGCGGCGGCGGACGCAACGGCAGCGCGGACGACGAGGCGAACGAGATCGGCACGATCGATGCGGACGGCGCTTCGGAGAGCAACGCCTCAACCGGCACGGCCGCTTCAAGGAGCCATGCCCAGGACTCCCCAGGCACCCAGGGCGTCAGCTCGCCTGGCGCGCCCGCCGAAGGCCAAGGCGATGCCGACGACGATGATTGGGATGTCGAACTGCCTTCGTCCCTGGACGATGCCCGCAATCTCGACCTGGCGCAGGCGGCGAGCAAGGCGCTCAAGCCCTTCATACTCCGCCGCACCAAGCAGCAGGTGCTCACGGAACTGCCCGACAAGACGGAGCAGACGATCGTCTGCGAGATGGAATCGGCACAGCGCAAGGTCTACGACGATCTGCTGGCGTTTTATCGCGGCAACCTGCTGAGCAAGCTCGACGGTGCGCCGGGCACGCAGGCCGGCATGGCCGCTTCAGGCGGCCATGCCACAGGCGGCGAAGGCTCCGTCTTCTCCGGTGCGGCGAAGTCCGGCATGTCCATGATGGTGCTCGAGGCTCTGCTCCGCCTGCGGCAGGCCGCGTGCCATCCGGGCCTGATCGACGAGAAACGCATCGACCAGCCCAGCGCGAAGATGGAAGCGCTGCTCGACAATCTGTCCGAACTGATCGACGAAGGGCACAAGGCGCTGGTGTTCAGCCAGTTCACGTCGATGCTCGCCATCGTGCGCAAACGCCTCGATGAGACCGGCATCGTCTACGAATACCTCGACGGCAAGACGCAGGACCGCAAGGCGCCCGTCGAGCGGTTCCAGAAGGATCCGAAGTGCCCCGTCTTCCTCATCAGCCTCAAGGCGGGCGGGCTGGGCCTGAACCTGACCGCGGCGGATTACGTGTTCATTCTCGATCCGTGGTGGAACCCGGCGGTGGAGCAGCAGGCGATCGACCGCGCCCACCGCATCGGCCAGACGCGGCACGTTTTCGCCTACCGCCTGATCTGCAAGGACACCGTGGAGCAGCGCATCGCCGAGTTGCAGCAGAAGAAGAAAAAGCTCGCCGACGCGATCGTGGGCGGGCAGGAGAACCTGCTGCGTTCGCTGACCCGGCAGGATCTGGAGATGCTGCTGAGCTGATCGGCAGGCGCTCATCGCCGCGGGCCCGAAGCTCCTTTCAGGAATCATTTCAATGCAGGGCTTCTTGATTTGAAGTCCGCTCGTGTCGATAATGTTGCTGATGTACATCATGGCGTTGATGTGATCCTGGGAGACTATGCATGGACCGTTCGATGAACATCGTTGAAATCCGCAAGCACATGGCTGACGCATTGAACCGCGTGGCGTACAGCGGAGACCGCATCGTTCTGGAGAGAAGGGGTAAGGGTGTGGCGGCGCTGGTGTCGATGGATGATTTGAAACTGCTCCGCCGCGCGGAGGACGAGTTCTGGGCCAACGAAGCGCTCAAGGCGGAAGCGGAGGCGGAGGCGAAGGGCGAGAAGCCGATTCCGCTGGCGGAACTGGGCCGCCGATGGGGGCTAGACAAGGGCCGGAGGGTTCGACCGAAAAAGAAGGCGCGAAAGGCGGTTCGAGCATGAATGGGGGGCATTCCTACGAAGTTGTGCTATTGCCGACGGCAGCGCGGTATCTCGACAGCCTCGAAAGAACGCTGCGCGATGAGATTTATGATTCGTTGATGGAACTTGCTGACGATCCAACGCCGACCGACAGCATTCCGATGAGAGGAAAGGGAAACGGTTTGCGTCGCCTTCGGATCGGCAAGTACCGAGCGATCTATCGAATCGTTAGCGAACGTGTCACTGTCCTCATCGTCCGCATCGGTCCTCGCGAGATGGTGTATCGTGGTTATGAAGGGCTCTGACTTGACATCGCCTTCGCAGCCGCGACGTTCTTCCGCGAAAGTTCCGCAAGTCTCGATCCTCGACCACAGCGAGCCGTTCAATCCTCCTCCACCCGCGGCTTGTACGCCGCCACGATCTGCGCCTGAATATTGCCCGGCACCGGATCGTAGTGGCTCAGTTCCATCGTGTAGCTGCCTTGCCCGGCGGTCACGCTCTTGAGCTGGCTTTGGTAGTTCGTCACTTCCGACAGCGGCACCAGCGCCTTGATCACGCTCAGGTCGCCCGCCAGCATGTCCGTCGTCTGGATGCGGCCGCGCTTGCCGGACAGGTCGCCCGTGATGTCGCCCATGTACTGGTTCGGCACCGTGATCTCGATGGTGACGATCGGTTCGAGCACCACGGGCCTGGCCTTGGCGACCGCGTCCATGAATGCCTTTTTCCCGGCGGAGATGAAGGCGATTTCCTTCGAGTCCACGTCGTGGTGCTTGCCGTCGTAGACCTCCACGCGCACATCCTGGATCGGATAGCCGGCGACGCAGCCGTGCTCAAGCACCATGCGCACGCCTTTCTCGATGGCGGGCAGATACTGCTTGGGCGGGTGGCCGCCGAAGGTGTCATCCACGAATTCGAAGCCTTTGCCGCGCTCCAGCGGAACCACACGCAGATACACCTCGCCGAACTGTCCCGCGCCGCCCGTCTGCTTCTTGTGCCGGTGATGGCCTTCCGCCTTGGTGCTGATCGTTTCCTTGTACGCGATCTTGGGCGGGTGCGTTTCGATCTCCAGCCCGAACTTGTGCTGCATCTTGTCCAGGATCACCCGCAGGTGCTGCTCGCCTAATCCATAAATCACCAGCTCGTGCGTCACAGCATTGCGGTCGATCTTGAAGGTCGGATCCTCGCTCTTGATCTTGTGCAAAGCGTCGGCGATTTTCTGCTCGTCGCCGCGCTTCTTGCTCACCACCGCCAGTCCGTGCATCGGCGTCGGGTACGTTTCACCCTTGAGCTTCAAATGCCCGTTGAGGCTCGACTGCATCACCACGCCGATGTCCACCTCCTCCACCTTGATCACGCCGCAGATGTCGCCGGCGATGCCTTGATCGATCTCCAGGTGATCCTTGCCCTGCACCGTGTAGATGTGGGCGAGCTTGGTCGGCTTCTTGTGATCGCCGACATAAACCGGCGCTTCCTTGCTCACGTGCCCCTGGAAGATGCGGAACACGCCCATCTTGCCGAAGCGATCGTTGATCACCTTGAACGTGTGCGCCAGCACCGGCTGCTTCGGATCCTCCGACGCCACGATCTCGCTGCCGTCTTCCTTCACGAAGCGGTGCTCCTTCGCTTCCATCGGATTCGGTCCCCATTCCGCGATGAAATCGAGCAGTTCCGTGATGCCCAGCGTCTTGTTCGCGTCCTTGTGATGCCGGGCGATCGTGAAACAGATCGGCACGACGTGCCCTTCGCGCAGGGCCGCCTCAAAGGGTTCGTGCAGCCGGTGCCAGTCTTCGATGTCGCCCCGCTCGAAGTATTCGTTCACCATCTGGTCGTCCATCTCCACGATCTGCTCGACGATCTTGCGGTGATGATCCGCCACCGGCCCAAGGTCGCTGTCGCCTTCGCGCTCCGTGAAGCAATCGACGGTCTTCGTCTGCCCGCCCGCCGGCAGGTTCACCGGCATGCACTCGGGTCCGAACGTCTGCTGCACCTGGTCCAGCACTTCGGCGATGTCCACGTTCTCCGCGTCGATGCGGTTGATGATGATCATCCGGCACACGCCGCACTCGCCCGCCTTCTGAAACAGCCGGCGCGAGTTGGGCTCCACGCCGGTCGCCGCATTGATCACCAGCACGGCCGTATCGATCGCATACAGTGCCGCGATCGCCTGCCCCGCGAAGTCCGGCGAGCCGGGCGTGTCGATGATGTTGATCCGTTTGCCCTTGTAGTCGCAGTGGACGACGGAGTTGTAAATGCTCGCCCCGCGTGCCTTTTCCTCGTCGGTGTAATCGGAAACGGTGGTGCCTTTCTCGACGAGACCCAGCGTGTGAATCGCGCCGCCCGCTTTGAGCAGCGACTCGGTCAGACTGGTCTTGCCACAGTGCGTGTGGCCGATGAGGGCAATGTTGCGGATGTCCGGGGTGGTGTAGGCAGGCATGGGTGCTCCTGTACGTGACGCGGACCGGGGGGCCGGGGGGCCGGGGGACTTCAGAAGATGAGAAGTCAGTATACCGCTGCTGTTAATCGGGAAAAGCCTGAGGGGCCAACCCTCCGCCGTCGCCCGCCCCGCCCCCGTCACCCCCGACTCAACCGGCCCCCAACGTGGCCGGCCACTCACCCCCAGGGGGCCGAAAACCACGCTAACTCGCGCGGTCGCAGCCGTTTACAAAATGACTGCCAAAAAGGTAGGACACTTTCCGGCCACATCTCGCCGTCGCTTCGCTCCTCCCGAAACCGAGCGCAGACTTGTCAAAGAACAACGCGGCCCCGCGAGCGGGCCGTCGCCATGTCGTACCTTACATTGACCAATCTCCATAAAGGTTACAACCCGATGGCTTCCCAGTCCGTGCCCGGTCCGCGCAGGGTGGCATCGCCCACCCTACGCCGACGGTTGCTCATCGTATTTGCCAGGCAACCGGTCATTCGCGGCGAAGCGACGACGCGTCGGCGTGGATGCCGCTGGTCACGATCGTCCGATCGCCGCGGACGACGGAGTCGTAGACGGGTGAAAGGATCTGGCTGTCGATCCAGCGGATGACCGGCACGCACACCGCGTCGCCGAAGCCGTGCATCGCCTGGAGTTCCGGAACGTCGATCTTGAATTGCCCCGCGCCCTGAAGCCGGGCATATTCCCGCGCGCTCATCCAGCGCATTCGCAACTTGCCTTTGACGATGCCCACGACGATCTGTTTCGCGCTCCCGCCTTTAGGACCGCCAAGGCCGGCGGCCATGCCCAGAGTGGATTTTGGTGCGGGTCTTCGCCCAGCCGGTGTGCCGAACTACTCTGCATGGCCTAGTCGACGAATTTTCGCGCGAACTCGATGATAACGTCCGCATCTTCGTCCGTTAGACTTAACTCATCAAGCAAATTGGAGACGGAATCGGCGCATCCCGGACAAAGCTGGTCCCAGTCTTCGCCCTTGCGCTCCAATCGAACTCCACACGCGCCGCAATTGTCATTTTCTTCCGGTTCTTCGATTTCTTCATTGTGGTTGTCGACGTGCATAGAGGTGCTCCGCGGTTCCCGGCGAATTGAACAGAACGTGGATGCACTCTATCACGCTCCTAAAAAGGGAGCAACTGCCAGAAGCGCAGCTCGAGGTGGCTTTATTGGCTAGATCGGCTTGTCAATTCCTGCTTTGATTCGCGCTTTCAGCGCATCGGCTACGTGCTGCGCGTCACGCAGTTCCTTCTTGACCGATTCCCAAAGTGACCAGTAGTGGTCCCAATTGGTGGTGCCGACAATTGAACCAAAATCGACTTTGGTTGGAGGCTTCCACCGTTCGTATGCGTTCAGCCGCGCCGCTCGCCGAGGTACATCGGCTACGCCGCGAAACGTTGGCGAGAGTTTTGCCGTCTTACTGAGGATCCACGTTCGCCAGTCTTTGTTGCCTTTGCTTTGATTGCACTTGCCACAGGCAGGCACGAGATTGGCGATTTCCGAGATGTAGCCGGTGGGCCTCAGGTCTAGGACGAGCGGGCGCAGGTGATCCCATTCCGATGCCTTGTCGCCGCAATACGCGCAGCGCACATCACTGACACTCATGCCGAGTAGTGCCAGCGCTTCAGCGATTTCTTCCACTGTCGGTTCGATCACCGGAATGATCGCGCCGACAAAAGCGTTCGTAATGCTCGAGATTCTCGACACCATCGTCGCGGGCGATGGCATCTGAAAGGCCGCCCTGAGTGCAGGGATATCATTCGGGTCGACGGGGGTGGTCATCGCGCGCGCCCTCCGTTGGACGTACGCCTGCCGACCTGTTTGGCGGGGATGAGGCGGGTAAAGGCAGCTACCGGGTCTGTGCCGCACGACGTTAGAAACAAGGCGAACTCCAGCAGGTCAATTCGACGTTCAGCGCTTTCCACTTTCGCGACCCAACTGTGTGGCACCTTCAGGATCGCCGCGAGATCGCGCTGCGAAAGGCCTGCCTGACCGCGAGCGGCTTTCAGTTCGTGGCAAAGGGCTCGGTATTCGGCGGTGTGGATCGACTTGCGCATTGCTCCGATCTTCGGAGCAATCTAGAATGCTCCCAACATCGGTACACGGGCTTTCCCGGTCTCGTCACTGACGGAGTAACGCACTCAGCCGCGAAGCGGCGGTATGGCGTAGCCCCCGGCGTGAGCCGGGGGAACTGAGGTTGCTTCGTTCTAAGCCCCAGCCGGGCGACACAGTCGGCTAAACCCTTCAATGTCGCCCCGCTGGGGCTTGATTGGATACCCGTCTTCTGTCCCCTGGCTCACGCCAGGGGCTACGTCATGCCGCCGCGTCGCGGCTGAGATGACGGCATGAATTGGCACGTGCGCGGGTTGCCCGGTTCGCCTGACATTGTGTTGCCGCGTCGCCGACGGATCATCGAGGTTCGCGGCTGCTTCTGGCACGGGCACGCGTGCGGCCGGTGCCGAATCCCGGCAACGCGGCGGGCCTATTGGACAGCCAAGATTGAGCGCAATAGAAAACGGGACCGGGCCAATCTCAGGGCGCTGCGCCGCCTCCAGTGGCGGGTGCTGGTCGTATGGGAGTGTCAGACAATGAACTCGAAGCGACTGGAATGTCGCCTGCGGCGATTTTTCAAATGAGTCCTGATGCTGATCTTCTTCCTCACGGATTCGGCGCCTTCTCCACCTTCATACCGGTGAGCCGGTACAGGCTGACGACGAAGCCGTCCTCGAACTTTTCGCCGACTTCGAGTTTGCCGTAGACGAGGATCGGGCCGTCGGGCACGTAGGGGACGCGCTTGGCGTCTTTGATTTTGACTTCGACCCAGTCGTTCAGTTGCGGGGGCTGGCAGTAGAAGCAGGAGGGGATGATGCGGGTGAGGACGAACTCGTTGGTGCCGCCGTCCTCGAAATCGATGGGCATCATGTAGCCCTGGATGACGACTTCCTTGCCGTGAAGTTTTTTGACTTCGTCGGGAATCTTGCGGTTGTCTTTGTCCTTGCCATCCTCGGCGGCGATGACCGTGGGGAACTCGTAACCGGCGAGGGCGGAGTAGGGGACTTCGGTGTAGCCGTTGACGACTTTCAGCTTGGCGGCTTCAAACTTCTTGATCGCCTCGCGGTCGGCTTTGAGATGCTCGGGCAGCGGACCGGTGGAAGGGGTGTTGGGGTCGACGGGGCCGATCTTGATCGGCTGCTTGGTGGGATCGGCGGCGGCGGTCTTGGCGGGATCGGCGGTCTTGGGATCAGCGCTCTTGGGATCGGCGCTCTTGGGATCGACGATCTTGGCTGGATCGGTGGTGCCTGGGGCGGGGGGCACGGGGGTGGCGCCGGTGTAGGGCTGCTTCGTGTCGACGCCGGCCTTGGCGAGGGCTTTTTCGCGGGCGTCGTCGCGTTTTTTCTTTTCGTCGTCCGTGAGCGGTTTGGTGGGATCGGCAGGTGGGTCGGTGGTGACGGTCGCGGCTGGGACTTGGGCCGGGGTTTCCGTTTTCGCGGGCGTCTGGGGCCTGGCGGGGTCGGGAGTGACGGGGAGCTTGCTGGTGTCGATCACCTTCATGCCGTCGCGTGCGCCGGGCGGGAGCGGGGTTTCGCCGGTGTTGGCGGCCACGGGGCCGGCGTCCTTGGCGGGGCCGACGTTGGACATCTGCTTGCCCTTGACGGGGCCGGCGGAGGTGCCGTTGGAGCCGGCATCTCCGCATCCCGTCAGCGCGGCAGCGGAGAGCAGCGCGGCGGCAAGGCCGACGATGGCGCGGCGGGAAGGGCTGGGGCGATGGTCAGGCATGGTGTGGTCCTGCAATTCTTCCGCTCTGCGAGCGGACGCTAAACGGGGGGCATGGTGATCGCGATCCCGTCCTCAATGATACGCCCATCAGTGGGCCGCGTTCCCTTTCGGGTAGTTGATCTTCACATCGGTGAAAACCTTACCCGCGATCGTCAGGCTCTTGATCACGACATCGAACGATGACTTTTCGCCCAGCCCCTGCAGGGCATCGAGCGGGGCTTCGAACTGCGAACTGTCGCCGACCTTGTTGCCCGCGTTCTCATCCACCGCGGCTTTCAGTTTCAGCGTGAACTCCTTCGCCGGTTTGCCGGCCTTGGCGGCGAGCACGGTCAGTTCAAGCTCCGGCTGGGCGATGCGCACCGGCTTATCCGCGTGCGAACTGAGAATGTAGGCGACGATTTTCTTCACCGCGTCGTCTTCGTAGATTTTCAGTTCGACGTAACCGAAGTGATCGCCGAGTTCGACCATCGCGCCGCCGTGCGGGGCGTCGTGGTGGTGCTCGTCGTCCTTGTCGTCGTGCTTGTCGTCCTTTTGATCGTGATCTTTGTGACTGTGATCTTTGTGGCTGTGATCTTTGTGGTCCTTGTCACCGCCGCCGCAGGCGGGCAGGGTGATGATCGCGGCGGCGATGCACAGGGCGAGAATCCATCGCACCACGCGCGTTGTCTGTGAACCGTTCGTCATGACGTTTGAACTCCGTTGAAGCGAGGGCTTGTGGTGGCTGGCGGTTCGCGGCGGGCAAGCCCGCCGGCTAAATGTGACCATGCACTCTTCATTCTTCACTTTTTACTTTTCACTTTGCACTTTGCACTTTTCACTCTTGCCTTATGAGGCCGGCACCAGGTTCGTCGCCACGTCGGTGGCATACGCTTTCCACGCGGGCACGGTGCCGGTCATGGCGCCCAGGGCAATCATACCGATGGGCGTGAACCACCACGCGTCGTGGAAGGCGGTGACATCGAGCACCACGCCGGCCTTCATGCGCATGGCGTACGCCGCCGTCGCCATCAGGGCGAAGTAGACGGCGAAGCCCAGCGCCGAGCCGAGCGCGGCGATCGTCGCCGACTCCGCCACGATCGCGCTGAACACGGTGGCCCTTCGCGCGCCCAGCGCCCGCATGATCGCGAACTCGCGCCGGCGTTCGTTCATCGTGTTGTAGATGCTCGCCAGGATCGCCGCCGCCGCCACGACCGCCACGAGATACGCCACGTACTGCAACACCTGATTCGCCCATCCCAGGCGGATGAAAAGATCCGCGATCACCTTGCCCACCGGCCAGGCGATCGTGCGCGTCGTGCCCATTCGGTTGAAGTCCACATCCATCATTGCGCCATGCGCGGGGCTGCGCAGCTTCAGCATCACCGCGCTGACTTCTTTCAGTTCGTCGGGGATCACGGCGTTGGGATCGATCGCGATCTTCTGGCCGGTCTTCTTGTCGTACGGCTCGTGGCCCGCCATGCGGTAGTAGCCTTCCAGCGGAATCCAGATCACGCGATCGACCGGCGAGTTCGTCGGCTCCAGCACGCCTACGACGATGAACTCCGTCGCGTGCTTTTCGGTCTCGACGAAATCCAGCCCGTGGTAGGAGTTGAACACATCGCCATGGCGCAGCCCGGTCTGCCGCGCGACGAGGCTGCCGATGACCGCTTCCTGCCGGGCGGGATCGAAGACGCGGTGGCCGGCGGCGTCGGCGACGCCGGGCTTGAGGTTGAAGTTGGAGCCGTCGATGCCCTTGCCTCGCGCGGCGGCCGGCGCGAGCTGCTCCTTGCTGATGTTGCCGTCGATGAAGTCGAGCGTGCGGTCCTTGCCGAAGCGGTACTCGCTGAAGAAATCGAGCGTGGTGCCGACGATGCGGTAGCCGCGATAGTTGTCGCCCACGGCATACGGCACCGCCGCCTTGACGCGCGGGTCCGCCTTGATCGAGAGGTAACTCGAATACGGGATATTCCCCGGCGACGTTTCCAGGTGGAAGACGGTGTTGAGCACGAGCTGGAGCTGGCTGCCGCGGGCGCCGAGGATGGCGTCGAAGCCGGTGGACGCGCGGGTGAACGCGTCCATCGTCTGCTTCTGAATGCTGAACACGGTCATGAGCAGGCCGGCGGCGAGGGCGACGGAGACGACGGTGACGACGGTCGACAGCGCGTGCTGCCGGAGGCTGCGTCGGACCATGAGCAGGATGCCGCCGATGAGGTCGAACATAGAGAACTCTGCGGGGCCGGTTTCGATCCGTTTCCAGTGTAGTCATTCGATTCGCAGCCAACATGCGCCATGCGGTGAGGTGCGTGGATTCGCTGCCGGCGACAACTACACAATCGGGAATCACGCCACGAATTCTCGGCACTGCCTGTTTCTTGGCGCACCTATGGTCATCGTTACGAGGGCCGCGGGAAGGCCGCTGCCTAGGCGAGCTTGGCGCCTTGGCGCGAGATTCAGTCGACGAGTTGACCTGTTCAACGGATTGATGCGCAGGGCCTGAGGAACGGGACCGAAATAAGTTCCCCATTTAGCCGGCGGGCTTGCCCGCCGAGATGCCCTCGGCGGGCAAGCCCGCCGGCTAAATGGGGGACCGCCAATTCGCGAAGTCATTTCGGGCCCGTTCTTAAGTGTCGCGGCGTCAACCCGCCCGCGGCCACGGGTGGCCGTCCAACTGCGGGTTGGAGTTCTCCTGACCATGCCCTCAGGGAACTTCCGATAGCGATCTGAGCGTCGTGACGGTTGAATGGCCTCGGTCGCTGGCTCTTTCATTGGGGACTCCACCGTGACCCAGGCACACCAAACAGTCGAGGATTCGCACGGCGTCCAACTGGCGGTGATGGACGCCAACGAAGCCGTGGCTTCCGTCGCATATCGCATGAACGAGGTGATCGCGATTTATCCGATCACGCCGTCGAGCCCGATGGGCGAGTGGGCGGATGAGTGGGCGACGGCGGGCGCGGCGAATCTCTGGGGCCAGGTTCCGCGCGTCGCGCAGATGCAAAGCGAAGGCGGCGCGGCAGGAGCCGTGCATGGAGCGCTTCAGGCCGGCTCGCTGGCGACGACGTTCACGGCATCGCAGGGCCTGCTGCTGATGGTGCCGAACCTGTACAAGATCGCCGGCGAACTGACGAGCTTCTGCATTCACGTCGCCGCCCGCACCCTGGCGACTCACGCCCTGTCGATTTTCTGCGATCACTCCGACGTGATGGCCTGCCGACAGACGGGCTTCGCGATGCTCTGCTCCTCCAGCGTGCAGGAGGCCCAGGACTTCGCCTGCATCGGGCAGGCGGCGACGTTGGCCGGCCGCGTGCCGGTGATGCATTTCTTCGACGGCTTCCGAACGTCGCATGAAATCGCCAAGATTCGAACGCTGTCAGACGACGACCTGCGAGCCGTGTTCGACGAATCGCACGTCGCCGCCCATCGCGCCCGCGGCCTGACGCCGGATCGCCCGGTCATCCGGGGCACGGCTCAGAACCCCGATGTTTTTTTCCAGGCTCGCGAGGCGTGCAATCCGTTCTACGACGCGTTCGCCGACATCGTGCAAGGCATGATGGATCGATTCGCGGCCAGAACCGGCCGGGCTTATCGCCTGTTCGATTACGTGGGCCATCCGCAGGCGGAACGGGTCATCGTGGCGATGGGCTCCGGCTGCCAGACGGCGCAGGAAACGGTCGAAGCGCTGATGTCGCGCGGCGAGAAGGTCGGCCTGCTGAATGTGCGGCTGTATCGGCCCTTCGATATTCGCGCGTTCCTGGCGGCGCTGCCGAAAACCGTGCAGACGCTGGGCGTACTGGACCGCACGAAGGAACCGGGCGCCATCGGCGATCCGCTTTATCTCGACGTCGTCGCCGCGCTGCACGATGCTGCCGCACAGGGCGTTTCCCCTTTCGCCCGCCAGCCACGGGTGGTCGGCGGGCGCTACGGGTTGTCGAGCAAGGAGTTCACGCCGGCGATGGTCAAGGCCGTGTTCGACCATCTGTCGGGCGACAGGCCGATGAATCACTTCACCGTCGGCATCAGCGACGATGTCACGCATCGCTCGATCCCGTTCGACGAAAGCTTCACCGCCGAGAGCGACGACACCTACCGCGCGGTGTTCTTCGGCCTGGGCGCCGACGGCACCGTGGGCGCCAACAAGAACACGATCAAGATCATCGGCGAGGAAACCGACCTGAACGCCCAGGGATTCTTCGTCTACGACTCCAAGAAATCCGGGGCGCGAACCATTTCGCACCTGCGGTTCGGCCCGAGGCCGATCCGCTCGGCGTACCTGATCGAGCGCGCCAACCTGGTCGCGTGTCATCAGTTCAACTTCCTCGACAAGTACGACATCGTCGAACTGGCCGCCCCCGGCGGGACGCTGTTGCTGAACACGTACTTTCCGCCCGAGCAGGTGTGGGATCACCTGCCGCGCGAAGTGCAGGCGCAGATCATCGAGAAGCGGCTGCGCCTCTACGCCATCGACGCCCAGCGCGTCGCCACCGATGCGGGCATGGGCAACCGCATCAACACGGTGATGCAGACCGCCTTCTTCGCGGTGTCGAAGGTCATCGATCCCGATCAGGCGATCGCCTGCATCAAGCATGCGATCCGCAAGACCTATGAACGCAAGGGCGAACAGGTTGTGCAGCGGAATATCGCGGCGGTCGACGCGGCCCTGTCGCACCTTCACGAAGTGAACGTGCCGGCTCGCGTCACGGCGACGGGCACGCGGCTCTCGCTGGTTTCGACGCAGGCGCCGGATTTCGTGCAGCGCGTCTCGGCGGTGATGATGGCGGGCCACGGCGACCGCCTGCCGGTCAGCGCGTTTCTTCCCGACGGCACCTGGCCCGTCGGCACGACGCGATGGGAGAAGCGCGACATCGCCACGCAGATTCCCATCTGGGACGAGCGCGTCTGCATCCAGTGCAACAAGTGCGCCTTCGTCTGCCCGCACGCGGCGATCCGCGCCGCGGCCTATGAGCCGGCGACGCTCGATGCCGCCCCGCAGGGATTCCGTTCCGTGGATTACAAGGCGCCGGACCTGCGCGGCCTCAAGTACACCATTCAGGTCGCGCCGCAGGACTGCACCGGCTGCGGCATGTGCGTCGAGGCGTGCCCGGCCAAGGACAAGGCCAACCCGCGGCGCAAGGCGATCAACATGCTCCCGCACCTGGAGCACGTGGACGCCGAGCGCGGGTACTACGATTTTTTCCTTTCCATTCCGCCCGTGGAACGCAGCCGGATCGAGCGCGTCGATGTCAAGGGCACGCAGTTCTTCGAGCCGCTGTTCGAGTACTCGGGCGCCTGCGCCGGCTGCGGCGAGACGCCTTACCTCAAGCTGCTGACGCAACTGCTGGGCGATCGGCTGGTCGTCGCCAACGCCACCGGTTGCTCGTCGATTTACGGCGGCAACCTGCCCACCACTCCCTGGACCACCAATCGCGACGGCCGCGGACCGGCGTGGAGCAACTCGCTGTTCGAGGACAACGCCGAGTTCGGCTTCGGCATGAGGCTGGCGGTCGATCAGATGCAGCACCGCGCCCAGGATCTGCTCAAGGCGCTGGCGCCGCAGGTGGGACAGGTGCTCGTCGATGAACTGCTGGCGACAGCCCGCCCCAGCGACGCCCAGGTGCACCGCCTGCGCGAACAGGTCGTCGCACTGCGCGGCAAGCTTCGCGAGATCGCGCTGCCAGCCGCCCGCCAACTCGACGAGATCGCCGACTATCTGGTCCGCAAGAGCGTCTGGCTCATCGGCGGCGACGGCTGGGCGTACGACATCGGCTACGGCGGGCTCGATCACGTCATGGCCAGCGGCGTCGACGTGAAGATGCTTGTGCTCGACACCGAGGTCTATTCCAACACGGGCGGGCAGGCGTCCAAGTCGACGCCGCTGGGCGCCGCCGCCAAGTTCGCCGCCTCCGGCAAGGCGATTCACAAGAAAGACCTGGGCCTGATGGCGATCAGTTACGGCCACGTCTACGTCGCCTCCATCGCCTTCGGCGCCAACGACAACCAGACGGTCAAGGCCATCCAGGAAGCCGAGGCCTACCCCGGCCCCGCGATCGTCATCGCCTACAGCCACTGCATCGCCCACGGATTCGATCTGCGCTTCGGCGGCGAGCAGCAGAAAAAAGCCGTGCAAAGCGGAGTCTGGCCGCTGTATCGCTACGACCCGCGGCTGGTCCTGCGCGGCGAGGCGGCGCTGCACCTGGACAGCGGTCCGCTCAAGGGCAGCGTCGAGGATTACATGGCCGGCGAAGCGCGATTCCGCATGGTGGAGTCCATCGACCGGCAGCGATTCAAGCGGCTGGCGCGGGCCGCCAAGCACCATGCCGCGCTGCGCATGGATCTTTACAAGCAACTGGCGCAGATGCACCTGACCACCCGCGTTGAGAAAAAGGAACCGGCGAAATGATTCCAGATCCTTGAATGTGCCGCGCGGATTCGGAGCCTTCGGCTCGCCTTTTTCAGGAACACGCATGGACCTCACCACCACCTATCTCGGCCTGACGCTGCCGCACCCGATAGTCCCCGGCGCCGGTCCGCTGTCCGATGACCTGGACGGCGTTCGACGCATGGAGGATGCCGGCGCGCCGATGATCACGCTGCGATCGCTGTTCGAGGAACAGATCGTCGGCGAGGAACTGGCGACGCTGACCGCGACGGAGTCGGTGGAGCATTCATTCGCTGAGTCGTTGAGCTACCTCCCATCGCCGGAGGATTTCGTGCTCGGGCCGCACCAGTACCTGGAGCATCTGGGCAAAGTCAAAGCGGCCGTTCGAGTGCCTGTGATCGCCTCGCTCAACGGCACGTCGCGCGGCGGCTGGCTGGATTACGCGAAGCTGATCGAGCAGGCCGGCGCCGACGGGCTGGAGTTGAATGTCTACGAGATCGCCACCGACCTGCACCGCAGCAGCCAGTCGATCGAGGATGAACTGGTCGAGGTGGTGCGGGCGGTCAAGCGCCGCGTGCATCTGCCGCTGGCGGTGAAGTTGTCGCCTTATTACACGTCGCTGCCCCATTTGGCGGACCGGCTGAGGCAGGCCGGGGCCCAGGCGCTGGTGCTGTTCAACCGCTTCTATCAGCCGGATGTCGACCCCGAAACGCTGGATGTGTCGCCGACGTTGCACTTGTCGAACTCGGATGAACTGCTGCCGCGCCTGCGCTGGCTGGCGGTGCTGTATGGGCGGGTGGAGATGGACCTGGCGCTGACCGGCGGCGTGCATCGCCAGGTCGATGCGGTCAAGGCCATCATGTGCGGCGCCACGGCGGTGCAGACGGTGTCCGCCTTGCTCCAGCACGGACCTGAGTTCCTCCGAACGATCGTCCATGAATTGTCCACATGGATGCAACAGCACGAATACGAGTCCATGCAGCAGATGCGAGGCTCGATGAGCCTGCTGCGCTGCCCCGATCCGAGAGCGTACGAGCGAGCCAACTACATGCGCCTGCTGCAAAGCTGGCGGCAATGAGCGAAATCAACCACTGACGGACGATCCATCCATCGACGTTCGTCCCCGCCACGCGGAGTATTCCCATGACCGACAGTCATCAACTGCGACTGGAAGCCCTGCACATCATCGGCCGGCTGCAACTGGGCTTGTTCACGACCATCGACGAATCCGGCTTCCCGCATGGCCGATGGATGCGGGCCGGCTTCCGCGGCGCAGGCCTGCGACGCTTGATCACGCTGACGGCCGACGGTTCGCGGAAACTCGATCATCTGCGCCGCCGTCCGCAGGTCTGCTGGTGCTTCAGCGATCCGCATCACGCCGACGTAGTGCTGCTCAAGGGCACCGCCACCGTCAACTACAGCCCGATCGAGGCGCAGGATGTCTGGGATCACCTGGTGGTCGGGGCTCGGCAATTTGCGGTCGGCCCCCTCAGTGACCGCGATCATCTTTCGCCCGTCACGATTGAAACCCAGATCGCCTCGGCTGAAATCATCAGCCCTCGCCTGGGGTTCCTGACTCCGAAGGAAATCGATCTTGGGGCGGCTTGATCACACGGCCATCGAATCGCTTCCCGAACGCGGCAACATCACCGAGCCTGGCGCGGGGCTGTCGTCGCGTGGGCGGATCGCCTGTGGGCCATCACCTACGCGACGCACAACCGCAGAATCAAGGATTACGCGTCCTATCGCGGGCTGCTCGTCATGACCGGCGTGGCGGCCGATGCGCCGGCGGGTGAACACATCGTGCGCTCCAGCGACGGGAAGTGCGCGCTGTGGGTCGGCACCGTCGATGATCTCTGGAAACTCGGCAAGCCGCGGGGCGTCGGCGGCCCGTGGAAAGACTCAGCCGTGAAAGCCGGCGTCCCCAGCGATCCTTATCTCATGACCGGCTACGATCGCAAGCGCGTCACGCTGTCGCATCAGCACACCGAATCGGTGAAGTTCACGATCGAAGTTGATGTCACCGGCAATGGAGGGTGGTCCAGGTATGGCGCGTTCGACGTGATGGCCGGCAAGCCCCTCGACCATGTGTTCCCCGATGCGTTCAGCGCTTACTGGGTACGCATCGTCAGCGACCAAGATGCGACGGCGACAGCGCGATTCGTCTACGAGTGAGCGAGGAGCGACGGGAAGGCCTTCTCGTACCGCCTCGCTGGCATCGGCGCGCATCGAACCGGCGCCTGCGGATTGCTTCGCCGCTTTGCTCGTTGACTGCAATCGTGGTAACGCTCGATTGAAATGCTCGATAGACTTGGCTCGTCACTTCACCGTCGGAGCTCCACATGCTTCAGTTCAAATCCTTCCTCTGCCTCTCCGCGATCGTCGCGGTTTCATCCGCGGCCACTTCGCTGTTTGCCGACGCGGCGGCGGACTCCCGCCAACTGATCGCCACGTCAGGCACCAAGGGCGGCCTCGTCGTCCACCTCGGCTGCGGCGATGGCGCGCTGACCGCTGCGCTGCGCGCCAGTGAGAGTTACCTCGTCCACGGACTGAGCAGGGACGCTGCCACCGTTGACCAGGCACGCCGCCATGTTCAGAAGACGGGCCAGTACGGATGGGTCAGCATCGACCGACTCACCAGCGAGCAACTGCCTTATGGCGACAACACGGTCAATCTGCTGGTGTCCGATGGCACGATCGCCGTGACGCGGGACGAAATGCTGCGCGTGCTGGTTCCGCAGGGCGTCGCGATGATCCGCAAGGACGGCGACTGGTCGAAGACCACCAAGCCTCGTCCGACGAACACCGACGAGTGGACGCATTATTTCCACGATCCATCGAACAACGCGGTGGCGCACGACACGGCGGTGGATCTGCCGCGGCATCTGCAGTGGCTCGGCGGGCCGCGCTGGTCGCGGCATCACGACCGCATGGCCAGCATGAGCGCGATGGTTTCGGCCGGCGGGCGCATGTTTTACATCATGGATGAGGGCTCGCGCGTGTCGATCCTGCTGCCGCCGAAGTGGATGCTCCGGGCCCGCGACGCGTTCAATGGCATTCCGCTGTGGGAGCGTCCCATCAGCCGGTGGCACACGCACCTGTTCCCCTTGAAGAGCGGGCCGACGCAACTGGCGCGCCGGCTCGTCGCCGCCGGCGACCGCATCTATGCCACCTTGGGCATCGACGATCCGGTGAGCCAGCTCGATGCCGCGACGGGGCGGACCTTGCGCGTTTACGAGGAGACGAAAGGCGCGGAGGAGATTCTCGAACTCGGCGGGATGCTGTACATCGTCGCCGGCAACGAGCCGTGGCCGCTGCCCGATTACGCAACGGATGAGAAGAGCGGTCCGCGCACCATGGGCCGCAGCGAGGGCTGGGAGAACCGCTCGCGGCGCGTGATGGCGGTGGAGGCGGCGACGGGCAAGGTGCTCTGGATGAAGACCCGCAAGGTGCTGCCGCTGTCGCTGGCGACCAACGGTGAGCGCGTGCTGTTGCACGATGGCGTCAACCTGGTGAGCGTCGATCCGAAGACAGGCGACGACCAGTGGAAGACGCCCGCCAGTCGGCGCACGATTGTCACAACGAACATCAGCCCGCGCGTGCTGATCTACAAGGATGTGGCGCTCTACGCCGGCGGCGACCGCAAGATGAGCGCGTACGATCTGGCCACGGGCAAGGAACGCTGGAACGCGCCTCACGACCAGTCCGGTTACATGTCGCCGGAAGATCTGCTCGTCACCGGCGGCCTCGTCTGGACCGCGCCCACCACGCAGACCAAAGACACCGGCGCCTACACCGGGCGCGATCCGCAGACCGGCGAGGTGAAGTCCACCTTCCCGCCGGATGAGAGCACCTATTGGTTCCACCATCGCTGCCACATCGCCAAGGCGACCGATCGTTTCATCATCCCTTCGCGCACGGGCATCGAGTTCGTCGACTTTGCGAAGAAGGACTGGACCTGCAACCACTGGGTGCGCGGCGGCTGCCTCTACGGCGTGCTGCCGTGCAACGGCATGCTCTACGCGCCGCCCAATGACTGCGCCTGCTACCCGGAGGCGAAGCTTTACGGCATCAACGCGCTGGCGCCGACGATGGCCTCGCGCATCGCCGCCGCCAAGCCGCGCGCCGGCGAGGACCGCCTCCAGCGCGGCCCCGCGTATGCCGCGCCGCTGACCGAGACCACCGCCGCCCCCGGCGACTGGCCTACGTTCCGCGGCGCCAATGACCGCCGCGGATTCACCAGGCAGGTCGTGCCCGCCACCGTGAAGCAGAAGTGGGAAGCGAAACTCGGCGGCCGGCTCACCAGCCTCGTCGCCGCCAACGGCCGGCTCTTCCTGGCGCAGTGCGACGCGCACCAGCTCCATGCGCTCGACCAGGCCACGGGCGAGATCGCGTGGAGCTTCACCGCCGGCGGTCGCATCGACTCGCCCCCGACGATTCACCGGGGCCGCGTTTACTTCGGCAGCATGGATGGCCATGTCTACTGCCTGCGCGAGGAGGACGGCGCGCTGGCCTGGCGCTTCCGCGCCGCTCCGACCGACATGCGCATGATCGCCTTCGACCAGCTCGAATCCATCTGGCCCGTCCATGGCAATATCCTCATGCACGACAACGCGGCCTGGTTCGTCAGCGGACGCTCGATTTTCCTCGACGGCGGCCTGCGGTTCTACAAGCTCGACGCGCTCACCGGCAAGATCCTCGTCGAGCGCGTCATGGACGACCGCGATCCGCAGACCGGCGAGGATATTCAGACCCGGCTCAAAACCCTGCAGATGCCCGTGGGTTTGCCCGACATTCTTTCCACCGACGGCAAGTTCATCTACATGCGCTCGCAGAAGTTCGACTTCGACGGCAACCGCGTGGACCTGGGGCCCGTTTCCGGCAACGCGATCGAGCAGGGCGCCGCTCAGCGCGGCGAGGGCGCCCATCTTTTCTCGCCCAGCGGGTTCCTCGACGACACGTGGTACCACCGCGCGTACTGGGTCTTCGGCAAGAACTTCGCCGGTGGGCACAACGGTTACTACCAGGCGGGCAAGTACGCCCCGGCCGGCCGCGTGATGGTGTTCGACGACGAGCGGGTCTACAGCTTCGGACGCAAGCCCGAGTACTACCGCTGGACGACGCCGATGGAGCACCACTTGTTCGCCGCCTCGCGCGAGGCGCCCGCAGCGCCGAAGCCGGCCGATGCCGTCGCCAACACCAGCGGCGTGGTGCGCATCGCCAACAGCGCGAGCCTGAATCCCGCGAACAAGGCGATCGTCGTGGAAGCGTGGATCAAGGCGGAAGCGCCCAACGGCGCGATCGTCGCCCGCGGCGGGCCGCTCAACGGCTACGCGCTGACGCTGGAGCAGGGCAAGCCGCAGTTTCACGTCCGCGCGGACAGCAAGCTGTTCACCGCCGCCGGCAAGAAGCGCATCGTCGGCGAGTGGGCGCACCTGGTCGGCGTGCTGACGAAGGACAAGAAAGTGCAGCTTTACGTGGACGGCAAGCTCGTCGATGCCGCGGTCGCCGCCAGTCTGATTCCCGCCGAGCCCAAGCAGGCGACGGAGATCGGCGACGACGACGGCGGGGCGGTGGGCGATTACGAGTCGCCGCATCCCTTCGGTGGAATCATCGACGAGGTGAACATTTTCCACGGCGACGTGACGGACAAGGAGATCGCCGCACGCACGGCCGGCCCGGGCAAGGGCAAGTACGGCAGCGCCACGGCGGTGCTGAGTTTTTCGTTCGACGACAGCAATGCGAAGGACGCCTCGGGCCGCCGGAACGACGGAACGATCGCCGGCGCGGTGGTCGCCGAGGGCCAGTTCGGCAAGGCGATGAAATTCGCCGGCGGCAAGGGCAGACCGGGAGGCAACAAGCAGCCTGCCGGCGACTTCGTGAAGAAGGACTGGAACACCGACGTGCCCATCATGGTCCAGGGCATGGTGCTGGCGGACAAGACGCTGTTCATCGCCGGCGCTCCTGATCTGGTGGATGAAGAGAACGCGTTTCGCACCATTGCCGACGAAGCGACGCGCAGGAAACTGCACGAGCAGAACGACGCGCTCAACGGCAAGAAGGGCGGCCTGATCTGGGCCGTGGACGTGCGCAGCGGCGACAAGCTCGTGGAAATCAAGACCGATTCCCTGCCTGTGTGGGATGGCCTGATTGCGACGCAGGGATCGCTCTACATGGTCACGCAGGACGGTCGCATCATTCGCTACGGCGAGTGAGTTCGCCGCGATCTCGCTTTGGACCTGAGTTTCGGATAAGCCATTAGCCCCCGGCTCCGCCGGGGGTGGGGTGATGGTGGCGGGCAATTGGCGGTCGATGATCGTCCAAGCGCGGACTCTGCCGTGCGGTTGTTGCGCGATCGATCTCTACCGCGCTCCTCCCCCGGCGGAGCCGGGGGCTAACGGCGCAACGCAGCGGCTTATCCGAAACTCAGGTTTGAGGTCTGCTCTCACCTGCGAGGCCATCGAGGTGGAACAACGCGGTGAACCCAGCACCAACAAATCCCGCTGACGCCGGCCCGCCTGGTTTCCCATTTTCGATCAGTATTTCCGTACTGTGCCGGCAAGAATGCGCTCGATCCCGGCTGGCGTTTCGATCAGCAACGCGCCGTCCCGATCAAGTCCGCGGCAGATTCCGCTGCGTAAGTCCGGTCCGACGGTGACGCAAACCCGGGCGCCGGTGAGATAGCACTTCGTTTGCCACAGGCTCGGGAAGTCGATCTGTTGCGCGACCAGCCGTTGAAACCATGCTTCCCAACGGGAAATCAGCGTGGTGAGCACGAGGCCTAATGGAGGATGACTCTCGCCCAGTAAATCCCGCAACGAGACGGCGGTGGCCTGAATGTCCGCCGGGGCGTCTGCCAGAGTGTTGCCGACATTCAATCCGATGCCGACGACCAGCCGATCGGATCGGCCCCCTGGCACTTCCGTGAGGATCCCGCAGATTTTGCGACCCGCGGCGTACACGTCATTGGGCCACTTGAGTTGCACGGCGGACGGCGGAAGAAAATGCTCCAGTGTCTCCGCGACCGCAAGGCCCGTCATCAACGCGACCTGCGGCCAACGCACGAACGGCAATCCGTAGTCCAGCGGATTCAGCAGCAACGAAAACGTCAGCGCTCCAGGGGAAGACCACCACGCGTTCTGGCCCCGCCCCCGACCTGCGGTCTGGCGGACGGCGCCGATGAGATAGGGCAGGTCGAGCGGAACCTGCGACGCGAGTGATGCGGCAAAGGTATTGGTCGAATCGAGTTCGTCGTGCCATTCCGTTCGGCGGATGAACGTGCCGCGCTCCAGGCGATTCAAAACATCGGTGAGGTCGAGGGCTGTCATGGAGCATCAACCGTTGACGGCTCGGTGTGCAGTCGCACGGCCGCGCCGCCATTCACCCGTCACACGAATGACACGAGCAAATCGCCCGTCGATACCTGCAGGCCGGGGCGCACCAGCACCTGGGCGACCTTCCCGTCGCGTTCGGCGTAAAGATTCGTCTCCATCTTCATCGCTTCCAGGCTGAGCAGTTTCTGGCCTTTCTTGACGACGTTGCCAGGCTGCACGGCAACCGTGACGACCATTCCCGGCATGCTGGCTCCGACGTGGTTCGGGTTGCCGGGTTCCGCCTTGGCGTTGGTCGGTCGCAGCGGCGCCAGGGACTTGTCCACCACGGTGACATCGCGCGGCTGGCCGTTGAGCTCGAAGAAGACCGTCCGCTTGCCGTCGGGATGCGGATCGCCGACCGTGAGAAACTTCACGAACAGCCGCTTGCCCGGCTCGATGTCCACTGCGAACTCTTCGCCCGGCTGCTGGCCGTAGAAAAAAACCGGCGTCGGCAGGCCGCTCGTGTTGGAATACCTGTGCAGGTGCGCGGCAAACTCTTCGAATACTTTCGGATACAGAATCCACGTCACGACTTCCTGCCGCGTCGGCTCGCGCTTCAGGAAATGCCGCACGGTCTCCGCGGCCTTGGCGAAGTCGGCCGGCGGCAAACCCGCTCCGGGCCTGGTCGTGACCACCGGCTTCTCCCGCATCACCCGGCGGACGACGGCCTCGGGAAAACCGCCGGGCGGCTGGCCCATCTTGCCGCCGATCAGATCGAGCACCGATTCGGGGAACGAGAGCTCGCGGTTCTCATCCAGAATGTCCGCCGGCGTCAGCCCGTTGGCGACCATGAACAGCGCCATATCGCCGACCGACTTGGAGCTCGGCGTGACTTTGACGATGTCGCCGAAGAGCTGGTTCACGTCGGCGTACACCCGGCAGATTTCAGGCCAGCGCTCGGCGAGCCCCAGGGACTTCGCCTGCTGATACAGATTCGTGTACTGCCCGCCGGGCATCTCGTGGCGATACAGATCGGACGTCGCCGGCAGCATCACGGTTTCAAACGGCTTGTAGTAGCCGCGGACGACTTCCCAGTACCGCGAGATGTCGTCCAGGTGGTCGGACGACAGGTCCGTGGGCCGGTCCGAAAATCGCAGGGCTTCGACCAGCCCGTTGAGATTCGGCTGCGACGTCCCGCCGGACATCGAGGCGACCGCTCCGTCGGCGATATCCAGGCCGACTTCGCTGGCGGCGAGAATCGCCCCCGCCTGAACGCCGGCCGTGTCGTGCGTGTGGAAGTGAATCGGGATACCGACGGCCTGCTTCAGTTCCTTCACCAGCAATCGCGCTGCCGCGGGTTTGCACAAGCCCGCCATATCCTTGATGGCGAGGATGTGCGCGCCCATCTTTTCGAGTTGCTGGGCGAGCTCGACGTAATATTTCAGGTTGTATTTCGGGCGGGCCGGGTTCAGGATGTCGCCGGAGTAGCAGATCGCCGCTTCGCAGATCGCGCCCGTTTCAAGCACAGCATCCATCGCCACCCGCATGTTCGGAGCCCAGTTGAGCGAATCGAACACGCGGAACACGTCGATGCCTGACGCAGCCGCCACCTTCACAAATTCCTGCACCACGTTGTCCGGGTAGTTGGTGTATCCGACGGCGTTCGACGCCCGCAGCAACATCTGAAACAGGATGTTGGGCACCTTCTGACGAAGCTGCGACAAGCGATCCCACGGCGATTCCTTCAGGAACCGCATCGACGTGTCGAACGTGGCCCCGCCCCACATTTCCAGCGAAAACAACTGCGGGCAGTGGTGGGCGTAGGCGTCGGCGATCTGCAGCAGATCGTAAGTTCGGAACCGCGTCGCCAGCAGCGATTGGTGAGCATCCCGGAACGTCGTATCCGTGATCAGCAGATTCTTCTGATTCAGCACCCAGTCGGCGAATTTCTTCGGCCCGAGCTTGGTCAGCAGGTCTTTCGTGCCGGGCGGAATCGGCCGATTCAGATCGACATTCGGGACCGGTGCCGGTTGGCGGTTCACTTGCGAGACGACGGCCTTGTCGATTCCCGCGCAACCGTTGATGATCGTTTCGCCGAGGAATGTCAGGACTCGCGTCGCCCGGTCCTTGCGCGGGGTGAACTGGAAGAGCTCGGGCGTCTCGTCGATGAACCGGGTGGTGAAGTCGCCCGCGATGAATTTCGGATGCGTCATCACCTTGATGAGGAAGGGGATGTTCGACTTCACGCCGCGGATGCGGAATTCCTGCAGGCAGCGTTCCATGCGGATGCAGGCATCCGAAAAGCGCCGGCCGCGAACGGTGACCTTCACCAGCAGCGAATCGTAAAACGGATTGACGGTGGCGCCGGAATACGCACTGCCGGCGTCGAGCCGGATGCCGGCTCCGCCGGACGACCGGTAGTGCGAGACGCGGCCGTAGTCGGGCATGAAATTGTTCGCCGGGTCTTCCGTCGTGACGCGGCTCTGAATGGCGAAGCCGGTGGTCTTGATCTCCGCCTGGTTGCCGAGGTTGATTTCCGGATCGGACAGCGGCATCCCGGTGGCGACGAGAATCTGCGACTTGACGAGGTCGATCCCGGTCACTTCCTCGGTGACGGTGTGCTCCACCTGAATTCGCGGATTCACTTCGATGAAGTAGAAGGTCTTGCCTTCGGTGTCGTACAGAAACTCGACGGTCCCCGCATTGCGGTAGCCGACGGCCCGGCCGATTTTCAGCGCGGCCTCGCAGATGTCTGCTCGGATCCTGGCGTCCAGAAACGGGGCCGGGGCGATTTCCACGATCTTCTGGTGCCGCCGCTGCACCGAGCAATCGCGTTCCCACAGATGGACGAGATTGCCATGGGCATCGCCGAGCAGTTGCACTTCGATATGCCGCGGCTGGGAGACGAATTTCTCAACGAAGATGTCCGGGCTGCCGAACGCGTTCATCGATTCCCGCTGGGCCTGCTCGAACATCGGCTTGAAGTCGTCGGGGTTGTTGACGACGCGCATGCCGCGGCCGCCGCCGCCTTTGGCCGCTTTCAGGATCACCGGGTATTTCAGCGATGCGGCGAGTTTCATGCCGTCATCGACGCTGCTGATCGGCGCGACGCTGCCGCCGAGCACCGGGACGCCGGCCGCCTTGGCGATTTCGCGGGCCGTGATCTTGTCGCCCAACTGCTCGAGGATTTTCACAGTCGGACCGACGAACGTGATGCCGGCACTTTCGCAAGCGTGAGCCAGCGCCGGGTTTTCGGAGAGGAAGCCGTATCCTGGATGAATGGCGTCGGCCCCGCATTCCTTGGCGATGTGAATGATGGCCGGAATGTCGAGATACGCCCGGATCGGTTCACCCGGTTTGCCGATCATGTACGCTTCATCGGCCTTGAACCGATGGAGGGCGTACCGGTCTTCATGCGTGTAAATCGCCACCGTGCGGATATTCAGTTCATGCGTGCTGCGGAAAATGCGAATGGCGATTTCGCTGCGGTTGGCGACGAGCAGTTTCGTGATCTGAGGCATAAATTCGGCAATCTCCGACGATCGGACTCAGGTAACGCGGCACGTCCACAGGATAGCGGAAACGAGGGCGATGCGAAACGATTCGCAGTCTAGCCGCGGAGCAGTCGCATTGGGCAGGGCGAGACTCCCGTTGAGCCGCCTGGCCGGACTCGCCAGGAGCGCATCGGCGGCGATGATCTGATCGCTCGCGAAGTCTGATTTCATCCGAGTATCATGCGGGCGTTCATTGACGGCCTTCCTCCGCTATCGAGGTGTTCTTCATGCCACGACTGCTCCCATGGTTGACGGCCTCGTTGCTCGCGATGAGCGTCAGCTCCGCATTCGCCGAGCCGATTGTGCCCGGTCTTCGCGGCAACCACCCGCTCTCGACGCACCAGGCGGGCGACCTGCTTCTTGGTGAGTTGCGCTGCGTTGCATGCCACAGTCGTCCGGCCGGGTTTCATCTTGAGAAGACGGCGCCAGACCTGTCCGACGTCGGCTCGCGCGTCTCGCCGGAATTCCTGCGGCGATTCATCGCGTCGCCCTCGGCGGTGCATGCCGGAACGACCATGCCGGACCTGCTGGCGTCGGAATCGGACGCCAGGCGCGGCGAGATTGCCAATGCGATCACCCATTTCCTCGTCGCGCAGTCTCCGCATCCGTTCAAGGCAGACGCGGTCGCGGCCAACGATGCGGCGACGGGCAAGGAACTGTTTCATACCGTCGGATGCATCGCCTGCCACGCCCCGCGCGATGAGAAGAACGTCGAAACGACAAAGGACGTTGCGGTATCGCTTGCCCACATTCCCGCGAAGTACAGCCGGCAATCGCTGGAAGAATTCCTGTTTCAACCAGTGCGCGTGCGTTCATCAGGCCGGATGCCGGACATGAAGCTGACGCGTCCCGAAGCCGGGGCGATCGCCGGTTATCTCCTGGGCGCCGCGGCTCAGCCTGTCGCGCCGTTGAAAGCCGACGATGCGATGGTTGCCGCCGGCAGGAGATATTTTCAACAGTACAACTGCGCGGCATGCCACAAGCTCGGCGATGTTCCCGCAACGCCCGCCGCCGCCATGCAGGCACTGGACTCCAGCCGCGGATGCCTGGCGGACAAACCAGGCAAGAGCCCGCGCTTCAACCTCAGCGACGCACAGAAGCACGCGATCCGAACTGCCCTCGCCGCCAAGCCTGAACCGGTCACGGACAAGATGCGGATCGACATGACTCTGACCGCATTCAACTGCCTGGCTTGTCACGTGCGCGGCGATCACGGCGGCGTCATTGCCGCACACAACGAACTCTTCCAGACCGATGAGAAGAACCTGGGCGATGACGCACGCATTCCGCCGCAACTGACGCTGGTCGGCGCCAAACTGCAAACCGTGTGGATGCAGCGCGTGCTCTTCGATGGTGAATCGGTTCGGCCCTACATGCGCACGCGCATGCCGCAGTTCGGCGAGGGCAACCTGCGGCACCTGCCGGAGCTGTTTGCCCGTGTCGACACGATGAAGGCCGTGGAGTTTGCGGCGCCCAAGAAGGAGCGGGAAAGAGAGTTGCGCACCGCCGGCCATCAGTTGCTTGGCGACAAGGGTCTCAATTGCATCACCTGCCACAATTTCAACGGCAAATCGTCGCCGGGTTTCAAGGGCATTGATCTCACCACGACCAACGAACGCCTTAAGCCGAGCTGGTTTTATCACTTCATGCTCAATCCCGGCGCCTACCGGCGCGGCATCATCATGCCCACGTACTGGCCCGACGGAAAGGCGGTGCGGAGCGACATCCTCAACGGCGACACCGACAGCCAGATCGAGGCGATGTGGTATTTCCTTTCGCTGGGCACCTCCGCCAATGATCCGTCGGGCATCCGCTCCATCGACTCCAAGCTTCGCATCACCGACAAAGCGCAGACCTACCGCGGACGCAGCGGCATCGCGGGCTATCGCGGCATTGCCGTGGGATTCCCGGGCGGGCTGAATTACGCCTTCAATGCCGAGACCGGCACGTTGACGGGACTGTGGCGGGGCGACTTCATCAACGTCGGCCGCGGCGGACAGGGTTCGGGCGGCTTCAACCCGGCTGCCCGGGCTGTGACGCTGGCGCAGGATGTTTCGTTCTGCGAACTGCCGGACGACAAGGCCCCATGGCCGTTGCGTCCCACCATGACCAAGGAGGCGCCGGTCAATCCCGACCCGCTCTACCCACGCAATCGCGGATATCAGTTCAAGGGGTATTTCCTTGACGACGCATCGATCCCGACCTTGATGTATCTCATCGCAGGCGAAGTCGGCGTCGAAGACCGCTCGGCTCCAACGGGTTCCGGGGCTGGCGCAACGACTGAGAAACCAACATTGGTGCGCACGCTGAAATTCTCCGCGCCGCAGGCGCGAACCGTCTGGTTCCGTGCCCTGACCGGCAAAGTCGAGACGGTGTCCAAGCAACAGTTCAAGACCAACGAGTTGCGTCTGAGCATACCGCAGACGGCCACCGCGTTGCGCCAGTTGGGTGCGGACAAGGGCATCATGGAACTGTTGCTGAAACTCGACATTCCCAAGGGCGATTCCACGGTGACGATCACCTATGAACTACTCCAATAACAACATGGGCTGGCGACTGGCACTGCTCCTGGCTTGCGCGTTGACTGCGTCGCCTGCCCGCGCCGAAGATGTCGGCGAGCGATGGGGCACCGCCGAGCGAGAGCGGGAATATTATCCCATTGTCAACCTACCGATCCCCAAGGATATGGTGATCGAGGCCGGCGCCTTCACCGTGCTGCCGGACAAGCGCGTGGCGATCGGCACTCGTTACGGCGAGATATACATTGTCGATGGCGTTGATGACAGGAAGCCGAATCCGAAATATCACCTCTTCGCCACCGGTCTCGATGAGATCTTCGGCCTGGAATACAAAGACAAGGCGTTCTACGTCACGCAAAGCTGCGAACTGACGCGCGTCAGGGATACCAACAGCGATGGCAAGGCTGATCGTTTCGAGACCGTGTCCGATGGCTGGGGCTACGCCAACTATCACGAGTATGCGTTTGGATCGAAGTTCGACAAGGAAGGCAATCTGTATGTAGCGCTGGGGCTTTCGAATTCATACAACTCGTATGCTCTGTTCCGCGGATGGGTGATGAAGGTCACGCCGGAGGGGAAGACGATCCCTGTCGCCAGCGGCCTGCGCAGCCCCGGCGGCATCGGCGTCAATGAACACGACGCGCTGTTCTATATCGAAAGCCAGGGGCCTTGGAACTCGTCCTGCAGCCTCAAGGCCATCACGCCTGGCAGCTTCATGGGACACCCGATCAGTTTCAATTGGTACAAGTACGCGCCGGAAATGGGCCCGGCTCCCACGGACCCGAAATCAGGCTCGCGGGTTCTGATCGAAAGGGAACGAGTGCCGCAGCTTACGCCTTACGCGGTGATCTTTCCGTACATCCGCATGGGCCGGTCGATCACGGGATTCACCATCGACCGCACGAAGGGAAAGTTTGGTCCGTTCGAGGATCAGATGTTTCTTGGAGACTACACACAGTCGATCATCATGCGGGCGACGACGGAGAAAGTGAACGGCGTGTGGCAGGGCGCTTGCTACCCGTTCCGCGAGGAGCTTTCGACGGGGATTCTCAATGTGCAGTTCACCCCGCAAGGCAATCTCCTCTGCGGCGGCACCAACCGCGGTTGGCCGGTGCGAGGCATCAAGCCGTTCGCCTTGGAACGCCTGGAGTGGAGCGGGCGAATGCCCTTTGAGATCAAGCGCATCACGATCGAGCCGGATGGTTTCAAGATCGCCTTCACCAAGCCGGTCGAGACGATAACGGGGAGCAATGCCGCGTCGTACAAGGTCGGCACGTTCACTCACATTTACCACGGCGCCTATGGCGGGCCGGAGGTGGACCGGACCACGCCGGTTGTGAAATCGGTAAAGCTTTCCGCTGACGGAAACGAAGCAAGGGTGGTGCTGGACCAACTCACGAAAGGCCACGTGCACGAGTTCGATCTGGGCGGTTTGCGTTCGCGCGACGGCGAGACCTTGCTGCATCGCAACGCGTACTACACCGTTAATGAAGTGCCCGGTTCAAAATAGGCGCGTTTTGGAGCCGTGCAAGATTAACTCCGCAGATTCGAATCGCTTCGCTCACAGCCGGACGACTTGGAAAGTCGTCCCACATGCGATGTTGATCCTGCACGGCTCCTTAGCAGGCAGCCAGGGATGGCGCAGGTGGGGGCAAGCACAACGGCCCGCGCTCATGCACTTGCTTTGTGAAGGCCTCCGCTTACGGCAGTCCGCTCATTTGTAGTAGCTGGGCTTGCGAGGCACGACATTGAGCTTCTTGTAGTTGAATCCGCTGCTCAGCGGTTCATAAGCCCCGACAATATCGACACTCGACTTGGGATCGATTTCTTTCTCCATCATCAGGCACCAGTAGGCGGCGTTGATCGTCAGTCGTCGAAGGCCCGCACTTTGATAGTCGTGGGCACTGCCCATGGTCGTGTGGAACACCCGAGCGGTCTTGCCGGTGTTGCCTGTCCATGTCTTCACCCACGCCACCGGCAGCGCGATCAGCTTGGGATTCACCTCGTCATCGTGCTTGCGGCCCATGAGCGGCTGTCCGTAAACCAGCGGCGTGCATCCGGCGGGCAGGCCTTCGCCCTCCTTGTAGGTGCGATAGACATCGCTGGGGCCCCAGATGTCGGTCACGCCTTTCAGAACAGGGTGGTCCTTGTTGGCCTCGACGATGATGCCGCGGGTCGAATCCTGTTGCCAGCGACCGTGATGTTCCCGGAACGAGCCGCCCAGCACATCCTCGCCGAAGTTGATGTTCTTTCCATCTTTCTTGTAATCGAAACCAATGAAACCATGGTTCGCGGTGCGGATGCCGATGATCGGCTTGCCCGAGTCGAGATACCTGGCGATGTGTTGCTGCTGCTCTTTCGGGAGCGTGATGAGCCTGCTGAAAAGAATTATCAGATCCGCCTTTTCGAGATGCTCGAGCCCCGGGATGTTGTGCATCACGGTCTTGTCTTCCCAGCGAATCTTGAGAGTGGGATCGACCTCGTTGTTCTCGTTCACGCTGAAGAGCACGGTGGTGTCAAAGCCGTGGTGCCTAGCGAGCACCTTGGCCAGCATCGGCATGGACTGCTCGCTGCGATATTCCTGATCGGCAGCGATCAAAACGATGTGCTTCCCCTTGCCGGGTCCGCTCTCACCGGAGTACGTCAGCCAGAGCGGGCTCTGGGGCACTGGATGCTCAGCGGCGTCGAGGGAAGCCGCGGTCGTTGCCAGGAAGATGAGAATGATCGCGGCAACAACCGAGGTCGGTCGAGGTATTCGATTCGAAGACTCGTGGAAATGATGCATGTGAATCCCTTGAAACCTGAGTTCCGGATAACCCGTGGAAAAAAAAGGGGCCTCCAGCCGACGTGGATGTTGTCAAGCCAACTCAAAGGCAAGGAGGCCAGGCGTGGATCTTACTGCACGCTTCGTGGAGGTGGACGATTTCTGACTCGCGTTTCGCCACGACTCTGAACATCGGCTAGAGCCAAGGTCAAGCGATGGAAGATCGTCCAACTCGCCGGCCAAGGAAGGCCCTCGGCAATGCATGCTCAGCCGCGCGGAGAAATGAGTGACCGGCGGCTGCGGTTCCATCAACCGCCACTCTGACGGCAGCGCCCACCCCTCGCCGCCGCAATGACGGCTTTCCCCAACGCACGGCCGCCACCGTGCCCCGCAATCGCGTGCGCCGTGGCATCGCGGTTGCGACCTGCCTCCTTCGGCGACGGCCCTGCCATGTGGCGAAGCCTGCCAATCCTGCCGATAAGCATGTTGACACCATGCGCCGACCGGCGGACACTACGCGCCGGCCGCCAGGGATCCGGTGGACCGTCGCCAGCGTCGAAACAAAAGGATTGTTTTTTCCACGACGCTCCCCACCGCATCGCAAGCCCAGCGCTAGAATGTGCCGACGTCGCAAACCCCTGCCGTTAGAAGGCGAGACGCACCATGTTTGAAAGATTCACCGATCGTGCCCGCAAAGTCATGGCCCTGGCCAACCAGGAGGCCCAGCGCTTCAACCACGAGTACATCGGCACCGAGCACATCCTGCTCGGGCTGGTGAAGGAAGGCTCGGGCGTCGGTGCCAACGTGCTGAAGAACCTCGACGTGGACCTGCGCAAGGTACGACTCGAGGTGGAGAAGCTCGTCAAGAGCGGCCCCGACATGGTCACCATGGGCAAGCTCCCGCAGACCCCGCGCGCCAAGAAAGTCATCGAATACGCCATCGAGGAAGCCCGCAACCTCAACCACAACTACGTGGGCACCGAGCACCTGCTGCTGGGCCTCTTGCGCGAGCACGAAGGCGTCGCCGCGCAGGTGTTGATGAACCTGGGACTGAAGCTGGAAGAAGTGCGCGAGGAAGTGTTGAATCTCCTGGGCGCCGGCGTCGAGCCGGAGGAGACCAAGGAAGGCAACGGCGGCGGCAACGGAGGCCAAGGTGGTCAGCAGGGCGAACAAGGCGCGCAGAAAGGCAAGAGCCGGACGCCCGCGCTCGACAGCTTCGGCCGCGACCTGACGGAACTGGCGCGCGACGGCTCGCTCGATCCCGTGATCGGCCGCGCCAAGGAAATCGAACGCCTCGTGCAGATCCTCTGCCGGCGAACCAAGAACAACCCCGTCCTGCTGGGTGAAGCAGGCGTCGGCAAGACCGCCATCGTCGAAGGCCTGGCGCAGAAGATCGTCGGCAACGACGTGCCGGAGATTCTCGCCGACCGTCGGATCGTCGTGCTGGACCTGGCCATGATGGTCGCCGGCACCAAGTACCGCGGCCAGTTCGAAGAGCGCATCAAGGCGGTGATGAACGAAGTCCGCCGCGCCAAGAACGTGATCCTCTTCATCGACGAACTGCACACGCTGGTCGGCGCCGGCGGCGCTGAGGGCGCGATCGACGCCAGCAACGTGCTCAAGCCGGCCCTCTCGCGCGGCGAGGTTCAGTGCATCGGCGCCACCACGCTGGACGAGTACCGCAAGTACATCGAGAAGGACGGCGCCCTGGAGCGCCGCTTCCAGA
>CAYRPN010000016.1:0-67305 GCA_964426135.1 uncultured Phycisphaeraceae bacterium | reverse complement strand
CCGATTGCACGATCGGTGACGGAAATCGAAAGATTCTCAGGCTCCGGGAGAGGGCGGGGGTGAGGGCCGAACTACAACCAATGCCCAATCGCGAGGCGGGTGCCCAACGCCCTCACCCGGCCTCGCGGACTCGGCCACCCTCTCCCGAAAGGAGAGGGGGAAACGTCGGCATGCGCGCCCTACTCTTTAAGCGGGCTTTCCTTCTTCAGTTCCTCCTTGAACTTCTCGCGCACCTTGTCCACCTTGGGCATGGCCACGCCCTGCACGTAGCGGTTGTACGGATTGTTGCAGACATAATTCTGGTGGTAGCTCTCGGCGACGAAGAACTCCGTCAGCGGCTCCAGCGTGGTCACGATCTTTTTCTTGAACACGCCCGATTCATCGAGGCGTTTGATCATCGCCTCGGCAATCTTCTTCTCTTCGTCACTCGCGTAAAACACCGCGGAGCGGTACTGCGGGCCCACGTCATTGCCCTGCCGGTTCAGCGTCGTCGGATCATGCGTGGCAAAGTGCACGGAAAGGAGCTTCTCCACGGTGATCTTCGTCGGATCGAAAACAATCTGCACCGCTTCCGCGTGCTTGGTCGTGCCGGCGCTGACCGCGTCGTAGTTGGCGGTTTCCTTGGTGCCGCCGGCGTAACCGGAAACCGCCTCGTACACGCCGTCGAGTTCCTCGAACACCGCCTCGACGCACCAGAAGCATCCGCCGGCGATCACGACACTCGCGCGGGGGCCCGGCTTTGGTTTCTCGCCGGTCGCTGACTTGTCCTTGGCGTCGGAGGTGGCGGTGGATTTTTCGTTGGCATCCGAAGAGCCAGCCGGCTTGGGCTTCGCCGTATCCGCATTGGCTTCGCCCCTGGGCAGTGAGCCGCCATCGGAAGACTGATTGCAGCCGGACATCGCGGAAAGGAGCAGCAGCATGGCAAGAATTCCTTGGACGTACATGGGGATACCTCGTGTAGTTTGGGATGCCAATGCTACGCCATCGGTCACAGGCCGCCAAGGTCTGCTGTTCTCGCCTGAAGCAGTCCATGAATCCGCGATCGACACGATCACTCCGCCTTCACAAACTTAAACAGCTTCCCTTTGAGTCCACAGATGTAAATCTCGCCATCGCGGTCTTCGCCGAAGCTGGCGATCTCCGGTGCGTGTCCGATGAAGGCCGGTTTGGTCGCCTCTTTACCGTCATAGCGAAGCCACCACATCAGGCCGGTCTGGTAGTCGCCGTAGACGTAGGCTCCATCGAGGACGGGAATCGACTTGCCGCGGTAGACGTAGCCGCCGGTGATGCTCTTGGCCTGACTGTGATCGTGCTCGGCAATGGGCGGGATCACGACTTCACCGGGGGCAAGCTTGGGGCTCACGCCGTTCTTCTTCGTGAACTTGTGCGTGCCTTCCATGACGGACCAGCCGTAGTTCCCGCCTTTCTTGATGACGTAGATCATCTCCCACAAATCCTGCCCGACATCGCCGGCGTAGAGTTCGCCGGTCTTGCGGTCGAAGCTGAAGCGCCAGACGTTGCGCAGGCCGTAGGCGTAGATTTCCGGCTTGGCGTTCTCCACGGCAACGAAGGGATTGTCCTTCGGGATGCCGTAGGTTTTCTCCTTGGTCCACGGCACATCCACATCGATGCGGATGATCTTGCCCAGCCAGGTGTCCTTCTTCTGTCCCGCGTCCAGCGGATCATCGCGCGAGCCGCCGTCGCCGAAGCTGATGTAGAGATAGCCGTCCGGTCCAAAGAGCGTGCAGCCGCCGTTGTGATTCTCGTAAGGCTGCGTCAGGGTGAGGATCACCTGCTCGCTCGCCGGGTCGATGGTCTTGCGTTCCTTGTCGAAGGTGAACCGGCTGACGACGTTCTTCATCCCGGGCTGGAGCGTGTAGTGCAGGAACACCTGCCCGTTGTCTTTGAACTTTGGATGGAACGCGATGCCCAGCAGGCCTTCTTCGAAGAACTTGGTGCCGATCTTGTCGCGCAGATCGATGGCGACGTTGAAGTCCGCAACGTCCGCCTTGTTCTCCCACCACAGCACGCGGCCGGGTTGCTCGATGACAAAAATGCGATCGCTGCCATCGCCCGGATGCGTCAGCGCGAGGGGCTTGGTGAGTTTAAGCTGCGGCCAGGCGGGCTCGATCTTGACTTTGATCGGCGCCTGCGCGGCCAGCGGCGCGGTAAAGACACAGATGATCAGTGCGGCGAGGAGGGTCTTGCTCATGTCGGCATCTTACGCTACTGACCGGCGAATCGACATCGGTTGCACGGGTTAGCGATCGGGCCGAGTCCGCGAGGCCCACCCTGAGCGATGAATGACGAATTCCCAATGACGAATCACCAATGCCAGCAGAAGCATGCCAATGAAGATCGCAAGTGGGCCTTGCGGACTCGGCCCGACCGCTAACCGTCGCAATCCTCATTCGCATCACACCCGCGCGTTACCGCACGCCGCGCCATTCCAATTCCTCCAGCCCGCCTCACTTGCATTCACTGAAAGGTTCCGCATGTCACGCAGATTCGTTGTCGCGGCCGTTCTCGCCTGCCTCGTCGCGCTGCCGCCGGCGATCGTCTGTGCGCAGCCGAAGGAGAAGCCGAAGAAGAAGACCGGCAAGTTCTCCGAGATGCAGTACGGCCCGCACCAGATGATGACCTTCCAAGGCAGCTTTCCCAAAGGCAACCTGGCTTACAAAGGTGCGGTGATCCGCATCGGCGAAGGCGAGGGCGCGGCGTACGTCTGCTTCGACACGGAACTGCTGCGCTATGCCGCCGCGTGGAAAGGCGATTTTGTCGATTTCAAAGGCGTCAGCTTCGACGGCAGCCACGGCGGCAACCCCGCTCCGTTTGGCACGCAACTGTGGGGCACCAGCCCAAAGCCCGGGGTCGCCGACGCTGCCGGCAAGTTCGACGACACCCGCGCCAACAAGCCCTTCGGCCCGCTGCCGCGAGAGCATGCGAAATATCGCGGCCTCTATCACCACGACGGCAAGGTGATCTTGAACTACACCGTCGGCGAGACGAACGTGCTTGAACTGCCGGGCTTCGCGGATCACGACGGCGTCGGCGTCTTCACGCGCCACATGAAGATGAGCGCGGGCAAGGCGATCACCTTCGTGCTGTTTGAAGTCGAAGGCGGCACGGCCAAAGTGGACAACAACGTCGCCACGATTGAGAAAGGCGAGCAGGTCACCGCGGCCGGTGTGTTCTTCGGCGGCGCTGACATCGCGCTCAAGGCCGACGGAAACCGCGTGCTGATGGAAGTGCCCGCCCGGCAGAGCGACCGCCAGCTCATCGTGAACATCGCTTCATTTGCCAAGACGGACATGCCCAAGTTCGCCGCCAGCCTCGCCGGTGCCGAGCGCGTGCGCCTCGCCAGCCTCGATGCGTTCACCAAAGGCGGGCAGCGCACCTACACCGAAGTCGTGAAGAACAAGGGCACGCTCGGCGACGCGGTTGACCCCAAGAAGAAGCCTGACGCGAACGCCAAGCCCGCCGCGAAGCAGCCTTATGTCGTCGACACCATCACGATGCCCTACGACAACCCGTACAAGAGCTGGATGCGCACCGGCGGGTTCGATTTCTTTTCCGACGGCACCAGCGCGGCGGTCTGCACCTGGAGCGGCGATGTCTGGATCGTGCGCGGCATCGACGACAAGCTCGAAAACGTCGAGTGGTCGCGCTTCGCCAGCGGCATCCACGACGGGCTGGGCCTGAAGATCGTCGATGACACGATCTACGTCCACGGCCGCGACGGCATCACCCGCCTGCACGATCTGAACAAGGACGGCCAGGCGGATCATTACGAATGCTTCAACAATGACATTCTCACCACCTTCGGCTTCCATGAGTTCGCCTACGAACTGCACACGGACAAGGAAGGCAATTTCTATTTCGTCAAGGGCGGCGCGGTCAGGGGCGGCGGCAGCGGATGGGAAGTCGTCACGCCGCACCACGGCTGTGCGTTCAAGCTTTCCAAGGATGGCACGAAGCTCGAAGTCATCGCCACCGGGCTTCGCGCGCCCAACGGCATGGGCCTTGGCCCCAATGGCGAACTCACCACCGGCGACAACGAAGGCACCTGGGTGCCCAAGTGCCGGATCAACTACTGGTCTGCCGCGGAACTCGCCAAACGCAAAGGTTTCGGCGGCGTCGTCGATCTCGCCCACAGCACGCCCAAGCCAACCAACTACGACCCGCCCATCTGCTTCATGCCCAAGAACATCTGCAACTCCGGCGGCGGACAAACCTGGGTCACCAGCGACAAGTGGGGCCCGTTCAAAGGCGAACTGCTCTACGCCAGCTACGGCACCTGCACGCTCTACAAAGTGCTCAAGGAGCACGTGCCCGACAGCGAGGCTCCTGATGGCACCATCGTGCAAGGCGGCGTCGTCAAGTTCCCGCTGAAGTTCGACTCAGGCACCTGCCGGCTGCGATTCAACGAGCGCGACGGCCAGCTTTACGTCGTCGGCATCAAGGGCTGGCAGAGCAGCGCCGCCAAGGACGGCAGCTTCCAGCGCGTGCGCTACACCGGCGCGCCGGTCAACATGCCCACAGGCCTGAAGGCGACGAAGTCTGGCCTGCACCTGACCTTTACCGGCAAGCTGGACAAGGAAAGCGTCGATGCCGGCGCGTTCTCGGTGGAGCAGTGGAACTACAAGTGGACCAGCGGCTATGGCTCGAAGGATTACTCCGTCGCCGACCCCAAGCAGGGCACGCACGACAAGGTGAACGTGAAATCGGCGAAGCTGTCGAGCGATGGCAGGACCGTATTCATCGAGCTGGAAAACGTGCAGCCCGTGATGCAGATGCTGGTCAAATTCGACGTCGAAGCGGAATCCGGCGAAGCGGTCAAGGGCGAGATTCACAGCACGATCAACAAGGTGGGGCCAGACGCGGCGCTGGCGGGAAAATGACATTGGGGACCGAGGGCATGGCCCCTTCAAGGGGCCACGCCGCGCGCACCCTGTCCACCATTGCATCAATCGCCGGAACAGTTGGTCCTCGCGGACTCGGCCCGACCGCCAAACAACGGAGGAATACACGCGATGCATTTTCGAAACTGCACCATCGTTCAATCACTCGTTCTCCTTGTGTTGTTACTGCACGCGCGACCACTCATCGCCGACGACGCCAAGCTCATCCGCATCGGCATCATCGGGCTGGACACGTCGCACGCCCCGGCCTTCGCCAAAGAACTCAACAACCCGCAGGCGAAAGAAGATGTCGCCGGCTGCCGCGTTGTCGCTGCTTATCCCAAGGGCAGCCCCGATATTCAGTCCAGCGTCACCCGCGTGCCGGGCTACACAGAGGAACTGAAGAAGTTGGGCGTGGAGATCGTCGACTCCATCGATGTGTTGCTGACGAAAGTGGATGCGGTGCTGCTGGAGACCAACGACGGTCGGCCGCACCTGGAGCAGGCGATTCCCGTGCTCAAGGCGGGCAAGCCGCTGTTCATCGACAAGCCGATCGCCGGGTCGCTCGTCGACACGATCGCGCTGTTTGAACTGGCGAAGAAACACAAGGTGCCGATGTTCTCGTCGTCGAGCCTGCGCTACGGAGAAGGCGCGCAGGCGATCCGTAGCGGCAAGATCGGCGACGTGCTCGGCTGCGATGCGTACAGCCCGTGCTCATTGGAGAAGACCCACCCCGACCTCTTCTGGTACGGCATCCACGGCGTCGAAACGCTCTACACCTGCATGGGCGCCGGCTGTGAAACCGTCGTCCGCGTCAGCACCGCTGACACCGATCTCGTCGTCGGCACCTGGAAAGGCGGCCGCGTCGGCACCTTCCGCGGCATCCGCAAGGGTGGCAGCGGCTACGGCGGCACCGCGTTCGGCGCCAAGGGCGTCAGCGATCTGGGCAAGTTCGGCGGCTACCGCCCGCTGGTGGTCGAGATCGTGAAAATGTTCAAGACCGGCACACCCCCGGTCAGCGCGGAGGAAACGATCGAGATCTACGCCTTCATGGAAGCGGCAGATGAAAGCAAACGCAAAGGCGGCGTGCCGGTGAAGATCAGCGAGGTGATGGAGAAGGCGACGGCGGAGGCGAAGAAGAAGCTGGAGTAGTGATGGGTGTGGATTACACGCGTCCCCCGTTCAGACCGCTCTTCGAGCGGGCGCTAAACGGCGATCTTCTACTCCTTTACCTCCTATCCCTCCTCTACCTGCTCTGCCTCCTCTCCCATCTGCTCCTCCCCCTATCATGCCCGCATGCTCCGCCGCCTGCGTCGCATTCGCGATTGGATTTTCAGCCACGAATGGTTCGTGCTCCTGGGCATGCTGGTTGTCGTGCTCGGCGTTTGGGCTTTCGCGGAACTGGCGGATGAAGTCGTCGAAGGCGAGACCAAGACATTCGACGACCGCCTGATCCGCATGCTCCGCCGGCCCGACGATCCGGCCAAGCCCATCGGCTCGGCGGCGATGCACGAAATCGGACGCGATCTGACCGCCGTCGGCGGCATCGCCATGCTCTCGCTGACCACGGCGGCCGTGGCGGGTTATCTGGTGATGGCGCGGCGCTTTCGCGCCGCGGGATTCGTTGTCGTTGCCACCGTCGGCGGACTGCTCATCAGTTCGCTGCTCAAAGCCTCCTTCGATCGGCCACGCCCCGACATCGTGCCCCACCTGTCGCACGTGATGAGCAGCAGCTTTCCCAGCGGCCACTCGTTCATGTCCGCCACCGTGTACCTGACCCTGGGCATCCTGCTGGCGGGCCTCGTGGAGAGCACGCGGCTGAAAATCTATTTCATCGGCGTGGCGCTGCTGATCACCGGCCTCGTCGGCGTCAGCCGCGTCTACATGGGCGTGCATTACCCCACCGACGTGCTCGCCGGCTGGAGCGGCGGCCTCGTGTGGGCGACGCTCTGCGGCCTCGTGGAACGATGGCTTCGGCGGCGCGGAGCGCTGGCCTGACCCGCGCATCACTGCGGGCAACTGCCTAAACTGTGTCGCGTTTCACCGCAATCGCAAGAGGAGCGACCTGTGACCCCTCGTCGGCTTTATCTCGACAACGCCGCCACCAGCTTTCCCAAGCCGGCCTGTGTGCATGAGGCGATGACCCGCTACGCCACGGAACTGGGCGCCAGCCCCGGGCGCGGCGCGTATGCCGAGGCGCGAGAGGCGGGCCGGCTGCTTCTGGAATGCCGCCGGAATCTGTGCAAACTCATCAGCGCGGATGTGAGTCGGCCCGAGCAGTTGATCTTCACGTTGAACACCAGCGATGCGCTGAACCTGGCGATCCGCGGCATTCTCACGGGGCCGCAACTTCGGCGATCCACGTCACCTTTTCACGAAAAGACCAAGCCCCACGTCATCACGACCTGGCTCGATCACAATTCGGTGCTGCGGCCTTACAACGCGCTCGTCGATTCGCTGGGCATGGAACAGACGCGGGTGCGCTGCGATCCGCAGACCGGTCTCGTTGATCCTGCGGACATCCGCGCCGCGATTCAGCCGAACACGAAACTGATCGCCGTCGTGCATGGCAGCAATGTCACGGGCACGCTGCAGCCGATCCGCGAGATCGGCCGCATCGCGCGGGAGCACGACATTCCCTTCCTCGTGGACGCGGCCCAGACGATGGGCCACGTACCGATCGATGTGGACGCCGACTTCATCGACCTGCTCGCCTTTCCGGGGCACAAGGGTTTGCTCGGCCCCTTGGGCACCGGCGGACTCTACATTCGTCCCGGCATGGAAGAACGCATGGCCACCGTGCGCGAAGGCGGCACCGGCTCGATCAGCGAGCAGGACACGCAGCCGACGTTTCTTCCCGATCGTTTCGAACCGGGCAGCCACAACGCCATCGGCATCATCGGGCTGGGCGCGGCGGTCGAATGGATTCGGCACCGAGGCGTCGAGAGCCTGTGGCAACACGAGCAAGATCTGATCCGCGCGTTCCTCGGCGGCCTGAGCGAAGGCGATTTTCCGGGCCTCACTCTCTTCGGGCCACAGGGCGTCAAGCATCGCTGCGGCGTGTTCAGCGTGCGCATCGAACGCTTCGCCCAGCCGCAGGCGCTGTCCGATCTGCTTGAGCGCGATTACGGCATCCTCACCCGCAGCGGCATCCACTGCGCCCCACTGGCGCACCAAACCTTCGGCACGCATAGCGCCGGCGGCATGACTCGCTTCAGCGTCGGCCCGTTCACCACGGTCCAGGATGTGCGCTACGCCTGCGACGCACTGGGGCAGATCTGCCACCAGCACGCGACGGCGAAAGTGTGATCCTGTGCGCGGCGTTGCGCCGTTAGCCCCCGGCTCCGCCGGGGGTGTGCCGACGCTGGCGATCAAAACGCGCAGGACGATCATGGAGATGCAGAATTTGCCTCAATGTTGGCCTAATTCATCTCGCCAGTTTTCCGCCCCCCGGCGGAGCCGGGGGCTAACGGCAAACCCGAAACTCAGGTTTTGAACTGACCGGTCATCCAAGCTCTTCAACTCACCCCGCCTGCCGGTGTCCGCCGAGTTCGCCGGCCTGGACGCAGTTGCGCCCGGCGCGTTTGGCGGCCTCGACGCGAGTCTCGGCGAGCTTGACGATCTGCTCCGGATCGAGTCCGTCGGCGGGACAGGCCGCCACGCCGATGCTGGCGGTCAGTTGCCACTGCGCGCCGTCGGTGAACTCGACATGCTGTGACGAAATCAGTTGACGGATTCGCTCCGCCATCGACAGGAGCAGATCGCCATCGATTCCTGGAGCGAGCACGGCGAAGAACTTGCCGCTCAACCGCGACACTTCACAGCCTTTGCGCACACTGGCGCGGAGCAGATTCGCGGTGCGACGGAGCATCGCGTCGGCGCCTTCGTGCCCCAGACGGTCGTTCAGTTCGCCGAAGCGGTCCAGGCTGACCAGAATCACCGACCAGGGATAGCCGGGGCGGTTCACGACATTGCGCAGGCTCAACTCGAACTGCTGCCGGTTGGGCAGATCGGTGATCGAATCGGTCAGTTCCAACCGGCGAAGCTGCTCGCGGAGCTGCGCAAACTCGACGCGGGCCGCGATGACGGGCATGAGCGCTTCGAGCTGGTACAGGTGGTTCCGCTCGATTCGCTCACCGCCGCGCCGCGCGATCCAGAGCACGCCCAGCGCGTCCGCACTGCCCCGCAGCGGCCCCGCGGCAACGCAGGTCAGCCCCGCCTGTTCGAACGCCGGCGCCCACGCTTCGGTGCGGGGCAAATCCGACCAGTAGTTCAGATCCGAGTTGCCGAGCACCCGCGGCATCAGCGAGCATTCCACCGCCTGCACCAGTTGCCGGTTCAGCGTCAGCAGGCACGACCCGGCGCCGCGGTGAATGATCTGCTGGCTGCGTGATTTCCTGTCGCAGCGCAGCGCCAGGCCCACCGTCTCCACACCCAGCATTTCGTGAAGGATGTCGGCAGTGCGGTAGAGCAGGTCGTCCACGCTGCGCACGTCCTGCAACTCCATCGCCAGTCGCTTGAGCGATGAAATCTGATGGCTCTGCTGCCGGATCAGCCGTTCGTTCTGCTCCTGCACCGTGACTTCCTGCACAACCCAAAGCCGGCCCACGGGGTCACCACCGGCGTCATGCACCGGAATGCCCTGGAACAGGAACGTGCCCACGCGCGTCACTACCCGTTGATGCGCCGGAAGCTGGTCGGCGTCGATCTTCCGCATGCCGTCGAGGAACGCGTCCTGGTCCACCACGCCCAGTTCGTTCCAGAAATGCTCCGGATCGTAAGGCTGGCTTGCGATGACATCGCCGCGACGGCGCAGCAGTGTCGCCAGTTGCTGGTTGTGCGCCACGATGCGCCGTTCGGCGTCCACCAGCATGATCGCATCCGACATGTGGTCGATGACCAGATTTAAAAGCTGACTCTTCTCCGTGAGCTGGCGTTGCAGCCGTTTGGGCTGGCTGATGTCGAGCATGGAGAGGCGGATGCGCTGCAGCGTGCCGTCGTCATCGCGCACCGCGGCGCACTCCACCTGCACATCCACCGTGCGGCGACGCGCGACCACGCGGATTTCGCAGCGCGCGGCATTGTCCAGATGCAGACGCTCAAGCGTCTGCCGCAGCAGCGCGTGATCCTGCGGATCGACGAAATCCACCACCTGCTGGTCGATCATTTCCTCTTCGACATTCAGTCCCAGCATCGTCGCCGCGCGGCGGTTGGCCTCGACGACGCGCCCGTCGCGCTGCACGCTGAGCATGGCCGCCGGGGCGAACTGGTAGAGATTCTCGAATGCCTTCTCGCGCTGCTTCAATCGCTGGGCGGTGCAGTCAAGCCGGGTGAGCATGCCGCCGACGGCCTCGGCGAACTGGCTGAACTCGCCGGGCAGATGGCGCGACAGGTCATAGAACGGCTCAGGCCCGGCGCCTGCGGTAACCAGGTCGGCGACATCGGAAAGCGGGCCGGTGAACCAGCGACGAAGCAGGAGCAGCCCCAGCAACGTGGTAACCCCCAGCAGCAGCCACTGCATCCGCAAACCCGCGAACACGACATCGCGCGAGTTTTCCCAGGCGCGAGGGCCGTCGATCAGAAGTTCCAGCGTGGCGTTCTCGCCGCCGTGGAGGAACGGGGCGCGTATCAGCGTCAGGCGATCGCGTTCCACGTCGCCGTCGAAGTTCAATCCGTACTCAGGCAGCACGCACACGGCCGCCGGCTCGAGATCGTTCCGGTTCCAGTCGCCGATGCCGACCACGGTCTCCGCGCCGCGCACCACGCGCACCGCCAGGACGTAATCATCCGCCGCCACGACGCGCAGCGAGTCGCGCATCGGCTCGCTGACAGGGTTGTCGAGCACGCCTCGCACGAGCGTCTGCAGATTGCGCGTGATCAAGGAGACGCGCTGGATCAACTGCAATCGAAGCATCGTCTCGGACCGCCGCAATTCCAGCACGGCCAGTCCAATCGAGAGCAGAATCCCGCCTACCACGAGGCAGACGACAAGACGAGTCACGACGGATTGCAGCAATCGCAGACGCAAGGACAGCCTCACAAAAAGGACGAAATCCGGATTTCATCCCTATCGGGCGATAACCGGCGGATATTGAGAGGCTTGCGCGAATTGGCCCACCCGGGGTCAGCCAGAGGTATCAAGCATTTCCGGCAAAAAGGAAGTGTCAAAGCCACAAGTGCTGGCCAGTGAGTTCATCGAGGCGGCCAGCTTCGCTTCCGCAAACCCGCGACACCGATCACGCGTCCGCAGCCCGCCGGCGATCGTCACCTCTCCGATAACCTGTGCACCGTGTGATAAATCTCGTGCTTCACTGCATTGCCCTTCTCCGATTCCAGATGCACCTTGACCAGCATCTGCATCACCGGCTTCATGTCATCGACCGCCAGTGTCAGCGTCCTGCCGTCCTTGGCAAGCGAAGCGCGCGTGACTTTCATGGTGTCGCGGCCCTGCTTGCTCGGATCGGCCACGGAGAACTCAGGTGAGCCATAGCCTTTCGAGTACAGATAATTCCAGCGAAGCACCTGATAACTGCCGGTATCTTCCGCCGTCGCGCGGTCGAGCGCATCGGTGAACGTGAGCGTCACGCCGGCCTTGGTCGGATGCACCGCCACGGGCAAGCACGCCGGCTTACCGGTGTAGCGCACGCGGAAGAACCCGGAGTCGAACGCGGCCCGGGTCTGCCAGCCCTTGAGTCCCAAGGCATAAAGCTGGCCGTCGCGCGGGTTGAAGCGAAGCCGCATGATGCCGGAGGTAAAGTTCAACGGCAAAGGGACAACGCCGCCCTGGACGATGGGAGACTTCGGGCTGCGGATTTCAGATCCGACGTTTGGAATCCCAGGTTCATCCATTTTTTCGAACGGCACCAGATACAGCTTGCACATGCCATACGAGGTGCCCAGCAGCATGCCGCCCAGCGGGCCGAATCGCTGCTGTGGATCGTTCGGGACGAAGATCAGATCGCCCGCGGAATTGTCGACGGTCTTGGGAATCCAGCACAGAGGCGGTTTGGCGCCGGCGGCCAAAACCGCCTCGGGGCCGGGCAAAGGAGCCACGTCCTTTGCGCCGGTTTTTCCTCCCGCCTTGCCCCCTTCCGCAACCGCCGGCAGTTCCCGATGCGCGTGGCTGCGAAAGCCCACGAAATCGCCCTGCTGCAGGAGATCGATTCGCGAGGCGGGCGTCCAGTTGCCTTCCTGATCCGCCGCGGCGATCTCGCCGTTCGGTCCGATCGCCAGACCGTTGGCGCTGCGAAGCCCCGTCGCGATGATCTCCAGTTTCGAGCCATCGGCACTGACCCGATACAGGCAGCCGTGCAGCGGATAGTTGTCAGGCGACCGATTCGCGTTGCGGATCGTGTATAGATTGCCCATCGCATCCTGCGACAAGCACAGGCAATAGCACCTGCCCAGGGCCGGAGCATCGTTGTTGAAGTTCTCGTAGTAATCCGCCTCGCCGTCGCCGTTCAGATCGTGCAGACGTGTGATCTGGTCGTAGCCAACGACGAAGACTTTCTCCTCGCGGATGACCAACCCCAGCGGTTCGTACAACCCTGACGCAAAGCGCTTCCAGGTGAGATGCTCGCCCTCCCTCGCGCCGGCGTCGATGCCGGAGACGATCCACACGTCGCCGTTCCACGTGCAGATGGCCGCCCTTTTTCCATCCGCAAAGAAATCAAACCCGGTTGGGCGAAACCACGATTCCCAGGGGTTCTTCTCCGGACACGGCAGCGAGTCGACGACGTAACTCTCCCGCGCCAGCGCAGGCGCCAGTTTGGACATCGTGTCGACCGGCTGCGCCCATCGCGCAGGGCCGCCGCGATCCACCGACGGAATCCGGTACCGTCCCAGCGCGCCGCTGCGCTTCTCCTGGCTCATCGCAAAGGCGATGGCGGCCTTCGCGTCATCCTGTTCGCCACGATCCGCGACGCACATCACCGCCGCGGCAAGCACCGTCGTTTCGCGGTCCTCCGGACTGGTCTTGATCTCCATGACCAGTTGGCGGTCCTTCACGTGCAGCGCCGAACGTCCCACGGCCGAGACCATCGTGAGGCGACCGTTGCGGCGCAACGTGACCGAGCGCTCCTGCTTGACGCGCGGATCGGCGTTGGCGGGCAGGTCGTCGATGGCCACCCAGAGCGAATCGCGCGTCTTCGCGGCCGGCACCCGCACTTCGAAATATCGCACCAGCGCCAGCGCATCGCCCTCGACGGACCAGCGCGGCGTCTCCAGAATCTCACAGTCGCCGACGGTGTACTTCAGTACGACCTGATCGCCGATGCGGTAGTAACCCTTGTAGTGCGCCCAATCCTTCGGCAGCGGTCCGACGGGTTGGCCGACTGCATTGGTGGCCTTGGCGAGGTGGTGATTCGCGCCGCGCGGATCGAACTTGCCATCCTTCGGATTCGCCCAGCCGGCCGAGCCCGGCGCGATGGAGAAAAGCGTGGTGCCTTCGAGGGCCGCGTCGCCGCTGCCCTTGTAGGACGTGTGATTCGTTTTCGTCAGATCAAGCCAGCCGCCCGTGGTGACCGCCACGACGCCCAGGGTGTCGGTGTCGTAGATGACGGCGTGATCGATCGTTTCGCCCTTCTCGTTCTTGCTTTGCAGTCGAACCGCAAGGCCTTTCTGCGCAACGACCTGTTTGCCGCTCTGCGAAACCACCGTGTGCGCGATCACGGGCCCGTAGTCCATCCTTTGATACGTGCCCGGCTTGTCGGCAGGAGTGGCTGGGACGGCAGGAAGGTCAGCGGTCGCCTGGCCGGCAGCCGAGGAGATGAAGGGAAGAAGCACAACGAGCGCGGCGAGGATGCGTGCGATCATCATGAGCGACATCGTAACACGCTGCCGACTCGTCTCACGCGGCTCTGCGCAGCAATCGTGCGGTGGCGGCGAAGCGGTAGTGACGCGCGATGGAGGCGGCATGTGCTTTCAGGGGCAGCGTCACGCTTAGGGCGAGTCCATCCAGGCTCAATGGCAGTGTCGGCTCTTCCGCCACCGCACCGGGGGCGCCGGCGAGAATCGGGCTGCGCTGACTGATCGTCTCGAGAATCGCAGCTGAACTATACAGGTGCAATTCCACGCCGGCAGCGGCGAGGCGGTCGATCAGGCTTTCGGTGCAGACGTATCGATGATGGCACACCCGCGTCATGGCCAGCCCGCGCGCCGCCTCGAACGGAATCAACGCCGAGGGAGCGTCACTGGCGTGAATCACATCGGGGCGCTCGCGCTTCAGCAGATGCCGCAGCGACGTACGGATGGCGGCGCGGCGCCAGCGCCGGCCCAGATCGGAAAGCTGTGCCGGCAGGTGCAGGCAACGGAAACCCAACTGCTCGCACTGATCGTACATTTCGCCACGCTTGGCGAGCAGGAAGAACACCTGGTGTTCCCGATCGCGCAGCCCCGCGGCCAGTTGCACCAGGGCCCGCTCGCCTTCGCCCAATCGGGGGGCCCGGCTGACCAGGCAGATGCGCAGCAACTGCGGGGCATCGCCGTTGAAACGTGGGTACCGGCGATGACCTGCCGGCTCGTCGAGGTGATCCGTCAAATTCATGGTTCTCCCTCCGTCACGTTGGCTATGGCGATTCCGCGTTTCCTGAGCGGCGCCTGACTGTCAATCCTTCGGCAACGTCCGCTCGAATCGCGGAACGATCCTTTTCACTTATCGACGCTGACGGGGAGTTGGTTTAGGAGGCCTGTAACGCGTCAAGCAGGGCCGGCGACAAAAGCCAGCGACAGGCGCACAATTCTTGTTTGACGGAGTACACGAATGTGGTATTTTCATAGCGCCGTTGCCGCACACCTTTCAACTCAGGAGAGAACCCATGAACGCGTTCCGCACCCTCGTTGCTGTTGCTGCGATTTCATCTGCATTTGCTTCGCAGTCCGCGCAGGCCGCGACACTGGTCGCCCATTACAAATTTGACAACGCAGGCAACCTCGGCCTCGACTCGTCGGGCCTGGGAAACCATGCCGTGAACACTTCCGTCGGCCAGGGTCTGGACCGCTTCAGCGTGCCCAGCGCCGGCACGTTCAACGGCAGTTCGTCCAAGCTCGTCGAGTCCGGCGGGCTGGCGGGCTACACCGGCCTGCCCGGCTTCACGTTTGCCGCGTGGGTCAACCGGTCCTCGCTCGACGGAGGTTTCAGCGGTATCGTCAGCCAGGACGCCGGCGGATGTTGCACCACTCGCCTGCTGCTCGACGGCGGCGACACCCCGTACATCAACGCCGGCGCTCACGTCGACGCCGACTACGCCGCGCCGGTGATCGCCAACGACGCGTGGGTTCATTTGATCATGACCGCCGACGACTCCGTGCCGGGCACTCAGGTTTCGATTTATCTCGACGGCGTCCTGGCCGGCTCCAACACCTTCGCTCACAACCTTCCCAACAGTTCTTTGCTCAACACCTACGTCGGCGCCGGCGAGAACGGCGGCGCCCACTTCTTCCAAGGCCTGCTCGATGAAGTCCAGGTGTACCAGGGTGTCATCACCGCCGCCGAGGCCCGCCTTCTCTTCAACACCGGCTCGATCGTCGCCGTCCCCGAGCCGGCGTCCCTGTCGCTGCTGGGCATGGCGGCCATGGGCATGATGGGGCTGCGTCGCCGTCGCGCCTGAGCCGCCCTACTGACCTTCGAAGAACTTCGATGAACTCATTGGAACCCGCGCCTGCGGCAGGCGCGGGTTTTTCATGCGCGGATCGAACTTCACCTGCCTGCCTGAGTGAATAGATCCCGCAGCGGCGCGTCGTCGATCGCCACGCCGATCTTGCGCGTGTGCGTGTGGCACTTCACGCACAGCATGGTGAGCTGCACGTAGTCCAGCGTGCATGCCTCCAGTTTCTTCGCAGCCGCGTCCTTGACCAGCGCGTCCGCCAGCTCCTGGAAGTCCTTGCTGAACTTCACATACTCCGGCGTCTTGTGCACGTTCCATGCATCGGCCTTGCTCAGCGCGGAGAGATTCTGCGCGCCGGACTTCACCTTGTTGAAATCCTCCATCGCCAGCCCTTCGAGGATCGATTGCGCGTGCGACAGCTTCACTTTCATCACATTCTTCAGTTCAGGCTGCGCCGAAGTGAATCGCTGGGAGACCAGCAAACCGGCGATGGCGACGAAGGGAATCACAAGGATGGATTGGCGGATCATGGGGAAATCCTTTCAGAGTTGCTGCCGTCGACCGTTCGTGCCCCCGACACTTGTCTTCCAATGTCCTTCCTCCGCCCCTATGCCGGCCAGACCGGAAGGGCCAAGGGTAGAGGGCCAAGGGTAGAGGGATAAGAACTTCGGTGTGCCGCGCGTAGAAGTTCCAGTTTGAGAATCTACCCGCGAGCAATCTCATCAATTACGCAGCGGACACAGCCGTCAACCGCCACAGCGACGGCCCGCCCGGGGTGGGGACGGCTGGCGCGGTCTCTCGCAGCGGGATCGGTGCGTGTCCGTCGTCCTTGGCGATAGGCCCGGCCTGCGTGTCGAACTTCGGATGGGCAGGCACGTGCAGAATCGAATCCCAGTCGCCGAACTGATTGCGCTCCACGCCGAACGCCGCCCAGTCCGTGATCCAGCCCTGGCTGGACGACAGGTAGCGGAACCGGTATTCGCCCGGCGGCAGGCGCAGTTCCGCCTGCCAGAGACCAGGCTTCACCTGACGCAAGGGCGTCGCGTGCGGCGACCAGTGATTGAAATCGCCCAACAGATGCACCCACTGAGCATCCTTGCACGCCACGCGGAAGATCATCGTGTATCCCAATTGCTCAACCATGAATCGCCTCGCTTTCAAGACCCCAAGTGCATTGGTCGATGTCTCAGCCGTTCATCTGTATTCGACCATGCGAATGTGAGTATCCAATCAGCGGGACGCTGGTTGCGGGCTTGGTATTTTCACCGGTGAAGCATCGGGGAATCCCCATAGGCCGTCAGCCATCAGCCGTCAGCCTTCTACCGTTTAGCGACGGGGCTTGCCCCGCTCCGCTCAGCGCGCGACGAATCATCTCGCCCTTGGGTGTACTCCGTCGGCTCCGGGAAACCCGCCATTCGTCATATTGGCTTGCCAGGCAACCGGTTGAATGTCACTCTGCCTGCGTCGGGTTAGACAAGCCCCCGCCACCACCTACCCGTGGCGCAATAGAACGCTGGATTGCGTTATCATCCGGCCGAATCGCGGGCGAAGTGCCTGCCCGCCAAACAACACTGGAAACACCCATGCTCAGCAAGATTTTCAAAGCTTATGACGTTCGCGCCATCTACCCGCAGCCGCTCAGCGAGACGGCCGCGTGGAAGGTCGGCTGTGCGTCGGGTCAATTCCTCAAGAAACTCGCCGGCGACCCCAAGGCTTCGGCTGGAGTGAAGCACCCCAACACCGTGGTGGTGAGCCGGGACATGCGTCCGCACTCGCCGCAACTTTGCAAAGCTCTGACCGATGGTCTCCGCGCCGCCGGTTGCGATGTGGTCGATGTCGGCATGTGCGACACCAGCTTCATCTACTTCGCCATCAACCACGTCGGCGCCATCGGCGGCATCCAGACAACGGCGAGCCACAATCCGGCGAACTACAACGGCTTCAAGATCTCAGGCCCGCTCGCCAAGCCCATCGGCGCCACCACCGGCCTGAAGGACATCCAGGCCATCGCCGAGAGTCTGGGCGAGCCGGGGAGCGTCAAGGGCAACGGCAAGCACGAAGAGCGCGACCTGTGGGATCCGTATCGCCTGCACGTGTTGAAGTTTTACGCGCCGCCGAAACAGGGGCGCAAGTTGAAAGTGGTGATCGATGCCTCCAACGGCATGGCCGGCAAGCTCGTGCCCAAGGTCTTCAGCAACCTGCCGGGACTGGAGATCATTCCGATCAATTTCGAGATCACGGGCTCCTTCGTGCATGAGCCGAACCCGCTCGTCGCCGCCAACATGAAGCCCACGCAGGACGGCGTCATCAAGCACAAGGCTGATCTGGGCGCGTGTTTCGACGGCGATGCCGACCGCTGCATTCTCACGGATGAGAAGGGCACGATCATCGGCTGCGATCACCTGACCGCGATGCTGGTGGATCACTTTGCGAAACAGGCGCCGGGAGCGCCGGTGGTTTATGACCTGCGGTCGAGCAAGGCTCTGGAGGAAGCGATCAAGGCGCACGGTTCCAAACCGGTGAAGAGCCGGGTGGGCCACGTGTTCATGAAGGCGGCCCTGCGCGAGAATGCCGGCATCTTCGGGGGCGAACTCTCCGGGCACTTCTATTTCCGCGACAACTTCAACGCCGACTCCGGCGCCATCGCTTTCGCCGCCGTGCTCAGCGTGCTGGGCCAGAGCGACAAAAAGCTCAGCGACTTCATCTCGCCGTTCAAGCAGTATCCGCAGAGCGGTGAGATCAACTTCCGCTGCGATGAAAAGGACAAGGCGCTGGCGTCGCTGGAAGCGAAGTTCGGCCCCGGCTCCGCGGTGGACAAGCTCGACGGCGTGAGCATCGACGCGTGGGCCGGCAAAGGCTGGTGGTTCAACGTCCGCGCCAGCAACACGGAGCCATTGCTGCGGCTGAACGCCGAGGCGAAGAATCAATCGCAGCTCGACGCGCTTTTGAACGAACTAAAGCCGATGCTGGGCACGGAAGACCACGGGCATTGAGCCTCGACGCAGGGTGGGCACAGCGCGTAGGGTGGGTTGAGTCCGCGAAACCCACCAGCTGTGGCGAACGAGTTGTGGACGCGCGTGGTGGGTTTCGCCGAGCCTCAACCCACCCTACACGCTTCGCGAGAATCCACGCTACTTGCTCTCCATTGAGCCGCCCAGGGTTATAATGCCGGCAGACCGGTGATCGATTCGCCAAGGCTCTTTTCCACGAGGGTTGACATGACGCGCACGTCCTGGGCCATCGTCACAATTCTTTCGCTCCTGGTTCAGAAGGCCACCTTCGCCCAGGAGGAAGTCGGCCCGAAGGTCTACAAGACCGTCAGTCCCTCCGTCGCATTCCTCAAGAGCCTCGAAGGGTTCGGCACCGGCTTCGTCCTTGAAGAGACCGGCCTGATCCTCACCAACGCCCACGTCATCACCTCGCCGCTCCCCTACCAGATGCGCGTCGATGTGAAATATGCGGACGGCAGGATCGCGCCGATGATTTTCAAGAAAGTGAAGATCGAATCGATCCACCCGAAGCTCGACCTGGCGCTGGTTTCCGTCGACGCCAAGGCCGCCAACGTCAAGCTCATCCCCGTCACCGTCTCCACGGAAAAGCCGATCCCCGGCCAGCGCGTTTTCGCCATCGGCAACCCCGGCGGCGGCGACGGCCGGGCCTTGGAGAAGACCTTCACCAGCGGCGAAATGAGCAACACGCAGATCATCGAGGGCGTGCCGTACCTGCAGCACTCGGCGCCGATCAACCCCGGCAACTCCGGCGGCCCGCTGTGCAACAGCAAGGGCGAAGTCATCGGCGTCAACACGCTCAAGTCCTCGCGCGAGGGCATCGGGTTCGCCATCGGACTGGACAAGTTCAACCGCTCCATCTTCGTCGCCCCCAAGGATCGCCCCAAGGACGAGAAGAAGATGCAGGAGGTCGTCAAGGAAATTGATCGGGTCAAAAAGGAACTCGAAAAGCGGCGCAGCCTGGGACCGGATGAACCGGAGGTCCGCTACGGCAACTACGTTCTTCTGCAACTGTATTCCTACGCGCTGGCGGGCGATCCGGGCAACAAGTCTCTCTACATCGAGATCGGCTCGCTGCGCTTCAGCTTCGGGCATTTCCCGGTGGCGGCGGCCTACCTGTCGCGCGGCATCGAGTTGGACCCGTGGTACAAGCAGGAAGCCTACATGCACCTGGGACAGTCGCTGTCGCGCATGGGCAAGAAGGATCTGGCGCGGCTTGCGTTCACCGAGGGCATCGCCAAGTTCCCCAAGGACTCGGACCAGGTGGCCGCCACGCTCGCCACAAATTTCGACGAGGCCAAGCAGTGGGCCGATGCCGCGTACTACGCCAAGTTGGCGATCGCGATCGGCGTGGTGCCGAACCAGGAAGACAAACTGAACCAGATTTACGACCGCGCGATCAAGCAACTGACCGACGCCGATGCGACGACTTTGAAAACCCGCTGCGCCAAGGCCGACGCGGATTATGCGGAGATGAAGGCGGCGGCGAAGGACGCCAAGGCGAAGAATCAGTCATTCCTGAACAAGGATTTCGAGAAGTTCGTGCAGACTTTCGACGCGATGGAGGACAAAGCGGAGGAAGTCGCCCGGAATCTGTGGGGTGACGAGGCGACGCAGGAAAATCCGCCGACCACGACCACGCCGCCGACGCCGACGCCCCCGGCCGACCCCGCCAGCGCCGGCAAGGATATTCAGGACACCATTGCCGCGGCGCAAGGCCAGTATCGCAACAAGGAACAGACGAAGGCGGTGGAGACCCTCAAAAGTCTGGTCGCGAAGCATCCCGATCACCCGGAGATCAAGAAGGCGAAGGATCTGCTGGCAGTGTGGGACAAGCCGGCCACGACGACGACACCCGTGAGACCGACGGTTGACCCGATCGGCAAAGCGATTGGCCGAAAGCTCGATCTCGCCAAGCTACTGAAAAAATCGAAACAGGATGAGACCGCCATCGCCAAGCTTCAGGAAATCATCGACGAGCATCCCACGCACCCCGACACGCAGCAGGCACGCGATCTGCTCAAGCAGTGGAAAAAGTAGCGTCGAACTTCCCACCCCTTAGGAATGGGGCCGAAACAACTTCCCGATTTTCAAGGTTCGAACTCCCCTCCCTTTTAGGGAGGGGCAGGGGGAGGGTCGGGCAAACAGCCTGATTTCATGCACAATCATGCAGTGCGCCCGACCCTCCCCTAACCCCTCCCTAAAAGGGAGGGGAATCGGAATCAGCCAAATCGGGAGGTTATTTCGGTCGCGATCCTTTGGGGAGGAGAAACCGGCACCCACCCGTTTCCGCTTCGCCCTGTGTTTCGTCCGCGCCGGTTCCGCGTATTCATCTTTCTCCACCCCTTGCTCGAATGGATACCCATGAAGCGATTGCCCTTGCTGCGTTGCGGTTGGTGCCTGGGAATCCTGCTGGCATTTGCCGGCTCCACCATTGCTCAACCGAAGGACACGGATTGGGTGCGGGTCACCGAAGACGAGCGCGCCATCAAGATCGACACGGACCAGATCGAAGCAGTCATCCCCAAAAAGAACCCGAAGCACTGGATGACCGGCATCGAGAAGCAGACCTTTCTCGACAAGGCCACCGGCTTCCGCGAAGTGGGCGACGGCCTGATGGTCGTGGACTGGCTGATGGAGCCGGGCAGCGACGAGGCCTACGGCGACCAGGTCAAGGCGCCCGATGGCCACGGCGTCGGCCGATATACCTGGCATACCAACGAAACCGATCCTGCCCGCATTGAGTATGCGAAGATGGCGCACGGCACCAGCCATCGCAAGCGGATGGTCGAAGGCCCGCAGCTTTGCCACCGGATGAAGGCGGTGCAGCCGCAGGTGATTCGGGGCAAGGATTTCGTCGCGGTGAAAACGACGTATCAGTTCGAGTACGCCGCCCCCGGACGCAAGGCTGGATCGCGATGGACGCAACTTGTGGTTTTCCCAAAAGGCGAACGCTACTTCCTGCTCATGGACAAGATCGACAGCGTCAACGACTGCAAAGAAATGTTTCTCCGCAACGACACGCCCGGCTGCATCCGGCACGACAAGGGCGACACCTTCAGCGAAATCTACCTCAGCTATCTCAGCGGCCCCACCGGCGTTCGCATTCCGTCGAGCGAGTTCTTCTCGCCGTTTCCGCCCGACTTGAAATACGGTTACCGCCGCGACACCCACAAGACGCCCGACCATTTCATCCGCGCCTATCGCCTGCGCGACAAACAGACGGGGAAGGACGGCCCCTGGCTCGCGGGAATCACCCTGGCGCCAGACGTCGTCTACGAAGCGTGGTGCAGCCAGCGCCCCGGCGGCATCATCGTGATGATCGAGGAAATCCACGGCAAACCCGTCAAGGCGGGCGAGTCGTTTAGCGCGGCTCATATCGTCGGCTACTTCGACAACATCGAACAGATGCACAAGACCAACGATCGCTACAAGGGGCACACCGGCATCGTCGCGGAGGAGTCTGGATGGCGGTTGGTGAAGTAGACGGTTACGCGACGGGGAGGGATCTGAGGTACCACGTAGGGTGCGTCAAGGCTCGGCGCGGACGCACCGCGGTCAACAGCAGCGCACCGAGAACGCAACACCGTCAACTGGAACGCAACGAGGTGCGTCCGCGCGGACTTGACGCACCCTACGCCGAAGCGGCTGTTCCTTTTTTTTTGGATCGTTACAGCAGCACGACGTCGTCCGGCATCGCCTGCGCGCCGCTGTTGGCGATGACATGATCCTGCGATTGCGCGGCAGCGGCGCTGCGGCTGGATCGGCGGGATTCCACGGCCGGGCCAGGATTGGATGTCGAATCGGCGGACGGCGGATCCGCCTCTTTCGCGAGCGCCTCGTCCTCGCCATTGTCGGAGAAGATGCCCAGCGCCGGCCGCAGCGGGCGCGGTTCGTCGCCGTTGGGATGGGTAGCGGCGTGCAGTGCCGCGGCGCGAGTGACGATCGGCGGGAACACGAATGAATCGCCGTTGCCCCCGTTGCCCCCGTTGCCCCCGATGGCGCGGTGGCCCAGTTCCTCGCTGACTTTGCCCAGCGTCGCGTCGACGCTGATACCCAGCGTCACGCAGCCGTGCACGATGAGCCAGCATCGCGTGGCCAGATCGCCGTCGCCCAGGCGATGCGACCAGCCGGTGATGATCCGCCGAATCACGCGCGGCAGCGCATCGGCGCCCGACAGCGCGATCGGGCCATCGCCCACCGCCGCCAGCCAGAACATCAGCCGATAGAGGCTCGGATCAGCGGCGACCAGATCGTGATAGAGCCTGGCGCTCACCTCGACGGAGCCGCCCGCCTCGACCAGCGCGGCCGCCGGTTCCAGCGCAGCCTGCGTAACGGTGAAGAGCAGATCGCGCTTGTCGCGGTAGTAGCGGTAGATGGATCCGACGGCGCAATCGAGCCGGCCGGCGATGCGGCGGATCGTGCAAGCGTCGTATCCGTCTTCGCGCAGGCATCGCGCAGTGGCGTCGAGAATCTGCTGGCGTGAGAGTGCGGACGAGTTGAGGGGGGCCGTGTCATCCATGACGGGCATGCGTCACCTCCATGTGAGCGCGGCGGTAGTGTCCTCCGCGGAGAGCATGCTGTCAAATAGGAGGTGCATGACGGTGAATAGAGACATCGGCGCTGCGCCGTTTAGCGACGCGCCGTTTAGCGACGCGGCTTGCCGCGCTGGCTTGGCGCCGCAGCGGGGCACGCCCCGTCGCTAAACGGCACGCCGCATTCCTCCAGGTGAATCGTCACATGCCGCCTGCGACACTCCCTCCATTTGCCGTTCGCGCCGCGTCGTCTAGAATTGCACACCATGGCGAAGAAACCTCCGAAAACGCTGGCGCTGCTTGACGAAGATCTGTGCACCGGTTGTGAGGCGTGCGTCTCGGTGTGCCCCGTCGATTGCATCGACACCCTGCCAGGCCACCAGCACCAGCAGGTCATGCAGCACTGCTCCATCGATCTGCCCCGCTGCATCGGTTGCACCCTGTGCGCCCAGGTTTGTCCGTGGGACTGCATCACGATGGTGCCTTCGGATCAGATGCTGCGCGTGGACCAATATTCAAAGCAGTTCGCGTGAGCATGGACCGCGGACATGGGAACTGAAGTTCCCATGCCTGAATTGAAGGTCCTAGGCTCATGCCCGCGCACCGATTCTCACGCCCCTTTCGTCGCGCCTCCCCCGCCATTTCATCGATTTGACGCCCGCCCTGTTTCACAGTTTAATTGGCGCAAGTCTTTTTCCTGCCTCGGTATTCGTCCATCGCCCCGCCCGCCCCTTGGCTGGCGGGTCTCCCCGAAGCATCGGAGTCTCCCATGCGCACCGGCCTCGTCGCCCTTCTCACTTGCGTGCTTTCGTTCATTCTCAGCACTTCGGCACTGGCGCAGAACCAGAACAAGGCGGTTGCCGACAACTGGGAAGATTTTGTCCATTACATCAAGATCGCGCGACCTGAGCTGGCGCTGAAAGTCGGCGACCTGCTTCTGCAGGCCAGCGACGCCGACCTGCTCGACGCCGTCGAAGCCAGCCGCCACGCCGAGACCTTTTCGCAGACGCTCGAAGTCGGCGCCAAGATTGAATCCATCAAGGAAGTCTCCATCAAGGTCGCCCGCAAGATCCAGGACGCCCGGATCAAGCGTGCCCGCGACCCGGAGCGCATCAAGCAGGACATCCAGCGCCTCACGCAGGGCGAGCGCGCCCGCCGCAATGCTCTGGAGCGCCTTCGCGCCGGCGGCCAGTTCACCGCCCCGCTGCTGCTCAAGACGCTGATGAACCCGGAAGAGGCGAAGCAACACGAAGAGGTGCTCAACGCCATCCGCGTCATCGGCCGCGACATCGTGTATCCCATGGCCGAGGCGCTTCATCACCTCGAGCCCGTGCAGATCACGCAGGTGGCGCAGGTGCTCGGCGAGATCGGTTACCCCCGCGCTCTGCCGTACCTGAAGGAAGTGATGGAAGATCAGAAGGTCGACGCTTACGCCCGTGGCGTCGTGACCAAGGCGTTCGAGACCATCGCGAAGTCGCAGGCCCTGCCCGACGGCGTCACCGCGGCGCAGCTTTACCTGATCCTCGGCCGCAACTTTTACGCCGCCGCGTCGGACACGCTCAACGTCATCCCCGGCACGGATGCGCTGGACAACTCCGGCGTCGTGTGGAGCTTCGTCAAGGACGCGGGCCTCGTCGAAGTTCACGTGCCCGGCCCGATCTTCGGTGACGTGCTCTCGCATCGTGCCGCTCGCCGGGCGCTGCAGCTCGATCCCACCATGGACCAGGCGCTGAGCCTCTGGCTGATGGCGAATCTCCGCCGCGAGAACCGCCTGCCCGCCGGCGGCAAGGACGACAGCTATCCGCCCGCCTGGCAGCCGCCCAGCTTCTACATCCGTGCCGCCAGCCCGCTGCGAGCGCATGATGTGCTCGAGCGCGCCCTGAACGATCATGACTCCGACCTGGCGCTTGACGCCATCGCCGCTCTGTCCGACATCGCCGGCACCGATGCCCTGATCAACAAGGCGGGCACCATTCAGCCGATGCTGCGGGCCCTGGGTTACCCCGATCGCCGCGTCCGCTACACCGACGCATTCGCCCTGACCAACGCGCGGCCCAAGGCGAAGTTTGACGGCAGCTTCCGCGTCGTGCCCGTGCTGGCCGAAGCCGTTCGCCAGACGGAAAACAAGTACGCCCTGATCATCGCCAGCAGCCAGGACAACTTCAACAAGATCAACGAAGTGCTCAAGGCTGCCGGCTACAACGGCTTCGGCGGACTGAGCCTGGAGCAGTCCATCGACGAACTGAACCGCAAGCCCGGCATCGACATCATCGTCACCGATCTGGAGATCGCCGGCGTCGAGAAGCTCTATCAGCAGTCGATCTCCGATTACAAACTGGCGGCGGTGCCGCTGGTGGTGCTGGGCAAGCCCGGCACGGTGATCGAAGTGAATCGCCAGGCGCTGACCAACCGCCGTCTGTTCGCCACCGAGTGGCTTGCCACTGACGACGCCGCCAAGGCCAAGCCCGCGCTCGATGCCGCCCGCGCCGCTTACGCCGGCAAGGAAGTCTCCGCCGAGGAGGCCACCAAGTTCGCCAGCAAGGCGCTGACGCTGTTGCGTGAACTGGCGATGAGCCGCGACGAGGTCTTCAATGTCATGGACGCCCTGCCCGCACTGATCGAGGCGCTCAAGGACACCCGCCCCGAAATCGTCAAGCAGGCCGGCACCGTGCTGGCGCTGCTCAACAGCGTCGATGCCCAGAAGGCGTTGGCCGATGCCGCGCTGGACACGAGCAAGGCGGAGGATGTCCGCGTGTCGATCCTCGGCAGCCTGGCCGAGTCCGCCACGCACATCGGCACCAAGCTCACCGAAGCCCAACTCGAAGGCATCCACGGCCTCGTCGCCGCCAGCAAGGGCGATCTCGCCCTCGCCGCCGCCCGCGCTTACGGCGCTTTGGCGCAGCCCACGTCGAAGGTGGTCGACCTGATCGTGAAGTGATCGGGGTCTTGTCTCGAAACCAGTGAAGGCCGCCGAGCGATCGGCGGCCTTTTTTTCGCCGGATCGATCCGGTCCCCTCTCCCTCCGGCAGAGGGTTAGGGTGGGGGCCGCAGTAGCTTGGATCACCGGTTGTCACTGAACGCCACGTTGAGTGATTCGTTTCGACTACCATCCACGGCATGTTCCGCGCGCTGGGCATCGCGCTGATTCGCTTCTACCAGCGTCACCTCTCGCCGCGTAAGGGTTACTGCTGCGCTCATCGCAAGCTCCACGGACGGGCGTCGTGTTCGCAGTTCGGCCTGCGCGTCTTGGAGCGCCAAAACCTGCTGCTGTTCCTTCCCATGATGCGGCGGCGATTCGAGCGATGCGCCGTCGCTGCAGCCGTCCTCCAGCTCCGATCCGAGAAAGACGAAGAACAAAAGAAGCACCGGGATCAAGGAAGTCCAAATTGCGGTGAGGCGGGGAGCTGTCCGAACACCGGCCCCGACCCCTGCGCCGGAGCCGACTGCCTTGTTTCGCCGATGGACATTCCGGCCTGCGATTCGCTCGAAGGCCTCAATGGCTGCGATGGTGGTTGTGATTTTGGCGGATGCGGTTGAGCGCCGTTGTGGCAAGCGTGGTGGGTGGATGGATTGTGCGCGTTGCAGTTGGATTGCAGCAGTGTGGGAGCACATGCTTCATCGGCCCTCACCCCAGCCCTCTCCCGGGGGGAGAGGGGGCCGGAGCGAGCCGTGCTCTTTCACTCCACCACGCGATCACGCACTTCCCCTCGATCACACCCCGCTGCCCTGCAGCACTCTCAAACTGAACGGCAGCGCGAAGTGCATGTCCTCCTGCACGACGTGGCTCTCTTCCAGTTCACCGCCGTAGTTGGCGATCAGTTCGCGCACGATGCCCTGCACGAGGTCTTCCGGGGCCGAAGCGCCGGCTGTGATCAGCACCGTGTTCACGCCCTTGAACCACTCGTGGTTCAGCTCGGTGACGTCATCGAGAAGGTACGCCTTGGTGCCGGTGGTTTCGCTGATTTCAGTAAGCCGCACGGAGTTGCTGCTGTTGCGGGAGCCGACGACCAGCACCAGGTCCGCGTCCATCGCCAGGGTTCGCACCGCAAGCTGGCGATTCGTGGTGGCGTAGCAGATATCCTCGCTGGGCGGTTGCTTGACAGCCGGGTATCGCTTGCGGATCGCATCGCTGATGACCTTGGCGTCGTCCATGCTCAGCGTGGTCTGCGTGAGATAGACCAGGTCGGCGCCGTCGCCGGTGAAGGGGAGCCGGGCGACGTCGGCGGGCGATTCGACGATGGTGATGGCGTGCGGCGCTTCACCGACGGTGCCGACGACTTCATCGTGGCCGGCGTGGCCGATGAGCAGAATCTTGTAGCCCTGCCTGGCGTAGCGGATGGCCTCCATGTGAACCTTGGTGACGAGCGGGCAGGTGGCGTCGATTAAGGTGCAGTTGCGGGCCTTGGCGGCATTGCGAACGGCCGGGCTGACGCCGTGCGCGGAGAAGATCACGGTGGAGTTGCCGGGCACTTCGTCGATGTGGTCGACGAAGATGACGCCGTCCTTGACGAAGCGTTCGACGACGTGCCGGTTGTGGACGATTTCGTGGTAGACGTAGAGCGGGTTGCCGACGATTTTCAGGGCTTCCTCGACGCACTGGATCGCCATGTTGACGCCGGCGCAGAAGCCGCGGGGATTGGCAAGGATGATTCGCATGTACGCAGTATAAGGGGAATCCCGACCTGGGACTTCCGAGCATGCCGCCTCATGGTCGCACGGTCGCCGTGCGGGGGCCGCCGACCTCGACGGGCACGCCCGCTCCGCCCTATTTCAGCAGCACTCGCCCCGTGCCGCGTACCAGCTTGCCGATGACGCGTGCCGATTCGCCCTTGCGGTTCAGATGTCGCATCACGGCATCGGCGAAGTGCGGCTTGACGCTGATCATGAACCCGATGCCCATGCTGAAGGTGCCGAACATTTCTTCTTCACCGAGGCTGCCGCGAGCCTGGAGGAAGTGAAATATCGGCGGCGCCGCCAAGCGCGTCGCGTCGATCTGTGCGTTGAGCCTGTCGCCGAGGATGCGCGACAGGCTTCCGATCAGCCCACCCGCGGCGACGGGCGCCATCCCGGTGACCACCTGCTTCACCTTGTACTTGCGCAGCAGTGAGACTATCGCCTGGCCGAAGTTGTGGGTCGGCGCCAGCAGCAACCGGCCCAGCGGCTCCGGAGCGTTCAACTCGGCGAACGGATGCTCCACCTGAAGCTCGGCATCGCGAATGATCCTGAGCACTGCTTCGAATGCCTGGGCATGAATGCCGGTGCCGGACAATCCGAGGATCGCGTCCCCCGCCTCGGCTCGGGTGCCGTCGACCACCCGGCTCAGTTCGCTCACCCCGACCGCCGACGCCACCAGGTCGAAGCTTCCGCTGGGATGGTCGGCCTTGCCGCGCTGGCCGCCCTCGCCGCCCAGGAGCGCACAGGCCGCCAGTTCGCAGCCATCCGCCAGACCCGCGATCAATTCAACGATCTGCGAAGCATCGACCAGCGCACCGGACAGGTGATGCTGCACGAACAGCGGTTCCGCGCCGGCCGCGACCAGATCGTTGATCGCCATCGCGACGACGTCCTGGCCCATCGCCCGGAAATCGCAGGTCGTCGCCAGCGTCGCCTTGGCGCCTGAGCCGGCCATCGTGCCCATCAGCACCGGCTCGCGGTAATTGCGCTTGAATAGTTTCTCGTTGAAATCGATGCGCAGACCGCTGACGAATCCCGGCGGCGGCCCCAGCACGCGCGGGCCGTACGTTCGGCGAACATGCCCGCGGATCAACTCGGCAGGATCGGTCACCGCCGCAGGCGGCGGAATGGGAATCACCGACTTGTCGCCGGCCTTGGACATGACGCGTGCAGTGTAATCGATGACGCCGACTCGCAAACCCGATGTCGGTCGAACCGCAAGGGAAAGCCGAAATGGCGACTTGCTGCGGACCGTGACCGCAGTTCGCCGGACTCAGCCACGGCTACTCGATCTCGAGTCGGCCCAATCAACCCATTCCACGAAGCCTACTTCGGCGGCACGGCGCGAAAGAGTCGCATCGTTCTATCGTCCATCTCATCGCGAAGCATGCGGTAGGTGCCCATGAGTTCAAGCCGGTAACCCAATTCCCTGAACGCGTCCACCGTTTCATCGGGCGCGTCGGGGGCATCGTTGCCCACGTGCTGGATGAAATGGGTCGGGCGGTGCGTGGTGATCTTCTCACGCCGGCTGGCGGGGCCCAGGTGCTCGCCGATGCTCTCGTACCGCATGACGAAGAGTGGTGTGGCGGCGCTGTGGCTGATGACGAAGACGCGCGGAAGTTTGTCCGCCTCGATCACCTGCTTCATCGCGGCGGCGGAATCGACGAGCGTGTGCTTGCGATCGCCGAAGTACCCGCGGGCCTGCTTCACATTTTCACACAGTTGTTCGCCGGTCAGCAGGACAAGCGCCAGGAGTGACAAGCTCACGGCGGCGAGCGGCACGAGGCCGCGCTGCCGCGCGTGTGGAATCGCCAGGAGGGCGCGCTCGATCATGATGGTGACCACGATGAACGTGGGCACGACGGCCGGCGCGTAGTAGCGCGGCGGGTCGTACTGGATGAACGCCATCATCAGGAAATGCAGCACCAGCCACGCCACGCCGGCGACGAAGAGCGGGTCGCGGCGAAACGGCTTGATCGCGATCGCCAGCAATGGCCCAAATGCCAGCGCCAGCGGCGCAAAATACCAGTCCACGTGCTTGCGCGTGCTCCACAGAATCTTGTAGAGCATGTCCCAGTAGATCTTGACGCTGGTGGTCAGGCGACTGTCGATCACATCGCCGGAGACGGAACGAAAGTCCGTCCAGTTGGGCAGGAGAACCGCAAGGAAATAGAGACCTGCGCAGGCGATCAGCGTGCCGACATAAACGCCGGCCATGGCGATCCGCCGACGCCAGTTCGCTTCATGGGTGAGGATGACGAACCCCGCGGCAGCCGCGCCGGCGAGCACGCTGGTTTTCACAAGCAGGCCCAGGAACATGGCGATGCCGCAGAGAATGACCTGCCGCGCTTTGAGCGGCGCGGGATTCCACAGCAGCGCGCAGAGGCCGGCACAGATGAAGAGCGTCGTCGGCACATCCATGTTGCCGAACCGGCTGTAAACCAGGTGCCGGTAGTTCATGAGGAGCATCGCGGCGGCAATGGCGGCGGCGCGGATGCCGAACCGGCGATGCATCAACAGCGCGATGAACCCGACGGCAAGCAGGCCGCTGAAGGCGGAGATGCCGCGCAGCGTCGCGAGGCTGCAGCCGAAGACGTTGAACGCCGCAACCTGCATGAGCGTGTAGACGGGGTAGTTGATGGCGGTGTTGTACTCGCCGGTGATGTACCAGTTGCCGGTGAGTTCCCGCGCCAGCGCGTTGCGGGCGTAGATGCCTTCGTCGGTGTACATCGCGCCGGAAGAGGTGACGACGATCGGAAAATCCGCCTCGAGATCCACGAAGCGCAGCACCGCGAACGGAATCGCCACCAGAAGCATCGCCGCGATGATCGCGCGATGCAGCCAGGTCACGACTGGGGATGCAGCGGGTTGAAGTGCGGGTTCGATCATGATGCGGTCACCGCGCGGCGGAAGGCGACACGGGATGCAATCAGTTATCGGCGTTGCGATGGCGCACCATTATCGCGGCCGATTGAGGAAGCGGTTATGAGGTCATGCGTGCGGTGAAGACAGGATGCGGCGATCCACGTGATCCGTCATGGCACGATCGTTGACGAAATGCTACTTGCCGCTCTTCTTCTTGCCGCCCTTCGGGTCCGTGAGATACGCCAGTTCTTCCATGGCGGCCTGATCGGCGGCGAGGCGCTCCAGCGCGGAGATCGGATCATCGAGATCGACCGTGGGTGAATCCAGTTCCGGCTCGATCTTGCGCGGCAGGTCGGCATCCTCGATCACCTGCGGTTTGTGAGAGGCGGCGGCGGGCTTCGAGGGCGATCTTGCCGGTGCCGCAGGCTTGGCCGGCGATACGGGTTTCGCAGGCGCCGCAGCCGCGGATTCCCTGGGCTCCGCATCCAAAGCCGCCGCGGCAGCAGCCATCGCCGCCAGCGGATCTTCATCCTCCACGACGGGCGCTTCCGCGTGAGCCGGCTCGGCAGCAACGACCGGAATCGCGTCGACAGCCGCGACTTCTTCACTGACGGCCACAGGCTGGTCCCCTGCCGGAATAAACGCATCCTCCGGAGGCTGCCCATCGATGCGCACCAGAAAGTTCACCGGCCCCAGCGAGAGTTGATCGCCGGCCGCCAGCGTCGCCTCTTCCACCCGCACGCTATTATGCAGAGTCCCGTTGCTCGACCCCAGATCGCGCATGCGCACCACGTCGCCCGCAACCGTCACTTCGCAGTGCCGCCGGGAAACGCTGGGCAGTGGAACGCGAAGGTCCGCCTCGCTGGTTCGCCCGATGACCGTCGTGCCCGGTTTGATATGGAACGTCCGGCGAGCGCCATCCGACTTCATCATGATCAATTCGACGTCCATAACGATTGGTAAAAAGGGAGACAAGGTCGAACCCGGCTGCACACCTCAGAAGTCTAACGGTGCGCCGCCGGCTCTTCAAGCCCGAAACAATGCTGACCGCGGGAAAATCGAAGGCCTGTACGTTCACGTCCCATTCTGTTTCCACAAATGCCACTACTGCGACTTCTACAGCATCGTCGACGGCCCGGCCGAAAATGCAGCGACGCACCGCCCCGCCCGAGAACAACTCTTCGTCGATCGCCTCATCGCTGAACTGAAAGCACGCGCCGCTCATGTCGAATTGAAGCCGCGCACCATCTTCGTCGGCGGCGGCACGCCCACGCTGCTGGCAGCCGATCTGTGGCGCAGGCTGCTGTTGGAACTGACCGCGATGGGCGTGCGGGACAGGCTGGTGGAATGGACGGTCGAGGCGAATCCGGAGACGGTCACGAGCGAACTGGCGTCGGTGCTGGCCGAGGGCGGTGTGAACCGCGTGAGCCTGGGGGCGCAGAGCTTTCAGCCGCAACTGCTCAAGACCCTGGAGCGCTGGCACGAGCCTGCCAACGTGGCGCGGGCGGTGCAGATTTTGCGCGCCGCGGGCATCGGCAACATCAACCTCGACCTGATCTTCGCCACTCCGGGCCAGACGCCGGCCATGCTCGATGCCGACCTGAGCGCCGCGCTGGCGCTGGCGCCGACGCACCTGAGCTGTTACTCGCTGATCTTCGAGCCGAACACCGCGCTGAATCAGCGGAGGCAACAGGGGCAGATCGCGCCGGTGGATGAGGATGACGAAGCCGCGATGTACGAACAGGTGATCGATCGGCTGGCGAGCGCGAGCTTCGAGCACTACGAAGTCAGCAACTGGGCCCGCTGGCCCGCGGAGAGCGTCGATCGCTCCGCAGATTTCGCTTCGCCGCTGCGCTGCATGCACAACGAGCTTTACTGGCGAAATGAGAACTGGCTGGGCGTCGGCCCTGCCGCGGCAAGCCACATCGACGGGCACCGCTGGAAGAACGAAGCGCATCTGGGGCGATACCTTGCGCATGATGGCGAGCCGCCGACGACGGACCACGAGTGCCTTTCCCCGCAGCGCTCGGTCGGCGAGCAACTGATGCTGCGCCTTCGCCTGCGCGAAGGCGTGGAAATCGCGTGGCTTCACCAGCACGTGCCGCCGACTGATCCTCGCCGCGCCGAGATTGAAAGTTTCATCGAGCAGGGATTCGTCGAGCAAACGCCGACGCACGTGCGGCTGAAACAGAAGGGCCTGTTCGTCGCCGATGCGCTGCTGGCGCGGCTTCTTTGATGGAGAGTATGATGCCGCGCGGCACTCAGTCCACGCAGGAGCCGCGTGTGAAGCGAATCGAATGGTTCTTCAAGAAGCTGTACCTCAACGCGCTGACACTGGCGCGCTACGGGAAGCTGCGTCCGGACCGCGCCAGGCTGGTGCGATCGCAGCGCATGGTGCACATCGACCCTGCGGATCCCTGCGCGTGGAAGAAGCAGGTGACCGATCCCTTGCGGGGCGTCTATCCGCGCAACCAGCGATTCTGGCGCGAGGTGTGCGCAGCGCTTTCGCCCGACATCGCGCTGGACATCGGCTTGAATTATGGCGAGTGCGCGTTTGCGCCGGATTACTCGCCGAGGACGCAGGTCTTCGGATTCGAGGCGAACGCGGCGCTCAAGCCGTTCCTGGATCGCACGCTTGCGGAGCATCCGCAGCGCCAGCAGATTCACCTGGTGTTCGGCCTGGTGGGCGACCAGCCCGGCAAGAGCGTGGAGTTCTTCGTCGACCGCGCGTGGTCCGGCGGGTCCACAGCTGCGGGTCCGGGACAAGGTCGCGATATCCGGGACTTTGAGAAGCGCTCGGTGCCGACGGTGAGCGTGGATTCGGTGCTGGCTTCAACCGACGGAAGAGACGCGCATCCGACGTGCGTCGTTTTCAAGATCGATGTGGAAGGCTATGAGGCCCGCGTGCTGGCAGGCATGAAGGAGACGATCGCGCGGACGCCGGACTTGCTGGGCCTGATCGAGTTCGATGCCGCGATGCTGTCGCGAGCCGGAGAGAGTGTCGAGGAATACTGGCGGTTCCTCCAGGACACGTTTCACATCCACGCTTTTCTCCGCAACGATGACCTGATCGATGTTCGCGGCTGGCCCGTCGAACAGTTGCGGCCGTTCTTTAAACCCGACCATTTTCACACCGACCTGCTTCTGGTGAAGAGCGCGGCCGGCTCGGCTGTCTGGCGATACCTGGAAACGTGGCCACGAAAAGAGCCGCGCATGAAGTAAAGAGCCGAGCAGGAACAACTCCGCCGTTTCACGGTAGGGTGCGTCAAGTCCGCGCGGACGCACCATGCTGCGTCTCCGTCGATCGTGGTGCGTCCGCGCCGAGCCTTGACGCACCCTACGCCAATGCAGCCACGATTGCGCACGGGTTCTTTTCAGCTTCGGCGGAATGCTGAACATTCTGCCGCGGGCGGCCCACTGGCGATCGAGAACTCACCCCACGTCGATCAACCCCAGCGTGTCGCCGTATTCGCGCACGAGGACTTTTCGAAGCAGCGTCCGGCTTGCATCGCTGAGTGTCGGATCTTCCGCCACCACCGCCGCCGCGTCGCGCTTGGCCATCTGAAGCAGTTCCATGTCCTGCGGGATGCGGGCGACGCGCAGCGGCATCGCGCCGTGCTGCCGCGTGCCGAAGAGTTCGCCGGTGCCGCGAATCTCCAGGTCCACCTCGGCGATCTTGAAGCCGTCCGTCGTCGCGGCGATCGCCTCCATGCGCTTGGCCGCATCCTCTGTCGAAGGCTCGGCAATGAACACGCACACGCTTTTCTTCCCATCATTGCCGCGGCCGACGCGGCCACGCAATTGGTGCAACTGCGACAACCCAAATCGCTCCGCGTGCTCCACGATCATGATCGTCGCGTTGGGCACGTCCACGCCCACCTCGATCACCGTCGTGGCCACCAGCACGTGCACCTTGCCCGCGCGGAAATCGTTCATGATCTTCTCGCGCGACTCGCGCTTGAGCTGACCGTGAATCGCGGCCACGATGAAGCCGGGAGAGGATTTCGGATTTTGGATTTCGGATTTCGGATTGGAAGAATCGGAACTGCCCTCGGTCACTTGGACGCTCGGTCCCTCGGGCCCTTCTCCTCCGTCCCCTAGGCCCTTGGCCCTAGCCCCCAGGCCCTCTCCTCTGCAGTACTTGTCCTGCAGCAACTTCGCATGCGCCCGCACATTCTTCAGCTGCGAACTGCTTTCGTTGCCGCTCGCATCGATGATCGGCACGACCACGTACGCCTGCTGACCCTTGTGCAATCGCTCGACCATGTAGCGATACACATCATCGCTCTTCTGCGGCGTCACCACCCGCGTGATGATCGGCGTCCGCCCCGGCGGCAAACCCTTGATCGTCGACACATCCAGATCGCCGAACACCGTCAGGCTCAGCGTCCGCGGAATCGGCGTCGCGGTCATCACCAGGCAGTGCGGCGTCGGCGTCTTGTCAGAGACAGCAACATCGCCTGCTCTCGCGCGGAATTCGGACGAAGGTACCGCGTCGGTTGCCTTGGCTCCAACTCCCCTCCCTCTTAGGGAGGGGCTGGGGGAGGGTCGGGCGTGCAGGTCTTCCTGTGTCGCCGGTTGAGCTGATGTCGGTGACAACGAAGTCTGTGCGATCGGCTCGGCAGGAGCCTCGCCCTCCCGGTTGCCGCCCAGCGCCCGCCTTCGCAGTGCCGCCCGCTGCATCACGCCGAAGCGGTGCTGCTCGTCCACCACGACCACCGCCAGGTCGCGGAACCTCACCTTCTCCGTCAGCAGCGCGTGCGTGCCGACGACGATGTCCAGTTCGCCCGACTCGATGTCGCGAAGCAGCTTATTCCGCTGGGCCGCGGGTTGCCCACCGACCATCAGCGCGATCCGCACGTTCGAGCCTTCGAGCATTTTCCCGATCGACTGGAAATGCTGCTCCGCCAGCAGTTCCGTCGGCGCCATCAACGCGGCCTGATTGCGATTGGCCACCGCCATCAGCAGCGCATACAGCGCCACCACCGTTTTGCCGCTGCCCACATCGCCCTGCAGCAGCCGATTCATTGGCCGCGGCTTCTGCAGGTCTGCCGAGATCTCCGCCACGACTTCCTCCTGCGACGGCGTGAGCTTGAACGGAAACCTCGCCCGAATGTGCTCATCGATCGCGTTACTCCATCGCAGGGCCGGCGCCGCCAGCGCCGTCTCGTTGTACTGCCGCTTGATCGCGATCCCCAGTTGCAGCAGCAGCAACTCATTGAACGCCAGTCTCCGCCGCGCCGCGTTCGATTCCTCCTCGCTCACCGGCTGATGCGCCATCCGATACGCCTCGGCCAGCGTCGGCATCGCCCGGCTCTTCACATACTCCGCAGGCAGCGGATCAGGCAGCAGCCCCAACGCCTGCGGCAGCACCTGCCCGATCAGCTTCTCGATCACCTCACTGCCCAGCCCCTCCGTCGACGGATACACCGGCTTCAACCGATCGCTCGTGCTCAGGCGATTCTGCGTCGGCGTCAGCACTTCCCACTTCGGGTTCGCCATCTGCGGATATCCGCCGAACGCCTTCACCTTGCCCTGCACGCGAATCTCCATGCCGGGCTTGAGCTTGTCATTCAGATACCTCGCGTTGAACCACACCAGGTACAGCCGCTCGCTGTGATCCTGCAGCGTGGCCTGGAACCGGCCCTGTGCATTTCGGCTTACCGAATGCGCCGGCGAACCGTTCCACCGCGTCGCCACGATCGTCCCCCGCGCCGAGCCGATGCCGTCCATCGGCAGATCGCGGATGGTGCCTTCGGAGAACTCCCGCTCGTACCGCATGGGCAGGTGCCGGATCAGATCGCTCACCGTGCTGAGCCCGATGCGCCCAAGCTGCTGCGCCCGCCGCTGTCCGACCCCAGCCAGTTCCCGCAGCGGCGTGGAGAGTCGCATCGGCACAACCGTCGCGGCTGCCGTGTCGCCGGTGGAAGGCGAAGCGCCCGCTGGCGCTGGCGATGGCCCGGATGTCGGGTGCGGATCGGACATGCCCAGATGATGTGCCATGTGCCGTCCAACCGCAAGCAGCCGAGCCGAGGTGAGTGATGAGTCGGCGGATGGTTGAGGATTCGCAGTTGTGCAAGATCGGTTCCGAAGGTTAACGGTCGGGCCGAGTCCGCGAGGCTCACCCGCTTGAGCGCCAAGACACAAGTGGGCCTCGCGGACTCGGCCCGACCGCTAGCCTGCTGAGTCGATGCTGTACGTCCTCTATTGGCCCCGTTTCCACAACCGCTTCACGCGATCCGTCGACTGCTCCCAGGTCAGCGGCACCACCGACAACGTCGAATCAATCGCGGCGCCGGCCTGGAGTTGAACGAGATCGGCAAGCTCGGCGGCGGGCCGCGAATCGGTCGGCATCGGCCAGATCGCCGCCGTGTCGCCGCTGACCGTCAACACGCCACCGTCGGGAAGGAAGCGCACGAGATGCACTGGTGAGCCATGCCGCAGCCATGGCGAGACCGGTGCGCCTGTGGCCGCATCCCAGATGCGGGCTGTGCGGTCGTCGGCAGCCGTCGCCAGCAATCGTCCGTCGCTGCTGAATGCAAGATCGATCACGAATGACTCATGACTCATGACTTCGCTCACGGGCTTGGCGCTCTGCGTGTCGAAGACCCGGGCGCCATCGGCGTAATGGGCTGCGAATCGCGTGCCGTCCGGACTGAAGCCCACCTGCGTGAGCGCGGGCAAGACCTCGCTGCGCGATATCTCCTTACCGTCGGGCGAGTGAATCCGCACGTGGCCGTCGCGCGAGGCCGTCGCAATGCGGCCGGTCGATGCGACGGCAACGTAGACGATTTGCTCCTTGAACTCGACCTTTGGCGTCGCAACCGCGCCGGTGGCGGCGTCGAACAGTTGGAACGACAGGTTGTAGCGCACCAGAAAACGCGAGCCTGTTTCGTCAGGCATTACCTCGGCGATGCCCTCGCCGGAGATCGGACCAACCACGCGGCGAAGGCCGGCCACATCCCAGATCGAGGCGTCTCCATCGTCGTCGCCGATGAGAACGCGTTTGCCGTCGGGAAAGAATCGCGCGCTTTGCACAAGAGCCGGGCTCGGCAGTGTGCGCGGCGTGGGAGACGACGCAGTCACGTCCCACACCTGCGCAACGCCGGCATCCGTCACCGTGAGCAGTTGCCTGCCGTCGCGCGTCAGCTCGACGAACTCAACGGAATCCTTGAATGGCAGCATGACCGGGGCGGTTTTCTCGCCGAGCGTCCAGACATTCGCCTGGTTGCCTGCGCTGCCCACGGCGATGCGCTTGCCGGCGGCGTCGAGGGCGATCTGATGGATGAGCATCGGCGCCTCGGCGTCGACCATCGGCGCGCCGTAGGGCACCGGCGTAGTCAGCCGGTCGCGCCTAGGGCGCGGCGCGTCGCGGCCGGGCGCCTCGCCGGGCCGTGGCATAGGCCTCACCTGCATCGACGTCTGCGGAGCGCCAGCGCCGCGCCATTGCCACGAGCGCATCGAATATCCGTCGAATGTGAGCAGGTCGTCGCTCGTCGTCATGCTGATCGATGGTCGCGAACCGATTCGCATCGGAAACATCGCGGCCGGCAAATGCTGATCGATTCGCCAGAGCTGCCCGTCAGGCGTGCCCGCCAGCAGCGACTTGCCGTCGCGCGTGAACTTCAGAAACAGCGGCGGCAGACCGGTGAGGACCGGCGTCGACCACGCGCGCCCGCGCACCAGGTCCCACACGATGGTCCCCTTTGTTCTCACCGTGGCAGCCACGTGGAGCCCGGAAGGGTCGATGGCCATATCCAGCATGGCGCCCAGTTCCAGCGTTTCCGCCAGCGTCCAGTCCTTCGTGTGGTAGATGCGCACGGCGCCGTTGGCACAGCCGACGAACAGTCGCGCGTTGTCCGCCGTGAACGCCACGCGAATCACTTCGTCGGAATGTTCGATCGGATTGCCCACGGGCTTGCCCGTGACGGCGTCCCAGATTTTCACCTTGCGGTCGCGCCCCGCCGTCGCCAGCAGGCGCCCATCACCACTGAACCGTGCGTCGAGAATGTTCGACTCGTGCGTCAACCGGGCGATCAGCGAAAGGTCATCGACCTTGCGAAGATGAGCCGTCGCGCCCTCGCCGATCATCAGCAGGCGATCGCCGGCGCCATTAAGCTCGATGCGTCGCGGCGTTTCGTCGGGGCCAAGCCCGATCGCCGGCGAGATCGGCTGAGCGGTGGCAGTGTTCCACGCCTGCACCGTGCCCAGCGCGGTGACAGTGACCAGTCGCGTCGCGTCGGCGCTCAGCGCGGTGAACTTGCCGAGCTGCGCGGGCAGCGTCGTCGTCTTCCCGCTGGCCAGTTCGACGACGACAACGCGGTCGTCGCTGACGAACATCGCGGCGTGGCTGGCGTCGGCGTTGTAGCTCACGCCGTAGCCGAACTCCGGCGACACCCACGCCACGCCCAGCGTCGGAATCTGCTGCATGGATGTGCCGATGCGCAATCGATGCAGCCACTGCTCGCGAACATCGTCGCTCTCATTGCGCAGCGCCTCGACGAACCACAGCAGCGACTGCGTCAGGTCACGGCCATCGTTGCGCCAGCCCTTCTCCACATAGAGGCGAACGAGCCGGCTGCGACTCTCGGCCAGCAGCGACGCGATTTCCGCGCGCCTCGATTCGGCGAGATTTCTCGCGGTCGTTGCCGCATCGCGCTGCTGGTCGGCCTCATCGCGCAAACCGCGCTCGCGGAACACCAGCGCTCCAGCGACGATGGCGAGCAGCGCCAGCGCCGCCGCCGTGGCGACGACGACGCGGAAGGCGCGTTGCCGAGCGCGTTCTTTGCGCCGCTGCGGAAGCCGGCGCAGTCGCTTCGCCAGTTCACCGGCGCTGCCCAGGCGCTCTTCCTCGTTGCCCGCCACGCAAGCCGCCACATCCTCGCGCAGCAGCGGATCCGTGACCTCGCGTTCCCAGCCGTGCGCCAGGGGCCGGCTCAGATCGCCGACAATGAACTGGTAGAGCATCACGCCCAGCGCGAAGACATCGCCCTTCGTGGTGAACGCTTTGCCGGTGAGCAATTCCGGCGGCGAGTAGAGTCGCGTGCCGGTGCGGCTGGATTCGTTGCCGTCGAGCAAGCCCTCGGTGAAACCCACCACCGTGATGTTGCGGCCTTCCAGTTGCGTGCGATCCGTCGCCACGCCGATGCCGAAATCCGCAAGCATCGGCTGAACCGCACCATCGGGATCGATGTGCACGAGGATGTTCGCGGGCTTGATGTCCTTGTGAAGCACGCCGACGGAATGGGCCGCGGCGACAGCGTCGGCGATCTTGGCGATCAGTTCCAGGCGCTGATCCAGCGGCAGTTTCAGCGGCCCGCCCTGATTCGCCATCCAGTCGCCCAGATCGCCTTCCTTGCTGAACGCGCTCTCCAGATAGAACGGCGGCTTGTCGAGGCGAACCTCCCACAACTTCGCGATGTCCTTGCGATCACCCAGCGCTTCGCGCAGCAGCCGAAACAGCGTCATCTCCCGCTTGAACGACCGCAGGCGGTCGCCGTCGAAGCAGAACTTGAAGACGCGCACGTCACGAGTGCGCTGGTGTCGCGCGAGCCAGACTTCACCGAAGCCGCCCTCGCCGAGTTTCCGCTCCACCATCCAGCCGTCGCGGGCCGGCACCTGTAATCCAATGGCGGGCCGCCAGCCAAAGAGTTCCTCTTCACCGGGGCGAATCGCGCGCTTGGCCTTGTTGCTGTCCGGCGGCTCTTTCAGCGGCGCGATGCCCACCGCGCCGACCTCGAACACGTCCATCGGCTCGTCGCTGCCCTTGAAAAGATATGGCCCGTGCGCCATCCATTTGAGCAGCGGCGTCTCACCATCGACCGGCGGATGCTCGCGGATGTACTGCCGCCCGTCGTCGAACGGCGTGCGCGTCATCAGAATCTGTCCCGGCACCGCCAGATCCATGACGCGCGCGGCAATGTCGGCGGCGAGGCCCACCAGCTTCGGCAACCCCGTGGCGTCTTCCTTTTCCAGTTCCGCGACCTGCCCGATGTGCAGGCCGATGCGTACGCGCACCGGCTCGGGTTGCCACGGTTCCTGGTGAATCGCGTGCTGGAATCGCAATGCCGCCTGCACCGCGTCGGAAGCTGTTTCGAATCGAACGAGGAATCCGTCGCCGGTGTCTTTGATCGTGGATGAGCCGGTGATGGCGCCGATGATCTGCTTGAAAAGCTGATCGTGCCGGGAGATGATTCGGGCATAAGCTGTCGCACCGAGGCGCGTTTTCAAATCCACCGAACCGGCGAGGTCGGTGAACATCAGCACCATCAGCTTGGTCGTCGGTTCAATCAGCGGCAAAGGGGTTCTCCACGCATGAATTGTACAGATGGCCAGTGTTCATCTTTGGAGCCGTGCAGGATCAACATCGCATGTGGAACGACTTTCCAAGTCGTCCGGCTGGGAGCGAAGCAATTCGAATCTGCGGTGTTCATCTTGCACGGCTCCTTTGCTCCCTCGCCGGGTGGCCGGGGCTGAAGTCCGCGGAAGCCCCGGAAGGGCGCGCTGAGGTCGCAAGCAGAGAGAAAATCGCGATTCGTCAGTGCAAGCTCAATCGTTCCGGGGCATCCGCCGAGCCTGCTGCGCCGGCCACCCGACGGCGTGCGCTCACGTTCACCTTTCCTGCTGCCCCGGCCACCCGGCGGCGTGCGCTTACGTTCACCTTTCCTCCGTCGGCGGAAACAGCGAGCGCAGCAGTTTGGCCGATGGATCGAACTCGCGCGTGAAGGCCAGTTCCACCGAGGCCACAGCGCTGCGACGAAGCGTCATCGCCTGAACGATGCCCAGGGACAGGCCGTCAATGTAGCCGCGCACCGGCCGTTTGCCGGAGCGGTCCAGGTTGGTCAGGCGAATGACCACGTTCTCATTGAGCGCCATGGGTTTCCAGAAACGCGGATGAAACACGTTGGAGCCGACCAGCGTGAGCACCCGCGTGTTCAACGGGACCGGCACCGCGCCCATCGCGCGGGCATAGGCGGATGAACCGGCCGCCGTGGCGACGAGCAGTCCGTCGCCAACCACCTTCGGCACTTGCGTCTGCCCGTCGACATCGAGTTGAATCCACGCCGCCTGGCCCTCCGCGCGCTCGAGCCAGGCGTCGCCGTAGGCGAGGCCGCGCGTGATCTGGCCGTCGAGGGTCTCCGCGTCCACCTGCAGCATCGGCTGCGATCGCGTGACCAGTTCCAAACCATCGAGCGCCTCGGGGAGACGCTCGTTCATCAGGAATCCGAGGTGTCCCGTGTTGATGCCCAGAAACGGCACGCGCAGCCGCCAGTGCTTGCGGATCGCGTGCAGCATCGTGCCGTCGCCGCCCGTCACGGCGATGAGATCAGGCGGATCGCCCGACATCGGCAGGTACTTCGCCGCCACTTCGCAGGCGCGCGGATTCCGCTCGTCGTACACCACCAGCAGTTTCGGTTTGTTCACCACCAGGCGGGCCGTGCGATCCGCGGCGCCGGGAATGTAGAGGCGGTTGCGAGAGACATACTTGGAAACGGTCGGTCTCAGATATTCGTCAACCGATTCATTCGTGAAAACGCGCGTGCGCAGCTCCGCCGACGGACGATGCGGCGCGTCGACGGCAATCAACCGTGATCGCGGCGGCATTTCCGCGGCGGCCGGCGGATGGCCTGCCTGATGGAGCACGAGAAACCTGGCGCTTCGCCACAGTTCCTCGCCGCCTTCCCAGCGCGTCATCAGCACGGGGCGCCCGGCGTTGTCGCGCTTCACGAGGTCGGCGGAGATCGCGTGCCAGACTTCGCCGGTCTTGGAACAGAGGCGCTCTCGCTCGGCCGGCGACAAGAACGTCTCGTTCTCCAAGTCGGTCAGTTCCACACGCACCGCGGGCATTTCCTGAAACGCCAGGTCAACCAGCGCCGCGCGATGATGTGACGCGGCGTGTTCCGACTCACCGCGGCCCGGTTGATGACCGGTGGGCCAGACCACCACTTCGTCGAACCCCTGGGCCAGCAGCGCCTCCGCCGCGGCCCGATGGTAAATCCCCGGCGGGTCGAATGTCGTGGCGAACAACGCGATCTGACGCAGAGATTGTGCAATCGACTCAGACATGGGCATTCTCACACCACCGTCGTTCTCCGGCCTCGGGAAACAAAAGACGCCCTGTTTCCAGGGCGTTCGTGCCGGCACTGCCTTCACCGACGAGCCTTAGTGGACGCGAACACATTTCCAGATGTTAACGAAAACAGAGGGCCAAGAGAAGAAGCGAATCATCGACTGCCGCCTTCATCTGCGGGGCCGACAGTTGGTCGGATGTCGAGGACTTCGGCGACGCCAAAGAGCCATGGCTGCGAACTTTTTGCGTCTGCCCCACGGCATTCCGTCGTACGACACATTCGAGCGGGTCTTCGCGATGCTCGATCCGCAAGCGTTCCACCACTATTTCGTCGCCTCGGTGCGCAGCCTGTGCGAGGACCCGGCGCCCGGAGGCGGGCGAGAAGGTTCACATCGACGGCAAACGGCGCGACGGTCGCTGGACAAGGCGAACCTGAAAGCGGCGCTGCACCTGGTCAGCGCCTGGGCCGACGGGGCGTGCCTGTCGCTGGGCCAGGTGGCCATCGATGACAAGTGCAACGAGATCACCGCGATCCCGAAACTGCTGAAAATCGTCGATATTCGCGGAGCCACCGTGGCCATCGACGCGACCCCGGGGGTGGGACGCCATTCGGAGATCGCCCCGCAGATCGTCGATCAGGAGGGCGATACGTGCTGGCGGTGAAGGACCATCATCCCACGCTGGCCCAGCAAGTTCAGCGGTGCAAAAAGCGGTGGAGTACGGTGGGGAATCGTCTCGCAACGAGGGGCAGCAGATTGCAGAAAACGCGGTTTTCTGCGGGAATCCGCAAGATTCCGCGAAGATATGTGGCAAACAAGTGGGCCATACAGGACTTGAACCTGTGACCTCTTCCATGTCAAGGAAGCGCGCTAGCCAACTGCGCTAATGGCCCGACAGCGGCTTGAAGCTTTCACCGCGACGCCCATTATAGCGGCGACTCCCGCGCTTGCCAGCGGCGATGCTCCCGGAAAAGCGATGGCGCGCCCAGAGCGTCTGAGGGTTTGATGCCATTGGGGGGCCTCGATCGGCCTTGGCCCGTCCACTCGTCGCATTTGTCTACCCGCTGGCGCTGGCCGGTCATGTTCATGCAGCAGTCTCGGCGGATTTCGGTGAAGTCGCAGCGACAGGTTCCAAACTGAAACCTGGTTTTCACGCTTACCCAATGACGAGAGCCGCGAGATTCCAAGGTGCCTTCGTCGGAGGCAGCGCGCGTCTCCCGGCGCGGGCCAGCCAAGGTGATGAGTTTGCCGAGAAAAAGAGCGGGCCGTGAATCACGGCCCGCTCTTTACAATTTGAAACAGGAACCCGCGATTGCTGCGATCCTCACTTCGCCTTTTCCTTCTTACCCGAAGTGAGCGACACAACCTCGCCCTTTTCATTCACCTTTGCCACTGCCTTCTCGCCGACCTTCAGATCAGCAAGAGTAGCGGCCTTGCCGGCGATCTTGACTGAGCCATCGGCAGCAAGGGTCAGCACCTTCTCCTCGGTGTTCTTCTTCACCTTCACCTCGAGTGTGACCGTCTTCTTCTCGGCATCGACCGCTTTGACCACGCCGCTGATGCTGTTGGGATCCTTCTCCTTCTTGCCTTCCTTCTTGTTCTCATCGGCGGCCGCGGCGCTGCCGGCCCCGAGCACAAGCGTCAGGAACATCACGAACACGGTTGCGAGCGTCTTCTTCGCCACTGTAAACCTGCCTTTCGATAGAAATTGGAACTTGCGGTTGCCGCCTGGCTGCAGCCACGTTTGCCGAGCCGGGGACCGCAACTGTCCGAAGATTGCCTCCATTTCATTCGCAGTTACGGTTTCCCGGAGGCTTCGCCTGCGTCGGATTCAATGCTCTGACGCTGTACCCCACGATTCCTGCTGATTTCGCGTCGGTTTCGACGATGGTTTTGTATCCGCTATCATCTGGCACCGGCACAGGCTGTGCCGAATCGCACCACCCGATCGACAGGAGTTTGCCATGCCGCTCGAAGTCACCATGCCGCGCCTTTCCGACACGATGGAGGAGGGCACGCTTCTCAAATGGCGCACCAAAGTCGGCGACAAGGTCAGCCCCGGCGACGTGCTGGCGGATGTCGAAACCGACAAAGCCACGATGGAACTGCAGTCCTATGAGGACGGCACGATCGCCAGACTCGTGGCTGCGGAGGGCGCGACTTTGCCCATCGGCGGCCTGATCCTGGTGATGGCCAAGCCCGGCGAAACCGTCGAACAAGCCGCCGCCGCACCGACAGCAGGCAGCGCGGGCGCCAAGTCGCAAGTCGCAAAAGCTGAAACGAAGAACGCAGTTGCCGCTGGGAACGGCGGCGCGGCAACCGCAACGCTGGAAACGCCCGCCCCGACGACTCGCGTGCGCGTCAGTCCACTCGCCCGGAAAATCGCTGAGGAAAAGGGGATCGACGTGGCTGTGATTGTCGGCAGCGGCCCTGCCGGGCGCGTGATCAAGCGCGACGTGGAATCCGCCGCCGCCGGTGCCGCGGGCAAACCGGCGAGCAAACCCGCCGTACCGGCCAGAGCGATCACCCCCTCCACCGCCATTCCCACGACTGCCGCCAAACTCGAGGCCAAGCTCGTCACCCTCACGAACATGCGCAAGACCATCGCCAGACGTCTGGTGGAGTCGAAGCAAACCATCCCGCATTTCACGGTCACGATGACGGTGAATATTGAGCCGCTCATGCAACTCCGCGGCACGCTCAACGCCCAGCTCGAATCGCAAGGCGTCAAGCTCAGTGTCAACGACTTCGTCGTCCGCGCCGTCGCCATGGCGCTGGTGCAGCACCCGGTGGTGAACAGCTCCTGGGTCGAGGGCGGCATTCAGTATCACGGCACGGTGAACATCGGCGTGGCGGTCGCGCTGCCGGAGGAGAAAGGCGGCGGCCTCGTGGTGCCGACGCTGCGCGACGCGCACAACCTGGGCCTGCGCACCATCAGCAGCGAGACCAAGCGTCTGGCCAAGAAGGCCCGCGAGCAGGGCCTGACCATCGAGGAAATGTCCGACGGCACGTTTACGCTGAGCAACCTCGGCATGCTCGGCGTCGAACACTTCACCGCGATCATCAACCCGCCGCAGGCCGCGATCCTCGCCATCGGCGCCGCCCTCGAAAAACCGGTGGTGCGCGACGGCAAGATCGTCGTCGGCCAGGAAATGTCGCTGACGCTCAGCGCCGATCACCGCGTCATCGACGGCGCCACTGCCGCCATTTTCCTCCAGACGATCCAGAAGCTCCTGGAAAATCCCGCGGCCATGCTGGTGTGATTCCCAGTAGGGTGCGTCAAGGCTCGGCGCGGACGCACCATGTTGCGTCTTCATTGCTCGCGGTGCGGACGTGAGGGTTCCGCGTTCCACCGTGTGCGAAAATGATCCGCGCTGTTGCGTTTTCGTTCATCGTGGTGCGTCCGCGCCGAGCCTTGACGCACCCTACGCATAGCGCACTCACGGAGCCCTTCATGCTCGCACGCCTTCTTGCATTGCTCTTCGCTTTTCACCTCGTCACTCCCCTGCCGCTTTGCGCCGAGGACGCGAAGCCCGCGCGCCTGCGCATCGTCACCTACAACATCCACCACGGCGAAGGCGCGGACGGCAAGTTCGATCTGCCGCGAATCGCGAAAGTGATCACCGATGCGAAGCCCGACCTGGTCGCGCTGCAGGAAGTGGACGTGAAAACCAAACGCGCCTCTGGCGTCGACCAGGCAGCGGAGCTCGGCAAGCTCACCGGCATGCACGCGGTCTTCGGCAAGGCGATGAACTACGCCGGCGGCGAGTACGGCGAAGCTGTGCTGTCGCGATGGAAGATCGAGTCATCGAAGAACCACGCCCTGCCGCATAGCAAGGGTCGCGAGCCGCGCAGCGCGATCGAGATTCGCGTGAAGGTCGGCGAGGCCGGGCCGCTGATCGCGTTCGTCGGCACGCACCTGGATCACCTCGACGACGCCACCGACCGCAAGGCCCAGACCACGAAGTTGCACGACATTCTCGCCGCGACGGGCGCTCCGCCGACGATTCTCGCCGGCGACCTCAACGCCGAGCCGGACAAGGCGGAAATGAAAGTACTGCTGGAGAACTGGCAAAGCGCCGCCGGCCAGAAGCACCCCCCGACCTGGCCCAGCGACAAGCCGACGGTCGCGATCGACTACATCCTGCTGCGTCCTGCCAGGCAGTGGCGCGTGGTGGAGTTAAAGGTGATCGATGAGAAGGTGGCGTCCGACCACCGGCCGGTGCTGGCGGTGGTGGAATTGAAAGGCGAATAGCGATCCTGGCCCTCCGCTCCCGCCGCGACATCTCACAGATCAAACCCCATCTGCACCTTCGCAGCCTCGCTCATCTTCGCCGGCGTCCAGGGCGGATCCCACACCACGTCCACATCCACGTCATGCACACCCGGGATCACCGCGATGCGTCCGCGCACTTCCAGTGGCAGCTCCTGAGCGGACGGACACGCCGGGCTGGTGAGCGTCATCTTCACCTTCACGTCCCGGTTCGCATCCACCGCGATGTCGTAGATCAGGCCAAGCTCGTAAATGTTCACCGGAATCTCAGGATCGTGCACATTCTTACAAGCATCGATGATGCGCTCGCGCAGCTGCTCGTCGGTCAGCGCCAGCGGATTCTCGGCAGTCGGCGCGGAGGCGACAGACGCTGGCGCGGCTGCCGGAGTCGCGGAGGTTGCAGAGGCAACAGCGCCGGCGGACGGACCGGGCTGCGGCAGCGGGATATTGGCGGGTGTGTCACTCATGGCAATTCAATCCTAGGCGGCGGGCGGCGAGACTTGCGAAGCCGGCGGGCGTTCATTGCGCCGCATTGCGGAGGCGCGCCAGAATCGCGGTCAGGCCCACCGCGCGGTTCATGCGAATCTGGCCATCGAGCCCCAGCTTCTGCAGCAGATCCATCGGCACCGCCGCGACTTCCGCGCACGGCGCGCCATCGAACGCCTTCGAAAGAATCGAAACGAAGCCCTTGACCGTCGGAGCTTCCTCCGCCACTTCCGCGGCCATGCGCAGGCAGCCGTTCTCCTTTTCAAACCACAGGAACACAGGCGTCATGCACTCATGCACGCGAGCCAGTTCCTTCGCCGCGGCGCTCTGGTACTTCGCGGGCAGCGGCGACAGGCTGTTCGCGTAGTCCAGCAGCAGGTCGAGCCGGGTCGCGGCGTCGACGGACTGGAAGGCTTCGATGATGTCGGAAAGGGAAGACATAAGCGTGGCCCGCAACCCAAGGTGGAAGCCGGCCGCCGTCGGCGCTCGGCCGTTTAGCGACGGGGCTTGCCCCGCTCTTCGCGGAGAACGGGAATCTGTTGTCTACTTCCTCGTCTTCCGCGTCTTGTTCGCCTCACGCCGGCTTGTACGTTTTCTCGATCGGCATGCCCACGGCGTTGCCCCACTCGGTCCAGGAGCCGTCGTAGTTCCTCACGTTGCCGAATCCGAGCAGGTATTTCAGCACGAACCACGTGTGGCTGGAGCGTTCGCCGATGCGGCAGTAGGCGACGACCTCGTCCGTGGGCTTGAGCGCCAGTTCGCCGAGATAAATCTTCTCGAGTTCTTCGCGCGACTTGAACGCGCCGTTCTCCGCCACCGCCCGCGCCCACGGGCAGCTCTTGGCGCCGGGGATGTGGCCGCCGCGCAGCACGCCTTCCTGCGGATACTCGGACATGTGCGTGCGCTCGCCGCTGAACTCCTGCGGGCTGCGCACATCGACCATCGGCCTTCCGGCCTTCATGTGCGTGAGCACGTCCTGGCGCAGGATGCGGATCGCCGGGTTCTTCGCGCCTTCCTTGTAGGGCTTGCTCGCGTACTTGGGCGCTTCCTTGCCGACGGGCTTGCCTTCATCCATCCACTTCTTGCGCCCGCCGTCCATGATCTTGCACTTGGTGTGGCCGTTGAGCATGAAGACCCACAGCGCGTAGCACGCCCACCAGTTGTTCTTGTCGCCGTAGAAGATCACGGTGGTATCGCTGCCGATGCCGTGTTTGCTGCACAGTTCCGCGAAACGCTGGCCTTCGATGTAGTCGCGCACGACCGGGTCATTGAGGTCATTGATCCAGTCAATCTTCACCGCCTCGGGAATGTGGCCGGTGGCATAGAGCAGCAAGTCCTCGTCGCTTTCGACGATGCGGTACTTGTCCGTTTCGCCGCGATGCTGGTTGACCCAGTCAGTCGAGACGAGCATGTCGGGATGGGAGAAAGGCTGGGGCATGAGAGGGACCTAATGGTGAATGATGAATGATGAATGGCTATTGCGGATTCACAGGACCGAGGCGAGAAACTCGCCCTCCGGCAAACGCGAGAGCATTTTTCGTTCCAGCATTTCGCGAATCGGCTCCAGCTTCATGCGGGCAAACGTCTCGGCGGCGAAGGCGAAAACCAGCATCGCACGCGCGGCGTTCCGGCTGATGCCGCGGGCCTGCAAATAAAACATCGCGTCGTCGTCGAGTTGCCCGATGGTCGCGCCGTGCGTGCATTTCACGTCGTCGGCGTAAATCTCCAACTGAGGCATCGTGTCGATCTGGGCGTCGTCGGACAGCAGCAGATTCGCGCTGGTCTGTTTCGCGTCGGTCTTCTGCGCTTCCTTGGCGACGAAGATGCGGCCGCAGAACACGCCGCGCGCCTGGTCGGCGACGATGCCGTTGTAATACTGGTGGCTCTCGCAGTTGGGCTTGCGGTGCTCAACGCGCATGAAGTTGTCGTGCACCTGATCGCCGGCGGGGACAAACAAGCCGTTGACCAGCACGTTGCCGCCATCGCCATCGATGATGGGATTCACCACGTTCCGCACCAGCGCCCCGCCAAGCAGGACCGAGTGCGATCGAAACGTCGTGTTGCGGCCGGTGCGAGCGTGCAAGGCGCTGACGCTGAACGCCTTGCGGCTTTCCTCTTCGATGAAGTAATGCGTGGCGTGGCAGTTGTCGCCGGTGAAGAACTCGGTCACCGCGTTGGTGAAATAGACGTTGTCACCCAGCGCCACGTAATGCTCGACAACGCGCAGCCCGCTGCCATCCTCAGCGATGATGAGATTGCGCGGGTTGGTGATGACCGCTGGCTCGTGAGCGCCGCCGTGCGTGGCGATGTTCAGCAAGATCACCGGATCATCGACGCGCACGTTGCGGGGAACGTGGATGAACACACCATCGCCGAGGAAGGCCGTGTTCAGCGCGGTGAAGGCTTCGTTGGCAAATGGAGCGATCTTGCCGAGATATTTCTCGACGAGCGTGCGATGCGTGCCGGCTGCGTCATGCAGGGTGGTGACTCGCACGCCGTCGGGCAGTTTGCGGATGTCCGAGAGCTGCGGCGCGTAGATGCCATCGATGAAGACCAGCGTGTGGGCGGCAAGCCCGGGCACCGCGAAGGTGGCGACCTGGTCGTGGTTGACCTTCGGCGGCGCGGGGCGAAGCGCAAAGCTGGTGGCCACGAGCTCGCCGAGATTGGTGAATCGCCAATCCTCGTGATGCGTCGTGGGCAGACCAAGTTCGACGAATCTCGCCAGCGCGGATTCACGAAGCGATCGCAGCGATTCAGGCCCGGTGAGGCTTGATTTCGCCAGCGTCGCAAGCTCGGCGACGGCGGATTGTGTTGTTTCGGCGATGGCGGGCATAGTGATTGGCCTGACGTAAGTCGTGGGGCACGCTGGGGACTATGTGTGCGGGGGCACGGGGATGGTGCGGGTACGCAGGGCTCATCCGGCATGGCGGCTTAAGCCGCCATGCCGAGGCGCGCGCGTGGGCCGGGCGCTCTACTTCACACTCACCGGCTCACCGCGGGCCGCTTCCTGTCGCACCCACTCGTAACCCTTGGTGTCGAGTTCGAGCGCCAGGTCCTTGCCGCCGCTCTTGACGATGCGACCGTCGATCAGCACGTGCACGTAATCCGGCACGATGTATTCGAGCAGGCGCTGGTAGTGCGTGATCACGAGGAACGATCGCGTCGGATGCCGCATGGCGTTGACGCCGTCGGACACGATGCGGAGCGCGTCGATATCGAGGCCGCTGTCGGTCTCGTCGAGCACCATCAGCTTCGGCTCCAGGACGGACATCTGGAAGATTTCGTTCTTCTTCTTCTCGCCGCCGGAGAAACCTTCGTTGACGCTGCGCTTCAAGAGGTCCTCAGGCATTTTCACGAGCTTCATCTTCTCGCGCACGAGCTTGAGAAAGCTGACGGCATCGAGCTCGGTCTGGCCGCGATGCTTACGTACGGCGTTGATGGCGGCCTTGAGAAACTCCGTGTTGCTGACGCCGGGAATTTCCACGGGATACTGGAACGCCATGAACAGGCCTTCGCAGGCGCGTTCGTCGGTTTCCATGTCGGCGATGTTCTTGCCATTGAGCAGAATCTCGCCTTCGGTGACTTCGTAGGACTCGTGGCCTGACAGCACGCGCGCCAGCGTGCTCTTGCCCGAGCCGTTGAGGCCCATGATGGCGTGAACGCTGCCGGGCTCGATGGTCAGATCGATGCCTTTGAGAATCTCGCGCCCTTCGACGCGAGCGTGGAGGTTTTTGATTTCGAGGAGGGACATCGCGAATGAACTCCGGTCGGTCACTTTGTTGGGCGATCCTGAATTTCGGCCACGACACGCATGGCCTGCCGTAGAACGCCAAGCTGTAGAGACTCAAACAGTTTGATCAGAGGCCGCAGGTCGCCTTCATCGGCGTCCTGCAGTGCCTTGTAGTAGTCGAGTTTGTCATCGCGCGTCACCACGAGCGGGAGCCAGCCGGCCTTAATGAGCACCATCGTGGCGAGGCAGCGCGCGGTGCGGCCATTCCCGTCCGTGAAAGGATGAATCTGAACAAAACGGTGGTGCAGCCAAGCCGCTTCCATAACAGGCGACACCGCTTCAGTCCCGTGGCGCTCGTGCCAGCCGAGCAGCCGATCGATCTCGCTGTCCACCTGCACCGGCGGGCAGAACTCGTAAAAGAACCCGCCCGGCCCGCCGACGTTGTTGGGCCAGGGTTTCCATTGTCCGCGAGGCAGGGATCGTTCGACCCATTGGCCCAGCGAGTCGCGACCCATGAAGGTGCGCTGGTTATCTGTCAGCACCTGGTGCAATTCGAGGAGGAACGACTTCGTCAGTTTTCGTTCAGACGCCACAAACTGGTACACGCCATCGATTGCGCGTTGCTGGTCGCCGATCCGCGCCATGACGAGTTCGACGGGCTCTTCGGTGTCACCGTGCGAGAGAAACGCCGCGTTGAGGCCCTGGTCGATGAGCACTTTCGTGGCATTGCGGCTGATGTGGTAAATCTGCTCGATCGCGCCGGTTTCGATCGCGTACTCACGGCATAACCGCGCGACGAATTCGCGGAGCAGTCGATGATCGCGCAGGTCGCGGATTGCTCTTTTCCACTCCTGCGCCGCTTCGAAAACGCGGGCATCGACCAACTCCGGCCAATTGTCCGGCAGGTCCTCAATCGGCGACCAGGCATGGGGCTTCTTCGCATCCATGAGCGGCAATTCCGAAGGCATGATGATCGGCACGACACCCATCATCCCACGCTTCCTTCCAAACTCACGCTCAACAGTTTCTTCGCCTCCACCGCGAACTCCATCGGCAGTTCCTTGAACACCTGTTTGCAGAAGCCGTTGACGATCAGGCTCACCGCTTGCTCGGCGTCGAGGCCGCGCTGTTGCAGGTAGAAAATCTGATCCGCGCCGATCTTGCTCGTGGAGGCCTCGTGCTCGCACTTGCTGCTGGTGTTCTTCACTTCGATGTACGGGAACGTGTGGGCGCCGCACTTGTCGCCGATCAAGAGCGAATCGCACTGCGTGTAGTTGCGGCTGCTGGCGGCGCCCTTGAGCACCTTCACCTGCCCGCGGTACACATTCTGACCCCGGCCGGCGCTGATGCCCTTGCTCACGATCGTGCTGCGGGTGTTCCTGCCGATGTGGATCATCTTCGTGCCGGTGTCCGCCTGCTGCCGGTTGTTGGTCACGGCCACGGAGTAAAACTCGCCGACGCTGTGATCGCCCTGCAGGATGCAGCTTGGATATTTCCAGGTGATGGCTGAGCCGGTTTCGACCTGCGTCCAACTGATGTGCGAGTTGTCGCCGACGCACTTGCCGCGCTTGGTGACGAAGTTGTAGATGCCGCCCTTGCCGTTCTCGTCGCCCGGGTACCAGTGCTGGATGGTGGAATACTTGATCGTCGCGTCCTTCATGGCGACGAGTTCGACGACCGCCGCGTGCAGTTGATTCTCATCGCGCATCGGCGCGGTGCAGCCTTCGAGGTAGGACACATACGCGCCTTCGTCGGCGACGATGAGCGTGCGCTCGAACTGGCCGGTGCCCTTGGCGTTGATTCGGAAATAGGTGGAGAGTTCCATCGGGCAGCGCACGCCCTTGGGCACATAGACGAAGGAACCGTCGCTGAAGACGGCGGTATTGAGCGTGGCGAAGAAGTTGTCGCTGTACGGCACGACGGAGCCGAGATATTTCTTCACCAGGTCGGGATGATTCCGCACCGCTTCGCTGATGGAGCAGAAAATGATGCCGTGCTTTTCGAGTTCCTTCTTGAACGTGGTGGCGACGGAGACCGAGTCGAACACGGCATCGACGGCGACGCCGGCGAGCATTTTCTGTTCCGTGATGGGAATGCCCAGTTTCTCGTAGGTTTCCAGCAGTTTCGGATCGACCTCGTCCATGCTGGCGAGCTTCGGTTTCTGCTTTGGAGCGGAGTAGTAGCTGACCGCGTTGTAGTCGATCGGGCCGTAGCCGTAGGGCAGGAACTGCCACGTGGGCGACTTCATCGTGAGCCAGTGGCGATACGCCTTGAGGCGCCAGTCGGTGAGCCACTGCGGCTCGTCCTTCTTCGCGGAGATGAGGCGGACGACCTCTTCATTGAGACCGACGGGGATAGTTTCGGTCTCGATGTCGGTGGTGAAGCCGTACTTGTATTTCTGGTTGGCCAGGTCGGCCCGTAGTTCTGCTTCAGTGGTGGTAGGCATGGCTGACTCCGTTCACGTTATCGCAGTTTCCCGATGCTAAGCTCGACCGGGCGCTGCCGGCCAATTTTGCCCACGCGGGGGAGTTTCACTTTGCGCTCCGCCGTTTCCAGCAGGGTCTCCAATGTCACCTCGTGCAGGAACTGCGAGATACGCCCGTTCATCTCGCGGATGGCGCCGGTGATCGGGCAGCGATCGGTGAGATTGCACATGAGGCACTCGCCGCCCTGCGGCTCATCGGAGCAACAGGGGGCGAGCCGGGCGGGGCCTTCGATGGATTCGACGACATCGGCAATGCTGATTCGGCCAGGCTCGCGCGCCAGCAAGTAGCCGCCGCGAGCGCCGCGGTTGGAGTTGATGATGCCTGAGCGATGCAGGCGTTTCATGAGCGACATGAGCAGTTGCAGCGGCAGGCCGAATTCATCGGCAATGGCGCGGGCGCTGAGCGGATCGCCTTCCTGCGCCTTCTGCAAGGCGAGCCGCGCCAGGGCGACGAGTGCGTAATCGGTTTTGCGGGTGAAGCTGATCATGGTTGCACGAACGGGACCGGGCACGGATCGGGGCGGTGTCCGACCACTGGCGGACTAATATAGGTCTAATTCAGTCCCATTTCCACTCGCCGCCGTGCGAGAATATGATTTGCAGCGATACCCGGGCCTCGCCCGGTTGAAGAATGCCCTTTTCGGCGTCGCCGCGGCGACGCCGTCTGGATAAGCCCCGCCATGGATCGGCCGACTGAAACCTCCCCCACCGCCGCGCCGGCGACCGGCGCGACGCCGGTGTCCTCCGCATCGCCCATCGTCGTGCTGGAGAAGCACAAGCCGCGCACGCTGCGCCGGGCATTGACGTTCGTCACCATTTCCTGCGGATTCTGGGCGGTGTGGAACTACTGCGTCAACGGCGCACCGCGCATCCGCTACGCCGATTCCATGGGGATGGGCGAGTTCGGCTACGGCCTGCTCGGCGCGATGCCGCACGCAGGCCTGCTCATCCAGGTCATCTCCAGCTATCTCATGGAGAAATACGGCGGGCGAAAGCGAATTTTCCTCATCGCGGGCATCACTCACCGGGCGATGTGGATTCTCATCGCGCTGATTCCGTGGATACCGGGAGTCACACCCGATCACCACTGGTGGCTGCTGCTCTTGATGATCTGGGCCACGACGTCGCTGGGAAACCTGAGCGATCCGGCATGGCTGGTGTGGATGGCGGATTTCATTCCGGACCGCATTCGCGGCCGGTACTTCGCCAGGCGCGGCCAGGTCGGCCGCTTTGTCGGCATGGCCATGACGCTGCTGGTGGGCTTCATCCTCGACCGCGCCATGACCGACGCCGGCAAGGATCCCCTGATCCTGCAGCGAACGATCTCGCTGCTCTTCATCGTCGGAGCGGTGTGCGGCATGATCGACATCGGCCTGTTCAAGTGGGTGCCCGACGAACATCGCCGCGACCACACCAAGCCCATCAATTTCTTTCAGATGCTAGCGCAGCCGCTGAAGCATCCGGCTTTTCGCCGCTTCCTTGCATTCCGAGGCACGCTGTTTTTCGGAATCGGGTACATCGAAGTCTTCGTCTGGAAATACCTGCTCGACGACGTCGTGAAAATGAGCAACTGGCAGGCGAACCTCATGCTCGTCGCGATTCCGATGATCAGTTCCATGCTCACCTTCCCCATCTGGGGCAGGCTGGTGGACAAACTCGGCTGCAGGCCCGTGCTGCTGATCGCCGGCGTACTCATCACGCATGGCGCGATCTCATGGGCGTTCGTCACCCACGACGGCTGGCACGGCGACAGTTGGTGGATCGGCTACATGGCGGTGCTCTCGGCGGCGATGGCGTGGCCGGGAGTCGAACTCGCCAGCCAGAATCTGCTGCTGCAAATGGCGGACACCGACACCAACAAAGCCGGCGGAAGCGCCTACGTCGCGGTGCATTCCGTGGTCATCGGCATTGCCGGTTCGCTCAGCGGTATCTTTGGCGGGACCATCGCCGAGACACTCAAGGACTGGCACGACGAATGGATGGGCATGACCGTCACCTATCACGGCCTGCTCTTCCTCATCTCGGCCGGCATCCGACTCGCCTCCCTCGTCTGGCTGATCGGCATGCCCGAACCACAGTCGTACACCGCCCGTGCAGCACTTCGGTACATGGTCGCAAGCATCTACACCCAGGTGCAGGTGGTTGTCGTCGCGCCGTTCCGAGGACTAGCGAAACTGAAGCGCTTCACGTTCAGAAAGTGAACAGGAGCGAAGGGAGGAGATTCGCATCGGCTCCGACACAGGGTGCGTCAAGTCTCGGCGCGGACTTGACGCACCTTTCGCAAAACCGCGCACCTCCCAAGCCCTCCGCACTTTTCACTCTCCACTTCTCATACGGATTCCAGTTGATCTTCGCGCCGTAACAATCGGAGAACCGACGGGGATTTCGTACAAGACCTCGGCGCGCGATTCAAGTGGAATCCGTATCACTTCGCACCTCTCACTTGTCGCCCTCCACCGTCTTCATCATCCCCCGCAGATCGCCCGCCTCGTCGCGCCAGACCTGCACGCTGAAGGAATGCCGGTGCTTGATCGCGTCGGCGATCCATTCCATGGGCTTGCGAATCTGCCGGGCGGCGGCGCTTTCCTCACGCTTCTTCTTCGCGGCGGCTTCCTCTTGCGAGGGTGCGGGAACCTCCGCCTTCACCTCAAGTTTCTTCCAGTACTCCGTCAGTTCATCCGAAAGGGTCGCAAGTTGCGGCGCCCGCACCATGCCGTTGAAAATCACTTCGCTGCGATCATCCAGCTTGAACAGCCGCGCCGCCCCGCTGCCATCCAGCGTGGCAGCCGCCTGCCCATGGACCTTCGCAAGTTGGCGGAACGTCTTTTCCTGAGTACACATCACGTACCAGTCGCCGATGCGGCCGTAGGAAATATGGGTGAGCAACTTCAGTTCCGGCATCCTGAACATCTTCACGGTCGCCGGATCTTTGATGCGCTTCACAATCGCCTGCCCGAAATCGGCGACGCGGAACGCCACATCGCCTTCCATTTCGCGGCTGCCGCCGAAGACGCCTTCCAGCACATTGAACTCGCCCAGGTTCGCAAAGAGGTGAAACCCACCCACGATGCGATCCAGGTCGTCCGCCACACCGCGATCCTTCAACCTGATCGCCACCACTCCCACCGGCACGCGGACGGTGACATCCGACTTTAATTCGCTGCCGGGCATCGAGGTCAGGAAGACGACCATCGGCGCCGCCAGCTTCGGCAGCACGTGATCTTCCATGTTCTTCGGGAACACGAAGAGATTGAGAAAGCCGATGCCCTTGTTGTCCTTCTTGATGAGATTCACGCTGGCGGCCATGATCGCATCGCTGGGCGCGGGGCCGAAGTTCGCACCTGAAGTATGCTCGAACTGCCGATAGAACTCATCGAACTTCCTGATCCGCGCGGCATAGTGCGCCGACAGGTGCTCGCCGTTCATCGTCACGACGACGGCATGCCGGCCATCCTGTTTGGCGTCCTGCGTGAAAAGCAGGACGCTGCGATCCGAAGGCAGCTTCTGCAGCAAGTCTTGAAACCGATCATCGCGCGCCAGTGCCTTGGCAGGCAGTGTCGCGCCGGCGGTGTCGGTCGTGGTCGAAGCGGTCTGCGAGGAGCGGATCGCCAGGGTGTTCTGCGGCGATTGCGGGGACTGGTCTGCTGCGAATCGGATGAGCTTCTCGAACCACGCGCGATGCCTCACCGGCGCGACAAGGAACCGATCCTCGTGGATCGCCATCAATACGCTGCCGTCCGCCGAGGTGAATGTGTCGAAGCGGGAATCGGCGGTCGCGGCCGATTGCTGTTTCAACTGCATCGCCACGGGCAGCGCGAGCAGGTGCGCCGGCTCGGCGCTCGACCACACCGCGTAAGCCAGGCCCTCGCTTCCATCCGCACCGACGAAGGCGAGTGACCTGCCGAAGTAACGCTCCCGCAGTTGCTCGTGGCTCATGCCCAGCGCAGCCACGGCAGGCAGCCAGACCCGCGGTTCTTCGACTTCCTTCAATGCCTTCCAGACCTGAGCCGCCAGTGCTTCATTGGCCGCGGAGCCGCGCCAGTCCGCCACGTTGTCGAACTGCAGGAACAGCGACACATTCGCCGGCGCGACGAACGCAAAGTTCCCCTCGGCAATGCCTGCAGGATTGGTGAAGGGATCCGGCGACTGCACCGGCAGCGCGACCGGCGGCGCGGCATGACAGGCCGGCAGGGAAAGAAAGACAAGCGCGGTCAAAAGCAAAAGCAAGAATCTGGGCATGGCAGCGCCTCACAGCCCGACAACATTTCAGTTTACCCTGGCACGCCGCGCTATACGTGGATGAACTCCAAGAGATGTCCCGTTCGATAGTGAGCCCGTTTGAAAATGCTTGGGTTGTCGGGGAGGAGTCTTCGACGCCCCGGTGCATTGGGTGGTTTGTTCCGGGGCTTCGCCGACTCAGCCCCGGCCACCCGATTCAAAGGGATCACTACTCCTGTTCAACCGCGTGGACAACATTGGTCGTGCGCCACGCTTCGCGGGCCCCAACAGCCGTGCCGAATCACTTTTCCTTGGTCTCGGCCGTCTTCTTCTCCGCGGCTTCCACGACGACTTCGTACTTGACCTTGTCGCCTTCGAGTTCGATCTTGTAAGTGCCCGCTCCAGCGAACACCTTGGCGATCTCGCCGCCAGCGCGGATGCTGCCGAGATTGCCTGCGGAACGGAACTTCGCCTTCTCGCCGGTGCCTTCCTTCTTCAGCAGCACCGCACGCATGGAACCGCCCTTCGCGTCCTCAAGCGCCTCCGCCTTGATCTTGACGCGGAAACCCTGCGCCTCAACATCGAACTCCACCGATGTCGGCTCGACCTTTTTCTGCCCCGCGCGATACTCCGGCTTCTTCAGCGGGCCGGAATCGGTCTTGATCTCCGTCCACTCGATCGTGGTCTCCGGCTTCTTCTCCTTCTTGGGAACTTCCTTCTTGGGAGTTTCCTTCTTAGGCGCATCCTCGGCAGCCGTCGCGAACGACGATGCGATTGCAAGCGACACGATGAGCAGCAGAGCGTGGAAGATGGGCTTCATGTAGGAATCCTTGACGGAGTGCAGGTGGGCCTTGGTATTGTAGCCTGCCAAACGCCCCGCGCCTATCCCTCGAACCAGCCAGCCCAAGGCGGGTCGACAACACAACGATGACCTGAGCCGCGTCAAAGGATAGAATGCACACATCGGGCGATTAGCTCAGTTGGCTAGAGCGCCTCCTTTACACGGAGGATGTCGCGGGTTCGAGTCCTGCATCGCCCACTTCCCCGCATGGCGCGACTTCGTGCTCGACAGGCGTACCACCAAGTCGACGTGGAGGAAGCGGCGCGGGCATTGTCACGCTGACGTTCACTTCCATCATCAACGCGACGTACGTGCTGACGCAAGGCTTCGCGAGGCAGACGGGGACGATGACGGTGGTGTGAACGCTTCGCAGAACGATTGACATTTTCATGTTCGTCTGCGATGTTTTCACCGGCTGCATTCCGGAGACTTCTCGCATGCCGAGCCAACCCAACGAATCGATCTCGTGCCCTTCCTGCGGCAAGCGCCTTCGCTGGCGCGCGGAGTTGGCAGGACGCAAAGTGAAGTGCGTCTGCGGGATGTCTTTCCCGATGCCGGCGGCCGCGAACGGTGACCCGGCGCCGCCGCCACAGGAAGTAAAGTCTGAGAGCAATCCATTCGAACTTGAGGAGCCCCCTCATTTCGCTGAATCGTCGGAACCCGATGCGCGTTCGGAGGCCGCCTTGGGCGCTTTGCCGCTCGATCTGAACGATGCACATTCACCGGCGGCATCGGGCACCTGTCCCGCTTGTCACGCCCCGATGAAAGTGGAGGCCGTCCTGTGCATCCGTTGCGGCTACAACCGAAAGTCAGGCAGAAAACTGCAGACTTCAGCGGTTCTCGCAACGACGCCGCCTGCAAGCGAGGACGATGCCCATCACGATCCGGATGATGATGCCCAACTCGGTTCGGAGGGACGCCCCAACACATCGTCGCGGCCGCGACGCAGAACGACGGACGATGAAACGAACTACAAGTTCATCGACCTGTACGTTCCCGTTGCGATGATCGCGGTCGGCATCCTTTTCACCATTCTGCGCGCGTATGGAGGCATGGGCGCGTTGAATGAAGAGGAAGATGCGGCCATTGCAAAGCCGGTGCCGCGAAACAATTTCTTCGGCCGCCCTTCCGTTGACGAAGGCGATCCTTCCGAGATCCCGGCCAGCGAGATGGAGGAAACGATCGTCGATCAGGATTCGATCAAAGGGAACCCGGAAGCGGACCAGTTGCTGGAAATTCTGAAGCAGCCGAAGGCTCCGCCGGCGGATCCCCAAGCGCCCGCGGAGAAGGATAAGGCCGCAACCGCACCGCTACCGCCACCCGAACCAGCACCCACCGATATCGAGAAGTCCAAGACCGCGGAGCGTGAGGCCGCCAAGGCGAAGCGCAAACTCGTCGCGTCGCGCAGTTCGCTGGCGCTGGCCGCGGTGAAGAAAAAGAAGGGGTTCTCGGTTTCGCCGCTGATTCTGGCGTTTTACTCGCTTGCGTTCCAAGCGATCGTCATGGTTCCGATCATCCTGTTCTGCTGCATGGTCGCCGCGAAGGTGCTCGACATCGGCTTCGGCTCGCTTCAGACGACTCTGCTGAAACTGACGGGCCTGGTGATCGGACCGATGGCGATCTGCGACTGGATCAACGACACGATCATGTCCGCCACGCTGGGCACCGGGATGATGCTCACGTGGTTCGTGCGCATCGTCGTTGTAGGGTTGCCGCTGGCGAAGCTTTTCGACCTGAACTTCTGGGAGGTCACGATGCTGCTGATCGTCATCCTCGTGGTGCAGTTCTTCCTCGCGCTCATCCTGATGATGACCGTGGCATCGTTCTTCGTGATTTGATCTGCGGATGCCCTGATGCCAGGACGTGCCGGCAGGCCCGCGCGAAGGAGCGCGCCATCGGTCACTGTGCTCGCCCTGCTACCATCCGCACTGTGAACTCCAGGCATTTCATCCTCACGCCAGTCGGCTCCAGCGGCGATGTGCATCCGTACGTCGGCCTCGGCCGAATCCTGCAACAGCGCGGGCACGAGGTCTCCATCATTTCCGGCCCGACCTTTCAGAAACTCATCGAAGCGTCCGGCGCCAGCTACGTCGGCATCGGCACCGAAGAGGATTTCAATCGCGTCACGCAGGATCCTGATCTCTGGCATCCGCGGCGAGGACTGAAAGTTGTGCTCGGCATCGCCGCACGGATGATGCGCGAGGGCTACGATGCCATCGCCCGCATCCATCAGCCCGGCCGCAGCGTGCTGGTGGGCCACGGCATTGCATTTCACGCGCGCGTCTTCGAGGACAAGCATCACACGCCCGCCGCCACGCTGCACCTGGCGCCGGCGGTGTTCCGCTCGGACCATCAGCAGCCCGTGCATCTGCCGGGGCGCGATCTGTCGTGGATGCCTCGCTTCATGAAGCGTGCGATGTGGTGGCTCGTTGACAAGGTTTTCGCCGATCCGCACATGGTGCCGCTGCTCAATCGCTGGCGGCGCGAGTTGGGCTTGCCCGGCGTTTCGCGCGTGTTCCGATCGTGGATGCATTCGCCGCAGCGAGTGATCGGACTGTTCCCAGACTGGTTCGGCCCGCCGCAGCCCGACTGGCCTGCACAACTGAAGCTCACCGGGTTTCCGCTTTTTGATGAAGCCGGGCATCACGAGCTCGACCCCTCGCTGGAGGCTTTCCTGCAAGCCGGCTCGCCGCCGATCGTGTTCACGCCCGGCTCGGCGAATCGCCAGGCGGATCGCTTTTTCGCGGCGGGCATCGAGGCGGCGCGATTGTTGAATCGCCGCGCGCTCCTGTTGTCGCGCTATCCTGAACAGTTGCCGGCGAAACTGCCGGACCACGTGCTGCACTTGCCGTATGTGCCCTTCTCGCAGGTCTTGCCGCGCTGTGCGGCGATCGCTCATCACGGAGGCATCGGCACCTGTGCCCAGGCGCTCGCCGCGGGCATTCCGCAGTTGGTCATGCCGCTGGGTTTCGATCAACCGGACAACGTCGCGCGATTGCAGCGGCTGGGCGTGGGCACCTTCGTCGTGCCGAGCCGATTCAAAGGCAAGCGCGTGGCGGATGCGCTGCGAACGCTGCTCGATTCCGGCGACGTGAAGACGGCGTGCGCGACCTTCGCGAGGAAGGTTCGCGATTCCCACGCCAATGAGAGAACGTGCGAATTGCTGGAGGCAGTGGGCCCCTCGGCGGGCAAGCCCGCCGGCTAAATGCTAAACTGCCGCCGCCTTCTGGAGCTTTGCGAAATGCCGTTCATGCTTGCGAATGCCGACTCGTTCAGTCACTACGCCCCACTCGGCGTGCTGCTGCTGATGGCGATCGCCTTCGGCGTGGGCAACCTCGTGCTCACGCACATCATCGGCCCCAGCCGCAAGGGCGACATCAAAGGCTCCACCTACGAATCAGGCGTGAATCCCATCGGCACCGCGCGCCGCCGGTTCAACGTCCGTTTCTACATCGTCGCCATGACGTTCCTCGTGTTCGACGTGGAAATCGTCTTCCTCTATCCGTGGGCCACCGTGTTCCCCAGTCTCACCAGCGAGTCGGGCCTCAGCCCGCTCTTCCTCGCCCGCATGCTTTTCTTCGTGCTCACCAGCATCATCGCGTTTGTCTACGCGTGGCGCAAGGGTGTGTTCCGATATGACTGAGCCGGGGGCCGCGCGGGCCGCCGCCGAGCCTTTGGCCCGCCGCTGAACGAAGAGTCTTTTTACTTCTTCATCCCTTCCCGTAGCTCATCGCGCATCTCCTGAACTTTCACCCGCAGCGACTCCAGCGCCGCCTCCTCGCCCATCTCGATCAATGTCTCCGCCGCGATCGGAGGCGCGAATCGCACCTTGATACGCCCTGTCAGATGCGGCAGTTTCCTGCTTCGCGGCCACGTCTCGAAACTCCCCGCGATCGCCAGCGGCGCCACCATCGGCTTCGCCCGCTTGATCAGCAGCATCGTCCCGCCGCGAAATTTTTTCATCGCACCCTCTTCGCTGCGCGTGCCTTCGGGAAAGATCCCCAGAGCCTTGCCCTGCTTCAGCACGTCGATGCACCGGCGGATGGAGGTCAGGTCCGCTGTGCCGCGATCCACCGGAATCCCGTTGACCGAGCGAATCAACTGCCCCATCGGAAAGCGAAAGAGCGAAGACCGCGCCATGGTGTAAATCGGCCGCGGCGAACACGACAGGCCGACAAGCACCGGGTCGAGAAATGACTCGTGATTGGAAACGATGAGCACCGGTCCGGTGCGCGGCAAATGCTCATTCCCTTCAACCCGCAATCGATAGAACAGCTTGTACCACGCGGTGCATGGAGCCTTGAGAAGCTGCCACCACAGGAATTGAAGCCACGAACCTCGCGGCGAAGCAGCCACAAGCTGGCGCAGCGTCACGTCCGTCACCGGCGAACCCCCGCCCCCGGCTTGGCCCCCGGCTTGGCCCCCGGCTTGCCTGTGGGCACGACGCCCTCGGCGATGACGACCTGCGGAGCCGCCTGGACCTGAGCAGCCGGCTTCACGCGCTGGCGCACCTTCTTCTCAAGCAGATCGATCACCTGCTCCAGTGAGAGATTCGAGGTGTCAATCGTCTCCGCGTCGGCGGGACGGATCAGGGGATCGCTCGCGCGGTGGCTGTCCTTGTGATCGCGGGCGACGATCTGCTGGAGGATCACGCGTTCGTCGGCGTCCCGGCCCTCGGCGCGCAACTGGGCCGCGCGGCGCTGGGCACGCACTTCCGCCTTCGCTTCGACGTAGAACTTCGCCTGCGCATGGGGGAACACGACCGAACCCTGGTCGCGGCCTTCGGTCACCAGACGCGGATGCTCGTGCCCGATGTGCCGCTGTTCCTTCACCAGCACGCGGCGCACGTCCGGCATCGCCGCCACTTCGCTGACATTGCCGGTGACGTCGGAATCGCGCAGACGCATCGTGACGTCGCGGTTGTTGATGTAGAGCCTCGGCGGATCGCTCTTCCAGTCGAAGCGGATCGTGCAGTCCCTCGCGAAATCAGCGACCGCCTGCGGACTCGACTTCGGGTCGATGCCATCGTCGAGCACCTGCGCGGTGATGCCGCGGTACATCGCGCCGGTGTCGAGAAACTCCAGACCCAGACGCTTGGCGAGCTGTCGGGCGACGGTGGATTTCCCGGAGCCGGCGGGACCATCGAGCGTGATGATGAGCGGATCCATTGGAGTGAAGTTTAACACAAGGACGGCGAGAGGATGAGGGGGTGAAGACGTGAGGAGATGATGATGAATCCAGAATGAAAATTGCAATTTTTCGTTTTTCAATTTGAAATGGACTCCCATGCCGCACGACTTTCATCAGATCGAACAGCGGACGCAGGAGATCGGCGCCGAGATGCTGCAGCAGGCTCGCGACTGCCGCGGCGGCTTCTTCGGCGCCACGTCGTGGTCCGATCGCCTGATGGAATGGGCCACGCAGGATGAAGCATTCAAGACTCAGCTTTTCCGATTCGTCGATGTCTTTCCGACGCTGACCACGGCGAAGAAGGTGTATGACCATCTGGTCGAGTACCTGTCGCAGCCGGGGCTTTCGGCGCCGCGCGGCATGGGCCTGGCGATCACCGCGGGGCGGTTCTTGAAGGGCATCACCGCGGAGGTGATTTCGCGGCAAATTCGCACGATGGCGCGGCGGTTCATCGCCGGCGAGGACGCGACCAGCGCCCTGCCCGCGCTGCGCAAGCTCTGGAAGCACGGCGCCGCCTTCAGTGTCGATCTGCTCGGCGAAGCATGCGTCAGCGCGGAGGAAGCGCACGCCTATGCCCAGCGCTATCTCGACCTGATCGAAACATTGCCGAATCAGGTCGCAGGCTGGCCGGTGCAGCCGCGCGTGGAGGGCGACCACCTGGGCCCGATTCCGCGCGTCAATGTTTCCATCAAGATCACGTCACTGGACGCCAGCCCGAATCCGATCGACTACGAGCGGACCATCGGTCGGCTGACCGATGCGCTCGGCCCGGTGCTCACCGCCGCGAAACGCCACGGCGTGTTCGTCAACTTCGACATCGAGCAGGCGCGGTACAAGGAACTCTCGCTCGACCTGTTCCGGCGCTGCAGCGAGAAGTACGAGTTTGGCGGCGGGCTGGCAATGCAGGCGTACCTGCGCACGGGCGACATCGACGCCGCCAACATGATCGCCTGGGCCAAACGCACGGGCCGACAGATCACGGTGCGCCTCGTCAAGGGCGCGTACTGGGATTACGAAACGATCCACGCGGAGCAGATGGGCTGGCTCTCGCCGGTCTGGCCGACGAAGCCGGAGACCGATGCGTGCTTCGAGCGGATGAGCGCCGCGTTCATCGACGCCTGTCCGCGCAAGACGGGCGAGGGCGGCGTGAAGCTGGCGCTCGGCTCGCACAATGTGCGCTCCATCGCTCACGCTCTGGCGCTGCTCGAATCGCGCAAGCTGCCGACATCAGCGCTGGAACTTCAAATGTTGCACGGCATGGGTGGGCAACTGAAAGAAGTGGCGATCCAGCGCGATCTGCGGCTGCGCGAATACATCCCCGTGGGCCCGATCATCCCCGGCATGGCGTACCTCGTGCGCCGACTGCTGGAGAACACGTCGAACAACTCCTGGCTCCGCGCGGGCTTCATGGAAAACGCGGGAATTGGTGAGTTGTTGTCCCAGCCGCGTGGTGCGGCGGATGAACCTTCGGCCTTGCCGCAGGCGAGTACCCGCGGCGCGCGCCGACTGGACGAACTTGCGCAGCGACACCGCCTCAGTCCCGCGCCAACGGAGGTCGGCGATGGCCGGCCGTTCATCAATGAGCCGATGCGTGATTTCTCTGACACGCGGCAGCGCGATGCTTTCGCCGCCGCCATCGCGCGAACCGTCGTTGCCTCGGTGAAGAACGACACAAGCGTCGAGCAGGCCACCGCACAACTACGTGCGGCGCATGATGTTTTCCCGGCCTGGCGCGACACCGACATTCGCCGCCGCGCCGCGGTATTGGTGGAAGCCGCCGCGATCATGCGTGCCCGGCGCGATGAGCTTTCCGGCATCATCATCCGCGAGTCGAGCAAGCCTTGGCGCGAGGCCGATGCCGATGTGTGCGAAGCGATCGATTTCTGCGAGTACTACGCCCGCGGCGCCGTCGACCTCATGCAGCCGAAACGCCTTGGCCGGTACATCGGCGAGTTAAATGAAAGCTGGTATCAGCCGCGCGGCGTGGCGGTGGTCATCAGCCCGTGGAACTTCCCGCTGGCGATCTGCTGCGGCATGACGGTCGCCGCGCTGGTCACGGGCAACACCGTGCTGGTCAAGCCCGCCGAGCAGACGCCCGGCATCGCGAAGGTGATGTGCGACATCCTGCATCAGGCGGGCGCGCCGGCGAACGTGCTGCATTTCGTCCCCGGCATCGGCGAGACGGTCGGCGCCGCGCTGGTGCGCGATCCGCGCACGGCGATCATCGCTTTCACCGGCTCCAAGGCGGTAGGCCTGAACATCATCGCCGCAGCCGGACAGACGCCCGCCGGGCAGCCGCACGTGAAGAAAGTCATCTGCGAAATGGGCGGCAAGAATGCGATCATCGTCGACAGTTCCGCCGACCTCGATGAAGCGGTGCTGGGCGTGCGCGACTCGGCATTCGGCTACGCGGGGCAGAAATGCTCAGCCTGTTCGCGCGTCATTGTCATGGAGGATGTGCATGATCTCTTCGTGAAGCGGCTGGTCGAGGCGACGAGGGCGCTCTGCGTCGGTGACCCATTCGATCCGGGCACGGACGTGCCGCCGGTGATCGATGATGCGGCGGCGGCGAAGATTCGCGAGTATGTCGAGATCGGCAAACGTGAGGGGAAGATGGTGTTTGGTGAGGGCATGAATCCGGTTGGTGATGCCGCGCACGCTCCGGCCCCCTCTCCCCGCTCGGGGGGAGAGGGCTGGGGTGAGGGGGTGTCTTCTTCTTCGCCCTCGCAATCGCAGCCGCTCACTTCGACGAGAAACCCCCTCACCCCACCCTCTCCCCCGGCGGACCGGGGGAGAGGGAGTCGATCCATTACACCTGTAGCCGCCGAAATGTCGCGGCGTCTCATCCCTCCGCATATTTTCACGGGCATCACGCCACAGCATCGGCTGGCCAACGAGGAAATCTTCGGTCCCGTACTGGCCGTGATGAAAGCGAAGGCCTTCGACGAAGCCATCGCGATGGCCAATGGCGTGGATTACAAGCTCACCGGCGGCATTTTCACGCGCACGCCGTCGCACCTGGACCGGGCTCGGCGGGAGTTCCGGGTGGGCAATCTTTACATCAACCGCGGCATCACCGGCGCGCTGGTCGCGCGGCAGCCGTTCGGCGGCTTCGGCTTGTCGGGTGTCGGGAGCAAGGCGGGCGGATGGGATTACCTGCTGCAGTTCGTCGAGCCGCGCGCGTGCAGCGAGAACACGCTGCGGCATGGGTTTGCGCCGGGGATGTGAGATGAGAGAAGGGCCAAGGGATGAGGGCCAGGGGCCGAGGGAAATGCACAAGGCAAATCGCTTCCCACAGACCTTAGATTCTGACACCGTCACTTCTGCGCGCGGCGCACAGAAGTGTGCATCGGAAAAGTCAAAATAGTGAATGCAAAAGTCAAAATGCAAAAGTCAGAGCCCGTGGGCGCGTCAACTTCTGACTTT
>CAYRPN010000015.1:0-69420 GCA_964426135.1 uncultured Phycisphaeraceae bacterium | reverse complement strand
TCCGCTTACTTCGTGCGCGGCTCCTTCTGAAGCCCCGAATAATCCGGGCTAACCCTCTCCCCCAGCGGACTGGGGGAGAGGGGACCAAGCCCCCGGAAATTTTGGCACACTCTTCTCCATTTCCGGATAGGTACTGGATCACCGGTTTGAACACAAAGGACACAAAGGAGCCGTGCAAGACTGACTCCGCAGATTCGAATCGCTTCGCTCCCAGCCGGACGACTTGGAAAGTCGTCCCACATGCGATGTTGATCCTGTACGGCTCCTAAGAAATTCCCAGAGAATCAAGCTCTTTCCTCTTCCTCTTCGTGACCTTCGTGGCTTTGTGTTCTTTGTGATTCCTGAGAACAACCACTGGTCTGCGAGAATTGAAAAGCCCTGGGGCAAGTGCGTTCACTTCGTCGCCGCCCGCGGTGCCGCGGAGCGGTCGGGGCTGACCCGATACAGAAACGAATCGCTGCTCACCATCGCCACGATCAGCGCCTTCATGCTGCCGCCGCTGTCGCGGTAGGCCTTGTGCGCTTCCTGCAGGCTCTTCGCGTCGCCGAGGTTTTCGTTGCGGGCCATCCAGTAACGGAAGGCGTGGCGGATGAACACCTGCTCCACGTAGGGCGATTCCGCCAGCTTGTGCGCGAACTCGACGGCGTTCTTCACCTCGCCCTTGAGCGCTTCGCCCGGCACCAGATCGAAGCTGCCCAGCGCGTTGACCGGCAGTCCCTTCATCACCGGCCCCAGCGGTTTGCCTTTCTTGTCCACGTTCTTGGCCGTCGCCTGCGGATCGAGGACGCGCTCCTCCGTGCGGTAGCGGCCGAAGTGGTCGTACGTTTCGAAGGGATAGCCCGTGCGGTTCATGAGCTGGTGACACTTCCAGCAATACTCCTGCTGCGTCACAGCCATGCGCTCGCGCAGCGTCTTCTCCGGTGCGATGGGAAGCTGGGCATCGACGGTGATGGGCACATCGGGCACGACGCCGCCCAGCAGCCGCTCGCGCACCCACTTGCCGCGGTGGATCACGTCGTTGTCATCGCTCTTGGACCAGGCGATCAGCCACGCGGGCTGCGTGAGAATGCCGGCACGCTGATCTTTCGGAAGTTCGACCGGTTGCGTGTCCGGAAAATCGCTCAGGCCATAGGCTTCGTACACGCTGCGTCCGACCTTCGGCGGCTTCTTGTCCTTGAACTTGTCGGGATTCTTCGCCTTCTCCGCTTCGAACTTGGCCAGTTCCTCTTTGCGTTTTTTCTTCGTCTCGGCGGCGGTCTTGTGCGCGATGAACGCCTTGTTCGTCGTGAGCAGTTCGCGCAGCACGTCCTTGTCCTGTTCGAGGATGGATTGGATCAGCCGGTCGGTGTCTTCCACCAGGGCGCGCGGATCGTGCTCGGGGTTGTCCTTGTCTTCCTTGAAGACTTCGCGAGCCTGCTCGTAGCCGAAGTACTCGCGGAAGAATCGCATGATGCGGGGCTTGTCGAGCTTCGCATCGTCGAGCATTTTCTTCGCGGCGGCGGCGACGCCTTCCTTGGTATCGAGCTGTCCCTTGGCGGCGGCATCGAGCAGCCAGGTGTCGGGTCGCTTGTCGGTCAGGGCGTAAGCGAGGGCAAAGGCGATCTCGCGCGGCGCCAGTCTCAGCCGGCCCTGAGCGTCGGCCGACCCCGCGCCGACTTCCATGCGATACACCACCTCCGGCAGCAGGAACACCGCCGCCAGCGCGTAGCGCACGCCCATCTCGCGGCCGGCCTCGGCGGTGTTCTTTTTCAGAAGGGCCACGAAGCGCTGCGTCTCGTCTTTTGTGGGCTGCCGTTTCACCACGCGGTCGAACTGCGTCTTGATCGCGGCCTCCAACTGCGCATCGGTGGCGGGCTTTTGGTCGTCGAAGAGGACGAGGAATTCCTTGGCCGTGAACCCGACGCTCTTGACCTCGCCGTTCTCGATCTTGAACGCGGTCTGCCGCTCGACGATCGCCAGGGCGTTGCGGATGAGCAAGGCGGTGACCGGCTCGTCGATCTTCGGCTCTCCCATGTCCTTGAACGTGTTCTTGCCCTCAGGCGAGAAGGGGTTGCCGACGCTGGCGTTCTTGCCCAGCTCACCGATGAAGCCGGCGTAGATTTCGGGGCTGAGCCGGCGGAGGCGGGCCGCGACTTCGATCGGCGCGGCGTTCTTCGGATCGAAGAGCAACTCGTGCGGCACGAGGTTGCCGTTGGCGTAGGCTTCGCGCTTGGCCAGGTGCTTGCCGTTGCGCTTCATCTCCGCCTTGATCCATTCCATCACCGCCGTCGCCTGTTCAGCGGTGGGGCGGGTCTTCGCTTTTTTGGGCGGCATTTTCTCGCTGGCCAACTGGTCGTAGACCATCGCCCACCGCGCCGCCTCGGGGCCCTTCATGTCCGGATCGAGCTTGGCCAGTTCCAGGTCGCCCTGGGGTTCCCTGGAACCGTGGCATTCGTTGCAGTGCTGCGCGAAGATGGGGACGACGGCGCGCTGGTACTCGGCCAAACTGGCCTGCCGCGCGGGATCGGCGCCGGCGGCGGGCTGTCCCCAGGCTGTTGCGGCCGGGAGGGACATCGCCATCGCAACGGCCGCGACCGCCGCGACCGCCGCGCCGTGTCGTTGTATCGTGTTTGCTGTGTTGACGTGGAGCATGAACCGACCGCCCGTCATGGAATCCGTCACCGCTTTCGATCGTCGCCCTGAACCATTCTGCATGCACATTGTCATGCGAGGGATGCCTGGTTACGGTGCCCCTGCGCAGGGCGCAGCCTCATGATGTAGGATTCAATCGTGTCCAGCACCACGCGATTACGTCTTAAGTCCGACAGCAGGCTTCGCCTGTCCGACGCGGTCTACGAAACGCTTCTCGAAGCGATCCTGACTGGTGCTTTGGCGACCGGATCGGTGGTCAGCGAGTTATCGTTGTCGAAGAAGCTCCAGGTCAGCCGCACGCCCGTCCACGACGCGCTGAAGCAACTGGAGAAGGACGGCCTGATCCAGCAGAAGGCGAATCACCGCGCGGTGGTGGCGAGTTTCACAGCCGACGACGTGTTCGACGTGTTCGAGATGCGCAAGCTGCTCGAAGGCGAAGCCGCCCGGCGAGCCGCCGAGCGCATGGATCGTCAGACGCTGGTGGAACTGCGCGGCGTGATCGTCCAACTGAGCGCCGATCTGGATGATCCGGGTTGGATCGCCCGCTGGACCGATTTCGACGAGCAGTTCCACGCCGCCATCGCCCAGGCTTCCGGCAGCCCGCGCCTGGCGCGGGATATTTCCCGCTATCGCATGCTGCACCGCGGAATGAACAAGCTCTCCACGACGGTGGATGTGCTCCAGCAGGCGATGGCCGAGCACGCCCGCATCCTCGATGCGCTGGACGCCCGCAATGCGAAAGCAGCCCAGACCGCGATGGTGGATCACCTGCGGGTGTGGCAGGCCTATTTCGTGCGGCAGTTCAATCGCCCATCGACCGCCGCGGGACCGAACGTCAGACAAGTCAAACCGAATGCCAGTTGATCAGGAGCCGGGCGTCGCGCATTCGCGGCGGTTGCTAACCGTCGACTCGTCTCCTGTGCGGGCCGTTTCGAACGACGCGCACTTCGCTTACCATGAAGCGCGATGAAACCTTTCACGCTCGTCCTGCTGCTCCTGCTCACCTTCGCCATGGACCAGACTGCGCTGCGTGCCGCGCCGCCCAATGTCGTCATCCTGCTCTCGGACGACCACGCGTGGACCGACTACGGCTTCATGGGCCACGACACGATCAAGACCCCGCGCCTCGACAAACTCGCCGCCCAGTCCGCCGTCTTCACGCGAGGCTACGTGCCCAACAGCCTCTGTCGGCCAAGCCTCGCCACCATCCTCACCGGCAAATATCCGTGGCAGCACGGCATCGTCGGCAACGACCCGCGCCCAACCGCAGGTGCGACCAAACGCCCGCAGACCGCCGAGTATTTCGAACTGCGAAACAAGCTCGTGCAGCAGTTCGAAAAGAACGCCATGCTGCCCGCGCTTCTGAAAGACAAGGGCTATCTCACCATGCAGACCGGCAAGTGGTGGGAAGGCCACTACTCGCGCGGCGGATTCACTCACGGCATGACCCACGGCGATCCGAGCAAAGGCGGCCGGCACGGGGACGAAGGCCTGAAAATCGGCCGGCAAACCATGCAGCCGGTGTTTGATTTCGTGGACGACGCGGTGGCGAAAGAGAAGCCGTTCTTCCTCTGGTACGCCCCGATGCTGCCGCACGATCCGCACACACCGCCGCAGCGATTGCTCGAAAAATACAAGGCGAAGACCGACTCCATCCACGTCGCCCGCTACTGGGCCATGGTGGAATGGTGGGACGAAACCTGTGGCCAGGTGCTCGATCACCTCGACAAGAAGGGCGTGGCGGACAACACGATCGTCATCTATCTCGCCGACAACGGCTGGATCCAGAACGTCGACAAACCCAGCTACGCCCCGCGCAGCAAACGCAGCCAATACGATGGCGGCCTGCGCACGCCCATCATGGTGCGCTGGCCAGGCAAGGTGCAGCCGACGCGCGATGAAAAAACTCTCGCCCACTCGATCGACATGATGCCCACGATCCTCGCCGCGTGCGGAGTCGCGGCGAAGGACGAGTTGCCCGGCGTGAACCTGCTCGAACTTTGCGCCGCCGACTTCAAGAAAACCGACGGCCGCGCCGCCCAGCGCGACATCATCTTCGGCGACATCCACGAACACGACCAACCCGCCATCGGCAACCCCGCGCCCGGCACCACGCACCGCTGGTGCATCGAGAAGAACTACAAGCTCATCCTGCCCGCCGAAGCCGCCGCCAACGCCGCGCCCGCGCCTGCCGCCGCGCCCCAGCAGCCACAACCCGCGCCGCAGGTGGAGCTTTACGACGTGCTGGCGGATCCCTTTGAAAAGAAAAACCTGGCGATGGACAAGCCGCAGGTCGTCGCGGACCTGACAAAGAAAATCGATGCATGGTGGCCCGGCAAGTGAAGTCCCCGCGCCATTCCGCCGAACGAAAGGAATTGGACGACCGTTTCGCCGCGCCCCGCCTGTGGGACGACTTTCCAAGTCGTCCGACGGGTAGCGAAGCGAGTCGAAACCGCGGAGTTGATCCTTCGCGGCTCTCGAAGAACGAGCCTGAAAAGACCTCCCGAGGGGCTCTCAGCAGACCGAGCCGGAGTTTCTAAGGAAATGAGGAAACGAGGAAAGCAGGAACAGGCAGGATTCAAACGATTTTCTTCCTCCTTTCCTGCGTTCCGAATGAAGTTCTAAGGAACCGCGCAGGATCAACCTGAACGTTTGGGGCCTCGCGCAAAGGGGCAAAGCTCGCGAAGAAGAGGCTCTGGCTTGGCGTGCTTGGCGCCTTTGCGCGAGACTCTGAGGAACACGAGAATCGGCTACCTTATCGATACGCAGCGCCGAAGTTCCGAATCCGGGAAGTTCATTCCGCTCCATTCCTAAGTCGGGAGACACGACCATGAAAAAGCCCGCAACCTCATCCAAGTCCGCGTCCAACGTGCTGGTCATCGACATCGGCGGGACGAACGTCAAAATCCTCGCCACCGGCCAGAAGGAGCCGCGCAAGACCCCGTCGGGCAAGACCATGACGCCGCAGCTCATGGTGGACGCCGTGAAGAAAATGGCCGGCGAATGGAAGTACGACCGCGTCGCCATCGGCTACCCCGGGCCCGTTGAGAAGGGACAGATCGCCAAGGAGCCGCACAACCTCGCTCCCGGCTGGATCGGCTTCGACTTCGCCGCCGCCTTCAACTGCCCCGTCAAGGTCATCAACGACGCCGCCATGCAGGCGCTGGGCAGCTACCAGAAAGGCTCCATGCTCTTCCTGGGCCTGGGCACCGGCCTGGGCTCCGCTCTCGTCGTCGAAGGCATCCTCGTCCCCCTCGAACTCGCCCACCTTCCTTATCGCAAAGGCACCTACGAAGACTACCTGGGCCTCCGCGGCGTCGAACGCATGGGCAAAAAGAAATGGCGCAAGCACGTCGACTTCTGCGTCCAGCGCCTGACCGCTGCGTTCCAACTCAACGACGTCGTCCTCGGCGGCGGCAATGTCAAGCAGTTGAAGGAACTGCCCAAGGGCTGCCGGGCGGGCGACAACGCGAATGCGTTCACGGGTGGTTTTCGGTTGTGGGAGGGGAAGTGATGACGCGAGGCTGTCAGGGGCGAGGGGCGTTAGAGCGCCTGCAATCCTTGAATTTCCATTGATTGCCCCCTGCTTTTCGATTTCTATGTAATGAGTGGCGAAACATTTGCCTTTTCCTGCGGAGTCAATCCAAGTGAGTCGCAAAAGAGCGAGAGCACCTTCTTGACATCGGCATAAAACCCCTTCACGTCCTCGAAACTACAGGTAGCGGGCTTCCCGTGATGACCGATTTGTATCCGTTGCGTAACAATAGATCCCCATCCGCGACCATGCTCATCAAGATCTGCGGCGAGTTTTTTTCCAAACACCTTTTTGCAACTCGCGTCAAATTTCCCCAAGGTTTCTTTGAGACTTGGAACGCCCACCCGGCCAGTCGATGCTTCGCTCAATTTTAGCACATAGTTGCGAACTCGAAGGTCTGCACATCGAGCAGCCATTTGCGCCACGGCCTCCTTCATGCACTGCTCCATATAGGAGTGCAGAAGTACGATTGAGTGTCCGGTTATTACACTCTCTAGTTCTGCCGCGTTCACGCCTGCGGGAAACTGATTCCTTACCTTAAGAATCGATTCCGCACTTACGAGGAAGTTTTCGAATAGCGCTAGGCTCATTCAAATAGCATCTCCTTCGCCAATCTCAGCCGTGATCGAACTTCTTCAACATCGGTTGTACGAAATTCTGATGAGCTTTCAAACTCTTTACTTTTGGCAAGTAATGCATATCTTGCACTTAGATCGCCGGGAAGTTTGTCTAGGTTCTTTGCAATAGTCGTAAATACGGCGTCAAAGAATGCCGGATTCATTCCGTTCTTCCTGTGAAACGGAGTTGGCCCCAGCTTCTGAACAACGACCTCCGCCGTGCGGGTGAACGTCCTTTCAAGCTTCGCACCTTTCTTAGGGCCTATGTTGCGATGTCGTCGCATTTCCTTGGAAAGGAAATCTTTCATGGGCTTCTTGTAATCGCTTGCGTCGAAAAACAAACCCACAAATCGGAGGATCATTTCCACATCTCGCATTCTCGAGTCCGCCTGCTGTTTTCCTATGATCGCTCTCCAATTGCTATTCTGATTTAACTTATTGAGGAGGTCATTGAGTTCACCGTGGTAAACGCAATTGCGTATCTCCTGACCGATGAGCCTAGTCCCGCCCGTATTTAATCTCTCAAAAATATGATAGATGCTCGTTGAGTCAGACGGGTTGAGTTGTTTTATGCTGAACGCTCGCATTACCGAATCGTTCAGCTTAGCAAACGTTGATGGCGATTGGTCTTCAATCTGCTTGCAAGTCATGTTTGTAAACTTACTGTCTTCGGAAAGGCCGATGAGTCGGAACACCCGTGACTTTGACATACTAGCGTTCTGGAACTGACCACTAAAAAACTGTACTACCGACATCAGCCGTTGCTGCCCATCAATCACCTGCTGAGCTCCAGAATCGGGGTCAACGTACAGGAAGAGCGCGGGGACTGGCAGGCCGAGCAAGAATGACTCGATAAGTCGACTCGCTTGGCGCTGACTCCAAACAAACTTTCGCTGAAAACCGGGTATCTCAAGCTGGCGAGGCTTCTTATTCCACTTCAGGAGCAACCCTTCGAGTGTGAAGTCGGATGGAATCGAAACAATCTCGTAAGCGGCCGCAGCAGAGAGAGAATCCTCGACCTCGCTCTTGATCGTTTCTACCGGACTTTCGTCTACAAGTTCTAGTGCGTCCGGTTCCTCAACTTCGAGATCCTCGGTTTTTGGAAAGTTCTTTGCCATAGTACAATTCTACTGTGCGTATGCTGTGAGTTGCAAGCACGCCCAACGAGCAGGGGGATTGAGTCCGCGAAATCCACCATCGCCGGCAGCCGAGTTCGCGGGGTATTGCGGGCACCATTGGTGGGTTTCGCCGTGCCTCAACGGACCCTCCACGCGATGCACGACCCCACGCGATCGGCTGCGGCGATCGGCGCGACCGACGCGGCTGTAACCTTCGCATTGATCGGTCAATGTAAGGTAGACATTGCCGACGGCCTGCCAGCGGGGCCGCGTTGTTCTTTGACATGTCTCCGCATGCGATTCACCGGGGATGGGTGGCCGCGGAATGTGGCCGGAAAGTGTCCTACCTTTCTGGCAGTCGGTTCGGTAAGGTCTTGGGGTTGCGTGGTTTAGATCGAAAAATGACCCCATGGGGGTGCGTGGCCGGCCACTCTTGGGGGCTGGGGATGGGTTGGGGGTTGCCCGCCCGACGGATCCGGGTTCGACACCTCCCCCGGGCGGAGCCCGGGGCTAATGGCGAGCGGACGTGGAGGTCAGATGATCTGCCGGATCGGCTCGCCGGTGGCAATGTGCTGGGGCCGGCCGGTGTGGTCGTTGATGGTCGCGCCGGGGTCGATGCCCAGGCAATGGAAGATCGTGGCGAGCAGGTTCTCCGGGCCGGCGACGCCTTCCTTTGGCTCGGCTCCCATGGCGTCGGAGGCGCCGTGGACGATGCCTTGCCGGACGCCGCCGCCGGCTAGGGCGACGGAGAAGACGTTGCCCCAGTGGTCGCGGCCGCCCGAGCCGTTGATCTTGGGTGTCCGGCCGAACTCGCCCATCCAGACGACGAGGGTTTCGTCGAGCAGGCCTCGCTCGCTCAGGTCATCGATCAGGGCGCTGCACGCGGCGTCCATGGGGCTCATCAGGCTCTTCTTGAGCCAGTAGGTGTTCTTCTGGTGGGTGTCCCACATGGGGCTGTCGTTGGTGCCGTCCTTGTCGCGGGTCCAGTTGACCTGGACGAGGGAGACGCCTGACTCGACGAGGCGGCGGGCGAGCAGGACGCTCTGGCCGAAGCGGTGGTTGCCGTAGCGGGCGCGGGTTTCGGGCTTCTCGTCGTCGAGGTTGAAGGCTTTGCGGGTGCCGTTGCTGGCGAGCAGGTCGAGGGCGGTGTTGGTCCAGACGTCGTGGCCTTCGAGGTCGCGGGTGCTGGCCCAGCGGTCCATGTGGCTGTTCAGTTGCTTGTGCATCGCCAGGCGGTCGTTGAGGCGGACCTCAGAGACGCCCGGGGCCAATTCGAGGCCGGACATGGTGAACTTCGGCTCGCTCGGGTCGCAGTGGATCAGCCAGGGGTCGGAGCCGCGTCCGAGCCAGCCGGCGTCTTGACCGGGCCAGGGAATCATGCCGGTGTTCCAGATGTGCTCCGGCAGCGTGACGGTGCCGGGCAGGGCGGAACGGCGGGGGAGCAGGCGATTCACGACAGCTCCGAGGCAGGGCCAGGTGTTGGGGTCTTTCGGAGTCGCGTTCTCCTGGTTCTTGGGCTGGTGCGGGCGGCCGGTGAGCATGTAGTAGCCGCTGGCGGAGTGGGCGTTGTCGGCGGTGCGCATGGCGCGGAGGACGCTCCATCGATGGGCCTGGGCGGCGAGCTTGGGCATGAGTTCGCCGACATAGAGGCCGGGCAGGCTGGACTTGATGGGGTCGAGGTCGCCGCGGATGTCGGGGCTGGCGTCGGGCTTGGGGTCCCAGGTTTCGTGCTGGGGCGGGCCGCCGCCGAGGAAGAGGACGATGCAGGATTTGGCCTTGCCGAAGGAGCCGCCGCGCTTGGCGGGCGCGGGCTGCGAGGCAAGCGCGGATCGCAGGCCCAGCGACGACAGGCCCAGCGCCCCGCCGACGCGAAGGCACTCGCGGCGGGTGAGCAGGGAGCGTGAATCGGGAACCTGAATCGAGAGCACTGGAACCTCAACATGGGGTCGCATGCCGGAAACGGTCGACCGCGATCATCATCGACGCAACATCGCGGTCACATCCTTTTATTGTGGCGGGACGTGTGTCGGGTTACGGAATGGCTCGCGGCAAAACGATCTGCCGCGGATGGTTGCCGATGAAAAAGAATCGAAGGCCTTCATCCCACTCCGTCGGCGTTCATCGTCGGCCACATCGACGCGCTTCGTCGGCGCGAAAAATCGACGGACTTTGACGCTCTCACGAAAAGAATTTGCCGAGGCTTCGAATGTTTCACAAAATCTATTGGAATCCCAATCGCTTCTTCGCCGAAGGACTAACTGTGCGGGTATCATGGTCAATCATCTGGCAGGCGGACCCGCTTTTATTTTTTTTCAGCAGTCAGGGGCTGCAAGGCACATGGCCGAGGTGGAACTCGATTCTGTTATGTCGTTGGCTTCCGATTCTGATCGGCGCAGGTTTCGCGCGCCGCTGGCGGCGTGCCTGATCGTTTTGATGGTGCTGATGATCGGGCAGGCAGGTTACGCGCAGGGGGCAGACAAGCTGGCGCCTTCGCCGGGCGGGACGGCTCAACTGAACACCCTCCGCGACGGGCAGGCCGATGCCGGCTTGCGTCGCGAAGCCGCGGCTTCACTGGCGGGTTCCGCGTCACCGTCCGATCTGGCGGTGCTGCTGAATGAACTCAAATGCACGAACGATCCAGCCATCCGCCGGGCGATCGTCACCGGCCTCCGCCAGGCCAATCGCCCCACGCCGGCTTCCGTTGGCCAGATGCTGCTGACCGTCTTGCCGGAACTGGAAGCGGGGATTGTTGACGATGTCGCCGAGGTGCTGGGGCGCTGCGACGATGGGGAGGTTGTTCGCCAGGTTGTCGTCGTCGCCAGCGATCGGCGCATGGCCGAAACATCGCGGCTGATGGCGATCGGCGCGCTGGGGTATCAACAGACGCAGGCATCCGCCGCCGCGCTGATGTCGCTTCTGGATCCGCGACAACCCGCCGCCATCCGTGCGGCCACTTTCGCTTCGCTGGCGCGATTGTCGGGGCAGGACGACCTGGGCGCGGACCGCGAGCGATGGTCCGCGTGGTGGAGCCAGGCCAAGGCGATGACTGCCGGTCAGTGGCGCGATCACCTGCTGGCGAACTTCACTCGTCGCAGCGAATCCGTTTCGAAGCAATATGCCCAGATCAAGGATCGCCTCGGGCAGGCGCTGCGGCAGCGTTACCGCGCCGCGCCCAAGGAGCAGCGGCAGACGATCCTCGTCGAGATGTTGAAGGACAAGCTCGACGCGGTGCGCGATCTGGGGCTGGAACTGACGCGTGAACTATTGGGCACGGACACGATTGCCGCGGAGTTGACCGCCACGCTGCTGGCGATGCTCGACGATCCGACGCCGAGTCTCCGTGCGTCCGCGACGTTGCTCCTGCGTGACCTGAAATCCGAAGCGGCCGCCGACATCGTCGCCGCCCGTCTGGCGGAGGATCGCGAGCGCAACCGGGCGGTGCTTCGCGCCTACCTGGCGATGATGCGGCGTCAGCCGCGCATCGCGGCGATCGCGTCGGCCATCGTTCTGCTGGATGATGCGATTCTCCGCGGCGACGCGGCCGGCGTGCTCCTGACGGCATTCGACCACGAGCCGTCGCTGATCGGCGCCGCGCAGGCCGCCAAAATCGCAGAGCGTCTGCACGCGCACATCAACGGCGATGCGGTGCCTGAGCCTCGTTTCGTTGAACTGCTTGGCCGCGTGGGCGACGCCAAGGACTGGGATCGCGTCGCGGGCTGGCTGACGAATGAATCGCCCGAGGTTCGCGAGGCAGCCGCCAAGGCGTGGATTCGCGCGGACCGGGCTCTGGCGCCGCTGGCGGAACACGCGGACGACCCGATCATCGCGTCGATCCTGATTCCCGCCGCGGCCCGCCGCGGCAACGATGCGTACACGGTGCTGGCGCTGGCGCGGCACAAGCCCAAGGCCGATCAGCTCATCCCCGTCTGGGGCAATGCCCTGGTGGCGATGGCGCCGCGCGTGCCGTCAGAGGCGGTCGTCGTGGTGGACGATCTGCTTCGCCGGTCGGGTGAATCCGGCGATCTGCGGCAGCAGTTCCTCTCGGCCGCGGTCAATCGCCTGCTGCTGCGGATCGCGCCTGCGGAGTTTAATGGCGTGACCGACAGCCGGCGGGTGGTCGACACGCTCCACCTGGTCGATCTGCTGCTTTCCCGCGCGGAGGTGCGCCTTGCCTCCAGCGACGCCAAGGGCGCCGAGGCCGACCTGGCTCGCGTGGCGGAACGCCGCATCGATCTGTCGCTCGATCAGCAGAACCGCATCGAGTTGATCGCCCTTCGCGCCAAGTTGGGCCAGGGCGATGTGGATGATGCCTTCCTGCTCGCCGGTCGCTACTTTTCGGGCGAACTGGAGACGGACAACGACATCGCGATGCGGAAGAAAGTGATGGATGCGTTACTCATCGCGGCCGACGATTGCCTCAAGAGCAAGCAGGCCGAGCGCGCGGGGACGATCATCTCCCGCCTGCGTGCGAGGCTGCCCAGGCCGCTGACCTTGGATGCGGAGACGCGGTTGACGATCTATGAGGAGCGCATCCGCACGGCGATCAAGCCGGAGGACGCGGTGAAGACGCCGTGAGGGCCGACAGGATTGAGTTGCCTGCCATGTGCCATGTGTCATGTGCCATGTGCGTTTAGCGACGGGGCTTGCCCCGTTCTTCCCGGTTCACGACAAATCTCCGTAAGCAAGCAAGAAGGCCTGGGCCGGCGGAACCGAAACCAGTCAAAACAGTGAAGTCAAAATGCAAGAGTCAAAAGTCAGAACCGATACGGCAGTCTGACTTTTGCATTTTGACTTTTGCCTTCAATGTTTTGACTTTTCCGGCGCAGATTCCTTTGCGCCGCGCGCGGAAGTGAACCCGTCCGAATCCAACCTGGCGGTCTCCTGCGAATGCTTCCTGTGAGCGGTGAAGAGCGGGGCAAGCCCCGTCGCTAAACGGCTCGCGGCCCCATCTTTCCGCCGCGTGCTCCCTGCACGCCGATACCTGGATTGAACCATGAGCGATCCGCTTTCTCCAACCGACGCCGATGCCGACGCCGATGCCGATGTCGTTGCCGGCGCGGGCCATGTGCCCGTGCTGCCGACGCAGATTGTGCAACTGCTCGATCCGAAGCCCGGACAGGTCATGCTTGACTGCACGATCGGTCGCGGCGGTCACGCGTCGCTGATCCTGCCCAAGCTGTCACCGGGCGGGCGGTACATCGGACTGGATGTCGACCCGGGCAATCTGGCGTACGCAGGCCGCCGCCTTGGCGCCATTCAGGCTGGCGGCTCGGATGTCCGCGTCGATCTGGTGCATGGCAACTTCGTCGATGCTCGGGCGGTGCTCAAGCGGCTCGAAGCGGATCGCGTCGACCTGCTATTGGCGGATTTCGGCTTCTCTTCCAATCAGATGACGGACCCGTTTCGCGGCTTTTCCTTCATGAACGACGGCCCGTTGGACATGAGGCTGGATCCCACGTCAGGCTCCACCGCGGCGGACCTGGTCAACCGTCTACCGGCCCGCGAACTGGCGGATCTGATCTATCAATACGGCGAGGAACGGCTGAGCCGCCGCATCGCCGCAAAGATTGTGGAGCAGCGGCGCATTTCTCCGATAACTACCACCAGTGCGCTGGCGGACATTGTGCGCCAAGCGTACGGCCTCGTGCCGGCCTTTGAACGTGAGAAGGACGGCGGCGGGGGCCAGTCCAAACGGCGACCACGCATTGCGGGAATCGATCCGGCAACACGCACTTTCATGGCGCTGCGCATCGCGGTCAACGGTGAGCTCGACGCCATCGAAGCGCTGCTGGCGGCTCTTCCCCGACTGGTCAAGGCGGGCGGTGTCGCGGGTCTGATCAGCTTCCACTCGCTGGAGGACAGGCTGGTCAAGCACGCCTTCGCGGAACTGGAGAAGTCCGGGCGAGCCGAACGAATGACTCGCAAACCGGTCGTGGCGGAGGATCAGGAAATCGCCGCCAATCCGCGAAGCAGGTCCGCCAAGTTGAGGGTGGTTCGGATGGGAGCCGTTAGCCGTTAGGAACGGGACCGAAATAAGTTCCCCATTTAGCCGGCGGGCTTGCCCGCCGAGACGCCCTCGGCGGGCAAGCCCGCCGACTAAATGGGGGACCGCCAATTCGCGAAGTTATTTCGGCCCCGTTCCTCAGCCATCAGCCGTTAGCCGTTAGCCGTCAGCTTTCAGATTCTCGCCCGTTCCAAGCTCTCTGTTTCCCAGGATGTGTTCCATGACGCGTGAAACTAAAGTCGGTTTGGTGGTAGGCACGGGCATCATCCTCCTGATCGGCATCATCGTGAGCGATCACCTGTCGACGCAGAACCGTGAGCAGCCTCGCACGGTTGCCCCGCCCGGTTACGTCGATGCGACGCCGAACAAGCCGCGGGTGATCGATCCCGCCAAGTCCGATCGCGCGACGGTGACGGATCGCGCGGACGGCGGACAGCCCGGCGCCTCCCCGCGCGATAACCGCGGCAGCGAAGGCAACAGCTTCGGGGCTCGCCTCGACAAAGGCGCGTCGCTGCAGCACGTCGACGATGCGGCGAAGAACGCGGGAGGCGGAACAATCACGACGCCACCGGGCAGCGGCGGCCCGACGATCGATCAGAATCTGGCCAAAGCGCTGGCGGAACGTCATTCCAGCGGCGCGGAGATCAGGGTGTTTCCTCCGGGCCTCGGTGCGGGCAACGAAGGTGTGCGGACGGACGGCGCTGGCGGAACGTCCGCCGATGCACGCGGAGGAATCTCCAGCGGCAACGGCAACGGCAACGGCAACGCGGGCGCGACCGAAGGTGGCGCTGTCACACCGCCCGGTGGTCCCAGTGTCGCCCTGCCCCAGCCATCCATTCACTACACCCAGCCTCGCGAAACGCTCTGGTCCCTGTCGCAGCGGTACTACGGCGACGGCAAATACTTCGCAGTGATCGCCAAGGCCAACCCCGACAAACTTCTGGCCAACGGCGGCGTCCGCGACGGCGTCAGGCTTGTGATTCCGAACAAGAGCCTCGTGGTGCCTGCTCCATCCGGTGCGACCGCCGGCGGCACTGTCACTGCTCCAGCCAACCCCGGCACGCCTGGTCAGCCCGCAACGCCTGCCGCCCGCACGGTCAAAGTTGAATCGGGCGACACGCTGGGCGAGATCGCCTTCAAACACTTGGGATCGTCCAGGCTCACCAACCAGATCATCGAAGCGAACAAGGATCAGATTCGCGACGCCAACGACATCAAGATTGGAATGGTTCTCAAACTTCCAGCAGTCACCACGCCCGCTCCCGGCAACGGGACGCTTGGGCCGTCGTTGCGGACGGAAGGCGAACGCCGCACGGATGGCGCGAGCACGCCCGGCGGTTCCAGTCCCGGTGGGCCGGCTACGACGATGAAGTCCTACAAAGTGCAGCCCGGCGATACGTTCACTTCCATCGCACGCACCCGCCTTGGTTCGGACCGTCGATGGAAGGAGCTTTTCGAGCTGAACCGAGCCAAAGTCGGCGATCCGGAAAACCTCCGCGACGGAATGGTTCTCGCGCTGCCTGCCGACGCAAGATGAACTGATGCAAGTTGAGCGGCGTTTCCGACCCCCTCTCCCTCCGGGAGAGGGCTGGGGTGAGGGCCGGTCAACCAGCCACTCGTGTTCCAACCATTCACTCACCTGCCCTCGACCGCCTTCATACTGGGACCTTATGTTCCTCAAGGCCGCCGCTCTCGTCATTTCGCTGACCGCGCTGGGCGCGGGTGTGCTGTCGTTGCGGCAGCAGGAATGGGAGACGCGGCACGCCACGACGGCCATGCACCGGCAGATGGAGCAGACCCGCCGCGCGACCTGGGAGCACGAGGTGAAGGTGGCGGACTACCTGAAGCCCGCGGCGCTTCAACACAGGATCGAAGTGGCGAATCTCGATCTGGAGCCGGTGACCGGTCCGCTGCCCAAGCCGCCGACGCCGACGCGGGTCGCCGCCAAAGGCGGCAACAAGAACGCCGCGCCCGCCAGGACCGTTCGCAACCGGAACGAGCGTCGATGACCCCCGGGCGCCTGGGCATGGGGGCTTGAAGCCCCCATGCCCAGGCGCCCCATGCTCACGTGTCTTTCGAACATGCCCATCGCCCCCGCACAATCCGACCCCGGCACACGCCGCGTTCTTGCGATGGCACGGGTGGTCGGTGCGGCGGTGACGCTGGCGATGGCGGCTCTGGTGTGCCGGATCGTGCAACTTCAGATCAGCCCGCCGCCGCAACTGGCGCCGCTGGTGGGCGCCCAGCACAGCAAGGCTGAAATGCTCGGTCGCCGCGGCACGCTCGTGGATCGCCAGTGGCGCATCCTCGCCACGACGGGCCTGGCGCATCGCTTGATCGTCGATCCGCAGGCCATCGCCGATCCCAACACATTCCCTGAGCGGCTCGGCTACACCCTGGGTTACGATCCCGCGGCGGTGGAGCGCCGGCTCCATCAGCTTCGCGAGAAGCGCTACGTCGTCATCGATCGCCAGCTCGACGATGAGCAGTGGAACAAGCTCGAACGATTCCGTCTGCCGGGCATGTTCACCGATGTCTGGCAGGAGCGGCAGTATCCGCAGGGCAGCGTCGGCGGTCACATCATCGGCGTCATGGGCAGCGAAGAGGGACACACGAATCGCCGGGACGTCACGCTGGAGGGGGCCGAGCGAATGTTCGACGCCCAGTTGGTGGGCAAGCCCGGTTCGTTCGTGTACCTTCGCGACGCCGGTCGCCGGCCCATGGCGCTCGATGTGGATCACTACCGCCATCCGGAGGACGGCAAACCTGTTCGCCTGAGCATCGACATCACCATTCAATCCATCGCCGAGAAGGAACTGGCTGCCGCGTGTCAGGAGTTCGGCGCGAAGACGGGTGAGATGGTCATTCTCGATCCGAACACCGGCGAGGTGCTGGCGATGGCGGTGTATCCCGGATTCGATCCGAACGAGGTCGAGCACAGCACCGCCGATATCCGCCGCAACCGCTGCGTCACCGATCCATTTGAGCCTGGCTCCACGTTCAAACCCTTCATCTGGGCGATGGCGACGGAAATGGGCGTCGCGCGGCCGGAGGAGATGATCAACACCGACCAGTCCGTGGGCCGGGCCCTGCGCGACACGCACGCGCATGGCACCATCAGTTGGGAGAAAGTGCTGGTCGTTTCGAGCAACCGCGGCATGGCGACCGTCGGACTGCGGATGGGGATCAACAAGCTGTATCAGTCGGTCAAGGCGTTCCGTTTCGGCGAGCTGTCGCAGGCGGGCATTCCCGGCGAAAGCAAGGGCCAGGTGCTGCCGCTAAGGAAGTGGAACCCTCGCTTCAGCGTGACCAGCGTGCCGATGGGCCAGGAAATTTCCGTGACGCCGCTGCAACTGGCGCGGGCGTTCTGCGTCTTCGCCAACGGCGGGCTGATGGTGACGCCGACGCTGCTGGCTCGTGATTTGAACGATGCCAGCGATCCGCGCAATGCTCCGATCGTCGAACGCGTGCTCTCGGCGAAGACGGCGAATCTGACCAAGGATGTGCTTCGCAAAGTCGTCACCGAAGGCACCGGCCGCAAGGCGGACAGCAAGTTCTTCCAGATCTTCGGCAAGACGGGCACGGCTCAGGTCGCGGCCAAGGGCGGCCGGGGCTACGAACCTGGTGCTTACAACGGCGTGTTCGTGGCGGGCGCGCCGTTCAACCAGCCGCGACTCGTCGTGGCCTGCGTCATCCACAAGCCCAATCCATCGAAGGGCTACTACGGCGGCATCGTCGCGGCGCCCGCGGCGATGCGCGCGATCGAGCAGTCGCTGACCTACATGGGCGTCAAGCCGATCACGCCGCAGCAGGTGACGCAGCCGGGGGCGGCGCTGGCGCTGCGGGCGATTGATGAGGATTGACGAAGATTGAAGGTCCAGACCATGCGTGCAGGTTCAGGCCCTTAAAGGCCTGAACCCGCACGCCAGCGATCAGCCTCAATTCCCAGGAACCGGTCCCGTCCCTTCACCAGCGCCGCCATCTTGCGATCCGCGATCGTGCGCTTGAGCATCCAGAACCCGCAGTCCGGATGCACCCATTTTACGCGACCTGTTCCCAGCGTTGTTTCCGCACGCTCGATCCTTCTCGCGATCTCATCCTGCGTTTCGATGTGGTTCACCTTGATGTCGACGACGCCGATGCCCAGCGCGATCTTCGGGTTCACGCCTTTCAGTGCGTCCAGGTCTTCCGCAGGGCGATGCGCCAGTTCCAGCACGAGATGATCCACGTGCAGCGCGTTGAGAAATTTCACCAGCGTCTTCCACGTGCCTTTCTGGATCGTCTGCCCGCCATAGTTGCCGAAGCACAGGTGCACCGCTCGCTGACACTCGACGGCATCGAGCACGATGTTGATCGCCTTGGCCGCCAGCGGGGCGTCGGAGGGATTGCCGGGGATGTTCGCTTCATCGATCTGGACGCAGGCACAGGGCAGGCCGCGAACCTGGGCGGCGAGCACCTTGGCGAGGGCAAGCGTGAGTTTTTCGAAGTTCCTGTAGTGCCGGTCCAGCAGGGTGCGTGCGAGCATGTACGGGCTGGTGACGGTGAACTTAAATGGGGGCGCCTGGGCATGGGGGCTTGAAGGGCTCACGCGGGCATGGGGGCTTGAAGCCCCCATGCCGAGAGTCCCCGTGCTCAATGATCCCAGCGCCCGGGCCGCGCGCTGGCAGTCCGCCAGCAGGTTCAAGCCGCCTTCGCCCAGCGCGTTTTCCACGACCGCGGCGGGCTTGGCGCGGAACGTCATCGAGCGCTGTTTCGCATAAGCCTCCCAGTCGCTGCGGCCGACCTGTGTGCGCATGCCCGACATCGGGCGCACGAAGTAGTCGATCATGCCGTTGGTGTCGGGATGGTTGATGTCGAATCGATACAGTTCGCCATCGGTGGGCAGATCGATGCCCGCATCGCGCTGAATGGCGAAGACCACGCGCGTCGCGTCGATCACCGCCTGCTCACTGGGCAACGCCGCAAGCCAGTCGGGGACAGGGTAGGAGCCGACGGTCGTTGTAAGGATTTCAGGCGTGGACATGCGGGACAGTTTACCGGTCGCTCGGCGAGAACCACAAAGGACACGAAGGCACGAAGGACACGAAGAAGAGATCTGGAAAAGGAGGTGAGTGTCTCCGCCAGTCCCAGTCTCGACATTCGTCTCCTTCTTCATTCTGCTCTTTTGTCGATCCCCTTTGTGTCCTTCGTGTCGTTGTGCCCTTTGTGATTCCCCACCACCGGCAGGATCAACTCGACGCGCTCGTGTAATACCGCAGCGCGAAGCGCCAGAACCAGCGCGTGAACAGGAACAGTCCCACCGCGATCGCGGCTTCGGCGGCGAGCCAGGCGGCGCTGCCTCGGCCGATCATCAGTTCCGCCGGCACCGATGTCAGAAACGCCACTGGCACCACGACGGTGAAGAACACGCGCACGCCCGCCGGAAATGCCGCGATCGGAAATCGCCCCGCTTCGAGCAGCCCGCGCAGCACTTCCGTCACGTTCCAGATCTTCACATACCAGATCGCCAGGCTGCCAAACACAAACCACAGGCTGTACAGCACGACCACCGCCAGCAGCACCGGCGCCACGCCCAGCAACATCATCACAGGCGAAACGTCCAACGCCATGCCCGCGTAAACGAGTAGCCCCAGCCCCAGCAGAATGTCCGGCAAACCCCACGGCGACGCGTTGCGCAGCGAAACCCAGAACTGGCTGTCCACCGGTTTCAGCAGCACGAAGTCCAGCGTGCCGCGATGCACGTGCTCCACAATCCGGCTCAGGTTCGGGCTCAGGATCACCGACGAGAATCCCGTCAGCAACGTAAACAGCGCGAACACGACCAGCGCTTCCTCCCACAACCAGCCGCCGAGCCTGGCGCCGTTGCGATAGAAGAGATCAAGCGTGAACAGCCCGCCCACCAGGCTGCCGAGGCTGGTCAGCGCAGCCAGCGTGAAGTTCGCGCGGTACTCCATCTCCGCCGCCAGCGACGTGGACCAGAAGAGGCGAAGGGTGCGGAGGTAACGCATGGGTCGGGGAGGGAAGAGGGAAGAGGGACGAGGGAAGAGGGACGAGGGACAAGTGAGGAGGGAGAAGGGGGTGTGTCTTGGCGTTTGCTCCTTTGCTTTGTGCGCGGGGTTGCTCGTACAGGCACCTGCGGTGCTTCCGCTAACCGGGTCTGTGCTGGGCCGCTCTCTCCAGCCCCATTCCTCTCCCAATTCCCACTTCAGTCTTTCCTCCTCCTCGATTGCTATGATTCCTGCCCGTATCGAGGACGTCTTCATGCCGCAGCCGTTATTGTACGAGACGCACAGTCACACGCCGCTGTGCAAACACGCCACGGGTGAGCCGGAGAAATACGCGGCCGTGGCGCTGGCGCGCGGGCTGCGAGGCATCGTCATCACGTGCCACAACCCGATGCCCGACGGGTTTGGCGCATCGGTGCGCATGACGCCGGACCAGTTCGACACCTACGTCAGCATGGTGAGCCGGGCACGCGATGCCTACGCCGGTCGCGTCGATGTCCGGCTGGGCATCGAGTGCGATTATTTCCCCGGTTACGACGACTGGCTGTCGAAGCAGGTGCGCTCCGCGCCGTTTCATTACGTGCTCGGTTCCGTGCATCCGCAGCAGAAGGAGTACAAGCAGGCGTTCTGGAAGGGCGATGCCGGCGCGTTCTTCCGCCAGTACTACGAGCACCTGGCGGATGCGGCGGAGACCCGGTTTTTCGACAGCATCGCGCATCCGGACATCGTGAAGAACATCGCGCCATCGCAGTGGAAGATCGCGGACATCATCGACGACATTCGCCGTGCCCTCGACCGTATCGCGGCCGTGGGCTGTGCGATGGAATTGAACACGTCGGGCGTGAACAAGGACTTGCCCGAGATGAACCCTGGGCCGGTGATTCTGCGCGAGATGCATGAACGAGGAATCCCCGTGGTGATCGGCGCCGATGCGCATGTGCCCAAGCGGGTGGGCGACGGCTACCTCGCGGCGATGAGCCTGCTGGAAGCGGCGGGCTATTCGCAGGTGCGGAACTATCTCGATCGCACGCCTCATGATGTGGTGATCGCCGCGGCCCGAGCGAGCCTTTCTCCTTCCTGAATCGCCGCGCTGCGTGCCGCCCTCGATCCTCTCAATATCGCGGCACGCCCGCATCGATGTCGGTCGACCAAAGATCGATGCCGCCCGCCATCGATCGCACATCCGCGAAACCCTGCCGACGGAGGAACGACGTGACCTGCAGCGATCGCATCCCGTGATGGCAATAGACGATGATTTTTCGCTGGCGATGCGCGTCCAACTCGCTGAGGCGTTCAACCGTCTCCTGCATGGGCAGCAGCGTCGCGCCGTCAATCCTGGCGGTGTGCCACTCGCCGGGCGTCCGGCAGTCCAGAAGCAGCAAGTCATGGCCGGCGTCGCGGAGTTGCTTCACCTGCCGCGGTGTAAATTCCCAGTCAGGCTTGAAGGGGTAGCCCGGCGGCAGACCTTGCGGATCGGGGGCAGGATCGGACATGGAATCACCCGAGCAGTTCGACGTGGGTGAACTCATCGAGGTTGCAGACCGCGACCTCGCCGTCATCCTTCTTCACCGTCAGCCGGTCCAGCCAGAGGCTGTGATCCTTGCTGTGGGCGTACCACGAGCCGGTCTTGCGCTGTTCGTAGCTGACGACCTGGCCTTCGATGGTGCTGGTCCAGACGCGCTGGCGCTGGGCGATCTGCTGTGTGATCTTGACGCGCTGGCCGGGCACAAACTGATCGACGATAGGGGGCATGGGTGTCTCCGCTGACGCCGCAACGATAGCCGAAAAAAGCCTGGGCGGAAAGGGAATCATGTCGCGGCTACCCGGTGGGTCCTCCAATATTTCCTGGGGCGGCATTCCGGCCCCCTCTCCCTTCGGGAGAGGGCTGGGGTGAGGGCCGGTCCACCCTAAGCGCGTGCAAACCGTTGAATGCACAACAGAGTTCGGCCCGCCCACATCACGACAGCGCAACGACCAGCACGCGCACATGCTTGGCTGGCCCTCACCCGGCCTCGCGGACTCGGCCACCCTCTCCCAAGGGGAGAGGAGGCAAACTCCGCCCCCGGAAAATTTGGCACACCCACCCGGTCCCGCCGACGCCATCGCCGGTGATCCCAATCGACAATCTCCAGGGGAAGGCCCATCCATGCTGCAACCGCAGTGCCCTCACCGTCAATAGTCGTCGATGTCGTTTCAAAGGCCAGGTCTTTGCCGGAGCCCGCTCATGACTTATCGAAACTCGCCCATCGCCTTCTGCACGATCCTTGCCGCATGGTTGATGGCGGCGGCAGCCATGCCCGCCAGCGGCGCGGATTGGACCAAGGCGCACTGGCTCTGGGACAAGGTTGACACCGAAGGGGCACCCGCTGAAAGCGTGTTTCTGCGCAAGTCCTTCGAACTGGATGCGCGTCCCAGGAAGGGCATACTCAGCGTCACCGCGGACAATCGCTACATCGTCTATCTCAACGGCGAAAAAGTCGGCACCGGCGACACCTGGCAGAAGGCGGATGAGTACGACGTGACCAAACTGCTGATCGCCGGCAAAAACACCATCGCCATTCAGGCGAAAAACGAAGGCGGGCCGGCGGGCGTGATCGCGGCGCTCTCGGTGCAGCGGCAGGCAGGCGCGGCGCTGCTGGTGGCCACGGACGCGACATGGAAGCTGGAAACCACCGAGGCGAAGAACTGGCTCGCGGCGGATTTCGATGACGTGAAATGGAAAAAGCCCGCGGTGCTCGGCGATGCTTCGATTGGGCCTTGGAATCTGACGGCGGGTGCCGGCGGCAAGGCACCCGATGGTGGCAACGTCTCGGACCGCAAGATCACGTCCTATCGTCCCGCCAGCGAACAAGCGTCGCAGTTCATCCTGCCCGAAGGTTTCAAGATCGAACTCATCGCAGCCGACCCGCTGGTGATCAACCCCGTCTGCATCACGCTCGACGAGAAGGGCACGCTGTACGTGAGTGAAAGCCACACCTACCGCTTCGGCAAGAGCGGTTCGCCGGTGAAGGTGCCATCGAATCCGATCGTGCGCCTCGATCGCAAGCCGGACGGCAGCCTGCAGCGCACCGTCGTGGCCGAAGGCTTCGACGATCCGGTCATGGGGATGGCGATCCGCAACGGCCAACTCTGGGCCAGCGCGAATGAGCATCTCTTCCGCTTCGATCTCACCGACGCCGGTCCCGCCATCAACAAGACGCAGATCGCCAAGGACAAAAACAAAGCCTGGAATCCCTTCGGCAACTTCGTATTGGAATGGGGGCTCGACGGCTTGCTCTACATGTCCATCGGCGACCACAACATCGAACTCGTCGGCAAGAACAACACTGTCAGCGGCCGCGGTCGCAGCGGCATCGTCGTGCGCATGAAACCCGACGGCAGCGACATCGAGCGCGTGCTCCACGGCTTTCGAGTGCCGTACTCGTTTGAGTACGACCCGTTCGGGCAGATGTGGCTGCTCTCCAATGGCGAGGGCAACCCCAATCGTTTCGCGAAGGTGATCGACTATGTGGATTATCACTGCTACAGCCGCGGCGCGGCGGACAACGACTGGCTCGCGGGCAATCACCCGCTGGCGCCGCCCGCGTTTCAATTGCCGAACGGCGCGCACACGCAACTGCTCCGCTACTACGGCAGCAACTTCCCGCAGAGCTACGTGGGCAGCCTGTTCCTCGACAATTGGGGCCAGCACGGATTCCCCGCCGGCAACCGCGCGGTGTTCCGTTATGTGCCCGATGAGCGCGGCAACATCACGACCAAGGAAATGTTCCTGCAGTGCAAGGATCCGCACTTTCGCTGCAGCCACGTTCTGCTCGCTCCCGATGGCTCCATGCTCATCAGCGACTGGTACGGGCGCGACGACGAGAGCGATCTGACCGGGCGCATCTGGAAGGTGACCTACACCGGCGACGCGCACGGGCCTGCGCCGAAGGTGTCGCACACGCTCGATTCGCCGAAGTGGAGCGAGGATGCCTACGCGCTGAGCGCGCTGGGTTCGCCTCATCACCTGATCCGCGAGAAGGCGAGCGACGTGCTGGTGAAGCGCGGCGCGGCGGCCGTTGCGCACCTCGGCGATGTCGCCGCCAAAGGTGACGCGCTCGGCGCGGTCCACGCACTGTGGGCGCTGGTGCGCATCGGCACGCAGGCCGAACCCAATGCGGCCGCGATCGATGCGATCGCACGAGGAGCGGACAACGCCGACTGGAAAGTGCGCCGCCTCGCGCTCCGTCTTTCACGCCGGTACAACGCCTCAGGCATGGCGGCTTTAGCCGCCATGAAAGTGTCCGATTCCGACCCCGCCGTCCGCCTCGAATCCGCGATCTCGCTGGGCGAGAGCGCCAAGACCCGCGACGCGCTCGCCGCGCTGCTCGCGACCGATGCCGCCGACGATGCCCACCTGCGCTACGAAGCCGCCTGGCACCTGGCGCATCACGCAAGCGACCAGACGATCGCCGCGCTGTTGCATTCGAAAAAGGCCGAGTCGCAACTCGCCGGCCTGCTCACCATCGATATCGCGCTCTACGAAAAAACTCCGGCTGCTCCCGCGGCGCTGACCGCGCTCGCCGCCGCGTTCGAAGCGCCCGGCGATCTGGACGTCGATCACCTGATCACCGTCGTCCGCATGAACCCATCGCCCGAGATCGCGCCGGCCATGCTGAAACTCGCCCAGCGCGAGGATGTGCCCGCCGCCGTTTCCGCCAAGGCGATGCTGGCGATGCGCAACCTGCCCAACCGGCCCGCGCTCAACGTCACCGCGCCGCTGGCCAAACGATTCCTCGAAGCGGTCCGCACCGGCGCGGTGAAGCTGAAGAGTCCCGGCGAAGTCACGCTCTTCATCGAACTCCTGGAAATCGAAGGTCCCAGCGATGAAGCCATCGCCCAGCTTCGCACCCGCGTCACCGACAACCAGGCGGAGGTCCGGCAGGCCGCGCTGAATCTGGCGACGAAGTTCGGCCCCAAGGCCGCGCCGCTCGCCGACACACTCTGGCCGCGCGTGCTCGACGAGAAAGCCAAGACCGGTGCGAATGATCGGCTGCCGCTGCTGGCGACCCTCAGCGCGATCGAGGCCGCACCCGCCGCGGACAAATGGAAGTCGCTCCTGACCCATCCCAATCCCGATGTGGCTCGCGACGGCCTGCGCTCCTGGCGTCGCTTCGCGGGCGACAGCGCGATGACCGACACGTTGGTGCAGGCTGCTCCCAGGATCGCGGAACTCAATCCGGCACTGGTGGACGATTTGTCAGCTGTGCTGGCGGCGCTGGCGGTGGATGCGGCGAAGGTCGCGGCGAATCCGCCGATCAAGCCGTTCAAACTCGCCGATGTGGAGACGCGCCGCGCCGCCGCCCTCGCCTTCAAGCCGACCGCCGGCAGCGCCGCACTGGGCCGGCGCGTGTTCGAGCGCGCCGGCTGCGTGAAGTGTCACACCGCGATGGATCAGAACACGCTCCGCGCCCCGTCGCTCAAGGGCATCGGCAAAGCGCAGACGCCGCAGTATCTCGTGGAATCCATCCTCGAACCGTCCAAGATCATCAAGACCGGCTTCGAGGTCGAGCGCATCGAAACGAAGGACGGCGACACGCACATCGCGCTCGTGCAGGACAAGGGCGACGCTCTGCGCGTCATCACGGCGGATCAGGACTTCGCACTGGCCAAGTCGAAGATCGAGAGTCGTGCGGTGCAGAAGCTTTCGCTCATGCCGGTGGGCCTGACTGACAACCTGAGTCAGGATGAACTGAACGATCTGGTCGCGTATCTGCGGTCGCTGCAATGACCGAAGTGCGTGGAGCAATTCGTTGCCCGTTTCGCGGAGTTGTCGCAGTCTCGAGCGTCAGCGAAAGACGATCCACCCTGCGAGATCGAATCGACCGCTTCCGCATGGTTGCGGCTCTGCTGAATCCCCCGAGAGTGGAGTACGCCCCTGGCGGCGAACGGCGCTGTGTCGTGTTTGTTCCGCCGGCCTTTCCTGCTATAAACCGATTCTCACACCTGCATTCGATTCCCTGCGGAGATTCCTGATGAAATCCGTTCGACTCGGCGTGATCGGCTGCGGCGGCATGGCCCGTTCGCACATGAAATATTTCAACACGATCCCCGGCCTGCAGTTCGCCGCGGCCGCGGACAGCTTTGCCGAGAACGTGAAACTGGTCACGGACACCTACCCGGGCGTCAAAGGTTTTGCTGATGGGCAAGCCCTGATCGCCAGCGGCGCGGTGGATGCGATTCTCATCTGCACGCCGCACTATTTTCACCCGGAGCTTTCCATCGCCGGTTTCAAGGCGGGCCTGCACGTGCTGACGGAGAAGCCCGTCGCCGTCACCGCGCTGGCGGCGCAGCAGGTCAACGAGGAGCATGCCAGGCATCCGGGACTGGTCTACGCCGCGATGTTCCAGATGCGCGACGTGCCGCTGTGGAAGCGCGTCAAGCACATCATCGCGACGGGGCAACTCGGCGCGGTGACGAGGCTGACGTGGATCGTCACCAACTGGTTCCGCACGCAGGCTTATTACGATCAGGGCACCTGGCGCGCGACCTGGAAGGGCGAGGGCGGCGGCGTCCTGCTGAACCAGTGCCCGCACAACCTCGACCTGATCTGCTGGCTCGTCGGCCCTCCGTCGCAGGTGCAGTCGCACGTCCATCTGGGCAAGCATCACCGCATCGAAGTGGAGGACGACGTCACCGCGTACCTGCAATGGAGCAACGGCGCCACCGGCGTGTTCATCACCTCCACCGGTGAAACCCCCGGCACCGACCGCCTGGAAATCTCCGGCGATCGCGGCAAGATCATCGTTGAGAACAAGCGCATCACCTTCGTGCAGACGCACGACTCCGTCTCGAACTTCTGCGCCACCAGCGACGAGGCCTTCGGCCAGCCCGGAGTCGACAACATCACCATCGAGGTGAAAGCCGACGATCCTGGTCACCGCACGGTCACCGCAAACTTCATCAAGGCGATTCAAGAGCCGGGCACACCGTTGATCTGCTCGGGCGAAGACGGCATCCACGAACTGGAGTTGGGAAACGCGATCCTGATGAGCGGGCTGACGAATCGGCCGGTGAACATCCCGATGGACCGCACTGCGTACGACCAGCTCTTGAAGGATCTCATCAGCAAGTCCACGTTCAAGAAGGGTGAGGTGCGCAAGGCGAAGGTCGATCTGGAGAAATCTTTCCACTGACCGTTCTCGGACCGGCTGGTCGCGCTTGCTGCCCGGGAATCACCCTGACAGGGGCTGGGGGGCGACATTATTGGACATATCGGTTGCACTCGGAATTCGCGGTTCCGGGAACGGTTGGTGCAGAAAATGCTGTCGGCTTCGGGCACGTTCTGGTAAAATGCCGCCACCTCACGGACGAAGGTGGAGTTTTCGGACTCATCTGATCACGACTCCTCAAATTCCTGAGAAGGCAAGAGAAGTGAAGAGCGCCGTCGCTCTTTGACTTCCGGGCTTCCGCTTCTGACTCGAACCAAGGCGCGGTTCGTCGGCTCTGTCGTTGAGCGCCGACTGCCGGGCTTGCAGTGAAACCGAGGAACGCGATGCGAGCGATCCGATTTGCGCGTGCACAGGCGGTCATTCATCACACGCACGAGCGCTGGAAAACCTACTACGCCAACGCCCGCCGATCCTCGGCGGCCGCGGCACGGACGACGCGCCATCGCCCCGGTGCGATGGAGCCGCTGGAGCAGCGCCAGCTCATGGCCGCCACGCCGCTCACCTTCACCGCCGACGCGGGCAAGGCGCTGAGCCTGACCATCAGCGTGGCCGGCACCGATGTGAACATCGTCGGCACGCATGGGGCGGACGCAGTCAATCTCACGCGAGCGCTGGCGGACACCAGCGAGATCACCATCACCGGCGCCGACGGCGCGGACCTGCTGGCGATCGATGCCACTGCCGCGACGCTCAATGTGCCGATCACCTTCACCGGCAGCGGCGCAGCCGACGCCCTGACGATCAACGGCACCGCCGACGCCGACGCGTACACCATCGCTGCCGGCAGCGTGAGCCTGGCGCCGGCGACGCAGGTGAACTTCAGCCTTGTGGAATCGCTCACCGTCAATGGCGGCGCTGGCGATGACACGTTCGCGGTGACTTCGTCCGCGACGACGGCGATTCACGTCGATGGCCAGGGCGACGCTGACACGCTTTCCATCGATGCTCAGAATCTCGACTTGGTCCTCGCGCAGCGCTCGATCACCTTCGACGGCCGCCAGCCGATCACGTACAGCGCCGCCTCCGAGAACTTCGACCAGACCGACATCGCCAATGCCGGTGATGTCGTCAATATCGTCGATGGCACGACCGTGCTCGCGGGTTTCGATGCGTTGATCGAACTGGGCGAGAATCTTGAGGACACCGGCGACCTCGCCAAGGCGCTGCCCGGCATCACCGACAACACCGTCTTCGGTTCGCCCGGCAATACCTTCGTCAGCGGGCAGATCGAACTGGGCAAAGCACTGGGCATTGCCCAGTCGCTGCGCAATCTCCGACAGCGCGTCGCCGATTTCCTGGGCGCCAATGCCGACGCGACCTACGAGGATCTCCGCGCTCATCTGGCGAACAGCGCCTTCACCGCCAGCGGCCAGGCACCGGCTCAGGCCGGCGATGTGCAGCTCGACGCGATGAACTTCTCCATCGGTGCGGTGACGCCCAGCTTCGGCATCGACGCCGGCGGCACGCCGACGATCACCTTGGCGATCAATAGCTTTCAGTCGGCACACCAGTCACGGTTCGATCTGGATTTCGGTGACGACGCTGAGGCGCTGGGCGTGTCGCCCGACACGGACACCGTGCGAAACAAGGTGGCGGTCGATGCTGATCTGGGCCTCGACCTGTCCTTCACCGTCACGGCCGGCGGCGCGACGCAGAGCGATTTCGCGGCGGATCTCACGAACATTCTGGGCGCCGTCGCCGTCAACGAAACAGCGCTCGACTTCGAGTTGAACTTCGGTTTCCTTGGAGCCGAAGTTCTCGGCGGCGATCTTGTCTACGCGCTGAACGTGCCGGTCACGGGGCTGGCGGCGGGACTGACCACTGCACAACTGAACGATCCCGCCACCGCGGCCGCCGCGGCAGCCGATGCGAACGTCACCACGCCCTTCACCAGCAGCTTCGCGCTGACCGCCACGGCGGGCCTGAACACCAGTGCCGGTGCTTTGGATAACGCCGGATTCAAGCTGGATCTGGGCGGCGGGCTGCTGGGGGTCACGCCGCGCATCGTCAGTGGCGACGGCTTCGACGCCGATGCTTTCGCGGTGCTCATCGATTTCACGGGCGCGTTGCCCGCCACCGTGGGCGATCTGTTCGTCAGCCTGCGCAATTTCTTCACCGACTTCGGCGAGAGCAGCTTGTTCAGCCAGAACATTCCGTTCGCGCTGGATGCCGCGGCCCTGCAGACATTGGGCCAGCTTTACAACCTCGGCGGCGCCATCGATGGCGATCTGCTCCGCAACTCCGCCGCCGGCGCGGCGAGCGTGGTGACCGTCATCCCGGGCGGCGCGGGCAACGAAGTGCAGCAGGTCACGCTGAGCGCCAGTCGCGGCACGTTCGCCTTGCGCTTCGGCGGCGACACGGCCCCGGCGATTCCGCACGACGCGGAAGCTGCCGATGTGCAGGCCGCGCTCGAAGCCCTCCCTTCCATCGGCGCGGGCAACGTGTTGGTCACACGCAGCGGCCAGGTTTACACCATCGAGTTCACCGGCGCTCTGGGCAACCAGGATCAACCGCTCATCACGGCGGATGCCACGGGCCTTGAGGCCGCTCTGACCGTTCCACTGGGCGGCGACATCAACACGCGCGTCGTGGGTTACGCGAATGTGCAGCAACTGGGCCGGGTGCTGACGCAGGTGCTGCGCGATCTGGGCAACGCCGGCGCAACGGTGGTTCCCTTCTATGAGGAAGCGGACCACAGCCTGACCATGGACCTGAGCTGGTCGCACGCGATTGGCGACATCGGCAAGCTCGCGGTGGACCTGGGCGTCGATCTTTCGCCGCTGACCGATGTCGCCACGGCGGCGTTATTGGAGGCGGATGGCGCGATCAATTTTGACTTCACCTTCGGCATCGATCTGGCCAACCGCGCGGTGATCACGCTGTCCAGCCCGCTGCCGTTCACGAACGACGCCACGCTGGAAGCGCCGGCGGGCGCACTGAGCAGTGATCTGGTTTTCTCGCTGGTGATCAACGAGGACTTTGACAATGAAGTTCAAGTGACGGTCACGCCCGCCGCTGAACAAGCCGTGGGCTTGCAGCAGGCGATTCAGGAAGCCGTCGATGCCGCGCTGCTTTCAGGCGCGGCGAAGGACCTGGGCTTCGATTACGTCGATAACTTCGTCTTCGGCGACGGGACCGCCCTGACCAGCACGCTGACCGGCACGCGCGCGCCGCTCTCGTTCGCGCCTTCCAGCGATGTGGTCTTCGGCTTGTCCATCAACGGCGGCGCGCCTTCGCGCATCACACTGCGGGAAGCGGACACAACGGGCAACGCAACGCTGGCCGACCTGATCGCCGACGTGCAGACCGCCGTGAATCGCGGCGTGCTGGATGATGTGAAGTTCAGCGGCGAGTCGGATGTCGATGTGTTCCTCAGTGACGACACGATTTTCTTCGATGGCGAAGGAAACGCGACGACGCACCGGTTCGTCACCGGCGACGCCGTGACGTACACCGCCGGCGGCGGCACCGCGATCGAAGGTCTCAGTGAAGGCGGCACCTTCTTCGTCATTCGCGTCGACGAGAAAACCATCAAACTCGCCGCCAGCGCGGAAGACGCCGCGGCCGGCACCGCGGTGAATCTGACCGCCCTGGGCATCGGCACCGAGCATCGCCTGGCCAAGGTCACGCCCACGGTCACCGTCGGCAGCGCCACAACAGGCGCGGGCGATGTGCTCACGCTGGTCGTCACCAGTGCACAGGCGGATGACACCATCGCGGCGATCTCCGTCGATGGCACGTTCAGCCCCGGCGATGTGAAGGTCACCGTGAATGGCGAGCTCATCGAGTTCGCGTCCACCACCAGCCAGCGCATCGATTCCATCATTGTCCTGCAGGACGCGGTGCGCGGCACCAGCGTGCCGATCGATGGTGTCCTCAGCAGTGCCGCCCATTTCACGCTGGAAGTGAACGGCCAGGCGATCGACGTCACCGTGAATCCTGATGCGGGCAATGCCACGCAACTCGCGTCGCTGCTGGGCGCGCCGCTGACCGGCGACGCGCTGAGCCTTGGCCAGCTCGATGAAAGCGTGGGCCTCACGCTCACGCTCACGCAGACCGACCGCCAGATCACAGGTGTCACCAGCGACCAACTCTTCATCGCCAGCCACATGCTCAAGACCGGCGACCGCGTCGCCTACCAGCGCACCGGCGGCAGCGATATTCCCGGCCTGAAGCACCGCGACACGTATTTCGTCATCAAGGTGGACGACGCCACGATCTCGCTTGCCGAATCCGCAGCCGACGCGGACGCCGGCCTGGCGATCACGCTGGGCGCGCTGCCGTCGGGCGAACATCGCCTTGCGGTGACGAACGAGATGCAGGTCGTCGTCGCGCTCCACGACGCGACCAGCCTGGGCTTCACCGACAACCAGACCGGTGCGGGCGTCATCACTTCCGCCTCGCTCACCGATGCCGCCGCGACGGTCGCGGAGGAGACGATCTTCCTGCTGCGCGTGGGCACCAAGCAGGCCTACGTCATGCTCACGCCGGAGCAGACGGAGGACAACGCTCCGGTTGGCGAGACGCTCACGCTCGAAGAGAAGCTCGATCGACTTGCGGATGACCTGAACCAGTCGCTCGCCCTGACGGGGCTGGGCGCGATGGTGACGGCCGAGCGCGACGGCGCGACGATCCGGTTCGTCGCGGATGAGCCGACGGATCAGGTCACGCTGCGGAATGTCGGCAACATCGCGGGCAACGCCTCGCTGGCGGACCTGGTCGCGGATGTGAACCAGACCCTGGCGGCGCTGGGCGTGGACACGGTGATCGAGGCCGCGATCGACAGCAGCGCGATTCGTCTGCGCGGCAAGGCGGGCGGCGGCGTCACGGCGATCCGCGTCGATACAAGCGTCGATGAGGGGAGCACCACGAACGGCCTGGGCTTTGCCGATGACCGCGGCGATTCCCGCATCACGCGCCTCGTCGAGGACATGCAGGCGGCGATCGACGCGCTGTTGCCTGCGATCGGGTTCGCCGCCGGCGATGTGCAGGCGATCACCATCGGCGATGTCACCGGCCATTTCGCCCGCATCGGCCTGCGCACCAGGGACGGCGCGAACATCAACTCGCTGCGATTCCTCGCTGAATTGGACGACGCGGCCGTGACGGAGTTGGGCTTCCGCGACGTCGATCAGCAGGACACCAGCGGCAATGTCGACAACAGCAACCCGGAGGAAGCGGCGCTCGCTCTGGTGGAACTGGGTGCCCGCGCCCGCACGGAAACGTTCTTCCTCGATAACGCCAGCATTGACGCGGCGGTCACACTCGCCAACACCACGGATGGCCTGGGCTTCGGCCTCGGTCAGGCGGACGCGGGCGGCGTGCTTGCGGCGGCCGACGCGCCCGTGGCGTTCGCGCTCAACGCCGATCTCGTGTTCCTGCTCACCATCGGCGCAGCCGAGCCGCTGCGCGTGGTGATCGATTCGCAGCGCACGCAAGGCGCAGGCGACGTGCAGGGCGACCCGGCGCTGAACACGATCGAGCACCTCGTGCGCGACATGCAGGAAGCGATCGACAAGGCGCTGACCGATGCGGGCAGCGGCGCGACCGTCACGGTGTCGCAGGTTGCCGGCAAACTCGTGCTTTCCAGCGGCGACGGATCGGCCCTGGCCATCCGCACCTTCAGCGCGACGGGGCGTTACGGTTATCTGGGCGTCGATCTCGATGGCACGGTCACGGTCACCGCCGCGACGCATGTCGATTTCGTCAATCCCGCGACCAGCGGCGGTGGCACGCGCGTCAGCAGCGACACACTCTTCGCAAAGCTCGAAGCCGACGCCATCGCCGACGCGATCGATGCCGACACTTTCGTGAACACCGGCAGCGGTGCGGCGAACTTCACGCTGGCGCCGGTGCCGCGCGATTTCGTGGCGATTCCCAATGGCACCACGCCGAGTCTCGATGTGACGACGAATGACTGGGTGGCGAATCCACCCACGACGATCACCAGGGCTTTCAGCGATCTGGGCCCGATCGATGATTTCGCAGCCTTGACCTATGCCGACATTCTCGCGGCCTTCCGCGATGCGGCGGCTTACCTGTCCGCGCTGAGCAACCCGAACCTGACCGCCAACGTGCCGCTGGTCGATGCCAGCGTGAAACAGCTCTTCAACTACGCGGGCAAGTTCGACGCCTTCGTGGATGGTCTGGAAGCGAAGCCGGCGGCGAGCATCGAGGAGCTTCAGCTTCGTCTGCGCGAGGCCCTCGGTCTGCCCGAAGGCAGCAGCGCGTTCGCCATCATTCACGACGCGGCGAACAAGGCGCTGAAGCTTTCGATTCCGTTCGTCGCCATGGCCAACAGCGTCGCGCAACTGGATGTGAATTTCGACGCCCTGGGCCGATCGTTCGGTCCGGAGATTCCGAACCTGACCGGCGCAGGCGACGATGGCCGGATCGACGTGCGCGCCAAGGCCAGTTTTAATCTCGTGCTCGGCGTGGACCTGGGCATTCCCACCGGCGGCACCGTGCCGTTCAGCGTGCGCGATGACGAGACGGCTGGATTCACGACGCAGGCTGAACTCGTCGCGTTGCTGCAGGCCCGCATCGACGCGGCTCTCGACGCTGCGCCGGGCTACTCGGCGGGGGATGTGGTCGTCAGCCTCAATGGCAACCAGATCATTTTCAGCAGCGGCGACGCCGCGATCACTTCCGTCGCGGGACCGACGATCGGCGATGTGAACGGCGTGATCACCACGCCGGTGGGCATCACCGTCGCTTCGCAGACGCCCGACAACAGTGTGCAGACGATCCAGGTGCAGGCCCTGCTCGGCAGCTTCTCGCTGAAGATCGACACGCTCGACACCGACGGCATCACGCCCATCACGCTGACCACGCTGCCCATCGAAGTCGGCGCCAGCGCGGCCAAGGTGCAGGACGCGGTCAACATGTTGATCGCCGTGACCGGCGCCACGGCCGCCGTGACGGTCAGCGGCGACACGTACACGGTCACGCTCACCGGCTCGAACATCCCCGCGATGGCCGCCGGCGACAGCGACCTGATCGCGGGCCGGACGTTCGAACTCGTGCTGGCCGGCGCCACGGGACAATCGTTGCAAGGCCTGATCTATGGCGGAGCAGGCGGCACCACGCTCGATCTGGATCTACTCATCAGCGGGCAGGATCTCACCTTCACCGCGCAGGCCGGCGCGCTGGAGTTGAAAGTGAAGGAAGGCTCCGTGCTGGTCAACAGCGACGGCGATCCGGCCAACGACGACACCGGCATGATGTTCGCCGCGGCGCTCGCCGGCAGCGGCCCGCGCTCCATTGTGGATCTCACCAGCCTGCTCGCGGACACCGATGTGACCACGACGGGCCAGGCCCAGGCGAACCTGCCCGTGTCGTTGCCCGATGACGAAACGCCGCTGGCGCCGGTCAAACTCGCGCTGACCGATCTCGCTGATCTGCGGAATCTCACCGTGCGGGCGATCGCCAATCCGCTGCTCACCGCGCCCGCTCTCGATGCGATTCTGCAGCAGCAGTTCGACGACAACAACGCCGACGCGGAAGTCGATTCGCTCCTTGAAAGCCCGGATGTGCTGATCGACGGCCTCGACAGCATGTTCGACCGCACGCAGCGGGCGCTGCTGTCGGAAGTGTTCTCGCAGCAGATTCCGTTCATCGGCAAGGGCCTGGAAAAAGCGACGAACTTCATCGCCGAGATGTCCGAGCCGCTGCTCACCTTCATGAACAGCCGGCTGCGCAGCCCGGACCAGCTCATCAATCCCAAGGCGTGGGTGCAGCAGATTCTGTTCGACGTGTTCGGTCCCGGCATCGACGACGTCATCGCCGAGGGCGGGCAGGACACGGTGCAGACGCTGAGCCTGCGCCGCAAGGACGACAACGGCAACGCGCTCTTCTACGAGTTCACGCTCACTTTCGCCAACGGCCAGGTCGAGGTCACTCCCGAGCAGGCCGGCAAGGCGGCGCGCGGCAACGACCCGGCGGTTAACGAGATTCACCGGGTGCGATTGGTCGATGTCACGGGCGGCATGTTTACGCTTCAGTTCGATGGCCGGGCCACGAGCGATCTGGCCTTCGACGCGGATGCGGCGGCGGTGCAGAGCGCGCTGGAGGAGGTCGTCGGCGTCGGCAACGTGCTCGTCACTGGCGATGTCGGCGACTACCACGTGGAGTTCACCGGCGACCTGGGCGGGCGGCGCATCAGCGAGTTCTTCGCCGATGATTCCGCGCTGGAGTTTGCGGAGTTCACCACCGGTCCAATCGGGCTGGGCATCTTCACGCCCGGACAGGCGGACATCTCCGGCGACATCGCCGCCGCGCTGGCGGCGATCGGCATCGACGCGGATGTCGAGCGCTCCGCCATCGATGAAAGCGGCGAAAGTTACGACATCATGTTCACCGGCGACCTGGCCGGGCGAAGCGTGAAGGATCTGACCGTCGCCGCAGACCCCGAAACGCCATCGGGTTTCGAAGAGCCGGTGACGGTCGCGCTGACGCAGCCCGGCGGCATGGGCGAGGCGGCCACGCCGATCGAGATCGGCGGAAAACTCTTCGGTGCGTTGAACATTCTCCAGAAGCTGGATGAGAACGACACTGAGCCGGTCAACCCCAACGACATTCAAATCACCATCTTCGGCCTGCAGAAATTGGGCATCGGCGAGGCGGGCGAAGGCGGCGACATCGGCGTCGAGTTCCGCTTCATCCTCGGCGAGGACGACGTGTTCGAACGCCTGCGCGATGGCGGCGTCCCCGAACTGGATGTGAGCTTCGACATCGGCGTGCCGGGCATCGGCCTGGAACTGGACGCGAGCATCGATGTGCAGCTCGCCTGGCAGTGGGATGTGAACTTCGGCATCAGCAAGAACTTCGGCTTCTACACGCACACGCGGTTGCCCGATGTCGGCTCAGATGAGGAATCCAGCGACAGCCCGGAGATGAGCGTGACGCTTTCGGCGTCGCTCATCGGCGCGGCCGGCAATCCCGCGACGATCCGGGGCAACCTGGGCCCGTTGAACATCGTCGCCACGGATTTCGAAGAGAGCGACGTGGCCGGCGCCCTGGGCGATGTGGAGAAGGAGCGCGAGCTGAAGACGCAGATCGCCGCGACCTTCACCGTGGACGTGCGCGATCCGGACCGCGACGTGCTGCCGATCACGTTCACGCCTGAGGGCGTGCTGACCACGCAGACGCAGCAGGCGACGATCCGCGTGCCGGTGGCGCAGCCGGACGGCACGATCGTCGAGCACGACATCCGCTTCACCGTCAACAAGAACGACACGCTGACCAACAACCAGACGGTCGGCGGCAAGCGCGATCCCTACGGCAGGCTCGCGGAGGACATCAAGAACGCCATCAACGCGGTGATCACCACGAACATCAAGGGCCAGCCGACCGGGCTGCTGCCGGGCGACATCGATGTGACGTTCGATCCTCTGAAGAACACATTCGAACTCAAGGCGCACGAAGAGGAGCCGCCGCAGGGGCAGGACGAGCCGGACGACAATTTCACGCTGTTGGCGATTGAAGGCGTGAAGGGCCGCGAGTCGGCGGTGGCGACGGAGCCGCTCGTGTCGGTCACCGTGCTCAGCGCCGGCGGCGTCGGGCAGAACGCCAGGCAGCGCATCACCTTCAGCCAGCGCGGGCTGGAAGTGGCGTCGGGTCAGCGGCCGTTCGTGATGTCGCTGAACATCGACGGCGTGAACTTCGCGTCGGACCTGGGCCGGATTGTCACTGCCCCGGTGACGGAGGCTGCGATTCGCGTGGCGCTGCAGGGCCACGACGCGATCGGCGTCAGCGACGTTGTCGTCAAGCGCGAGGATGATTTCAACTTCACCGTGGAGTTCAAGAGTTCGCTGGCGAACCGGGCGATTCCAGCGATTCAGATCAACCGCGCGGAGGACAGTTCGTCCGTCAGCGCGGCCCGCGGCAAGAACGAGAAGCAGATTCTCGTCTTCGGCGCGGATGTGGAAGTCACGGCCGGCAACCCGATCGTGCTGAACTGGGAAGCGCCGGACGGAACCATGTTCGCCGGTCCCGCGGAAGTGGCGACGCTCAGCGCCGCGGCGATTCGCACGGCTCTGCTGTCGCATCCCTCCATCAACCCGGCGGACATCAACGTGCGCGAGCTTCCCGCCCGCGCCGATGGCAAGACCCGCATCGAGATCGAGTTCAAGGGCGCGCTGGGGAACCAGGACGTGGCCGCGATTTCCGTCAACCGCGACGCTGCGGCGCAGCAGGCGGGCCCCAATCGGGTGCCGCCGATCAGCGGTGAAATCGCCACGGATCTCGATGGCGACCGGCTCACGCTGCGCGAGCTGATCAGTCCGAAGTTCAAGCTCAAGGAAACGCTGGTTGCCTCGGCGAACATCACCGCCTTCGCCAACCTGAAACTGGAAGTCTTCTTCGGCAACCAGGGCGAGCGCAATCCGATCCTGCCGCGATTCTTCGCCGACTTCCATTTCAAGAAGACCTTCCTCAACCGCACGACCGATCCCGCCGCCGGCCGGCTGGGCGCCGCTCCGTTCCCGATTCCTGAGAGCTTCGTGCTCGACAAGGACCAGACGTTCTTCCTGAAGATCGACGGTACGGATCACCAGGTGATCGTCCGCAAGAGCGCCACGCTGGAGAACCAGAGCCTCGAGGACCTGCTGCAGGACATCCGCAACGCGGTGAACACCGCGCTCAGCGGAACCAACTTCCGCAACAAGATCGATGTGCAGTACGACCCGGCGATCCGGCAGATCACCTTCAAGAAAGTGGAAGGCGCTCCGATCCGCACGCTGGCGTTCCGCATGAAGGGCGACGGGGCGCAGATCGCGTTCACGAATGTCGGCCTGGACCTGGGCTCCTTCATCACGGACTTCGCCGGCCCGTTCCTGAAGAAACTTGACGAGATTCTGTCGCCCTTCGATTTCCTCATCGGCACCAACGGCCTGCTGGTGACGCCGCTGCCTTTGATCAGCGACCTGGCGGGCGAGCCGGTGACGCTGCTGTCGCTGGCGCGATTGTTCGGGCAGGACAAGACGGCGCGGTTCCTGGAAGCGGTGATCCAGATTCGCCAGCTCATCGGCCAGATTTCCGACGCCGCCGCAGACGCCGAGCGCGGCAACAGCGGCACCGACGCGCCGCCGCCGCGCGGCAACGGCGGGCAGGGCGCCGGCGTCACCCGCGATGGCACGATCATCATTTTCATCGGCGATTTCGAACTGAACGACGTGGAGAGCAAGGGCACCGACAAGCTCGATCCGAACAACCCCGACGACGTCAAGCCCGGCGCGAACAATGCTTCGTCCAGCGGCAGCGGCGCCGGCTCCGGCGTGCAGAAGACGCGCCCCGGCGCGGCCAAGACTTTCGCCAGCAACGCCTCGCGCAGCGGCGGCGCCATCGACTTCCCGATCCTGCGCGATCCGCAAGCCGTGCTCAAGCTGCTCCTGGGCCAGTTCGATGACGTCGTGCTGGTGACCGCGGACCTGCCCGTGTTCAGCTTCGGCTTCCGCTATCGGCAGGTGTTCCCGATCGTCGGCCCTTTGGCGGCGACGCTCTCGGGCAAAATTGAAGCGTCGATCGATCTGGGGCTCGGCTACGACGCCAGCGGCATCCGCCGATTCAAAGACAGCGGCAACCCGCTCGATCTGCTCGCGGGCCTGTTCATCAGCGACCGCGCCAATGCGGACGGCACCGGCGACGATACGCCGGAGTTCACGTTCTTCGGCGAGATTGCGGCGGGCGCGGCGCTGAACATCGGCGTGGCCTCGGCGGGTGTCGAGGGCGGCATCGACATCAATGTCTTCTTCGATCTCAATGACCCGAACAACGATGGTCGCGTGCGCCTCGATGAGATGCTGGGCAACATCCTGATCAACAGCTTCAACCCGCTGGCGATCTTCGACATCAGCGGCAAGATCGATTTCTTCCTGCGCGCCTACATCGAAGTGCTCGGCGGATTGTGGAGCGCGGAATACGAGATCGCCCGCGGCACGATCTTCGAGTTTGCCGGCCCCGAGTTCAACCGGTTCCCGATCACCGCCGCCAAGAGCGGCGACGGCACGCTGCTCCTGAACATGGGCCCCAACGCCGGCGCCCGCCTGCACGGCGACGTCAACGACAACAGCGAGAACTTCATCATCCGCCAGAGCGGCGGCGACGTACTCATCAGCTACGGCCTGGCGCAGAACCAGCGGTTCACCGGCGTCACGAAAATCGTCGGCGAAGGTGGCGAAGGCAACGACGTCGTGGACTTCAGCGCCGTGACCACGATCCCCATCGAGTTCGACGGCGGCGCGGGCAATGACACGATCATCGGCGGCGGCGGGGCGGACATCCTCACCGGCGGCGAAGGCAACGACACGATCAACGGCGGCGGCGGCGATGATCAGGTCTTCGGCGGCCTGGGCAACGACAATCTCAGCGGCGGCGGCGGTGCTGACGAAATCTTCGGTGACGAGGGCAACGACACGCTCAACGGCAACGCCGGCGACGACACGCTCAACGGCGGCGAAGGCAATGACGCCATGAGCGGCGGCAGGGGCGGCGATGCCTACAAGTTCGACGGCGGCTGGGGCCAGGACACGGTCAACGAATCCAACGAAGCGGGGCAGGAGCCGGCGATTCCCGGTGATGCCGGCGCGGTCGGCGGCGACTCGCTCGATTTCTCCGACGTGTTCAACAGCCTCACCATCAAACTCAGCTCCATCATCGTCACCGACGAACTGGGCAATTCCGTGACGCACAACGTCGGCGGCGGCGTGGAGATCGAGGAAATCTTCGGCTCAGCCGGCGCGGACTTCTTCGACATCCGTGCCAGCGGCAAGCAGGGCGTGCTGCTCGATGGCGGCAAGGGTTCGGATCGCTACGTGATCACGCGCTCGGAGACGGTGGGCGCGGATGATCCGCTGAAGGGGCCGATCTTCGTCGTCGACAGCGGCGATGTGTGGAACACCGACACGATGATCGTGAACGGTTCGAGCAATGACGAGGTCTTCGGTCTGACCGCGCTGGAGGCGACGTTCGTCACCAACGGCGAAACCAAGAGCATCACCTATTCGCCGGAAATCGTCGATGAGAACGGCGATCCGCAGCGCGTGGATTCCGGCCTGGAGATCATCCGCATCGACGGCAAGGGCGGCAGCGACACAATCAACGTGCAGAGCACGCCGGCGGGCATCGACGTGGAGGTCACCGGCGGCCTGGGCGACGATGAAGTGAACGTGGGCGTGCATGTCATCGGGCAGAGCGCCACGGTGCTGCTGCGCGCCAGCGACACGACCAGCAACACGACGGCGTCGCAGTTTGCCGAGAGCCTGCAGACGGCGCTCGACGCCGCGCTGGCGACGCTCGGCTACTCGAGCGGGTCGGTGCTTGTGTCCTTGGGCGGAGCCAATGCGGTGGTGTTCAACAAGATCACCGGCGATTTCGGCACGTTCGCCGCATCGCAGGCGATCACCGCGCCGGCTAACGGCAAGCTGACGAGCGATCTGACTTTCACGGTCAACCTCGACAGCGCCGTGGCGGTGGGCACGCCGCGAACGCTGAACCAGATCGACGGCAACACCGATCTGAGCAAGCCCCTGTCCGTGCTCGGCGATGTGCAGGGCGACCCGGCAGGCACGGACGCGCTGCATGTGTTCGACACGACGGACAAACTGCCGAACGCAGGCGAGCTGGCGTCGGAGACGGGCAAGTTCTTCGTCGTCGGCCTGGGCATGAAGGTCGATCTGACTTACAACCGCTTCGAGTCTCTCTCGGTGCAGACGGGCCTGGGCGACGACTCTTTCCTGATCACCAGCATCCCGAACATTCCGCTGATCGTTGCCGGCGGCGGCGGCGATGACGCGATCACGGCAGCCGCCAATCTTCCGCTGCTCGTCGGCGTCCCCGCGCCCATCACGATCGATGGCGAGGCGGGCTCCGACCACACCATCATTGAGTTGGGCGGCCAAGGGGCGTCGGACATCCGCCTGCACGACACAGGCGAGCCGGACGACGGTGAAGATCGCGCGACGCTCAACGCGACGCAGGAGATCGACACATTCGTCTTCCGCCGCAACCTCATTGCGCTGCTCTCGAGCGGGGCGGCGACGGACGGCGATCGGTTCGAGGCGATCACCTACGACGAAACAATCAACGATCGCGTCATCGTCAACACCTTCGCCGGCGAGGACCTGTTCTTCGTCGATGACACGAGCGCCAAGATCACGCTCAACAGCGGCGCGGACAAGGATCGCTTCCAGGTCGGGCAGATGTACGCCATCGATCAGGCGGCGAACAACCTTGAAACCACGCAGACGACGCGCGGGTTCCTTAGCCCCGGCGTGCGCCAGCCGATGACCATCAACGGCGGCGACGGCAACGACGAGTTCACCGTCTTCAGCAACAAGGCCGTGCTGCAGCTCAACGGCCAGGCGGGCGACGACGTGTTCACCATCCGTGCGTTCGTGCTGGCCAACACCGGCGCGGGCAGCGGTCAGCAGGCCACGGAGGTCACCGGCGGCGATGGCAGCGACATCATCCGCTACAACACCAACGCTCCCGTGAACATCAACGGCGGCGATGGCTTCGACACCGTCATCGTCATCGGCACCGAGAAGGGCGATGACTTCGTCATCACCGCCGACGGCGTGTTCGGCGCGGGCCTCAACGTGACGCTCACCAATGCGGAACGGCTTACGCTTGACACGGCCGAGGGCAACGACCGCGTCACGGTGCTGGGCACCAGCGAGGAGGTGGAGACCACCGTGCTCGGCAGCGAGGGGGCGGACGAAATCAACATCGGCGGCAATCCGCCGGCGGTCGTGAGCAACGATCTCGGCGGCGCCAGCAGCCAGATCGTGCACGCGGTGGACGCGAGCATCGTCGGTCGCGACACGAGCTTCGATGGCGCGGTGATCGATGAAGTGACGCCCAGCGTCGCGGACAACGATGGAGCCGGCAGCGGCCTGATTCTCATCACGCCGACGGACGGCAAGACGCGTGTGGTGGAAGACGCGGCGAACCTGCTCATCGATACGTATTCGATCTCGCTGGTCCGCGCGCCTCTCAATAATGAGAAGGTGCACGTCACGCTCTCCGCCGGCGAGCCGACGCCGGAGGAGATTCTCGCAGGCCGCGCTTTCGTGCAGATTTCCAAGGACGGCGGGCTGACTTTCCACACGGCGGTCACGGTCACGCTCGATGGCGGCAAGCTGAGTGAGACGATCATCGTCCGTGCGATCGACGATGGCGCGATCGAAGGCGATCAGCAGGTGGAAATCAGCCACAGCGTGATCAGCGGCGATCCTGACTTCGCCGCGCAGACGTTGCCGAATGTACTCGTGGATGTGACGGACAACGACACGGCGGGCGTGTTCATCACGCAGACCAACGGCAACACGGAAGTCGCCGAGACCACTCCGATCGTGGCGGGGCTGGACAGCGACACGATCAGCGTGGTGCTCACGCGCGAACCGAGCGCCGAAGTGACGCTGAATCTCGCGGCCAGTTCGCAGCTTCAGTACCGGCTGGGCGGCGCGCTGGTGACGAAACTCACCTTCACGCCCGTCAACTGGAACATCGCGCAGACGCTGACGGTGGAGGCGAAGGATGACGGCGTGATCGAAGGCAAGCACGCCGCGACCATCGACATCAGCGCGAGCAGCGCGGATGCGGGCTATCAGGGGCTGGCGATCAAGCCGCTCGATGTGACGGTTTACGACAACGACAAGGCGGGCGTGCGCATTATTCAGTCGCAGGGTTCGACGATCGTGGCTGAGGGCGGGCAGACGGATTCGTATCAGGTCGTGCTCACGAAGCAGCCGGCGGCCGGCAAGACCGTGACGGTGAGTGTCGTGCCCGCGGCGACGATCAGCAGCACCACGGGCAACTCCGAGGTGCGCGTCGATGTCGCGCCGCAGACGCTCACCTTCACCTCCGCCAACTGGAACGTCCCGCAGACGGTCACCGTCTCCGCGGTGGACAATGATGAAGTCGATGGCGGCTCGCTGAAGCAGTTCGCCTCGAGCTTCCTCGTCACCGGCGTGGATGGGCCGCTCTCGGTGTTCGGCTCCACCGGGCCTGACCCGGTCGATCGCAGCATTGCCGACCCGACCGGCCTGCCCACCGACAACACGCGCGGCGTCACCGTCACCCCGACCGAGATCACCACCGTGGTTGTCGAGAGCGGCGCGGGCGACACGTACAGCATCGTGCTCACGGAGCAGCCGACGGCGGACGTGGTCATCGACCTGATCCCGCGCTTTGGACAGGTGGAACTCTCCGCGACGCAGTTGATTTTCACGCCGGCGAACTTCAATGTCCCGCAGGTGGTCAATGTCTCGGCGATTGACGACGGCATCGCCGAGAGCGAGGCGGAGAACAGCGACGTGATCGACCACACGGCCAGCAGCGCCGATCCGACTTACGACGGCGCGATCATCGCGGTGACGGAAGTCACGGTGCGCGATCCGGCGTTCCAGGCTCTGGAAGCCGACACGCTCAATGTCTTCAACAACGACAGCGTGAGCGACGATGCGGGCACGCTCACGGGCGGCGCGATCACGGGGCTGGGCCTGCCGGGCGAGACGATCATCGGCGGCGAAGCGCTGCCTGCCGGCATCCAGTACGCCGACTTCAACGTGCTGAACATTTTCCTGGGGCAGGGCAGCGACGACTTCACGATCCAAAGCTCCAACCCCAACACATTGACGAATCTCTTCGGCGGCTTAGGCGACGACACCTTCATCTTCGCCAACGGCCAGTTCATCCTCGGCGTCATCGACGGCCAGCGCGGCAGCGACACCATCGACTACACCGCCTTCACCACCGCCATCGAGGTGGACCTGCCCACCGGCCGGGCCACCGGCGTCCGCGGCGGATTCCAGGGCGGGCTCATGCACGTGGAGAACGTGCTCGGCGGATTCGGACGCGATCGCATCACCGGCGACGATTTCGCCAACCTCCTCGTGGGCAACAGCGAGAGCGACGTGATCGTCGGCAACGGCGGCGATGACGTGATCGTCGGCGACTTCGCCCAGCACCTGGGCGGCAATGCGTTCGCGCTCCACGATGGCAGCGGTCTCGCGCAGCCGATCGTGCATGGCAACGATCAGCTCTTCGGCAATCTCGGCGATGACACGCTGATCGACGGCATCGGCAACGACCTCATGGACGGCGGCAAGGGCGACGATCTCTATCGCCTCACGCCCGGCTCCGGCAGGACTGAGAACACGCCAGCCGGCGTGAAGCCCGTGCCCAGCGGCGACGTGGTGATCGACGCGAGCGGTCTCGACGAGTTGGACTTCTCGCTCGCTTCGGCCGGCCTGACCGCGCTGCACATGGAGTTCATCGCGGGCCAGAAGCAGATCATCAACGCGGCCAAGGACACGCTGTCCATCACCGGCACGATCGAGAATCTCACCGCCACGCAGTTCGACGACAACGTCTTCGGCAACCTCGCGAACAACCGCATGCTCCTGCTCGGCGGCAACGACAAGGCGGAAGGCTCGCTGGGCGATGACACGATCGATGGCGGCGACGGCGCGGACACTCTGCTCGGTCAGGCCGGCGCGGACACGCTGCTGGGCGAGGCGGGCAACGACACGATTCGCGGCGGCGACGGCAACGACGTGATCGAGGGCGGCACGGGCGACGACAGCCTCTTCGGCGAAAACGGCAACGACGTGCTTCGCGGCGGCGACGAGGCTGATGCGCTCAGCGGCGGCGCGGGCAATGACCAGCTCTTCGGCGACGCCGGCGCGGACACGCTGCGCGGCGATGCGGGTGACGACGCACTCGACGGCGGCGCGGATGGCGATCAACTCTTCGGCGACCTGGGCAACGACACGCTCGTCGGTGGCGCGGGCCTCGATGCCTTCGACGGCGGTGCGGGCATTGACACGCTGGATCACGGCGCGGATCCCGCGCCGGTTGTCGTTGATCTCTCGCTCAGTCAGACGAGGGACGGCTTCGGCAACAACGAGTCGGCGAAGTTCCTGGAGAACATCATCGGCACCGCCGGCGACGACGCACTCACCGGCACCGCCGGCGTCAACATCTTCACCAGCGGCGGCGGCAGCGACACGATCGTCGGCAAGGGCGCGGTGGACATTCTCCGCGTCAGCGCCTCGGAAGGCGACGATGTCGTGACGCTCAGCAACGTCGGCGGCGCGCTACAGGTGGTCAATACGGTCGGCGGCGTGACGACCACGCGCGTCTTCAATCTCACGGCGATTTCCAAGCTCGAAGTCAACACGCTTGGCGGCGACGACCAGCTCTTCATCAATGACCTGGCTGGCACGCTGCTGAAGAACATCGCGGTTGATCTGGGGGATGGCGACGACTTGCTGGACGCCAACCCGCTCGGCGGCACGATCAGCACGCTGCCTGTCGCGGCCCTGGGCCAGGGCGGCGACGATCACTTCATCGGCGGCGCCAAGAACGACAACTTCAACGGCGGCGCGGGCCGGGACACGGTCGAGTACTCCCGCGCTGCCAAGGGCGTCATCGTCGCGCTCGGCTCATCCGCCGCCATCGACGGCAACGGCGGCGCCGATCTGTTGTCCGCGATGGAACGGCTCATTGGTTCGACATTCAACGACACGCTGACGGCCGGTCTCGGCGGCAGCGAAGTCTTCGGCCTGGCGGGCAATGACACGATCCGCGGCGGCGGCGGGGCCGACACGCTCGACGGCGGCGCGGGCAACGACACCATCGTCGGCGCGGTCGGCAGCGACGTGCTCATCGGCGGCGACGACAACGACACGCTCATCGCCGGCGTCGGGCGTCACAGCCTCTTCGGCGGCGCGGGCAACGATACGCTTCGCGGCGGCGGCGACGACCTGCTCGACGGTGGCGCGGGTGACGACACGTTCTTTGGCACGACGGGCGACACCGCTGACTACTCCGCCTCGCCCATCGGCGTCGTGGTGAATCTCGCCGCCGCCGTCGATCGCTTCGCGTTCGACGGCCTGGGCGGACGCGACGTTTTCAAGAACGTGGTCGGCATTGCCGGCTCGCGGTTCGCCGATGACATCACCGGCAGCGCGCTGAGCGATGTCATCATCGGCAATGAAGGCGACGACCGCATCAGCACCATGGCCGGAAGCGACCTCATTCGCTGGGCCAACGGCGATGGCGACGATGTGATCACCGGTTCGCTCTTCTTCGCAGCCCCGCCGCGGCTCGTTCCGATCGGTGACAACGACCCGGACGGCCCCAGCCGCCCCGTGATTGTTCCCGCCGTCGGCCACACCCTCGTGATCACCGGCGGAATCACCGGTGACCGCTTCCTGACCACCGATGCCTTTGGCGACGCGCAGGTGCTCACCAGCATCGACGGTGTGGATTCCGCCATCACCTTCACGCTGCTTCAGAACATCATCATCGACGCCGGCGCAGGCGATGACGTGGTCGAAGTGGACATGGCGGCGAATCCGGGCTTGTCGAAGTTCACCGCGAATCTCGGCGAGGGCGATGACATGCTCGACGCCATCGCTTCGCCATTCGTTCTCGCGGCCAACGGCGAGGCGGGCGACGACACGATGATCGGCGGCTCAGCCAATGACATCTTCGACGGCGGCGCCGGCTTCGACACGGTCAGCTACGCCCGCAGCGCCGAGGGCGTCATCGGATCCATCGGCGCCATCACGAAGGACGGACGCGGCGGCAAGGACACGCTGGTCAATATCGATCGCCTGATTGGTTCCGCGTTTGCCGACAGACTCACAGGTGACAACCGCGCCAACGTCATCGACGGCGCCGGCGGCGAGGACAAGATCTTCGGCCTCGGCGGCGATGACGAACTGCATGGCGGCGACGGCAATGACGAGATCGACGGCGGCCTCGGCAACGACATGCTCATGGGCGAAGTGGGCGACGACAAGCTCAACGGCAGCTTCGGCAATGACCACTTCATTGGCGGCATCGGTGATGACGCGTTCATCGGCGGCGGCGGCGCGGACACCGCCAACTACTCCGACGATCCCGACGCGGTCAGCGTCGACCTGAGCCTCGGCCTCGCCGCCGACGGCTTCGGCGGCACCGACACGCTGGTGAATATCCCCGGGGTGCTCGGCTCGCTCTTCAACGACATCATCGTCGGCGATGCCAAGGCCAACACGCTCGACGGCAACGGCGGCGACGACACGGTCAACGCCGGCGCGGGCAACGACACTATCCTCTGGAGCCCGGGCCAGGGTCTCGATCAAGTGGATGGCGAAGACGGCAACGACGTGGTGCTCATCAGCGGCACCGCGGGTGACGACAGCATCGACGTCGCGGCCCTGGGCGGCAACGTGTTTGTCTCCTCACCGACTTCGCTCGTCGATGGCATCGAGTTCACCGGCGCCGAAGACCTGCGGATCGATGCCGGCGGCGGACACGATCTGGTCACCATCGGCGCGGTGCAGAACGCGATCCTCAGGAAAATCACGGCGAATCTCGGCGACGGCAACGACTTCCTCAATGCCTCGGCGGGCAACCGGACGCTCGAAGCCCGCGGCGGCGCCGGCGATGACAACATCGAAGGCGGCAGCGCCAAGGACCTGCTCGACGGCGGACTCGGCCGCGACACCGCCACGTTCCTCAACGCGCCCGCGCCGGTCGATGTCAATCTCGGACTGTCGAAGACCAACAACGACGGCTTCGGCAATGTCGACAGCGTGCTCAGCTTCGAGAACATCGTCGGCTCTTTCTTCGGCGACAAGCTGCGAGGCAACGCACTGGGCAACCGCATCGCAGGCGTGGGCGGAGACGACGAGATCTTCGGCGACGGCGGCGACGATGTGCTCGCCGGCGGCGCCGGCTTCGACAAGATCAACGGTGGCGCCGGCGCCAATGCGCTCCTGGGCGGCGCGGATGGCGATGAACTGACCGGCATCGGCACGGGTGATTTCTTCCGAGGCGATGGCGGCGACGACACGCTTGCCGGCGGCGGCGGGGCGGATCTCTTCCGCGGCGGCTTCGGCAACGACACCGCGCGCGGCAACGCCGGCGACGACCGCATCTTCGGCGGACTGGGCGATCAGCCCGAGGCGCGCGACCTGCGCGCCGTCGTGCTGGAGCAGGTCGCCCGCACGCAGGTCGGCGATGTGACGCTCGCCAATGTGCCGGTGGTCGCGACCATCGTGCTCGCCGGTCCTGGCGCGACGACGACGCAGTCGGATGTCTTCGCCGCGCTGTCGCCGCTTGCCGGCCCCGGAAGCCTGGCGGTGGCGCAGGATGTGAGTGTGTTCCGCGTCGATCTCTTTGGCAGCGCCGCCGACACGGTGACTGCGGAAGAGATCGCCGACGTGGTGCGTGCGATGCCGGGCATCGAAGCTGCCGACGTGGCCGTGTCGCTGTCGCAGGGCATCGCGACCGTGACGGTGATCGACGACTCGTCTGACGACGCCACCGCCGCGGCAGTGACGGATGCGGTCGAACTCATCGCCAGTGTGGGCGACGGCAATGTGCTGGTGACGCTGACGGAATCGCAGTGGTCGGCTTCCTTCGTTGATAGCGATTTCAGTGCCATCGGCTCGGGCGACATCGAAGCGGCTCTGGTCGCGGGCCTGCCGCTGGATGTGTCCAGCACCGCCCAGGTCGCCACGACGGAAGGCGCGTTTGTGATTCGTGTCGCCGGTGAGCCGGTGGTGGACGTGACCGATCGGCAACTGCGCGGCGCGATGGAGTCGCTCGACAATGTGGCTCAGGGTCAGGTGGCGTTGTCCGTGTTGCGGAGCGTGTTCCGCGTGGATCTGCCGGTGACCCTGGTCAGCGCGGGCATCAACGCATCGACGCTGGCGCCGGCACTGGCGGCGGGGCTGGGTATCAATGCGGCGTCGGTGAAACTGGCGGCGTCGCTGCGGTCGTTCGAGGTGACGATCCTCGGCGAAGCCGGCGGCGCCGTGGACCTGGCGCTGGTGCAGGCGGCGGTCGCGGCGGCCGTGGGGCCGGCGCCCGTCGTGATTTCCACGGTGGCCCGCGAGTTCAGCGTCAGCGTGCTGCAGCCGATCATCGGCGATGTGCCGGGCCTTGGCGCCGACAACGACACGCTCATCGGCGACGCGGGCAACAACCTGCTCGACGGCGGCGCGGGTCGCGACAATCTCAGCGTCACCAGCGGCAACAACATCCTGCTCGGCGGCACCGATAACGACACGCTCAATGGCGGCACCGGCAACGATCAGCTCTTCGGCGGCGCCGGCACGGACCTGCTCGACGGCAAGGCCGGCACGAACGTGATCTACACCGGCGGCGGCGGTGATGGCGTGACCAGCGGGCCGAAGGATGAAGTGAACAGCAACTGATCGCCGTCGCGTGTGAATCCAGAGCGACCGGCGAAGCAGTTGCCCACGCCTCGCGTTACCATCGCCTCACATGCAGGGGCCGCGTTCCATCTTGCTGCGCTGGTGCGCGCTGGTGCTTCGTCGCCCGGCCCTGTGGTTCCCGCTGTGGTTCGCCGGGCTGATCGCGTTGGGAACGCCGCTGCTCATGCTCGATGCGGCGGTTCGGCCAGGCGTTGAGTCGCTGGCTTTTCTCGATGCGCTGTTCACCGCCGTGAGCGCCGCGTGTACGACGGGCCTGTCGGTCGTACCGCCGCAGAGTTTGTCGCCACTTGCTTACGCCGTGATCGGCGTCCTGATCCAGGGCGGCGGCATTGGACTGGTTCTGTTCACGGCGGCGCTGATTCACCAGTTGCATCAGCGCGCCGCCGCGGACGGATCGGCGGCGATCGGCACGGTCGATGCCGGTCGCGTCGAAGCGGATGCCGACGATGCCGCGAGCCGGTTCATTCACCACGCGCGGAATGCCATCGTGCTGATTCTGCTGATCGAGTTGATCGGCGCGGTGTTGCTGATGTCGATGTGGCGCGAGCACGGTGCGGCCGGCGCCGACGACACCGCGGCATTCACCTGGGTGGATCGCTTCGGACTGAGCGTGTTCCACGCGGTCAGCGCGTTCTGCAACGCGGGATTCACCATGCAGAACGACAGCCTCGCGGCCTACCGCTACAGCATTCCAGTACATCTGATGGTGACCGGCCTGATCATCGCAGGTGGCTTGGGGGCGCCGGTGCTGACGGATCTGCGCGACTTCCTGCGTGCCCGCTGGCGGCGATTGCGCGGTAATGGGGGTGAGGGCGGGATAGCTGAGTCGCGCCTTTCCCTGCACTCGAGAATCGCCTTGACCACCTCGGCCTGCCTCTATCTGGCGGGCGTCGTGCTGATCGGCGCGGCCCAATTGGCGTCGCTGCTCGCACCGGCAGGCAACGAATCAATCGCCGGCGCGGTGATCGAGCCGGCGCGATGGACGACTGGCGACGCAGCGCGCACGCTCGCCGACGCCAGCTTCCTTTCGATCACCTGCCGCACCGGTGGATTCACCACGGCCCCGATGGACGAACTGGCGCCTGCCAGCCGCGCCGCGTTGATGGCACTGATGGTGATCGGGGCATCCCCCGGCGGCACCGGCGGCGGCCTGAAGACCACGACCTTTGCGGTGATCGTGCTGACCATCGCGTCGACGCTGCGCCGGCATCGGAACGTGCCCTCGCTCGGGTCGCACCGGGGCGACGTGCTGGTCCGGCAGTCGCTCGCGCTGGCCGGTGTGTTCCTTTCGATCATCGCCCTGGCGACGCTGCTGCTCGCGTTCACCGAGCCGTTTCCATTTGAACGGCTGCTGTTCGAGGCGATCAGCGCCGCCAGCAACACAGGCCTGACGCTGGGCATCACGCCTGACTTGAGTTCGCTGGGCAAGGGAATCGTCGCCGCGGCAATGGCGGCGGGTGCCCTGGCTCCGATGATGACGATGGGCGCGATGATACCCGGTCCATTGGCGGTTCCCTCGGCCGATGCGCATCAGCGCATCGTAATGGCGTGAGCGGTCGCAGATGTTCAGCGCCGGGGCTTGCCCCGCTCCGGTTCTGCGGAAACGGATTCGGGGCAAGCTCCGGCGCTAAACTCGCCGATCATCGCCCATTCGTTGCCCCCGAGGTTCATGCGCGGCCACGTTATCGGCAATGCCGCCTCGGATTCGTCCGCAACGAACCGCTTGCCCGATAAACTGCTTCGTCCGCACACAGGAGTTCCGCATGAACGGCCAACGCTTTCTGATCATCGCCCTGACGGTGCTGCTGACCGGTTGCCAGTCCCAGCCGGGGTCGCCGGCGCCTGCCCCGACCAAGGTTGCCGCGCCGATTGAACCCGTCAAGCTCCAGCCCATCCAGGTCAGGGCTCTGAAGTTCGACGATGTCATCCGGGCCGGCGATCGCGTGGTCTTCGTCGGCGATGATCTGACGCAGCAGATGTATTACACCCGCGGCATCGCCTCGGCGCTCCTGGCCATGCGCCCGGGCGATGGTCTGCGCTTCTTCAACGGTGGTTGGGACGGCGCGACGGCAGGCGCCGCGGGCGAGTGGGTCGAGGATCTGCTCTCCGCCTGCAAGCCCACGGTGGTGTTTCTCTGCTTCGGCCTCAACGACGGGAAGATGCTGCCGCCCGACGACAAAGTGATCGGCGAGTATGAGGAGAATCTGCGCAACCTCATCGACAAGTGCAAGGCGTATCCCGGAGTGCGCACCATCGTCGTGATGAGCGCGCCGGCCGTGCAGAACGGACCGGGGCCGGACCAGAATTCCGGCGGATACAACCAGACTTTGCGGCGGATGGCGTACAGCGCGCAGAGCGTGGCCGGCGTCAAGGGCGTGTTCTTCATCGATACCTTCGACCCCATGCGCGTCCTCTACGCCGAGGCGTCGCGGGTGCGCGGCGACGGCCTGGCGTCGGGCCGGCTGCCCAGCGAGGACGGCGCGATCGTCCTGGCCAGCACGATCCTCTGGGCGATCGGCGTGACCAAGGAGGAACTGGAACCGGTGGGCTGGGCCCCGCTGAAGCCGCGCAACATGGGGCGCGTGCGCCCCGCGCTGGGGATCGAGCTCAAGGAGCCGGAGTATCGCGACGCGTTTCACAGCCGGGAGACTTACGAGAAGCTGCGCGAGTTCGACGCGGCGTTCTTCCAGGCGTGGCGTTTGTCGAAGCAGAATCCGCGCAGCCGTCCGCGCGACGAGCTGATGAAGAAGGCCGACGCATCCTGGTTCGAGGTGGAGACCTTCGTTCGCCGCGCTTATGCCGGCCAGCGCGGCGCGCCGGCCGCGCCGCCGCCGCAGGGCGAACCGGGCAAGTCCCCTGCGGCGTCCGGCGAGAAATGAGTGCCCTGATCGAGCTCCGGGGCAACCGCATTTGAGGCCGCGAGCAGATCGCCGTCGCCATCATTGAGGCGCTTCCGTGAGAACTGAAAAGCCTTGACGCCGACTTGGTGAATTGGGCGACAAGCACGCAAGGGGAGGCGGCCATGTTCGCGCCAGGCTTGGGCGCGTTTGCCGTCGCAGCGCCGCCGCCTACGATGGCTTCATGTTTCCCAACCTCCGCGATTTCGTGAACGCATTGGAAAAGGCCGGTGAACTCGTGCGCGTCAAGGCGCGCGTGTCGACGATGCTGGAGATCGCCGAGATCGCCGACCGCGTGAGCAAGTCGCCGGCTCCGTCGATCAGCGAGCACGCGCGGAAGTTCGACCCGCGCCATGCCAGCCTCGGCGGCAAGGCGCTGCTCTTTGAGAACGTCGAGTCCCCCGGTTCCCCCGGCTCGACATTCCCCTTGCTCATCAACGCCTTCGGCAGCTATCGCCGAATGGAGATGGCGCTGGGTTGCACGGAGGGCGGGTTCGAGAGCATTGCCGACCGCATCGAGAAGATTCTCAAGCCCGAGCCGCCTACGGGGCTGATCGACAAGATGAAGAAAGGTTTGGAACTGGCGAAGATCGCGTCGTACGCGCCGAAATACGTCAACCGCGCGGCGTGCCAGGAAGTGGTGAAGGTCGGTGACCAGGTGAATCTGTTTGAGCTGCCGATCATCAAGTGCTGGCCGATGGATGGCGATCTGGCGGCGCTGGGGTATCCGCCGGCGGCGAGCTTCGGCGCTCAGTTCGATCCGTGGCCGCAGGGTCAGGGCCGGTACATCACGTTCGCGGGGATTTACACGATTCACCCGGACGATGCGGGCAAGCCTGCGGGCACCCCGCGGCCGTCGCGCAACATCGGCATGTACCGCGCGCAGCTGATCGACCGCAACCACACCGCGATGCACTGGCACATGCATCACGACGGCGCCCGGCACTGGCGGGCGTGGAAGGCGAGAGGACAGGGGACAGGAAACAGGGGACAGCAGAACAGTCAAGCCGCAGGCGTCGGCCCTTCAGGGCCGACAGGCCCCGGTGGCGCGAGCACAGCGGATCCTTCCGTCCGCGGCATGCCCTGCGCCATCGTCTTCGGCGGCGAGAGCGTGCTGCCTTACGCCGCCACCGCGCCCTGTCCGCCCGGCGTCAGCGAACTGCTCATGGCCGGCTTCCTCAACGACGGCGGCATCCCGCTCGTGCGCTGCAAGACCATCGACATGGACGTCCCCGCCAATGCGGAAATCGTCATCGAAGGCTACGTCAGCACCGAGTGCGGCGGCGTCGGGTGGGAGCCGGGAAGGGGCGAGGGCCAAGGGCCAAGGGCCAAGGGCCAAGGGGCCGAGCACGATCTGCAATCCGCAATCCGCAATCCGCAATCCCATGGCCCTTGGCCCTCGGCCCCTGGCCCTTCTTCCTCCATCGGCCCCGGTGCCGCATTCGAAGGGCCCTTCGGCGATCACACCGGCTTCTACTCGCTGCCTGATCGCTATCCCGTCTTCACCGTCACCGCCATCACGCACCGCCGCACCGGGGGAGATCCGATCTATCCGACGACGATCGTGGGCTATCCGCCGCAGGAGGATTACTACCTCGGCAAGGCCACGGAGCGCATCTTTCTGCCGCTGCTCAAGACGCTGGTGCACGACATCGTGGACTACCACCTGCCGATGTTCGGGGCGTTTCACAACTGCGCGTTCATCAAGATTCGCAAGGAATATCCGCTGCAGGCCCGCCGGGTCATGCACGCGATCTGGGGCGCGGGTCAAATGTCGTGGACGAAACTGCTCGTGATCGTCGATGAGGATGTCGATGTGCATGACGAGGAAGCGGTGCTCTTTCACCTGTGCGCCAACTGCGATCCGGGGCGCGATGTCGAAGTGGTTAATGGGCCGCTCGACATCCTCGACCATGCCGCGCCGAGGCTGGGCGCCGGACACAAGATGGGCTTCGACGCGACGCGGAAGATCCCCGGCGAAGAGGTCGGCGGCCACCCGGTGCGCGACTGGCCGCCGTTCCTGAAAATGGATGACGCGACCAAGGCGCTGGTGACGCGGCGTTGGCGCGAGTATGGGCTGTGAGTTTCGCCAAGACCAGACATGAACCACAAAGACACAGAGACACGAAGAAGAAGGAAGGAAGAGAGAGAGAGAGAGAGAGAGAGAGGGAGAGAGAAGGAGGAGAAGAGCGAGGACGGCAAGCTTCGTTTGAGTGAGCCGTCTTGTGTCGAACACCTCCATGTTCGCGTTGACGCTCTGCCTTGGCTCGCTTTGTGCCTTTGTGTCTTTGTGGTTCAAATGGCTTCGCTTCGTCATGCCGCTCGATACGAACCAACTCGCTCACCTCCGCAGCCACTACGATCGCGTGAAGGATCGCATCGCCGTCGCCGCCGCGCGTGCCAGACGCAAGGTGGAGGAGATCACGCTGGTCGCTGTGACCAAGTCGGCAACCGTGGACCAGATTCTGGGCCTGATCGATCTGGGGCAGCACGACCTGGGTGAGAACCGCGTGCAGCAGCTGCGCGATCGTGCGGCGGCGGTGGTCGCGGCGCGCCCCTTGCCGTGTCCGACTGCGCTGGGCGATCCCGCGGCCGGCGGCGTGCCTGGGCCCGTCCCACGATGGCACATGATCGGACACCTGCAGCGCAACAAGGTGCGCGACGTCGTGCCGCTGGTCACGCTGATCCAGAGCGTCGATAGCCTGCGCCTCGCGCAGGAGATCGAATCGTTCTGCGCCAGGCGCGGCGCCGATGCTCATGTGCTGCTGCAAGTGAACATTGCCGACGAGGAGCAGAAGTTCGGCCTGTCGCCAGGGGAAGTGACGCCGCTGGCCCAGCAAATCGCCACGGAATTGCCGCACCTGCGCCTGCGCGGGCTGATGACCATGGCGCCCTACAGCGATCACGCGGAGGACAGCCGGCCCGTGTTCGCGCGGACGGCGGCGCTGTTTCAGGAACTGCGGGCGAAGCCGTGGATCGGCGGCGCGTTCGATCAGCTCTCGATGGGCATGACCAACGACTTCGAAGTCGCCATCGAGGAGGGCGCGAATCTGCTGCGCGTGGGACGGGCGCTGTTTGAGGTGTGATCGCGTCAGGACGATTCGCGCACTCGCACCGCAGACGGCGCGGCTATGAAAAACGCGCTAAGTCGGGCTCCCCGTTTGTCACTGTTTCGCAATCGCCTTGAAAATCACCTCGCGCACCATCAGAAAATTCACCCACGTCCGCAGCGCGTAGCCGCTCACTTTCAAATTCTCCGCCGAGTAATCGTTGGTCTTGCCCGCGGTCGGATGCACGCCGTCGGCGTCGATCAGCGTGCCCAGCCATTTGCCGTCAACCTGGCGCGAGACGATGGCCTCGTGGTAATCCACCAGCGGAATCGCGTGCTTCTTCGCGAGGCCTTTCAGGGCCGCATTCACCTGAGCGACGGCCTTGTCGTAACCCTTTCGCGGCGGAATCGTGTTGAGGATCGGTATGCAAGTGGCGTCCAGGCATTTCGTGATGATCTTCTCGACCTTCTCCGAGTACCCGCGCGGCGCGGCGGCGGTGGAGCCTGAAATGTCGTTCGTGCCGATCATGATGATGGCGATCTGCGGCTTGCGCGTGGCGAGCACCTTGTCGATCACCTTCAGCACATTGTCCGCCGACCAGCCGGAGCCGCAACCGTCTTCGTCGTTGACGCCCTTGATCACCTGTTTCCAAGGTTTATCGCCGACGCGTTTGGGCAGGCCGTCGTCGGGAATGTACGCGTCGGGATCGGACCATCCCATCGGCGACCAGAACGCCCGGCTGACGGTGATCGAATCGCCGAAGCGGGCGACGTACATCGGATCGCCCTTGAACTGAGCGGTGAGTTTTTGCATCGGCTCGACCCAGGCGGGCGCGTCGGCGAAGGCAAAGGCGCTGAGGGTCAGCAGCACGATCGCCGCCCCGTACAAGCTTCCGACGCGGGCGTTCAGACATTCGTGAAAAAAAAGGCCTGACGGGGATTTCATTGCCGACCCTCCTGGATTAAAATGCCGGACGTGTGAGGCTTGGATGCCAATCAATCACAGTCAAGGAGTGACGCCATGTCAAATCGTTTCAAGAAGCAATTGGCCAAGCAGATCGCCGCCGCGCGCCGGGGAGGGGCGGTTAGTTCGGATCCTCTTTCGGACTTGATTGCCCCGATTTTTGCGGAAGAGCTGGATTCCCTGGAACCGCCGACGCCGACTGGGCCGGTGAAACACGTGAGTTTCACCATTCAATTCGAACCGATGGAGGACGAGTACTTGGCCCAGATGTCGGAGGACGCACTCGCGCGGCTGGACGACATCGGCGAGGACGTAGTCGGTCGCGGCAAGCCCCGCATCGCCGACCTGGAGGAGATGATCCTTGCCTACCCGGATGTGCCGAAGCTCTACAACTACCTGTATGTGTCGTACATCCTGGCCCACCGGAACGCTGATGCGGACCACATCTGCGCTATTTGTTATGAACGGTTCCCCGATTACCTATTTGGAGCCGTGTGCTACGCGAACCTTTGCCTGCGCCAGGGGCGGGTTGATGAAGCCGATAAGGTGTTCGAGGGCCGCCGCTTGATTAACGAATTCCTCAAGGGCCGGACAGAGATTCACATCACGGAGTTCGCCACGTTCTACGTGACGCTGGGTCTGATCGAGGTCGAGCGCGGCAACCTGAGCGCGGCGAAGCGCTTTCTTGAAATGGTCGAGCAAGTGGATCCGGACAGTCGGAACCTGGACACGCTGCGCGCCAGGATTCGCCAAGCGCTGGTGCCGCGGGTGGTGGATCGTCTGATCGATCGAGTGAAAGTCCTTCGCCGGTCGATGCTGACGACTTGAGCGCGCCGTCGAACGCCGCCTTGGAATGCGTCTGTGCGGCAACTGCCGGAAAGACTCGGCGGGCGCTTCGGCTGCGAGGTTTCTCACTGGCGGCGCAGTTCACGAAGCGCCGCCACCACCGCTCGCAGTTCGTCGCCATCGAGGCCTCTCGTCTCGCCCATCTGAAAGGCGATCGAAGTCGCCGCATGCGCGCCAGTCGTGGACGGCGACGCGCGTCGCATGGAGCCATGAACCTGATCGCATCCGGTGCGCTCGACAAGCTGCGCCACATTGCCCGCCCGCACACCGGCGCCCGGCAAAATCTCGATGCGGCCGCGAGACTGCTCGATCAGCCGCGCAATCAGCGCGGCGCCTTCGATGGCGCTGGCGGCCTGCCCGCTGGTGAGGACGCGCCTGAAACCGAGATCGATCAGTTGCTCCAGTGCCCGCGCCGGGTCAGCGACGAAATCGAACGCGCGGTGGAACACCGCTTCCGCGCCGGGCATGCGTCGCAAAAGGTCCCGGCAGCGGGCGACGTTGACCGTGCCTTGGGCAGTGAGAACGCCCAGCGCCACGCCATCGACGCCCATCTCAAGCAACCGCTCCAAATCAGCCTGCATGACTTCGTGTTCGTCGCTCCGGTAGACAAAATCGCCGGCCCGCGGCCGAAGCATGGCGATCAGCGGGATCCCCGGCCCATCGTCGATCAGCGCTTGGCGAACCGACGTCACCAGGCCCGGCGTGGGCGTCAGGCCGCCGGATTCGAGAGCGGCATTCAGTTCCAGCCGATCGGCGCCGTGCTCAGCCGCGATCCGGGCGTCGGCCAGGGAATCGACGCAGATTTCAAGCAGAATGCTGGGCATGGCGGTTTCGTGACGGCCCCCTGGCATCGCGGAAAAGGAACCGCCTCAAATTACCATTTTGCGGCAATACGCGTCCAGCCTCCGACGTTGCACCTGTAGTTGCTGCCCTTTTGCATCCACTCGGAGCCACCCATGAAACGCTTCTTCCTTTCCGCCTCATTGTTCGCCAGCCTGGCGATGCCCGCTTCGACGCTGTTTGCCGCCGATGAAGCCGCGGACGTCGCCAAGGACGTGGTCGATCCTTACAGCCCCGGCGGCGAGCGCACTCGCTTCCTCGCCGCGGCCGGCGTGGACAGCGAACTCGATGAGAAGGAGTTCAAGGCCAACCTTGAGGCGAGCGACGCCTTTGCTCGCAAGTTCGATTCCTGGGCCACGCTCAAGGGATTCGACGGCAACAACAACGGCACCATCGATTGGTTCGAGGCGGACGGCTACCGCCGCGCCATGCGCACCGCGATGATGGGCAGCTTCGACAAGAACAAGGACGGCAAACTCGACGGCGACGAACGCACCGCCGCCAACGAAGCGCTGGCCGCCGGCAAACTGCCGAAGATCAGCCTGCCCACCCGCGAGCGTCCCACGACGCCCGGCGGCGAACCCGGGCAGCCCGGACGCGGCGAACCGGGCCGCGGCGATCGCGGCGGCTTTGGTCGCCAGACCGACGAGCAGCGCGCCGAGGAGCTCAAGAAATTCGACAAGGACGGCAACGGCGAACTCAACGGCGACGAGCGCCGGGCCGCGTTCGAAGCCCGCATCGAAGCCTGGCGCAAGGCCAACCCCGAAGAAGCCAAGCGTTTCGATGAACGCCGCGCCGAGGATGAAAAGCGCCGCGCGGACTTCACCAAGAAGTACGACAAGGACGGCAACGGCGAACTGAGCGACGAGGAACGCCGCGCCGGATTCGAGGCGGAACGCGAGGTCCGCACGAAGGAATGGAAGGAACGCGATCCGGAAGGGTATGCCCGCTTTGAGAAGGCCCGCGAGGATTTCACCAAGAAGCACGACAAGGACGGCGACGGCAAACTCAGCGACGAAGAACGCCGCGCCGGGTTCGAGGCGATGCGCGAGGAAGGCCGCAAGAAGTTCGAGGAGCTGTCCAAGAAGTACGACAAGGACGGCGACGGCGAACTGAGCCGCGAAGAACGCCAGGAGCTTTTCGAAAAAGAACGCGAGAACCTGCAGGGCTTCTTCCCGTTCGGCCCTGGCGGTCCCGGTGGCCGCGGACAGGGCGGCCCTGGTGGCGGACGCGATCGCGGCGGTGATCGCAACCGCGACAGCAAGGATGCCAAGCCGGCGATCTGATTCCGACTTCAATGAAAGCACAAACGAAATCGGCGACCGTGAAGGTCGCCGATTTTTTTTCTTGAACCAGCTCAACGGGAACAGTGCGCGGATCTCTCGAAAGAGTCTCGTGTCTGTGAGGATGTGTGCGAAGGGCGGGCGAGGCCCCCGCTGTAGTGACGCGATCAAAATGGAGCCGTGGGGCAAAATGAGAATCTTGTGTGCGCATTTTTTACCTCAGCCATTCGTGGCTGAGGTGGATTAGGGCCGGTTCATTTCACCGATTGATTCGCTCGGCTTCCTGTTCTTCAACCCTCACGCCTTGCAAGCTGCTGTTGATGTAGTTCGTGTTGTAGATGGTCACGCCGCCGGTGGCGGCATCGATGCCGCCACCGGCGAATCGCCGTCTCCTGAAATGGTTCACCAGGCCTTGTGCGGCTTGCGAAATCGATCCAGGCGCGCGCACTCCAGACATTCGCGCGATCTCAGCCATGTTCGCCCGATCGGACTCTTCGATTGAGTCCTCATCCGCGAACACGCCCGTGGCATAGATAATCGGCTGCTCAGTCAACGCCCTTAGCGGCGCAACCACACCTTCAGCGTCGAACTCATTGGACACCATCGCGGCATTCATCCCGAAGTTCGACATTCCTTTGGTTTCTTTGGCGATCTGGGTGCGTAATTCGGCGCGATTGAGCTTCTCTCGGTTTTGCTGGCGAGGACTCTGCATCAGCTTCGCAATCTCGCGCTCGGCTGCCTGTGGGTCAGCCAAGGCCGAGGTTGCCGCCTCCACGGATCCGGGTTGGCCCATCGCCTCTCGAAAGGCATTCATCAACGGCGATGCCTGAGGCCCGCCTGTCGCCTGCATGAACTGGCCTTCGTTGATCTGTCCGCCGGCGAGCGATTTCGTTAGGAATTGAAGCCGATCGAACGGCTTCATCTCATTGGTCAGGCCGAGGGCTTCCAGTTCGGGCTTGATGTTCCCGGCTTCGTCCACCCCCATCATCGCATTGGCAATCGAATCAAACTGCCTGCCGATATCGTCTGTGTCCATCGATCCTCGAGCCTGTGACACAAGGCCCAGGAATCGCGCATCACCGCCGCGATGCACGATGCGTTGCACCATGTCGCCCGACACGCCCTGATTCACCATCGACGCGAGCATGTCCACCGCCGTCTCATCGCTGACGCCCAGCCTGGACGTGATCGTTTGCAACGCCTTGAATGCGGACTTGCCGCGCAAGCCCGTGGCCCGATCCAGCGTGGCAAGGTTACGAGAGAGCGCCACTTGATCCTCATCGTTCATATCGCGCACATCGGTGGCAGCGCCCATCGCATCAACCAGGGCGTTGCGGCCAGCGACATCCATGCCCGCCTCACCAGCGATCAGGTTGACCTGGTTTACAAGTCTGTCGGCGACCTTGCCTCCGAGATTGGTGGAAAGCCCGCGAGACACTTCCGCCAGGCTCTTCATGGCAGCCACAGCTTCGAGCGACTGCTTCGTGATGTCTTCCAGCAACGTTTTCAGAAGTCCTCCGACCGCGAGCATGCTTGACCACTCGGCAACCAGCACAGCCGCTGAATCCGCCAGGTCTTTTTGCGCACCCTTTGTCTGCTCAGCCGTGCGATTCGCCTGGTGCGCCTCTTCGCTGGACTTCTGTGTGGCCTCCCCCATCTGCCTGGTGGCACGAGCCACCTTTTCGATGGATTCGATCACCTGCTTAGCGCCGCTAATCTTCATGTCCTGAGTGATCTCAGCCATGTGCCACCCCCTGCGGATGTCGCTGCCGCGTCTGTTTGTAAATGCGAGCCGCGATCGCCTGGCGCGTCTCACCCAAGTCGGCGAGTCTGGCCGCTTCGCTGAGCATGAACGCGAACGCTGCCGGGGTTGTGCGCCGCTCCGTGGCGATCGCTAATAACAGGCGATGCAGCTTCTCATGCTCGCCCGCACCGAGTCGCCGCCGAATCCTTCGGTTGGCTTGCCGCATGGCCCAGGCTGATCGGATGCCGAAGACGCGCAGATTGATCCATCGAATGCGAACAGACCACACGACCCAAGCAGCGATCGCGGCCGCGACTTCGCACGCGAGTCGAAATAGTCTGCACATGCTGTTCAACGATGACTTCATGCTCGTTTTGAAATCTGATCGAAGGCCGTTCAAACCGGGCCTCGAAAGGCCCGGATGTGAAGGGTCTTCCCCGTCACTTGCAAAGGAACTTCGGATGGCTCAGGCGTATTCCGCGAACAGCGCCCCGCGATCGGCAGCACTGCCCGACGATTGGGCGGGCCGGTATCCGACCACTGACGCGGCCAGGTAAGTGCCCGCCGCGCCGTTGCCGGCGGTGCCCTGGAGCTGGAGGTAACGCTGCCGGGGCTTGCGCAGATCGACGCCGACGATGAACGTCTTGCCGCCGTCGCTGCTGCCGGGTTTCGTGGTCACGTCCTTCACCACCGCCGGCGTTCCGCCCAGCGTGGTGGCATCCGTCTTCGTGTCGCTTTCCATGACCTTGCACACGGCCATCGTCTCATCGATCGTGCCCAGGATGCCGTGGAACTCGATGTAGCTGCATCCGGCGAAGTCGTTCCTGTCGATGACGTTGGAGACAAACGCCGCATTGTCTTTGATGGCGCCAGGCGGGATTGCCGCTCTCACGATTGTCTGCTGAAGTTCATTCATGGGAATGTCTCGAAAGTGGTATCGGTTCGTGCGTTTCGTGGTGAGCCGAGGTATCCTGTGAGCTTCACCCCGGTGAGTTCCGAGGTAGCCGGCGGCGCTGTCACGCCGCCGGCGTTTTTGTTTCTACGCTTCGTCAACAATCAAGCCGACGCCGTGATGAGTCCAACCAGCGGACCGGCGTTGGCCGAATCGCCCAGACTGTGATTGCTGATCGCGTGGCGCTGGGTGCCCAGGACAGCGACCTGGCGTTCGATGAACTTCACGTCTCGCGATTCCTCGATCATCAGTTCCTTTCGTTTGCCGTGCGTGGAACTGAATCGCAGATCTCCGAGCAGGGCGCACACCTGGCTGTTGCCTTGCACCTTGGGCATCGACTGCACGATGTTGATCGGGTAGCCGAGGAACTGAAGCCGCTGCTCGCCGGCGAACTCGGCCCGCGTCACGCCGCCCTTGCTGAGCGTGATCTTGTGCATCACGTTCCAGACGAATGGATTGCTGGCGTACCACTCGTTTTGAGCGCCCTTGTACGCGGGCACCTGGCCGACGACTTTCAGGAAGTCCGCTTCGGCCAGTTCACTCCAGGCGTTGCCGGAGCCCAGGACCAGCCCGCCGCCGTCATCCACGCCGTTGATGTCCGTGAGGCGCTTGGTGACGCCGATAACATCCAGGTATGTCGGCGTGCCGTCGCCGATGAAACCCGCCGAGTCCGTGGCCTGCGCGAGGGCCTGCGCGATTTCCATCGCGACCATTTCGCCCACGGAAGCCGCCGCGTCCTCGCCCAGCGCCTTGGGATAGAGGCACAGAACGTTCCACTCGTCGGCGTTGAGATTCACAGTGGCGAAGCCCATGTCGCTGGCCATCGCCGCCACGTTGTGGCCGGTCTTGAAAACAGTCAGGCCGCTCGTGCGCCTTTGGAATGTGAGTTGATCGCTGGTCATCGTCTGCGGGAAAGCCTTGGACGCGAACATGCCGAATGCTTCCACCAGGCGATCGACGCGCGACGAGTATTCGATCGGCGCGAGGCCGTCGCCCGTGGCGATCGTTCCGCCCATCGCACGTTCGAATGTGGCCTTCATCTCGCCCTTGAGCGCTTCCGCCGCCCGGCCATCCTTGCCGGCGTGCGACAGCACGAACAGGCCGAAGCAGCGCGCATCGTCTTCCGTGGCGAACACGCCCCGGTAACGCCCGCGATCGTCGTAGCTCGTGGCGCGGATCGTGGCCAGCTTTTCACTGAGCGTCTTCGGCCAAGCCGCGACGGTCTTCTCAAACTGCTCCACCGCGCCTTTGATCTTGCCCATGTCCTCCAGGCGCTCATTCAGTCGCTGGATCAGTTGTTTGGTTTCCGGTTCCATGCAGAATCGAATCCTTTCCGCCGCTCACGCGCCAATGGTTTCAATCGCGCGGAGCAAGGCGTCTTTCAGTTGCGAGTCGTCATCGCCCTCACTGTCCGATGCAGGGTCGGGCGCCGCGCCCTGATCGTCGCCCCCGGTGATGCCCTCTTCATCCAGGCCGTAGCTGAAATTGTCCCGCACGTCGAAGCCGGCATCGTGGCTTGCGTGCGTAGGACAGGATGAGCCGGCCGAATGTTTTTCTTTCATCGCTGCGCTGACGGCTGCTTTCACCGTCCGCTCGATCAGCGTTTGAATGTCGTTTGAATCGCCGCCCCCGCCCCCGGCCCCGGTGCCCCCAGCCAAGCCGATGGCGTGGCCGGCGGCGCGTATCCGGGCTGCGCGGTTCGCGGGGATCGCCACGGCGCTGATCTCCAGCAGTTCCACGCGCGTGAACACGCGCACGTTGCGGGTCTGCCCTTCGATTTCCTCCGGCTGCATCTGCCACGCCTGCGCGATGAAGCCCACGCTCACCGCTTTCATGTGCCCCTTGCGATAGAGATTCCAGTACCGGATCGCCAGCGGGTCCGTGTCATCGAACTCCGCGATTCCCTCCAGGCCACCGGCGCTGCCTTGCGTGATCCACACCTTCACCCAATGCCCGATCACGGTCGGCTCGCCGCTCTTGCCGATGTAAACGTGGCCAGCCGGAAAGATCGGATTGAGCATGAAGGAATCGAGCGAATCCTTGAACGCCTCCGGCAGCACACGTTCGCCATAACGATCGACCTCGCCATTGCTGCACAAGAAATGAATCTGCCGCTTCGCTTCGTCCACGCCCTTGATCGTCGCGCGGCAATAGCCGATCTGCCCGGCGCGAGGCTCCACGCTGCGCTGCTCGGGATCGAGAAACAGGTCATCCAATGTCAGTGCGTCGCGCATGGTTCAGCTTCCTTGCTCTTGATTCTCCGTGCGTCCAGGGCTGCAAGTCCTTCCGTCGTCAGGAATCCGTTCTCCAGGTGGCGTGCGATCTCCGCTTTCAGCGAGTCGTTCGGATAGCGGGACAGCGTGGTGCAGCCGCAGTTGATGTCATGCTCCGGCAGGCCCGTCGCGCCGGGATGCTGGCAGCGGATGGACGTGCCCGCGATCGTGAATTCCTCATCCGCCGGGATTGGCTTCGCCCGTGTCGCGGCCTCCGTGTTCTGGTGCAGCACGCGGCCTTCCTTCTTGCGACTCCACAGCCAGCCTTTCAACGGGATGCCCGCTTGCTTGCGACCAATATTCCGCGATTCCTCGACTGCCCCATGCACTTCAGTTCGAGCGATCGTCACTGCCCGCTTGCCCGCCAAATCGAACTCGCTCCTCAATCGCTCGCGCAGCTCATTCACCGACTCACCCTTGCTCACGCCATCGACCAGCGTCGCGCGGATGCGATCGCGCAGCGTGTCGTCCACGCCGCCCACGCGCGTCACCCGGCGTTGAATAGCATCCTGCACGTGCGGATCATTGATGTTGAAGGGTGATGCCTCTTCCGCCGGCTTGCCCTTCGCCGCCGCCGCTTCCTGCATCGACTGCTCGCCGCCCAGGCGGATCGCCTGGCGGATCACCGGCCCCACCGAGGCGGTCAGCTTGCCCTTCGCTTGCGGTGCCGCTCATGACGAACGCGCCGCCAGGCTCCACGCCGTTATCCAAGGACGCCAGGTTGGTCAGGTCCGCCTTGTAGACCTGGGCGATTGCCCGCTGTGCCGCGCGATTCGCCGACAGCCCTTCAAAGGGATGTTGAGGGTCTTCCAGATCGCTGTCGATCACCGTGTGAACTTCGTCGGCGGGGATCGTCTCATCCTGCCCGGCCTGCTTTCCGGTGGCGCGATATCGCCACGCGCGAAGCTCGCCAGTCGCGCGGTCGATCACCGGCTTCATCAGCAGAGGATTGATCGGCCACACTTCCAGCACGCGGCCAACCGCGTCCTTCACCAACCGCCAGTGAAAACGCCCGAACAAGTCCAGGTACGACGACGTGAGACGCCAGAACTTGCGGCCTGTCAAGCCGGGGGCCGGACGCTCCGCGAGCTGCACCAGCGGGCCGGACTCGATCACCTGGCCGTCGATGCTGCTGGTCATCAGCAGCATCTTCGCCATTGCCTCCGCCTTCTTCCGCACACACGCGAAGACAGCCACCACGTTGCGATAAGCGCCCGATGCCTCGTCGCCACCGGTCAGCAATCCGCGCTGGCGGAAATGCTCAACGACCTGGCCGACGCCGCCGCGTTGCGTCACGCTCTGCGTCAGGCCTGGTGCGCCGTTCAGGTTTGCGAAGTTGTCGAACCTGCGTCAGGGGGCTTTCAGAACAAGCTGGGGGTTCCGTTCAATGCTCGCGGGCTGGTCCACTTGTCACGGATGCGAGAGTCCACCGGGCGCGGCTGGCGATCCTTCGCTGACTCGCAAACTGCCGCCGACGATGGTTTCGCCGGCGATGGCGTGGGCCGCGCGGTTGCTTGATTCGGTTGCTTCATGGTCGGTGTCCTGTGGATAGGTCACGCCGGCGGCGAGCCGAGCGCGGATCGCGTCCGCGTCGATGGCACAGCAAACCGCCAGGCACGCTAGGCGCACGACCTCCTCAGTGCCCTCCGCACCAAGGTGCTGCGCGACCGCGGCAGTGCCGTGCCGGGCAACGCCGTGAAACGCAGCATGCTTACCGGCCAGGTCTGCCATCACCTGGTCGAACGCCACCTGGACCTCAGCAAGTTTGAGCAATCGTTTCATGGGCGGCAGTCCGTTGCCGGTCAATCGAAGTACGTCCGTTTTCTACCAATCCGTCAGTGCCCGTGTGACCTACTTTTTCGCAAGTGCCTTCTTTGCTTGAGCGATTGATTCGTCAAGTTCGGTGATTGCGGCCTCGCGCTCCATTGAGACCGCCTGGCCCTGCGACCATTGCATGAATGCGCGCTTGCCGGCTTCGGTACTGGACAGCCGATCGAAGATGGACTCATACTCCTTCAGCAAACTGGCGGCTCGCTCGCATCGCATGTCGAACACGCGAAAATCATGAACCGTGTGGCGCGGAAGGAAGTAGATCGCCAGCGCCGCCCGCAACGCGGCCCGGATGTGTTCCGGCGCGCCTTCGTCGTCGATGGCAATTGGTTCATCCGCATCTTCAGCGGCTTGGAGTTCCTGTGCAACCTTGTCAAAAGGAAGGTCAGCCGACCTCCGCAGATACTTCTCCAGCGTGTCACATTCGCCGGTGAACCTGCCAGCGACAAATGAGATCACCGTTTCCAGTGGGTATCGACTGATGGATTCGCGCACGGCTTTATCGACATGGTGGATGTCCATCTCGTCATCCACAAGCCACTCCATCGGCAGCCCGAACTCGCGCGCGATCTTCAAGAGGACTGTCGCGCCAGGGACTGATCCAGCAAGGTACTGGCTGACAGTAGCCTGTGTTACCCCCGCAATCTCCGCCAACTCGGATTGCTTTAGGTCATTTTGATCGATCAGCCACTGAATTTTCTTGGAGAGTTTTGTCGGTGTGGTTGCCATAGCTTCCATGCTAGCGACTCCGTGGTTAGGTTGCCTGTGTTGGGAAATTGTACGCCATGCCGCGACATTCGTCAACACGTGAAAAACATTGGCGTGACTATTTTTGTGATTGCCGCTTTAATGGGCGTATGGCAAACTCTCCCCAAAAAGGCAGTAACCAGACTCTCGCCGAGCTTTCCGATTCTCTCGAAAGGGACCGAAGACAGTTCCGCGAGATCGCTCCATTGGTCATGTTGATGGGCTACGAAGGGTTTGACGCCGTTGTCGCCAAGGGCGGGCTTGAAGCGGCCAAGCGACTGGCGAAGACTTGCGCGGCCCACATCTGCCTCACGATGATGGAGAAGACGGCAACCATTGCGGCGCTCGAAGCGATTAAAGACAAAGGAGGTGAAAGCAAGAAATGACAATCTGACTCAATGTAGCTGGCGGGAATGAAAAAGCCCCTCCCGCCAGCCGTGTCTCTAGCTACCAACCTTCAACACGACGACAGGAAGGGCAACATGAAGTCTAACCCGAATCGCCGCGCGCGAAAAGCCGCGCCGAACCAACCGACCTTTTCCACAGCGGATCAACGGACTGATCCATTTTACGAGCACGCACGGATGCTCCAGACACTTCAACATCGCATCGAAGCCGACGCTCGCGCCCTTGGCGCGTGCTCGCTCAATCGCTTCCGCACTGGCATCGGCGAAGCGATCAGCGCTGTGCTGGACATGTCAAACGAGGTCTGTGACAAGCAAGCCCGTATCGCCGCTCGAATCAATCCTTACATGTCGGATGCCGTTCAAATTTCCGGCAGCGTCGCAACCTTTAATCCCAAACTTTCCCCGGAACTCATCGCAAAGGCATTGGATTTTGCGGATGAGTACCTGCGAAAAAACTGCCTGGAGAACGCGATCGAAGCGAAAGGCGGTGCGGCATGAGTCGAGCCAAGCACAACCGAAAAGATGCTCAACCAACGGCTCCCGCGCCGTGGGCACCGAAGAAGAAGCCCACGAATCGCGTGCGCCAGGAGGATCGCCATCCCTTAACGCCAGACTTTACCAGGCACGGGGACAACTTCACCGTGCTGTCGCCCGACGAACTGCACCGCCTGTTCGCCGGCGTGCAGGTGCAACTCGTGTCCGTGGGTGCAGGCCCGGAATGATTTTCCCCGCGAACCGGCATAACCGCCTGTTCGCGTTTTCCTTGCGTCATGGCCCTCGCATTAGCCAACCTGTCAGTAGAAGAACCGCCGGTCATCAACCTGGCGAAGTTCGTGCCATTGGCCGAGGCGGCGCAGCTGCTGGGGTGCAACGACGGTCACTTGCGCCGGCGATGCTCGCATGAACTGAGTGGCAAGGGTTTGGCCCTGGTGGGCATTCACCCCGCCGGCGGGAACAAGCGCTGGTTCGTATCTCGCTCTCTCGATCCGAGACTTGCGCCGAAGCCAGAGACGCCGGCGATCGACCTGCCCGGTGAGGTGCCTGCCGATTTCTTGCGATGCTCGCAGGCGCAGCGCGAAGCGGCACTGGCCCGCGTGGATTGCGTGCAGGCGTTCAAGACCGCCAGGGCGACGTGGCAGGGCACAGCCAAGGACTGGATGCCGAAACTCTTGGCGATGCTCCGCGAGCGTCACCCCGCCCTGGTCATCTCTGAGCCGTCGATCTACCGTTGGGCGAAGGCTTACCGAAACGTGGCCGACATCATGGCGCTGGTGGACAAGCGCGGCGGCAACACGCGCGGGCAGGCCGACCCGGCAGCCTGGGACCACTTCGCTTCCCTCTTCCTCACCGATCGACAACTGTCGATCAAGACGTGTTGGAAGCGAACCGCGGAGAAGGCCAGGAAGGAAGGATGGACGTGGATTTCGTACGACGCGGTGACAAGGCAGGTTGACGATCGAATCGCACCGGAGCGGCAAACCTACTACCGCACCCCAAACAACTACCGAAGCCCGCATGTCGAGGTCGATCCCGATACCTGGCCGTCCCGTGAGTGTTGGTTAGGAGATCACTGCCAGCTTGATCTATGGTGTCGATTTAGAGGTGACATCATCCGGCCCTGGCTGACGGTCTGGATGGACTGGCGCAGCCGGCGAATCTGCGGCTGGGTTCTGAGCGCAGCACCCAACAGCGGCACGATCCTGGCGGCGCTGCGGGCCGGCATTCTCGATCCCTCCAGTGGCGGCGGGCCGTGCAAGCTATACCACGACAATGGCAAGGACTACGACGCCAGCTTCCTGCATGGACAAACAAAAAAGGAACGGCGCGAAAAGATGAGGGGCGACGTGTTCGGTGCCGCCGAGCACAAGGGCCTGTACGCGTGCCTTGGTTTCGAGGTGATTCACGCGCTGCCCTTCAATGCCAGGGCCAAGGGCAAGCTGGAGCGTTGGTTCGGAACGGTTCACGATCAGTTTGATCGCACGAAGATCACCTACACTGGCCGATCACCAGAGCATCGTCCTGAAGGATTGGCAAACGTGCTGGCGAATCCGCTTCGCGTACCGACGTTCGAGGCGATCCGCGGTGAGCTGGCGGACTACATCCGTTGCTACAACGCCAGCGCCGATCATGCGAAGGATGACATGGCCAGTCTGAGTCCAGACGCGTGCTATCCCAGATTATTCACCGCGTTGCTCGCGTCATCGCCCCGTCCTCCATCGATGTGTT
>CAYRPN010000014.1:66406-70948 GCA_964426135.1 uncultured Phycisphaeraceae bacterium | reverse complement strand
TAGAGGGCCAAGGGTAGAGGGATAAGAACTTCTGTGCGCCGCGCGTAGAAGTTGCGGTGTCAGAATCTAACCCCTCCCTAGGTGGGAGGGGAGTTCAGAATCACAATCCACAATCCGAAATCCGAAATCCGAAATCTGCCTTGTCCTCATGCCTCACCCCACCGCTGTCATCCTGGTCGTCGGCCTCAGCCAATCGCTGATCGGCGATGATTGCCCGCGCATCCGCGATTTCGCCAAGGCCGGCGTCGTGCGGCGGATGAAGCCCGTGCTGCCGGCGGTGACGTGCTCGGTGCAGTCGTCGATGCTCACGGGCCTGATGCCCGCCGGCCACGGCATCGTCGGCAACGGCTGGTACGACCGCGAACTCTCCGAAGTGCTTTTCTGGAAGCAGTCGAACAAGCTCGTCAGCGGCGAAAAGGTGTGGGACACGGCGAAGCAGCGCGACCCAGCCGTCACCACGCTGAACATGTTCTGGTGGTTCAACATGTATTCGTCAGCGACGTGGTCGGTGACGCCGCGGCCGATGTACAAGGCGGATGGCCGCAAGATTCCCGACTGCTACTCCAACCCGCCGGCGCTGCGCGATGAGCTTCAGGCGGAGCTTGGCCCGTTCCCGCTCTTTCATTTCTGGGGCCCCGGATCTTCGATCAAAAGTTCGAAGTGGATCGCGGATGCGACGAAGATCGCACATGCGAAACACAAGCCGGGGCTGACGCTGGTGTATCTGCCGCATTTGGATTATGCGCTGCAGAAATATGGCGATGACGACGACATGTACGAGCCGCATGCGGGCAGCTACGCAGCCGACGCCTTGCGCGAGATCGATGCTGTCGTCGGCGATCTGATCGATTACTTCGCGGCCAACGACACGCGCGTGATGCTGGTGAGCGAGTATGGCATTGAGCACGTTGACGACAGCATCCACATCAACCGCATCCTGCGCGAGCAGAACTGGCTGAGTGTGCGCGAGGAGCAGGGCCTGGAACTGCTCGACGCCGGCGCCAGCAACGTGTTCGCCGTCGCGGATCACCAGGTGGCGCACGTGTACTGCCAGCACGCCTACAGCCCGGGTAGCGAGAGTTTTGAGTACCTGGCCGATCACCTTCGCAAGATCCCTGGCGTCGCGCAGGTTCTGAAAGAGAAAGATCAACTCGCCGCCGGCATCCGCCACGAGCGCAGCGGCGATCTGGTGCTGGTCGCCGAGAAGGGCAGGTGGTTCAGCTACGACTACTGGTTCGACGACGCCAAGGCCCCCGACTTCGCCCGCACCGTCGACATTCACCGCAAGCCCGGTTACGACCCGCTGGAGCTATTCATCGATCCGACGATCGCGCTGCCGAAGGCGAAACTCGCCTGGCGACTTTTTCAACGCAAGATTCTCAAGCAGCGCGCCCTGCTCGACCTGATCCCGCTGGACACGAAACTGGTGCGCGGCTCGCACGGCCGCATCGACGTGCCGCCGGGCCTGATGCCCGTGCTCATCACGCAGCAGGACCGCGGCGAGGTTTCGAAGAGCCGGGGCGAAGAGGTGCACTGCACCGCGGTGCGCGATGTGATTCTGGAGCACTTATTTGAGGCGTAGGGTGCGTCAAGGCTCGGCGCGGACGCACCACGAGAAACGGGAACGAACCATCCGAAGGCATTCAGCAACACAGAGGGCAAGGGCAATGCGAGATGGTGCGTCCGCGCAGACTTGACGCACCCTACGACGTGCCCTCACTTGCCCGTCGCCGTCTGCTGCGTGAAACTCGCGCCGGTCGCGGCGTCGGTGAAGGTCACCTTGATCGTCGCGTCCTTCGTCTGCTTGGGCAGCGCGGGAGAAATGGCGGCTTCGAGCGTGAAGTGCGTGCCGGTGAATCCGGACACGTACGCGGCGTCGAATGCTTTCGGATCGAACGCGGCACGGGCGATTTCCTTCGCGCCGGCGCTGGCGTCGATGAGCACGACCTGCATCACGGCTTTGCCGGCGGCGGGCAGGAATCGGCCGCGCTGATCGAGCGTGTGCAGATACACCCGAGCCGTGTCCAGCGTGCCGTCGCCGTTGGAATCGAAAATGCCCGAGTGCGTGCCGAAATCGATCTTGCTGACGACGGGCAGATCGCTGACCCGCACGCCTTCGACCGGGTGCGCATTGAGCTTCTGTTCCAGTGCGGCGAACTGGGCGTCGCGCAGTTTGGCGTTTTCCTCAAGCTGCGCTACCTTCTGCGCAAGGTCGTAATTCTCCCGGCGGAGGCGCGTGTTCTCTTCGCTGATGCGGGCGGAACTGCCGCAGCCGGGCAGGCAGGTCGACAGCAGAGCGAGAAACACGATACGCCACGGCGCTGCGCCAAGCGTTCGACGTGATGTGCGGTGTGGAAGGATCATGGGTCGAGCGAAGCACGCTGGCGGAGATTCGCAGTGATTCGGCCAGACGCCTGCGGCGTTTCCGCTAACCGCGCTGCAACGCGATACCTCGCGACAACGCACTTCTACTCATCGTCGCTCTCACCCCTTCACCTACTCACCCCATCACCCTCTCACCTCACGCATCCGGGCTCTTGTGGCCGGCCGCCATGCTCTCGGGAATGTGATCCAGAATCTTGTCGGCACAGCCATACGCCACGGCTTCCTCGGCATTCAGCCACTTGTCGCGTTCGCAGTCCACGGTGATCGTGGGCATGTCCTTGCCGGTGTGCTTGCTCATGATCTTGTAAAGTCGCTCGCGGGTGCGGAGCATTTCCTTGGCTTGGATGCCCAGGTCCGTCGCCGGCCCCTGCATCACGCCGCCGATCAAAGGCTGGTGCAGCAGCACGGACGAGTTGGGCAGCACGTGCCGCTTGCCCGCGGTGCCGGCCATCAGCAGCAGCGACCCCATCGATGCGGCGAGTCCGATGCAGTAGGTGGACACGTCGCAGCGGATGAACTGCATGGTGTCGTAAATGCCCAGGCCCGCGGTCACGGAGCCGCCGGGGCTGTTGACGTACATGTGGATGTCGGCCTTGGGATCTTCGTTGGACAGGAAGAGGAGTTGGGCGATGACGAGATTCGCCATGTCGTCGTGGACGGCACCGGTGACGAAAATGACGCGGTCCTTGAGCAGGCGCGAGTAGATGTCATAAGCGCGTTCGCCGCGGCCGGAGGATTCAATCACCATCGGGATCAGGGTCATGGGGGCGTCCTTGGGGTGCTGGGTGTGTCGCGGGATTATAGAGAGGGTGTAGGGTTTAGGGTGTAGGGTTTAGGGTTTAGGGTGTAGGGTCCGGAAACACTCGCCTGCGAATCTCTGCCATAATCGTCGGCATTCGTCGGCCATGTGTTGTGCGGATACGTCGAATCAAAATCGCTGCATCGAATTGATTCCGAACCCTGAACCCTGAACCCTAAACCCTAGACCCTACACCCTAAACCCTAAACCCTAAACCCTACACCCTTTCTTATGATCCTCTCCTGCTGCAAAGACCTGATCTTCGCCACCAAGATTCGCTCGACCGCGGAGCATGTCGGCGTGCCGTATCGCGCTGCGGGCAATGTGCAGGCCGTGCTCGACCGGCTCAACCGGGTCGCCGACGGTCGATTGAACGAACCGGTCACCGGCGTGCTCGTCGACATGGAAATGGGCGACGCGGCGCTGGCGATCATCGATGCGATCAAGGCCCACACACCCGGCCCCGCCAGTGCCGGCGGCATCCCCGTGATCGCCTTCGGCTCCCATGTGGCGGTGCAAGTGCTGGCACAGGCGCGGGAGAAGGGCGCCGATGCGGTCATGCCGCGAAGTCAGTTCGTATCGCAGTTGCCGGACCTGCTCAGGAAATACGGCGGCGCGGCGCTGTGATCGGGGGAACGAGTTTCTCCTTTCTCCTTTCTTGTTTCTTGTTTCTTGTTTCTGGTTTCTGGTTTCTCGTTCCCCGATCGCTCAGGGTGCCGGACTCGGCGCGATCGGCACGTTCTCGTACACCGTGGTGAGCAGCGGCGATTCGTACTGACTGCCCGGCGTCACCGTGCGGCGATCCCACGGAATGCGCCCCAGGAACCAGCAGCGCCAGAATGTCAGCGGCTTGCTCGGATCCTTCGAGAGCAACTGTCGGAACGTTTCAACCGTCCCCACGTCGACGCCCAGGGCTTCGCGGTAGACCTCGTGCACAAACTTCGAGCAGAACTGCATCTTCGAATCGAGCTTGAAACCCAGGTGGTACCACAGCCCCATGCGACTCGCCGCCGCCGCCGCGAGCCTCGTCTGCGCTGCTGCATCAGGCGATTCGCGCAGCCGCTTGATCGACACCATGCCGTCCTGCGATCGGCGGATGAATCGCGGCAGCGAACAGTATCGGCTGCGCGGCACCGCGCTCTCGGCGATCATCCACACGCCGTTCTTGCGGTGATGCACCATGCCCACGTGCGACGTCCAGCTCAGCGTCGCCTCCGCCACGCGTCGATACAGAAAATTCGCCACGCGGATGAACACGATGTCGCCGACCTGCAGCAGGTCGTTGTTCGGCGCGGCGGTTTGGGTGGTGCTACGCATGCGGGCACTCGCTTCGTCACCGGTCGGACGACTTGGAAAGT
>CAYRPN010000014.1:0-66306 GCA_964426135.1 uncultured Phycisphaeraceae bacterium | reverse complement strand
CGTCCCACTTGCGATGTTGATCCTGCGCGGCTCTTACGCATGCGGGCACTCGCTTCGTCACCGGTCGGACGACTTGGAAAGTCGTCCCACTTGCGATGTTGATCCTGCGCGGCTCTTACGCATGCGGGCACTCGCTTTGTCACCGGTCGGACGACTTGGAAAGTCGTCCCACATGCGATGTTGATCCTGTGCGGCTCTTACGCATGCGGGGACTCGCTTCGTCAGCGGTCGGACGACTTGGAAAGTCGTCCCACTTGCGCGGCGAGACCGATTGCATCATACCGCTATAATCGCTGTTGATTCCATTTTCTCGGAGCATCACGATGCGAGCACTGGTCACCGGTCAGGTCGGCATGGACAAGAAGCACTACCTCGAAACCGTCCGCCACCTGGCGGGCGAGCGGGGTGAGAACATCGACATCTACCACGTCGGCGACATCATGTACGACGAGGCCAAGGACGTGAAGCCCGGCCGCATTCTCGATCTGCCGCTGTCGCGTCTGCAGGCGCTAAGGCGCAGCGCGTTCAAGGACGTCATCGCCGAGGCCGCGGGCAAGCCCAACATCATCGTCAACACGCACGCCACGTTCCGCTGGCGGCACGGGCTTTTCGCGGCGTTCGACTTCGATCAGATTCGCAAGCTCGAACCCGACACGCTCATCTGCCTCGTGGACAACATCGAAGTCGTACACGACCGCCTGCACCGCGATCACACCCTCGACGCCACGCTGAAGGACCTGATGGTCTGGCGCGAGGAGGAAATCATGGCGACGGAGCTGCTCGCACAGGCCTTGGGCTGCGGCAACCGGTTCTACGTCGTGTCGCGCGGCCGGCACAAGGAATCGACCGAGACCACCTTCCGCCTGATCTGTCGGCCGCGGATGCGCAAGGTGTATCCCAGTTTTCCCATGACGCACGTGGAGCACCTGCCGGAGATCAAGGCGGAGATCAACGCTTTCCGCGCGGAGATCGCCAAACATTTCATCACGTTCGATCCCGGCGACGTGGATGAAAAGCTCCTGCTCGACTGGGCGATCGACGCCGCCAAGAGCGGCAAGGATTTCATTGAGGTCTCCGCCGGGCCCGACGCGCCGGACAAGAAGCTGCGGGTCAGCGTGAAGCAGGTGCTCGACATCGCCGGCGACATCGATGGCCAGATTTACATGCGCGACTTCAAGCTCGTGGATCAGAGCGACATGATCGTCAGCTTCGTGCCTGAAATCCCCGGCCCCAGCGGCCCGCTGCCGGGACTTTCCTCAGGCGTGGAGCGCGAGCTGCAGCACGCCTTCGAGCACGGCAAGGAAGTTTACGTCGTCTGGAAACCGAAGAAGAATCCCAGCCCGTTCATCACCGAGACGGCGACGCAGGTTTTCAAGTCCACCGACGAAGCGCTGGCGTACTTCGACGCCAAGGGCATGATGCACCAGGTGAGTCTGTTCGGGCATTGAAGCTCCGGCAGGTTAGGAGCCCTGCAAGATCGAAGCCGCATCTGAGTAGGGTGCGTCAAGGCTCGGCGCGGACGCACCGATTGGGCTTCCGTTGACCGATGGTGCGTCCGCGCCGAGCCTTGACGCACCCTACACAAGCTGCGGAGTTGTTCCTGCACAACTCCTAACCGCTGTTGGCTAACGGCTAACGGCTAACGGCTTTCGGCTCTTCGCTCACACGTCCTCCGCGCGAACCCAGCGTTTGAACATCGCGGCGGCCTCGGCTGGGTACTTGCCGACGAGTTCGTCGATCTGCTGCGTCACCTTGCGGTTCTGAACCTCGCCATCGCTCAGTTCCAGGCCGGCCATCGCGGGGTCGTGTGCCTCGACCTCGCCGACCAGATCGCTGTCGACATCGAGTTTCGGCGGAAGGCCTGCGAGTTCCTCGGCGGACGGCAGCGGCGGCATGCGCGTCGCTTTGCGGACGAGATGGAACATCAGCCCGACGCTGACCAGCGCCAGGCCGCCGAGCATCGCGGGCTTGAACCAGCCGGACGAAACAAACGTCGCCACGCCGCCGCCACCGACACCCATTTCACCCATCGCCAGCATGGCGCCGGCATCGAGAATCATGTGCGCGGCGACGGAGCCGGCGGTTTCCGACTTGATCAGCGGCTCCACCTGCTTCTTGATTTCCGCCAGTTGCGTGTCGACCACCGGTTGCAGCGCCGCGTCGTCCGGGTCGGCGGCATCCGCCTTGCCGCGCTTGAATAGTGCGATGAAATAGCTCCGCGGCACGTTCACCGTGACGTGAATCTCCTGCGGCGACTGGCCTGCTTTGCGGATGACCGCGCGCTCGGTCAGTGTCGGTGCGTCGAAGGTCGTCTCGGTCTTCTCGGACTTGGTGGTCGAGCCGTTCTTGCTCGTGGCGCCGATCTCCGCGCCGGCATTGGCGCGGACGCCGGTTTCGCCGGCGGCACGGACTTCGTTGCTTTCGGAGATCTCCGACTTCTCATTCTTGACCGGCTGCTCGCCGTACTTGAACGACTCGATGTTCTGCTTCAGATTCGGATCGGTGCGCACGTTCACCGCCACGATCACGCCGGGGATGTACCGCAGTACATCCGTGATTTTCTGCTGGTAGCGCGATTCGAGCGCCACGACCGTCGCCATCGCCTGATCGTTCGATGCATCCTCCGCGTCGGCGACGTGATGAATCCGGCCCTCCAGCGCGTCGATCACATTCACCGCCGTGGGCGGCAGTTCCGACACCGCGCCGGCGACGAGTCCTGCGATCGCCTCGACCAGTTGCTTGTTCACCTTGCCGCCGGCCATCACGACATTGACGGACGCGCTGGGCTTCACGTGCGCCCGGCCGAAGCCCGTTTGTTGCGGCACGGAGATGACGACATCGGCGGCGCGGACGCCCTTCATCTTTCCGATGACGGCCGCGAGAAACTTCTGCTTGGCCTGAAGAAACGCCATCGACGTCTTGGCGCTGGGATCCCAGGGCGACGACTTGAGAATCACATCGTCGAATGCCTTGGACGTGTCGGGCACCATCAGCCGCCCGCTTTCCAGAAGCGCGATCGCCTCGACCTGCTTGTCGTAGGGCACGAGCACCTGGGCATTCTCGGTCTTCACGTCGATGCCGTGCTGCTTCAGAAGGGCAATGGCTTCCGCCTGGCGATCACCGACAAAGGGCGTGATGGGCGCCATCTGCGGCGCGGCCGCGTATTGAATGACCAGGAAGCCCGCCATCAACAGAATGATGACGAGCGAACCGATGAGCAACTTGGTGTTGGCCGGCATCTGTGCCGTCTGGGCGCGGACCTGCGTCCAGTATCGTCTGAGAAATTCCATCATCGGCCTCCATGCCGGGGGAGCCTTGAGCTAAGAGCCGTTAGCCGTTAGCCGTTAGCTGTTAGTTGCCAATCAATTCGGAGTCACGTTCGGCGGCCTATCCACGCACGCCGAATTAACGATCAAACGCGCATCTGCTTCACTTCTTCGTACGCATCCACCAGTTTGTTTCGCACCTGCTGCAGCATCTGAAACGCCATGTCAGCCTTCTGCTTGGCGATGAGGACACGGGCGACATCGTCGCGCCGGCCGGTGGTCAGGTCTTCAATCGCATGGTCCGCATCCTGCTGCAGGCGGTTGACCTGTTCGATGTTCTGCTTGAGCACTTCCTGAAAGCTCGGCGCACCGCTTTCGCCGCCGGGCGCCTGCGGCGTGCGGGGCCCGGCCGGGCCGCGAATGTTATTGATGAGTCCAAGAGGGTCGGTCATGGCAAACTCGAGTCGGCGGACAGAAGTCAGAAGTCAGAAGACAGCGGTCAGGCGTTCAGCCGCGGCACGAAGGTCCGCCGCAGTGCCGCGTGCCTCGTTGCGCGAGCCATTCAGTCGAATCATCACGCCAGGATTCGCAAGGCACCCTGCATCATGGCTTTGGTCGCCTCGGCCGCGGTGATGTTTGCTTCGTAAGCGCGGCTGGCTTCGAGGGCGTTGACCATTTCGATGGCCGGGTCGATGTTCGGATACCCGACATAGCCATCCTTATCGGCAAACTTGTGGCCCGGATCGTAGACTCGGCGGAGATCACCCTCATCAACCGCCACTTCACGCACGTGGACGCCCTCCGCGCTGCCGGTCGTCGGATCGCCGCTGGCAAAGATCGCCATGCGGCGGCGAAACGGCGCATAGTTGCCGTCCGCATCCTCCAACGCATACCGACCCGCGAGGTTGGCGGAGATGACTTCCATCCGCGTGCGCTGCGCGACGAGTGCGGAAGTCGAAATATCGAGTGAACCGAACATGGGGGTTGGGGGTTAACGGGATGACTGTCGATCGCTGTCCAAACCGGCATCAGGCCCTAGGCCCTAGGCCCTTGGCCCTTGGCCCTGATTCCCCTCACACTCTCTCGCGGATCGCCATCTGGATCAGCGAGAACTGGTTACGAACCATCTCGATCGCCGCGTTGTGAGCCAGTGTGTTTTCAGCGAGACGTTGCATGTTGCGTTCCAGATCGATGTTGTTCTGGTCGTGGCGCAGCATGGTGTCGCGCACCTCGCCGGGGCGAACGTCGATGCCGTCGGCGTGAAAACTGAGCTGATCGGTGTCGCTCAACTCCAATTCGCCGGCGCCCGACGGCGTGCCGCGACGGCGATCCACGGCCTCCGCCAGCGCCTGCTGGAACGCGCGCGGATCGAGATCGCGGGCCTTGAAATACGGACTCGACAGATTCGCGACGTTGTTGACCAGCACCTTGTGGCGCTGCTCCGTGAACTGGACCAGGCGCTCAAGCGCGGGCAACGAACCATTGTCGAACAATCCTTGAATCACGATCGAGCCTTTGTTCGCGGAGATTCTTCAAACGCCATTCATACCGCCAGCAACCCCGGTGCCGCGTTCAACCGCGCCATGCGACGCATTCGATCACCGAATCGCAAGGCCCAAAGAGCCTCGGCTAAGGATCGTGACCGAAATAACTTCCCGACTTGGCTCTTCCCGATTCCCCTCCCTCTTAGGGAGGGGTTAGGGGAGGGTCGGGCGCACTGCGTGACTGTGCCTGAAATCAGGCTGTTTGCTCAACCCTCCCCCTGCCCCTCCCTAAAAGGGAGGGGAGTTCGATCGCTGCAAATCGGGAAGTTATTTCGATTCGATTCCTAAGCGCCACGCAGGCATGTCACTTGCTGCCCGGTCAAACTTGCGCGGGGCAGCCGCGCAAGTCTTGCGCGAGTCACACCGTTTCGGCGACTAGTTTCAGGTCCTTCCACTTCTTCAACTTCAGGCCCAGCGTGCGCACGCCGATGCCCAGCGCGCGGGCGGTGCGGGCGCGATTGCCGCTGAACTGCTGGAGCGCGGCCAGAATCTGCTCGCGTTCCGTCTCTTCCAGAGGCCGCAGCGGCCTCAAAGTGAAATCGTGCGCCCCGCTCTCGCCGTAGCCGACCGCATGAGTGGCCGGCGCCAGCGCTGCTCGGATCGTCTGCGGAGGAGGAGGAGTCAGGCGCATGACGACGGGGGCAGGTTGCGATCGCGGTTCATCGAATGTGGCCAGCCAGGGCCGGATCACGTCAGCGGTGATGACCGCGCCGCGCGAGAGCACGCCGGCGCGCTCGCAGATGTTCTGCAGTTCGCGCACATTGCCGGGCCAGTCGTACTGCATCAGCAGCGACAGCGCTTCGTCATCAAATCGCCGCGCCTCCCGGCCGTCCCGCGTCGCCATCTGAGTCAGAAAATGCTCCGTCAGCAGCGACACATCCTCGACGCGATCGCGCAGCGGCGGCAACGCGATCGGCAGCACGTTCAATCGATAATAGAGATCCTGGCGGAACGACCCCTCCCCCACGCAGGCGCGAAGATCGCGATTGGTCGTGGCGATGACGCGGACGTCCACTTCGCGCGTCGCGCTGGAGCCGACGCGCTCGAACGACCGTTCCTGCAGCACGCGGAGCAGCTTCGCCTGCAGCGACGGGCTGATTTCGCTGATCTCGTCCAGCAGCAGCGTGCCGCCGTCGGCCAGTTCGAAGCGGCCCTTGCGGAGCTGGTCCGCGCCGGTGAAGGCGCCCTTTTCGTGGCCGAAGAGTTCGCTCTCCAGCAGATTGCTCGACAGAGCGGCACAGTTCACCGCCAGCATCACGCGATCGCGGCGGGCGCTGTGGGCATGAATGGTGCGGGAGACAACCTCCTTGCCCGTTCCCGATTCGCCGCTGATCAGCACCGTGCCACTGCTGCGGGCGATCTGGTGAATCTGCTGCGCCAGATGCCGCATTGCCGGCGACCGGCCCACGAGCGTCGGCATCTCGCCGACAGGGTCGCTGCTCTTGAGCGCTTCGTTCTCGCGACGAAGACTGGCATGCTCCACCGCGCGCTTCACCGTGAACACGAGCTGCTCGCCTTCGAACGGCTTCTGAATGAAATCGAACGCCCCGTTCTTCATCGCCTTGACGGCCGCATCGACCGAGCCGTACGCGGTCATCAATACGACGGGCAACTGCGGGTCGGCCTCGCGCAGACGAGCAAGCAGTTCCAGGCCATCCATCTCCGGCATCATCAGATCGCTGATGACGGCGGCGGGCTGATGCCGCGCAACCATGGCGAGCGCCGCGGCGCCGTCGCCGGCGGAGATGGCGGTGAAACCGGCGCGCTGCAGCGTCGACGCGACGCTGTCGCGCATCATCTGCTTGTCGTCAACCACAAGAACCTTCGCAGTCATACAGTGCTCCCAATGCCTTGCTCAGGCGACTGCCCGCCCCGACATGGAGAATGTCTCCGGAAGCGCGGGCAGGCGGACTTCAAACACGGCGCCGCCGTCGTTGTAAACCGAAATGGTTCCCCCATGCGCGTCAACGATGCGATGGACGATCGCCAGGCCCAGTCCGGTGCCGGTGCTGCGCGTGGTGAAAAACGGGTTGAAAATGCGGTCAATATGAGCTTCGGCGATGCCCGGCCCCGTGTCGCGCACGACCAGCACGAGCTGCGACTGCTCACCGCGGGCGTCGAGCGTGAGTTGCCGGGGCTGCGCGCTGCCGGCGATCATCATGGCATCGACCGCGTTGCGAACGAGATTGAGCAACGCCTGCACAATCAGGTCGGGATCAACGCAGGCGACGACGGCCGGGCGATGGCGATCATCGCGGGCCACCGCAATGCCGCCCGCGGCAAAGGCCGGTGCGTGCAGCGACACGGCGCGATCCAGGAGCAGCGAGACCTCCACCTCGCGCAGCTGCGGCCGAATCTCGCGGGCGAAGCTGAGCACATCGCCGACGATGCCGTTGAGCCCGCGCACCGCGCTGGCGATCTTGCCGGCCGTTTCCGCCGGTTCGCACAAGGCGCCTGCGGGCCGGCGTCCCTGGGCGACTGCCTGCACGTCTTCGACAATCATCTCCGCATAGAGCTGGATCGCCGCCAGGGGATTACGGACCTCGTGAGCGATGCCCGCCGCCATTTCACCCAGCGCGGCCAGTCGCTTGGATCGCTGGAGCTGGGCATTGGCGCCGGTGAGTTCGCGCTGCAGGCGGGCCACTTCATCGTGGAGCGCCTCGTGACTGCGCTGCAGCTTGTCGGTGACTTCGGTGTACGCGCGAATGATGCCGGCCAGGTCATCCAGACGATTGGCCGAGTGTTCTCCCGGCGTGCGATCGGAAGCATCGGCGATGGAGTCTACGTCAGGATGTGCGAGTGTGGTCGTCATCCCTGGTGATCCGTGAATCGACTGGTGGTTCGCTCATTGACCCAGGCGGCAAAATCGTTGGCGGGCCTGGGAGCCGACGCAGCGCCGTAGGCCTTGGCAGCCTGACCCGCCTGCGTGACACGACTCATCTCCATGGAAAGGCGGGCCTGCACTTCGCGCAGGCGCGCCTGATCCCGGTCGTCGGTCTTGGCGAGGTCGTGGCGAAGCTGACGGATGCGGGTCATCACATCCGCGACGAAGCTGCGCTGCGCGGCACTGAATCGCGGCGACATCGCGGCCTGCTCCCGCACCTGATCTTCGGCGGCAAGCAGGTCATCGACCACGCGCTGACGGGCGGCAAGCAACTCCAATAGAACAGGCCCCTCCCCCTGCTCGATCAGCGGTGCCTGTTGCGACGCCAGTTCGTTGAGTTGTTCGAACAACTCCGCCTGTCGCCGCAGGGCATGCAGCAGCGCGTCGAAACCCTCAGACGGCGGTTCCGAAGCCGAAGGCGGAGCGGGAATGGGTGAAAAATTGGTCATCCGTGACCCTGAATTTCTAGCCGGGGTTTCCGAACCGTTCCGCCTGATGCACGCGAAAACGGCCGTAGCGAGGCGACGAAAAACATCGCCCCTGCTTTCCAAGCCCGACGCGCCGACGGGTCGCATCCGTGCAATCCCGATAGTGGCGCATTGGAGTTATCGACCGCTGGGCGTTCAAACCTAAGTTTTTTATCGGAATATTGCGGGGGGGGGGGAGGGGAAAGGGTTTAGGGTTTAGGGTGTAGGGTGTAGGGTGGAGGATGGAGGGTGGAGGGTTTGGGGTGTCGATTCGGAGGTGAAAGGACTTTGCTGCGCCCGAAGCAGGCGAAGCGTCGGAATCTGCACCCTGAACCCTACACCCTAAACCCTAAACCCTAAACCCTAAACCCTAAACCCTACACCCTAAACCCTAAACCCTCTCTTCTACTTCTCCGCCGTCGCCTGTTGATCGAAAAGATTCAGTTTGCCGCTCCAGCGCAGCCAGTCCTGCCAGTGCTTTCGCGACATGGGCAGGCTCGGGTCGTCGAAGGCGTTCTCCGGCATACGGCGCAGGTGATCGCGAGCCCGCAGGTTCACCGCGCGTGCGTTCTGAATCTGGCCCAGTTCCGAATAGGCGTTGACCATCTGGACCAGCGCCACCAGAGATGCCGGGTGGTCGCGCCACCGCCTGGCGGCCGCGTCGTAAAGCTCGATCGCCTGCTCGTACCGGCCCAGATCGAACGCGCAATCCGCGCGGTAGAAATACGCGTTGCGGAAATAAAGCTGCATCAGCGGCGGCAGTTTCTTCTCATCCGCCTCGGCGAGTTGGGTGACCACCTGGCCGAAGAGATTCATCGCCTGTTCCAGCCGGCGGGTGCGCTCGTTGCGGTACTCATTCACTTTCGTCTGCGGCAACGGTTCCAGCAGCGACTTGTCGATCGCCGCGATGGACTGGCGGTAGGACTCGGCGAGCAGAAACCGCAGCATCGGTCCGTCGTCCGACTGCCCGTACTTGTCCACGGCAACCGCCAGTCGCTGGATCGCCGGTTCAAACTGGCTGAGCTGATGATGCAGCTTGCCCAGCAGAATCAAGGCGTCGCGATATTCGACGCTGTCGGGTGTGATGCTCGGATGATCGGTGACCACTTCCAGCAGCACCCTCGCGGCGGCATCGTTCTGATCCTGCGCCATGTGCGCCCGCGCCAGCGGCACCATGCTGGCGGCGGTCATCTTGTGGTTTGGATGCATCTGGCGCAGCAACTGGAAGTGCTCCACCGCCTGCTTGTAGCGCTTGTCCGCAAGGTAGGCCAGACCAAGTCGGAACACGGCATCGATGCGGCGCGGATCATCGCCGCGGTTGTCCAGGAACTTCTGGTACGTGTTGACCGCCAGTTGCCACTGAAACGCGTTGTCATAGGCGGCGGCCGCGGCCCACCAACTGTCGCCGGCAAGCTGCGGATCGATCGCTTTGACCCGCTCGGCATGGTCGATGTAATGCTTGCCCGCCTTCTCAAAATGCCGCGCCGCATCCGCGCGAGTCATCTTCAGCGCCTCGGCGCCGGGCTGGGGGGCGGGCACCGGTTTCTCGCCGGCACTTGCCGCGCTGCCGACCTCGGCGTCGGCGGGTGTCCCTGCTTCGACCGCGCCGCCGCCCAGCGACGGCAGTTCCGACGGCACCGGCAGGCCCGCGTCGCGAAGCTTCTTCTTCGCGATCCGTTCGTGCGTCACCGCCAGCATCAGGTACATCGGCGGCGCCATGTTCTCGCCGAACAGCGGCTGCAACACCCACAGGTAGTTCAGGGCGTTGTCGTACTGCTGCAGGTCGCTCACCGCCAGATGGTGGGAAAGAGCGATCTGCACGAGCCGCTCTTTGCGCACCGGGTCGGGATTCTTCGTCTCGTTGAATACCTTCACCGCCTGCTCGAGATGACCTTGCGCCTCCACGTGCCGCGCCAGGCGGGCCTCGCAATCGGCCCGGCCCAGCAGCGCATCCATGTAAGCCGACCGCGTCAGGTCGCCGGAAGTGGGACGATAAAGATCCTCCGCCTGCTTGAAGTGCGCCAGGGCCGCGCGAAGATCGTCGGTCTGGACCAGAGAAATCTGGGCCAGTCCGACGAGCACCTCCGCGTGCAGAGGGTCGCCCTGCGGAAGTTTGCCGGCGGCGTTGGCGAAGGCGTCGGCGGCTACCTTGAAATCACCCTTCTGCAGATAAGCGCGGGCCCGCAGAACCTGAAGGGGCCCAAGGTCCTTATCGCCGCCCTGATCCATCAAGGCGATCATCCGCGGTTCGACGAGTTCGATCGTGCCCTTCGCGTCACCCGAGTCGAGCATGATGCGGGCGCGCGTGGCATAGCCCCAGATCTCCGCCGCACGACGCTGGGCCTTGTCCTTCTCTCCCGCCACTTCCGTCAGATACCGGTCGATCAACTTCTGAACCTGCACGCGATCGCCCCCGGGCGTCGTCGCCGCTTCCACCAGTCGACGCTCGATCATGCCCCGCGTCACCTGGTAACGGCGGTCCGCCGGCGCATCGTGCATCTTCTTGAGCACCTCGACCGCCTCGTCGTCGCGCTGCATCGCCACCAGCGCTTCCGCCATGCGCTGCAGCCTGGGATCGTCGAGCGTGCGACCGATGTCCTGCGCACGACGGTAGTAGCCGAGCATCAGGTTCAACGACGCCGCATCTTTCTTGCCCGCGCCGGACATCTGCTGATAGACCAGATCACCCCAGAGTTGCTCAAACCACGCCTGTTCGCCGGTCGTCGCCTGCGGGATGAGCAGTTGCAGCGCGTCGAGCCGCTGTTGCGCTTCGGGCAGATTGTTGGCCGCCAGGTATCCGGCGATGGAATCGAGCGCGCCTTGAAAATCCTCAGCTTCCTTCGTCGGTTTGACGGCGATAAGCCCCGCGATGAAAAGCACAACGCCCGCAATCATCACCGGCATCTGCCAGACCTGTGACCAGGACCGCTGTGTCGTCGACGCGTTCGCAGCCGCGGCGCCGTCAGCACCCGACGAATCGGGATCGGCCGGCAAATTGGTCCCTGGATCAGCCATGACTTGCACCCAACCACCCGCCGCAGTTCACCCACGCTTTCGGTGAAACAACGCCCGCGGCATCTCGGGCAACCGAAGCCCGCGCAACCAACGCGCAGCGACGACCGCCGCATGAGAGTGTTATCGGATGCTTGGGGGGAGGGTGTTTAATCGAGATGGCAAACTGCGCTGAGCCAAGTGAAATCCGAAGGCACATCGACACGCCATTAGCCCCGGGCACCGCCCGGCGTGGGTTCACCCGGGTTGCACCACCTATTTAGCCGGCGGGCTTGCCCGCCGCGAACCACCGGACTTCACAAGGTTCGAGGTCCACCACCCGTTGCCTAACACGAGATAGCGAAACGAAGTTGCACCGCGGTTGGACCTCCGCGGCGGGCAAGCCCGCCGGCTAAATCGTTGAACGTACATTTCGTCCGTCAATAGAATGCAGCCGTCCATGACTCCGCCCGGGGAGGGTTCAGCCGGGTTGCACCACCTATTTAGCCGGCGGGCTTGCCCGCCGCGAACCACCGGACTTCACAAGGTTCGAGGTCCACCACCCGTTGCCTAACACGAGATAGCGAAACGAAGTTGCACCGCGGTTGGACCTCCGCGGCGGGCAAGCCCGCCGGCTAAATCGTTGAACGTACATTTCATCCGTCAATAGAATGCAGCCGTCCATGACTCCTCCCGGTCCACTTCTTTGCGACGATCCGCCGGGTTCCCGCGGGCCTCTCATCATCATCGGCGCCAGCGCGCGTGCCGCGGCCCAGTCGGCGATCCGCGCGGGGTACTCGCCCTGGTGCATCGATCTCTTCGCCGACCGCGACCTGCGGGCGATCGCGCCGGTCAAGCAGTGCCCGCGCTATCAATGGCCGCACGGCGTGCTGGAGTTAGTGAAGGATGCGCCGCCGGGGCCGGTGATGTTCACAGGAGCGATGGAGAATCATCTCGAGGTGGTGCGAAGCCTCAGCGAGACCCGTCCGATTCTCGGCAGCCCGCCCGACGCCATGGCCGCCGCACGCGATCCCGCACGGCTCGCCAAACTCCGATTGAACACGAAGCGACATCGCGCGGCCTATCCGCGCACGTACGCGCCAAGCTGGGCGCGCCGTCTCGCCCTTGTCGCAGAGTGGGGTCTGCTCGGTTGGACCGGGCGCGGGCAGTGGCTCCTGAAACCGCGACGCAGCGGCGGCGGCGGCGGGGTTCAAAGGTGGCGGCCATGGCAGCATGCCCCCGCTGGGCATCTTGTGCAGCAATTCGTCAAGGGCCAGTCGTTCAGCGCCGTTTATGCCGGTGTGGAGGACGACTGCCGGCTGATGGCGATGCACTATCAGATCATTGGTCAAAGCGCCTTCGGCGCGATTGAGTTTCAATATGTCGGTAACCGGGCCCCGATGATTCTGCCGCCGTACCTGAAACAGGGAATCGTCGATGTCGGTCGAGCGCTCTGCGCGGAACTTCATCTACGCGGACTCTTCGGCGTCGACTTTGTGGCCAATGGCACGTCGGACTCGTTCCATTCCAGGGACATTCCCTGGTTCGTGGAAGTGAATCCACGCTACACCGCGAGCGTCGAACTCATCGAACGATCGTTCCCCATCGCGGCCATGCACCTGACGCCTCCCACGAACGAAGAGTGGGATCGGCTCGATCGCGTCTGCGGAAAGGCAATCGTTTATGCCAAGGGACGGTGCGAAGTGCCCGACCTTCTGCAAGACTTTTCTTCGCAGAACATCGCCGATGTGCCACAGATCGGAGCGATCATCGAAAAAGGTCAACCGATCTGCACCGTCTTTTATCGGGGAGAGAACGCGATCGACTGCGATGACGGCTTGCGTGCGATGGCGGAGAAGGTCTACACTCGCCTCGTTCCCGCATGAGCACCACCGCGAACATGCCGACCGCATCCGCTGAGCTTCGCCGCGATCTTTCGCTGGTGCTGCCGGAGGTGCGCGCCGCCGATTCACCGGTGATCGAAGCCTGTGTCAAAGGGCAGCGCACGGAAGCGCACGCGGCGATCGCCTTGGTGCGCGATCGGCTTCGCGGCAGCACAGCCCCCGCCATCGTGGGATTGAACGGCCTTTCCCTCGAAGGCGTTCGCGAAGCGCTCGAACTGGCGGAGCGCTGGCGGGCGAAACTGCTGCCGATGCCGATGCCCGATCCGGTTGCCGCGCGCATGACGGTGCTGCAAACCGCAACACTGGGCCACGCGCTGGCGGCTGATTTGAAGGTCGTGGTGAGACCGCAGGTCAAGGATTCACCGGCGACCGGGCAGGAGCCGAGCATGGTCACCCTGGCCGACCGGATCGATCAGGCGATCACCGCGCGGGTGCCCAACACGCTTTTCGTCAGCGGCGACCTCGACACGATTCTCGCCTTGCGCCAGGCGGCGCGCGGCAAGGGCGAGCGGGCGGCCGAGCTTTTCACCGACGCCACCGCCCTGCCGGTGAAGCGTGTCATCGTGCTGCTGCCAAACGATGTCGATATTCGCGTGGCCGGTGAATGGCACAAGCTCGCGGCACAGGTGCAGCGTCAGATTCGCGTGGCGGTGCTGTCGCTGCCGCATCCACAGGCGGCGAATCTGCGCGGCGCGCTGGAAGTGATCACCTGGCAGACCGGCCTCAGCTGCGCCACGGGCGGCGTGGACCTGGCTGATGGCGCGCCAAAGCCCTGCGCCGGCGCGACGAACCTGCTGCCGCGCTCCGCCTGCGACGTCGTCATCGATGCGGGCTGGTCGCCGATGCCGACAGCGTGGCGGCGAAATGTCAGGCATTACATCCGCATCAGCGCTGCGATCGACGCGGACGCTGACGTGTGCTTCGTCACGCCCGGCTTGGCGCTGGGAGTGGCGGCGCGCGTGATGCGATTCGATGGCGTCATCCTCTGGCTGTGCGACGATCCGACGCCGGGCGTGGCTTTGCACGATCCGGCGGTTGACTTGCTGCGACGGTTGGCGAACGGCGATTAGATGGCGCGGTTGTTAACGGTGATTCGCGTCGAGCGAGGCTCGACGGCTAAACGGGATGGCGGTTGCATGGCTGACATTCTTCGCATCACGAACGGCCGCGTGTACGACCCGATCAACGGGATCGATGGCGCTGTGCGCGATGTCATCATCGTCGATGGCAAGATCGTCGCCGCGCTGCCCGACGGCGTGCGGCCCGGCTCGACGCGCACCATCGATGCCGGCGGCATGATCGTGATGCCGGGTGGTGTCGATATTCACTGCCACATCGCCTCGGCGTCGGCGAACCGGGCGCGGGCGATGCTCGGCGAGGAACACGCGACGCATGTGCATGCCTGTCAGCCGTCAGACGCGAGCGGGCGGCAGGCGGAGCCGACGGCCCTGCACGGATTCCGCGCCGGCACCGGCGTGCTCACGCCCAGCACGTTTCTCACCGGCTACCGCTACGCCGCGCTGGGCTACACCACGGCGATCGACGCGGCGGTGTCGCCCACCGGCGCGCGGCAGACGCATCTGGAACTGAGCGATACGCCCAACCTCGACGCGGGATTTCTCCTGCTGGTGGGCAATCACGCCAAGGCGATCGAACTGCTCGCCGCCGGCGATGACGCGGGCGCCGTCGCGTTCATCGGCCAGATGATGCATCGCACCGGGGCGTACGGCCTGAAGATCGTGAACCCCGGCGGCGTCGCGTCGTGGCGCAGCGACGCCACGCAGCACATGGTGGAGTCGATCGACGCGCCGATCGCCGGCATCGCCGGCGCAGGCAAACCGGGCGGCGCGATGGGATCGAAATCGGCGGTCACGCCGCGGCGAATCCTGGAACTCGCCTGCCGCGCGGCGGAAGAACTGAACCTGCCGCATGCTCCGCACATTCACTGCAATCGCCTCGGCCTGCCGGGCAACGTGCAGACCACGCTCGACACGCTCACTGCACTGAACGGCCGACGAGCACACCTGACGCATCTTCAATTTCACGCTTATGGAAAAAGCGACAAAGGCGAGATCACCAGCGCCGCCGCCCAGTTGGTCGATTACATCGACGCGCATCCCACGATCACCGCCGACGTGGGGCAGGTGGTCTTCGGCAGCGCCATGACGCTCACCGGCGACACGCCGCTGGAATACCTGCTCTGGCAACTGGCGGGCAAGCGCGTGCCGGGCACGAACAAGTATGTGTCGATCGAGATCGAGAACGAGACAGGCTGCGGCCTGATGCCCATCGAGTACTCCGACAAACAATACCTGCACAGCATGCAGTGGGCGATCGGACTGGAGCTCATGCTGATGGCCAGGGATCCCTGGCGGATGCTGCTTTCCACCGATCACCCCAACGGCGGCTCGTTCCTGGCGTATCCCGCGATCATCGCGGCGCTGATGGATCGAAACGTGCGCGACGAACAGATTCGCCGCGCCAACCCCCGCGCCATGGCCGCGTCGCGCCTGCGCGAACTCGATCGGCAGATGACCTTGAGCGAGATTGCGATCCTCACGCGGGCCGGCCCCGCGCGGGTGCTGGGCCTGAGTCACAAAGGCCACTTGGGCGTCGGCGCGGATGCGGACGTGACGATCTATGATGAATCGCTGCGCACGGCGGCCGCGCACAGCGCGACGAGCAGTGGTTGGCAGCGCGTGTTTGAGTCGCCGCGCTACGTCATCAAGGCCGGCCAGGTGATCGTCGAGGACGGCCAGCTTCGCGATTCGGTGCAAGGCGCGAAGCTGCGCGCCTCGGTGAATGCCAGCGAACAAGGCACGCGACACTTGAACGACTGGTTCGAACAGCACGGTTCCTACAGTGTGAAACAGTTCGGCCTGCACCGCTTCGAACGCGAGGCGATGCGGACGGTTCCGTAGCGGGGCCGCTTCCGTGTAGGGTGCGTCAAGGCTCGGCGCGGACGCACCACAGTCAACGGTGACGCAACATGGTGCGTCCGCGCGGACTTGACGCACCCTACCGAGAAACTGCAGCGCAGGTCTTGGATGGCCCCTGACCGATTCTTCCCATGACTGACGTCGCCCGCATCGAAGACGTGCAGAAGGTTTATCAAAAAGGCGATGCTCCGCCCGTGTACGCCCTGCATGGCGTGAACCTGACGATTCCACAGGGACAGTACGTCGCCGTCATGGGCCCCAGCGGCAGCGGGAAAAGCACGCTGATGAACATCCTCGGCTGCCTCGATCGGCCCACCAGCGGGCGCTACTGGCTTGCGGGCAAGGACGTGGCGCGGATGGACGACGCGGAACTGAGCAAGTCGCGCGGGCAGCACATCGGCTTCATCTTTCAGGCGTTCAACCTGATCCCGCAGCTCACCGTCGAGGACAACGTCGAGGTGCCGCTGTTTTATCAGAGCGTGCCCAAGCGTGAGAGCAGGCAACGCGCGATCGAATCGCTCGAAAGCGTCGGTCTGGGCGAACGCCTACATCACAAGCCCAGCGAACTCTCCGGCGGCCAGCAGCAGCGCGTCGCCATCGCCCGCGCCCTGGTCACGCGCCCCAGCATCCTCATGGCCGACGAACCCACGGGCAATCTCGATTCCGCCACGGGCAAGGCGATTCTCGATCTCTTCGACGACCTGCACCGCAAGGGCCTGACCATCATCATGGTCACCCACGACGAAAACGTTGCCAGGCGCTGCCAGCGCGTGGTGCGACTCAAGGACGGCAACATCGATCGCGACGAGGTGGTGAAGAGGTAATGCGAGGAGTGAGGAGTGAGGAGACAGGAGACAGGGGACAGAGGACAGAAGTCAGAAGTCAGAAGTCAGGAGTGGGGAACTGGACCGGGACGCGAGAACGTTGTCGAACGCGCTCATCGCACGGCGGTGGGCTGCGCCGGGGCGGGCGTCGCTGCGGCGGGCTTGCGCGGCGTGAAGATGCGGACGCAGTTGCGGCCGGCGCCCTTGGCGGCGTACACGCCCTGGTCGGCGGCCTTGATGAGCTGGTCCGCATTCTGAAAGAACGTTCCGTCGTAGATCGCAACGCCGATGCTCGCCGTGATGGAAAGCTCTTTTCCTTCGTCGGAGCGGATTACGGTCTGGGCGATCATCTGGCGCACGCGCTCGGCTTCGCGGGCAGCGGTGACGCGATCCATGTCGGGCAACACCAGCACGAACTCCTCGCCACCGTAGCGGGCGACGAGGCCCGTCGCCGGAACCGCACGCTTCAGCGTGGCCGCTTTCTCGACCAGCACGCGGTCGCCGGTCTGGTGTCCGTACGTATCGTTGAACTTCTTGAAGTGGTCGGTGTCCAGGAACATGACCGTCAGCGGCTTGCCCGTGGCCTTGACTTTCTCGAACGCGTCGCGGATCCATTCATTGAAGAAGCTGCGATTGGCGACGCCCGTGAGAGAGTCGGTGGTGGCCTTGGCCTTCCACTGCTCGGTCTGCTCCTCCAACTGGCGGGTCTGCTGGCTCTGCATCAGGCTGACGTTCATCAGCGCTTCATGGGCGCTGGCGAGAATGGTCGAAGGACTCCCCAGGGGACCCGTCGGCAGATCGAACAGGCGACGCATCTCCACCGTGTTCTTGTGAATTTCCGTGAGCAGCGGCTCGGCCTGCTCGCGCGGAAGATTGAACCACTCCTGCGCCTGCTGGTAGTACCGTTCCAGCGCGGGGCCGGCGTTCTCCAGAATGAACACATCCGCCACGCGATTTCCCAGCGCCACGGCCCGCACCAGCGGCATCAGTTCTTCAGGGCAGTTTGAAGGATCTTCGTGGTGCCGGATCGGCGCCTGCAGCATCGGCGGCAACCGCCACTTCTGCGCCAACTGAGCGCCGACCTCGGCGTGGTCCGTGCCGAGACTGGCGCGTTCGAGTTCAACCAGCCGCACGTGATCGTTGCCGGCCTGCGCGATCATGTCGAGGTATTCGCCCTCCAGCGTCTGACTCATCGCCAGCAGGCCCAGATCCTGCAGCAGACCGCCGAGAAACGCCTCTTCCTGCTGCACCAATCCGATGCGCTGCGCCAGCACGCGGGCGGCGGCGGCGGAGTACAAGCTGCGCTTCCAGTACGAAAGGTGATCGAAACCATCGCCCTGGGATTTCTGAAGATTGCTGACCAGGCTGAACCCCAGCGCCAGCGTCTTGATGCTGTTGAGGCCGAGGATGACCAGCGCGTGGCTGATCGTGCTGCACGCTTGCGACTGGCCATAAAAGCTTGAGTTAACCGTTTTAAGAATTTTGCTCGACAACGCCGGATCGTGGCTGATCGTGTGGGCAATCTGCTTGATATTGACGTCAGGTCTCTGGACGAGTTCGATGACCTCCAGAGCGATCGTCGGCAGGCTGGGCAAACGCGGCGACTGCAACACTTTGTCGAGCAATTCCTGGTTCATGCAAATCTCCCCCCCGGGCAATTTTCAATGCAATGAAGCATGACACCACGGGACTGAAGATCAGCCCGACATGCTCCTTCACTCGTTATCGTCGTGGATGCCCGGCCACTTGATGGATGAACAGGGCAATTACCCTCATTCATCGCGTTTATCGGACATGAGCGTCATTCGGCGGCACGTTCTGCGACCAGCGCACTTTCAGCGCGTGATCCACCCGCAACAGATCCAGCACCCGGGCGACGACGTGATCCACCAGATCGTCGATGGTACGAGGCAGCATGTAAAAGCCAGGACTCGCGGGGCAAATGATGGCGCCGGCCTCGGTGGCGGCGGCCATGTTCCGGATGTCGACGAGGCTCAGGGGCGATTCGCGGTGGACCAGCACGAGCGGACGGCGCTCCTTCAGCGAGACATGAGCGGCGCGATGGAGCAGGTTCTGCGCCGACCCGGTCGCCACCGCGGAAAGCGTGTTGGACGAGCAAGGCACGATCACCATGCCATCGTGCAGGAACGATCCGCTGGCGATCGCCGCGCCGACATCCCGGTAATTGTGCAGGATCAGATTCGCCGGCTTCTCCGGCAGCCCGGCGAGCGACGCGAGATCGATGCCTTCCATCCCCAGTTCATCGTGAAGCAGTCGCTGGCCCAGCGGCGTCACCACCAGGTGCACTTCCGCCTGCGCGGCCACCAGCAGTTGAATCGTCCGCCGGGCATACACCGCGCCGCTGGCGCCGCTGACTCCAATGACGATGCGCTTGGTCATGGCTTGTTCCCGCAATCGCACACGCTCACCGTGCCACTCGAAACGAGAAACTGAATTCCCTTCCGCCGATCCTAGGCCGTTCTTCCACCGCCGCCCGTCTATTTTTCCTTCGGTCCGTTGCGCACTTTCAGGTCGATTCGGTCGGCGTGCAGTTGGAAGTCGAGGATGCGCACCTGCCTTGCCCGTTCGTTGCCTGGCTCGGGCCAGACGGGGTCGAAGACCATGCCCTCAAACACATCCGCCAGTTGCCGGGTGGCCTGCGATTCAGCCTTTTCAAGTTCGGCCTTCAGTTCGTCGGCGATGATGCCGCGCGAAATGGGCAGGCGGCCCGCGCGGGCCCGCTTCGCCGTGACCAGCATTTTTCCATCGGGCCGCATTTCCGCGGTGACGCCCATGCTCATCACGCCCGAGTAACCCGCCAGCGACAGTCGCAGCGACATGACCAATTCGCCGTCCTGCACCCACACGCGCGGATCGCTGACGCCCGCGGGCAGTTCGGCTTTCTGGTTCGCCATCCACGCGGGCAGCTTCGTCGCCAGCCAGATGTTCGCGTCGCGCATCGGAATGGAAATGTTGCGCTCGATCACCTGCTGCTGCATCGACCGGAAGTCCGTCGGAGGAGGCGGCGCGGCGACCGCACTTCCCGTGCCCTCAGGCGCCAGGCCTTGCGCCTCGCGCCCCAGGCGGGATTCCAGCGCGTCGGCGATCTGAATGCGCTCCTGCGGCGGCACCTGCGCGATCATCTCGTGAATCTCATTCCACTCGCTGGGCGCGGAACGTGCCATCCACATCACGACGGCAACCACCAGCAGCACCACCGCGACGCATCCCAGCGCCGCGGCCATGCAACCGAACCGACGCGACCGTCCGGGACTCGTGCTGGCGGAAAAGTAGAGCATGCGTGGGGCTCAGGCCGTCGCCGGCTCGTGGATCAGACAGGCGGCCCGGACTGCGTCGCCGAGGCGCTGATGAAGAAGCTCGTGACTCGGCAGCGCGAGCAGACACTGCTCCAGCGCTTCGATTCGCTGTCGCGGCGGTCCTGCGTCCGCCGCCGCCATCATCGCGTCGCCCAGTTTTTCCGCAGCATCGAGGAACCAGTCGCCAGGTGTGGCGCCAGGGGAAAGCGACGACTTCTTCGTGCCGACGGGCTTCGTTTCGCGAGCCAGCCAGACATTGCGCCACTCCGGCCGCGGCGCCGTCATTCGACATGAAACATCCGGCCCAGTGAAGGTCCTCACCGTCCACATTGCTTCGTCCGTCCTGCTGTCCGCGAACAACACTTCGATCCAGAGGCGCTGCTTACGGGCCGCCTGATGCAGTCGAGCGGCTTCCTGACGGCCGTGGGGATGCGTCACCACCACGCAGCCCGCTTCCAGTTGCGATAGCCAGTTCTCCGGATCGCCGGCGAGATTCGCCGTGCCCAGGCGGATGGTCGCCTCCGCGGCAATCATACGACGCTGCCGCCGCGCTTCCTGCAAAGGCAGGAGGATGCGACCGGAATAAGCCCAGTTGTCACCGGCGCGGGCCAGCGCCAGAGCCTGTTCGCACAGCGACTCGCAGGTCAGGTAATCCATTCGCGCCAGCGCATCGCTGGCGCTTTCCATGATCAGATCGAGCGACATGCAGGCATTGTAGCGGGCATGCAAGTGGCAGAGATTCCCCACATGGACCGACGATCCGCGCCCGCCAGCATCCTCAGAATCTTGCCCGCGCGCCACAACCGGAACAAAACTCACCTCGCGAATCGCCCGATGTCCACAAAGTGACTCGAGCCCCGTCCATCCCGACTCCCCAGACCACCGGCGGAAGCGGCACATCACAGCGCTGGCCCAGTCGATTCGCCGCCGCGGCCGGCTCGCAGTCGCCTCAACCTCAACAACCGACTGCCGCCGCCGCGCCCGCCGCTGATCCTGCCCCAGCCAACGCGCGTGGCCAATGGTGGGAAAACTTCACCCTCTCGTACAAACTCGCCCTTGTCGGCACCCTTGCCATCACCGGCGGCGCGATGATCGCCTTTCTTGAAATGAAGCTGGGCAGCCGCGGCTGGCCGGCGATTCTCATGCTCGCCGCGCTGATGGCGGGCGTAGTCGCGCTGGGGCAGCGCTGGATCGCGGCGCCGCTGCGAAATCTGCTGGCCCTGGCGGACCGCGCCATGGCCGTCGACCGCCCCAATCCACTGACCGATCTGCCCACGCATCGCCGCGACGAGATCGGGCATCTGGCCCGCATCATCGAAAGCCTCTCCCGCGGAGCCGTGCGCGATTACCACGACGCGAAGCAACTGCGACGCACGCTGGACCATCGCGTGGAACAGGCAACGCAGCAGGCGACGCGCCAGCTTCAGCACATGGCCATGCGCGACGCCATGACTGATCTGGGCAATCGCCGGTTCCTCGAAGAGAACCTGCCGGGGCTCTTCGAGTCCTGTCGTTCATCGGGAACCGACCTGGTCTGCCTGACCATCGACGTGGATCATTTCAAGCAGATCAACGACACGCTGGGCCACAGCGCCGGCGACGACCTGATCAAGTTCATCGCCAACCTCATCCGCGGCTCCATCCGTCACGGTGACTACGCCGTGCGCCTCGGCGGCGACGAGTTCCTGATCCTGATGCCCGGCTGCCCGCTGCCGCGCGTCAAGCAGTTCGCCGAGCAGCTCACCGCCCTGTTCCGCCAACACGCCCGCACCGCGATCAAGTCCAATCCCAAGCCCGACCTGAGCATGGGCGTGGCGTCGGTCAACCGCGATCGCATCGAGAAACCCATCGACCTCCTCGAACGCGCGGATGCGAATCTCTATCACGCGAAGCGCGCGGGCAAGGGAAGAGTTGCGGGGGTGTGAGGGGGCAGGGTTTAGGGTGTAGGGTGTAGGGTGTAGGGTGTAGGGTTTAGGGTTTAGGGTTCAGGGCCTAGCCATTTTGCACTTTTCACTTTGCAGTTTTCACGTTTCAGTTCGCACCTTTTTCTCACTCCTCACTCCTCACTCCTCACTCCTCACACCTCACACCTGCATTTGCATCCACAGCGCCGCGCCATACACCGCCGTGAAATAGCCCCACACGCCGGTGAAGAAGAAGTGCACGAATGTTTCCATGCGCTGCCCGCGCCACAGTTTTGCGTCGTACACGCACCACTGGATCACCAGCCGGCTGCCCCAGAACACGACCAGCGCGGCCAGCACCAGCTTCGCCAGCGTTGATGGCGTGAGCAGTTCCTGCGTGAACACCAGCGACAGCGTGCCGAACAGGCCCACCGTGAGCATGATGTAGAACGTGTGTACGGCGAACACCTGCCGCGTGAGCAGCGACACTTTCAGCAGTTCCGTGCTCCACTGGTATTTCTTCCACACGAAGAAGTTCAGCACGATGATGCCGAACATGAGAAGGCCGACGATTTTCAGATGCAGGTCGAGGGTCATGGGAAGTCTCCTTGTGGTTCAGACTCAGGCTGCCAGCGTTCGCCGCCACGTGCATCGTTCGGCGAGGCGGGACCAGAACGGAAACCGCGGAGGCACCTGCCGCGGATGACGCGACAGGCTGCGCACGAAGTGCGTGCGTGAAAATTCGCCGGCGCTGAGCAGCCGGCTTGCCTCGTCGCGGAACCAGTTCTGCTTCGTCCACGCGCTGCCCCACGGGAACAGGCTCGCTTCGATCACGCGGTAGCTGAGGCCGCGGCGCTCGCCTTCCATCACCGCTTCTCGCGCCCAGCGCAGGAACTGAAGCTTTTCACGAATCAACGCATTCGGGTCCACATGCTGCACCACGAACGGAGTGCGCCGCAGGCGATCATCGCTCGTGTACACGCAGCCATGTCCGCCCACCATCGTGCGTACGTCCAGCTGCGCGAATCGTTCGAGCGTGCGGATCCAGCGATCGCTGCGAACGTCTCCATTCGGACTGGTGTGGGCGATGTGCAGAAACGCGTCGCCGAGAATCAGAACCTTGTCCACCGGGTCATACATCGCCACGTGCCCTTCGCAATGCCCGGGAGCGTCGATGACCTGCAGTTCGCGCTCGCCGTCGCCGATGGTTGTCCCGATCACCTGCAACTGCAGGCCGACATCCGCGCCTAACGGCTGCCCCATGAGCGTGCGCCGCGGCCACGACAGGCCCTGCGGATGGCGAATGGCCGCGAGCGTCAGCGCCGATCCGAGCACGGGCCATGCGTGCCTCCGCGCGATGGCGGGAATGTTGCCGATGTGTTCCTCGTGCCAGTGCGTCGCCACGATCTGGTTGATGTTCTGATTCGAAACGGCTGCCAGATGCCGATCCATCGCCGCAGCCGCGCAGCGCGGCCCCGGATCGATCAACAATTGCCCATACCGTACCGCCAGGAAACGCTCGCCCCAGATCACGGTCGCGGGCACGGCTCGCCAGTGATTTAGAAACATCAGCCGCAGCCGCCCGTTCAGGAGCGTGAACGAGCGATTCCACGTCAGCGCCAGCACGACCGTCTGAACCGCCGTCAACACCAGTTGATGCAGCAGCAGCGCCGGAAGCAGAACAAAGAACCAGAACCAGTACCGAACCCAGAACCAGGCGACGGCGCCCGGCGTGTTGCGGGGAAACAAGTGATCGATGGATGGAAGTTTCATGGCGTCACATCCTTGGTCGCCGACTCAACCGCCCTGGCTGCCGCGCGTCCCGGCAGGTCAAACGCCTTGCTGCAGTACCGCCCGCTGATGCACTGCGGCCGGCCGATCCAGACATCCAGCGCGCCCGGCGAGTAGTTCGCGCCGATTCGCCGCGCGGAGCGCAACCAGTCGCCGCTCAGTTCGATCAGGCTTTCGTCGTCGATCTCCACATCCACCGGCGTCTGCGGCCACGGCTCGTGCCAGATGCGGAACAGCCGCCGCACGCCGCGACGCTCGGTGAACGCGGTGTATCGCTCCACGAGAAACTCCGTCAGCGATTCGCCGTCGCTGGTTTGGAAAGGAGCATGCGGGTCGATGCTGCCGCGATAGCGCAACTGCCGCGGCTGCTGTGCAGTGTCCAGCGCGGTGACCTTGCCTTGCAGCTCGCCGCGCTCGTGGTCGTGTCGATAGTCGAGCCTGCCGTAGCGGTACGGCAGGCCGAACGTGCGCGGCCCGATGAAAACGCTCAGCCGATTCGGGAGCCACTCGGCGAGAAAGAAAATGCCCGCCTCACCCTGGTGTTTCACATACGTGCGCACATTGAGGAAGCCATGATTCGACACCGGAGCGCTGAGCCACTGCGTGATCTTCCCGCCCAGGCATGGCCGCAAACGGCGCATCGTGAAGGCAACGAGACTGACATACGCCCGGCCGCCGCGCAGGTCGAGCTCGTACGGCACCAGCGGCTGCAACGCTTCCGCGTCCACTTCATAGTGGATGAACAGCGTGCGCACCCAGTCGTTCAGCAGCAACGGATGGCCTTCGGTTGCTTCGAGACGGGCTTTCGCCGCGGCGCTGAGCGCACCGGCGGAGCGCGTCGCCACTGCCGTAGATTTCACCGGCATTTCAGGTTGAATCAACATGGTCGTCATGGCAAGCCTCCTGATCCGTCGTAGGGTGGGCACCGCCCACCGCAATGCACCGCGCGTCCCCAACGTGGTGGGCAGTGCCCACCCTACGTTCAGCGAAACGCCGCCCAGCCGAAGACCGTTGCGAAGTACGCGAACACCACGGTCAGGCTGTGGTAGCCCGCCTTGAGCCACCACTTGGTCAACAGCGGCGTCGGATCGAAGAGCAGGAACTGCAGGACAAACCGCGCGCCCCAGAAGATCGCGATGAAGCCGCACAACGAGCGCGCCAGCGCACCGCCGGACACCAGGCTCGCCGCGTTGGTCAGCGCCAGCACGCCGAAGCCGATGATCGTGATCACGATGAACGCACCGTGCGTCCACACGAGATGCCGCGTCATCGGACTGACCCGCTGCAGTTCGCCGCGCCAGTCGAGGACCTGCGGCACCAGCGAACTGGCGATGAGAATGCCGAAGTGCAGCACGCCGGCGATCACGATGAGAAGTTCAAGCGTTGTCATGGCACACCTCATTTCACAGATTCACGGGACGACCCCGATCGCCCGGCCGAACGGCACCATCACGTTCACCACGAACGGCGGGTGAAACAGCGCGAACGCCGGCGCTGCCACCAGTGCGAACGTGAACAGCCACCCCGTCAGCCCGCGTCCTAGTCCGAGTTTGCGCCCCGTCGCGGACCGCTCGAACCACAAGCCCGCCGCCTGCAGGAGGAAGTAGCCGGTCGGCAGACCGAAGCCCGCGCGGGCCGGCACGGAAATCACCAGGTCATGCACGAGGCCGGAGACGAAAAAGACGGCGAGCATCGCCCAGCCCGCGGCGCGAGAAACGCCGAGGCGAGCGAGCATCCGATGCGCCGGCTTGAAGACGACCTCATGGGCGAGGACGCGGAAATCGCGGTTCCAGCGCTTGCCCCAGAACTCACTGAGGCTCGTCGCGGCCGCGGGATTCTCCATCATCAGCGGCGCGTCGACGCCCGCATGTCGCCACGCCAGCGTCATCGCCCGCAGCGCGCCGAAGTGGAGAAGAAAGATCAACCCGAACATGAACACCCAGCCGGCGAGCAAGGGCTGGTCGACAGGAACGAGACGCGTCAGCGCCACGAAGGTCGCGCCGATCGCCAGGTTCGCCGCCGTCGCAAGCCAGTCGCGCAGGCCGGGCGCTTTGGGCTTCGCATCAGAATCCAGAAACGCCGTCGCATCCAACCCCGGCCACGCCAGAAAGTATCCGGCCATTGGCGCCCGGCTCCGCCGGGGATTTCCCGTCGCTTGTCCCCGCGCCGCGGCAATCTTTCTCGTGCTCCGCCTGAACATCAGCCACTTGCAACCCGCGAAGATCGCCACCGCGAGCACCCACATGAACGCCCAGGCCGGCAGCGCGGATCGCGTGAACATCGCCGCGCCGGGCGCGACGATCAGCGGGAGCCAGTCGACGATGCGAGCCATCATGCCCGGCCCACGCGGCGCGACCGCACACGCGCCGTTGCTGCAGTCGCGGTTGCGGGCGATGAGCATGTAGGCGGCGTTGATCAGCCGCCGCACACCGGGCAGGCGCGCCAGCCACGCGGCAGGCCTGGCCCACCAGACCCGACGGGCGATTTCGATCAGGGCGTCGCCGCCGCCGCAATTCGCGCCATCGCGGCGAATCAGCCACATGCGATCGGCGCGCTCGCCGTCACGCAGCCCCAAGCGCTGCCGCACCCAGCCCGCCTGCAGGGGCACGACACCGATGCCGCGCCGCGCGAGAATCCCGGCAACCGGGCGGACCATGGCGACGCAGAACGCGCAGTCCGCGTCGTAGGCCAGCCAGCCTGAGGATGCTTCTCGTACCGTTTTATTCGTTGTTTCTGTATGAACTGAAACACCATCCCAAATGAAAAGGCGATCCGGGGCGGCATGATCCGCAGGCTGAATCGCCTGAGTTTGTAAAGCGTGAGGTTTCATGAGCGTGTCCTTTCAAAAACATCTTCAAGAGCAGGCCATCGTTGCATTCCTCGGCTGAATGCCGTCGGTTGGCCGACCCTCCCCTAGCCCCTCCCTAAGAGGGAGGGGAATCGGAACGGATCCACTGCCCCGAACGATCCGATTCCCAAGCCCGGCCTCCGTGCTCCGTCCTCTGTCCTCCGTCCTCTGTCTTCACCCCGCCATGCCGAGCCACTTCTTCACCTTGCCGCCGATGCGGACGAATTTCATCATCGCGCTGGAAGGCAGGCTGCGGATGTCGCGATACCAGGTCGACATCGTCTCGAAGAAATCCAGGAGCGCGCCCAGTCGCTCCCTGGTGCCGATCTCGCTGCTTCCGCCTCTTTCCGCATCCGACACGCATTCGCGAAGGAGCGCCAACGTCGGATCGATCTCGCGCTTCTTGCGCTCGTCGAGCACCGTCTGAAACATTTCCCAGACGTCCTTCATCGACTCAAAATGGTCCCGGCGGTCGCCCAGAACGTGCGTGACCTTCACGATCCCCCAGCCCTGCAACTCGCGCAGGCTGGTGGAGACATTGGAACGCGCCACCGAGAGCGTCTCGGCGATTTCCTCGGCATCCAGGGGCTTGCCGGCGATGAACAGCAGCGCGTGGATCTGGGCCACGGTGCGGTTGATCCCCCACCGCGTGCCCATCTCGCCCCAGTGCAGGACGAACTTCTGTTGGACTGGCGTCAGTTGCATGGTGAACTCCCGACCTAGCAGTTATTTCTGTCTATACTGAAATTATCGTCTACTTGGGATGCTGTCAAGAGGGAATGTCGCCTTTTTCAACAATTCTTCGTGCGGCCGCCGCGGCTGCGGCGTTATCATGCTGTTGCCCACCTGCCGATCGCGAGGCTCCTTATGCTGCGATGCTCCCTTTCCTTGCTCCTAATCGCCCTGCTCACCGGCAGCACCGACGCGCAAGAGGAGGAGAAGCCCAAAGGCGGCCGCCGCGTCATCACTGTCACCGGCCTCGACGCGGTCCGGCATCTTTCCAAAACCGGCAAGCACATCGAGGTGGAAAAATTCAGCTACGTGCTTTTCTGGGACGACTTCCGCCAGCCCGAGGCGATGCATCTGCTCGCGTCATCCCTGGCCAAGTTGAATCGCCGGGAGGAGGCCGCCACGTGGTACCGCCTGCTGCTGCGCGTCGCGGAGGAGTATCCTTCGCCCGAAGCCGACAAGTTCAAACCTTTCGCCGCGAACTTCCTGAAGTTCGGTGAGTCCGATCACCTGAAACGGGCGAAGGAGTACGACGCCCAGGCCGGCGGCGCGTTTCCAGGCCCCGACAAAGTGGGTGACCTCTGGATGACGCAGGTGCAGGCCGACCTGCATTCCTTCTTCGCCCTGAAGGCGTGGAAGCTCACCGAAGGCGAGAACAAGGCGGAGGACGATAACTGGGTTCACAAGGCCCAGGGCACCATGCACCGCAGCGGCGCTAAGCACGTCGAGCATTTTCTCTATCGAAAGGGCTTGCTCTTCACCGTGCCGCACCCGCGAAAAGCCGAAGCGAAGAAGGACGACAAGGTCGATCTGTTCAAGGACAGGAAGCCGGACGATGACGCCAAGCGCGACCCCACAGCCGCGCTCGACAAGGAAGCACATCTGCTCGGCCGGCCCACGCGCGTGACCATCCCGTGGCGCGGCAAGGGCACGGTGCTCCGCGTCGGCACGCGCGGCTACGAAACGAACTTCATCCTCGAAGTTTCCGCTGCCGGCAAGGTGATCGGCGAAGCGAAAGTGCAGACGACCGCCTGGTCCGACCTGAAGTTCACGCTGCCCTCGGGCATGAAGTCCGGCGACATAGTGACGCTGGAGCTGATCACCCCGCCGCCGGCGAGTTGGTCGGAAGGCGCGTGGCTGGATTACGTCGATTTCTTCGCGGATTGAAACCAACGATGGTCGCCGTTCAATTTCACCGATGCAAAGCCAATCGCTCGTTGCAGCCGCGTGCCTGATGTTCGTTCACATCGCCTCCGCCCAGGATGTCAGCTTCCGCAAGGACGTCGCCCCCGTGCTGGTGAAGCACTGCCAGAACTGCCACGGCCCCAAGGACGCCAAGAGCAAGTACCGCGTCGACAGCTTCGAAGCCCTGCTGAAGCCCGGCAGCAGCGACGACGCCGCGGTCACGCCCGGCAAGCCCGATGCCAGCGAACTCTACAAGCTGCTCGTCACCGCCGACAAAGACGAGCGCATGCCCAAAAAGGCGGACCCGCTCCCCGCCGCGACGATCGCCACGATCAAGAAGTGGATCGAGCAGGGCGCCAAGTACGACGGCGGCGATCCAAAGGCCACGCTCATTTCCATCCTGCCGCCCGCGGAGCATCCGGCGGCGCCCGCGACTTACGCCCGGCCGATTCCGATCACCGCTCTGGCGTTTTCGCCGGATGGAGCGGCGGTCGTCGCCGGCGGATACCACGAGGTCACGATCTGGAACGCCGCCGACGGCAAGCTTGTTCGCCGCATCGGCGGTCTGCCGCAACGAATCTATAGCCTGGCGTTTCATCCCGACGGAACAGCTCTCGCAGTCGCGGGAGGAACGCCTGGCGAATCGGGCGAAGTCCGCCTCGTCAACTTCGCCGACGGCAAACTCATCGGCGTGCTGGCGAACACCACCGACGTCGTGCTCGATGTGAAGTACAGCGCCGACGGCAAGCAGCTCGCCTGCGGCGGCGCGGACGGCGTCATCCGCGTGTTCGACACCGAATCGAGCCGGCTCAAGTTCGCCATCAGCCAGCACTCCGACTGGGTCATGGCCGTGGCGTTCAGCGGCGACGGCACGAAGCTCGCCTCCGCCAGCCGGGACAAGAGCGCGAAGGTGTACGACCTCACCAGGAACGGCGCCCAGATCGGAGGCTTCACCGATCACAACGATCAGGTCTACGCCGCCGCCTTCGCGCCCGACGGCAACAGCGTCTTCACCGGCGGGCGCGACAAGCGCATCATGCAGTGGAACATCGCCGACGCCAAACGCCTGGGCGAAATGGGCGGCGGCGAAGTACACGAACTGCTTATCGATGGCGACGTGCTGCTGGGCAGCTTCTCCGACAACAACCTCCGCCAGTTCAGCGCGAAGGACCGCAGCAGCAAGCGCACGTTTTCCGGCCTGAAAGAGACGCCCTATTGCCTCGCGTATCACAGCGGCACGAAGCGCGTCGCCGGCGGCGCGCACGACGGCAGCGTGATGGTGTGGGATTTTGAGAAGGGATCGCCGGTGATCCAGTTCGTGGCGGCGCCTGGGAAGTAGTGCCGCTGAAACCACTCGCACGTCACATGAATCACTTCACCTCCATGCGCCCGGCTCTGGAGCAGCGTTGATTGTTGTCCAAGTCGACACGAACTCATTGGCCTCGAACAACGAGATGCGGGGCTGGCCGTGTTCCATAACGCCTGATTTCCACCTGATCACTTGACAGGTGTTGATAAGCCATTATCATCTGACTCTAATGATAACGCACTATCGTTATCGTTAATTTCATGGAACAGACAAGACCCTCAAGAATCAATTGGACGCCCGTACAGTGTCTGGACGAAACCGGCATCGACCTGGTGACGTTACAGCGTGTGCCACGGATGGATCTTTCGCAGTCGCTGCGACAGGCTCGCCCATTGGCGCTGCGGCATGTCATCCATCGGTTCGATGCGGTTGAACAAGCGGCACGCATGCTCATCGAGATGGGGCTGGCAATCCAGGCATTGTCGGATGACGCCGGCGAGGTCTGTGCGTGTTTCCTGGAGCAATTTGATCTGGAGGAAGCAAATCTGCGCATGGAACTTTGCACCACCACCACTTGTCCAAAGTTCCACAGCGACTGCGTTCACGTGCGGATGGTGACGACCTACGCCGGCCCGACGACGCAGTACCACTTCACTGCCGCGCCCGATCAGATCCTGTCCGCCCGTCCGTGGGACCTGCTCTTCTTCAAAGGCTGCAAACACGCGAACCACCGCGACTCGGTGCTGCACCGCTCACCGCCAATGGGGGTCGGCGAACGTCGGCTATGTCTGATCCTGGACTATTGAACATCTGAACGTTGCTTGAGTGTTTCCAGCAACGGATGTCGGATAAGGACCTTCACAGGAGATTTGAAATGAGTAATCGAAACGTATCGACGCGCTTTACGTTCAGAAAATGGCTTGCGACGGTAGCCTGCGCGGCAACGCTCTCGTTGCAGCCGTTGCCTGCCTCGGCAGCGACCATCCTGGCAACCGGTCAACTGCTGATCGAAAACACTCCCGGCACGCATGACGACGTGCGGGAGAACCGAGTGTACGCCATCGACACGAAGTCGGGCGTGGCCGTGCCGCTGTCACCGTCGGTCTCCGGATTGCCGGCCGCGCTGGCGCTCAGCGGATCGCAGTTGGTCGGCTTCGCGAGCGGTCGAGTGGTCTCGGTCGATCCGCACACAGGCGTGGTGACCCCCATGACCTCGTCGAACGGGTTGAACTCCACGGGGTTCGATGTCACGCCTGACGGACGCGGATTCATTTTGCCGTTCAACGCCAATTTCGACACGCAGCAACTTCACCAGTTGGCCTTGGGAACCGGCATCGCGACGCCGCTCGGATCACTTTCACAGATCGGCGACGCCGTCGACACCGCCCGCGGCACGCCGCTCGGCACCGCCCAGCCGTTCGTCATCGGGTTGGGTTCGATCGGTGACACGCTTTACGGCGTCGATCTCGACACCAACACACTGATCGCCCTGGTCGCCGACACTGGCTTCGCTTCGGTGGTCGGACAGGTCGGCAACTTCGGCATCGACCCGCGCTTCTCCGGATACGCCGCGATGACAGGCGTCGATGAAGACCTCGATGGCGATTACGACACCCTGTACACCAACGTCAACTTCTTCGATGACGACAGCAACTCCGCAACGCCAACCCTTCGGCTCGGCGGTCTGGGCCGCGTGAATCTCACCGACGGAACGTGGGAACTCGTCGGTACCAATCCGGGAATTATCTTCTTCGGCTTCGCCCCGGCACCGATCCCCGAACCGGCCACGGCCAGCCTCGCCACACTTTCCATGCTCGTACTGCTGCGCCGCAGGCGAAGGTGATGAGGGCGACGTGAAGGAAAAGGAGAACCCGTCGATGGCCGAAAGGCCGTCCACGGGATTGCCCCAGGCAACGCACGCCGCACGGAGATTCCAGATGTCCAACACTGCTTCGCAAAGCAAACTTCCCGTCACCGTCCTCTCCGGCTTCCTCGGCGCCGGAAAGACCACGCTGCTCAACCATGTCCTGAACAACCGACAGGGCATGCGCGTCGCGGTGATCGTCAATGACATGAGCGAGGTGAACATTGATGTCTCACTCGTCCGCGATGGAGGCGCTGGTCTCAGCCGCACGGAGGAGAAACTCGTCGAGATGACCAACGGCTGCATCTGCTGCACCTTGCGGGAAGACCTCATGGTGGAAGTACGCAAGCTCGCGCAGGAGCAACGCTTCGATTACCTGCTCATCGAATCCACGGGTGTCGGCGAACCGATGCCCGTCGCGGCGACGTTCAGCTTCCGCGACGAAGAGGGCCGGTCGCTGAGCGATCTGGCCACCATCGACACCATGGTGACCGTCGTGGACGCCGTGAACTTTCTCCATGACTTCGACAGTCACGAAGCGTTGGCGGATCGCAAACTCGAAGCGGCGGAGGGGGACGAGCGCACCATCGTCGATCTGCTGACCGACCAGATCGAGTTTGCGAATGTGATCGTCATCAACAAGACGGACCTCGTCGCCGCCGCGGAGGTCGAGCGCCTTGAATCGATTCTGCATCATCTGAACCCCGAGGCGACACTGATTCGCGCCACGCGCGGCAAGGTCGAGCCGGGACGGTTGCTGGGGACCTGCCTGTTCGATGAGGATCGCGCCCGTCAGATGCCCGGCTGGGTCAAGGAACTCAACGGCGAACACACGCCCGAGACGGAGGAATACGGCATCGGCAGCTTCGTCTATCGCCGGCGACGCCCATTCCATCCTGCGCGGCTGATGACGCAACTGGGCAAGGGCCTCAAGGGCGTCATGCGATCCAAGGGATTCATCTGGCTCGCCACGCGTCCGCATCTGTGCGGCACATGGGGACAGGCCGGGGCTTCGCTGACGATCGATCGCGGCGGTTACTGGTACGCGGCCCTGCCGCGAGACCGCTGGCCAACCGACGAGGAAACGCGCCAGTGGATCGACGCGAACTGGGATAAGGAGGTTGGAGATTGCCGCCAGGAACTAGTCTTCATCGGAGTCGACATGGATCAAGAGCGCATCGAGGCCGCGCTGGATCGCTGCCTGTTGACCGACGCCGAGATGAAAGCGGGCCCCGAGGTCTGGAACGGCTTCGATGATCCGTTGCCTCGTTGGGAACAATCGGATGCCACTGCAGAGTGATCGTTGGGGCGAATGGCGACAACCTCCCTGCAGAGGATCGACTGCAAACGGTGGTCACAGACGAGGGCGGGACTGGCTGTAACCTTCGCGTCATTTTGCCAATGTAAGGTACATCAACGGACGGCCCGATTGACGGGCCAGGTTGTTCTTTGACATGTTTCTGCGCGGCTTCGGCGGTGTTGGACGCGATCAGCGTGACCTGCCCGCTACGCACCGCTCGTGGATGAAGGCGTGGTGAATATTTGGCTGTTGATGTGGCCGCAAAGTGTCCTACCATTTCGGCAGGCGACCAGCTAAGTCCTTAATTTAAAGAGGTTTAGATTGATTTTCTGACCCCAGGGGGTGCGTGGCCGGCCACTTGAGCGCTGGGTGCGCGGGGCTGACAGGGATTGTCGGTTTTTCCCAGGCTCAGTCAGCAACGGCCATCGCCTGTTTCATCGGCAATCGAATGATGAAATCGCTGCCCCGCCCCGGTTCGGTGTGAACCGTCAGCGCGCCGCCGTGCTCCTCGACGATGCGGCGGGCGGTGGGCAGTCCCAAGCCGGTGCCGCCCTTCTTGGTGGAGAAATAGGGCTGGAAGATTTTCGCCAGGTCGTCAGCGGGGATGCCGGGGCCGGTGTCGATGACGTGGATCTCCACGCCGTCGCCCTTGGCGAGCATGGGCCGATGCAGGCGCACGATCATTTCACTGGATGAATTGTCGCGGAGATTTGCGGCTTGAGCAGTGCTGCCGGAGATCGCTGCCGCTGAAGCGGCAACAGTTGATGCTGCAGTTGAAGCGCCTGATGCCGAAGCGGCGGAACTTGGCGCGGCACGGGCGTTGGCCATCGCCTGGCAGCCGTTGATCATGAGGTTGAGCAGCGCCTGTTTCAGCAGGCTCGCATCAGCCGCCGCGATGGCCGGCACCGACAGGGGCTGAGTGCGGAGCGTCACCCCCATCAGTTGCGCCTGAGGCTGAAAAAAATCCACGACTTCGCTCACCAGCCCGTTCAGGTCCACCGGCGCCAGGTCGAGTTTCATGCGCCCCGCGAAGCGCAGAAAATCATCGAGAATGTCCCGCAATCGGCGCGTCTCCCGGCTCAGCGACTCGAAACGGCGACGGATGCGGCCGATGCGCTCGTCGATGTTCGGATCAACGGGCGAACCGGAGCCGCGAGGCATCCGGCGCTCGCCAGGCGCCGCAACCTGGGCGGGGTCCGCCGCGCCGCCGAGTTTGGCGAGATCGCGCAGATCTTCCTCGACGAGCTGCACATTGAGGTTGATGCTGGAGAGCGGGTTCTTGATCTCATGCGCCAAGCCGCCGGTCAACGTGCCCAGTTCGGCAAGGCGCTCATTGGTGCGGGCCTGCTGCTCGAGCTGGCGCACGCGGCGGGCGGTGCGGCGGGTGGCCACGATCGCCAGGGGGATGGTCAGCATCACGCCAACCGCCAGGCCTATCCAGAAAGGTGAAATCATGGGAAACGCCCGCAGACGGATTGGCGGGGCGCCGCAGGGGTGGCGCAATCATAGCATCGCCGCGCATCGGGCGGTTCGGTACACGGATGGGACGTTGCGTCGCCGGAGGGGCGATCGTCGTCAGATTTTCGCGTCGGCGGGCACGGGATTGGTGCGCATGACGTCACGGGCCTGCAGGCCTTTGTCGCCTGTGACCAGTTCGTACTGCACCTGTTCGCCGTCCTTCAGAGATCGGAACCCGTCGCCCTTGATCTGGCTGAAGTGAACGAACACGTCCTTGCCTTCAGGGCCGACGATGAAGCCGTAGCCCTTCTTCGGGTCGAACCATTTGACCTGGCCTTGCATGGGCATGGTTCGTCTCCTTGAGATGTCACGCCGCGAACGGCGTGTCGGACGGGCATTGCGCCTACCGGTTGCCGCGGTGCCCCCCAACCCCGGTCCCGCACTGATCTGTGACACCATCGACCGCCGGCGCAACACCTGACCGAAAGAAAAAAAATCACCTGACAGGTCTTGAAATGCTCTGGCCCGTCAGGCCTTTGCCTGACCCGCGGGTCAACACAACCCGCTGAGGAACCCCCAATGGTCGTCGTCGCTGAATTGCATGCAGCGATGACGACGGGTCAGTCTAGCGTGAGAATGGCGCGAGGGGAAGTGAAAAATGAGCGACGGGCCGTGAGATTGATGACGGACGGGAGTGCGAGCGAATGCGAACAGGAGGCCGGAACCTGTTCCGCGTCGATCGTCGGTCCCCGGGGCTCGCTTGTGCGCCAGCCTGTCAACAGAAATGGCGCGATCTCACAGGCGGAATCTACTTGCCCTTCTTTGCGGCAGGTTTGGGAGCATCGGCGGGCTTTGGCGTTTCGACCTTTTTCGTCGCGGGTGAATCGCTCTTGGCCGTCTCCGCTTTCGCGGATGCGTCGGGCTTCGCGGTCGCATCCTTTGTCGCGCCGGCCGTCTCGGAGCTTTTCGTGCCTGCGTCGCTCTCGGCTTTCTCGCCCGCCTTGTAGCTCGACGAGCGGTAGTCCGTCTGCCAGAAGCCCGAACCCTTGAAGATCACGCCGGCGCCGGTGCCGATCAACCGCTTGAGCTTCTGCTTGCCGCACTTGGGGCATTTGCGCAGCGGCTTGGCGGTCATCGACTGGAACTCCTCGAACGCGTGTTCACAGGCCTGGCAGACGTAGTCGTAGGTGGGCATGGAGATTCAACCTGATTTCGGATTTGGGATTTCGGATTTCGGATTTGAAAGCCGAAAGAGTGCGGATGGCCGATTGCGAATGGTGGATCGTGGATCGTGGATCGTGGATCGGCCAAAATCCCAAATCCGAAATCCAAAATCCGAAATCTGCCTTGCCATTCACTCCGCCACCGCCACCTTCGCCGGGCGCAGCGTCTTGTCGCCGAGCATGTAGCCCGTTTGCAGGTGGGCCACGATGTGATTGGACTTGAGGTCCGGCGCGGGCTGGCGCATCAGCGCCTCATGCTTGTGCGGATCAAACTCGTCGCCGCGGTTGACGGTCATGCGCTTGATGCCGTGCTTCTCCAGCGTGCGCAGCAATTCCTCGCGGACGATGACCAGGCCTTCGAGCAGGCTTCTGGCGGACGTCTTCGCCACGTCCACCGCCATGGCGGTCTCGAAATGATCGAGCACCGTGAGCAGATCGCGGGCGATCTCAGCCGTCTGCTGGTCGCGCGCCGCCAGCGTGTTCAGGTGCGCACGCCGGACGTAGTTCTGGTAATCGGCGGCGGCGCGCAGGAGTTTCGACTGCAACTCGGCGTTCTCCTGCACCAGGTCGGCGATGTCTTTCTCGACCGTGCGCTCCTCGGCCTGCTCCGCCGCGGCATTCAGGTCAAGCGGTTCCTGCGGACTGTCTTGTGGATTCGTACTCATGTTGATTCACCTGCAATTGCGTGCGCGGCGATGGAGGCATGTAACCGCGTAGGGTGCGTCAAGGCTCGGCGCGGACGCACTATCTTGCGTCGTCGTTGCGAAGGAACGGGCCCGAAATAACTTCGCGAATTGGCGGTTCCCATTGAGCCGGCGGGCTTGCCCGCCGAGGGCGTCTCGGCGGGCAAGCCCGCCGGCTAAATGGGGAACTTATTTCGGTCCCGTTCCGAATCCGAGGCAAATCCATCGCGTGTCACTGCTGATTCGTTTCGATTCCGAAGACCCACTGTTGCCTGGCGGTGCGTCCGCGCCGAGCCTTGACGCACCCTACACGAGCCGTGATTCATCGGGCCCGCGAAAACGCATCCGTCAGAACAGCCACGCGCCAAGATAGTCCTTGACCTTGTCCCAAAAACCTTTGCTGTGCGGCATCACCGCTTTGTCTTCCGTTTCGGCGAACTCGCGCAGCAACTGCTCCTGCTTCTTCGTCAACTTCTGCGGCACCTCGATCATCAGGATCACGATCAGATCGCCATGCCTGCCGCCGCGAAGATTGGGCAACCCCTTGCCGCGTAGACGATGCGTCTCGCCGTGCTGCGTGCCGGACTTGATGCTGATCTCCGCCTCGGCGTTTTCCTTGCCGAGCGTCGCGACCTTCACCTTCGCGCCCAGCGCCGCCTGCGTGAAACTGATCGGCATCTTGACGATCAGGTCGTCATCCTGCCGTTGAAAGAGCGAGTGGGCTTCCACGCGCACGACCACGTGCAGATCGCCGCGCGGCCCACCCTTCTCCCCCGGTTCGCCTTCGCCCTGGATGCGGATCGCCTGGCCATCCTCGATGCCCGCGGGAATGCGCACATTCAGCACGCGGTGCTTGGACTGCCGGCCGGACCCGCGGCAATCGGCGCACTTGTCTTTTACGATGTTCCCCGCGCCCCGGCATGCGGGGCACGTGGACACCATGCGGAACATGCCGCCCATGCCGCTCTGCGCGACCTTGCCGGTGCCGGCACAGGTGATGCAGGTGGTGGCGCTGCTGCCGGGCTTGGCGCCGGAGCCGGAGCAGGTGGCGCAGTGGTCCATGCGCGTGAACTGGATTTCCTTTTCGACGCCGGCGGCGACGTCTTCCAGCGTGATTTCGATTTCCGTTTCCAGGCTCGCGCCGCGACGAACTCCGCCGCCGCCGCCGCGCTGAGCGCGGCCGCCGAAGATGCCGCCGAAGACATCCTCGAACATGGAGAAAATATCGCCGGCGTCCATGCCGCTGAAGTCGTGGCCCGCCTGCCCGCGCAGGCCGGCGTGGCCGTGCTGGTCGTAACGCTGCCGCTTGTCCGGATCGCTGAGGACCTCGTACGCCTCAGCCAGTTCTTTGAACTTCGCCTCCGCGTCCTTGTCGTCCTTGTTCTGATCCGGGTGATACTTCATCGCCAGCTTGCGATAAGCGCGTTTGATGTCATCGGCGCTGGCGGAGCGCTCGAGGGAGAGGACTTCGTAGTAGTCTCTTTGCGTAGGCATTTACTTGCCTGCTTCTCCGGCGAATCCGATGGGGCGTCCCTGCTCAGCCGCAAGGCGCAACTCCGCCCGGAAGATATGCTCTTCTCGAATAACGATGGCTCGCGGCGAGCCGACATCGCTGAAACCATCGAGTGCCCCCCAACCAGGCGCTTCGTCAGGTGGTGAAGTTTTCAAGCTATGCACGATAAACGAACTGCCATCGGCCAACGTCACATGAATATGCACATCGTTCGGCGCGACCTTGTTCGCCTTGGCGAATGATTTCACTTGATCCTTGATCCGAAGGAAAAAGTTTGAGCTCATCCAAGGCTCCTTGCGTATCGAACCCCCGCGCGAGTCGCACGATACAGCCGCTTGGGGCCGCCGAAATAGTCCGCGATGTGCGATGTCGCCTCGACCAACTTCCTGCGCTCGAGATCGACGTAGGCCTGGTCGAGGTCTTTGAGCGCCTCGAAAGGAAAAATCCCCCCAAGCGCGCCGGTCGCATAGAAAGCGTGATCCGGACGACGAGCGTGCAGTTCCACGACCATCTGGTGCAAAGGCGGCAACAGCTTCGGTTTCGTCGCTGCACGAATCATGTTTCACCTCAGCTCGAAAGCGTGTTGAGGAACCGCAACCCTTCCCGTAGGAGTGCAGGCGTGACGGTGACTTCAACGTTTGCGGACGCAGCAAAATGGTCTCGGTGCCAATCAAATCCAAACTTGGCATTAGGCGACGCCGCGAACCATGCAAGCGCAAGTAGTTCCTGCTGTTGGTTGTGCGACAGGCACGTCAAGTAGGACTGGTCCCACTTGGTAGCGCGACATTCCAGGCGAACCGCAGCCTCCACCACGTCTGCAGCAGTCAGGTGAATCAATGCATCCATGCGCACCTCGAAACTACTATGTGTTGCCAAACACGACTCACTTTAAAGCATAGCCTCAGCTCACCGCATTGTCCTCATTCTCCGCATCGTCCTTCAGTTCCGTGATCAGCACATCCGTCGTGAGCATCACACCCGCAACGCTGGCGGCGTTGGTCAGCGCCATGCGGACGACGAGGGCGGGGTCGAGGATGCCGGCTTTGACGAGATCGACGTATTCGCCGGTGGAGGCGTTGTAGCCGTTGTTGCCTTTGCGGTTGAGGATTTCCTCGACGACGATGTCGCCGTCCTCGCCGCCGTTCTCGGCGATCTGCCAGGCGGGGCTGCGCAGGGCAGCCGCAACGATTTCGTAGCCGATGCCTTCATCGCCCTTGACCTTGGCGCGGGCAGCCTGCAGCGCGGGCAGCGCGCGGAGCAGCGCCACGCCGCCGCCGGGGACGTAGCCTTCCTGGGCTGCCGCCTTGGTGGCGTGCAGAGCGTCATCGACGCGGTCTTTCTTCTCTTTCATGGCAGTTTCGGTCGCAGCGCCGACGCGGATGATCGCCACGCCGCCGGTGAGCTTGGCGAGGCGTTCCTGGAACTTTTCCTTGTCGTATTCGCTGGTCGTGTTGTCCAACTGAGTCTTGATTTGAGAGATTCGGCCTTCGATTTCCTTTTTCTTGCCGGCGCCTTCGATGATCGTGGTGTTGTCCTTGGTGACCGCGATTTTCTTGGCGGTGCCCAGGTGTTCGAGTTCCACGCTCTCCAGCGACTGGCCCAGGTCCTCGCTGAGGAAGGTGCCGCCGGTGAGCACGGCAATGTCGCCGAGCATCGCCTTGCGTCGGTCGCCGAAGCCCGGCGCCTTGACCGCGCAGATGCGCAGCACGCCGCGCAGGCGGTTCACCACGAGCGCCGCCAGCGCTTCGTTCTCGACGTCTTCCGCGATGATGAGCAAGGGCTTGTTCGCCATCGCCACCTTGTTGAGCAGCGGCAGCAGGTCGGGCAGGCTGCTGAGCTTCTTCTCGTAGATGAGGATCAGGCAGTCCTCGAGCACGCATTCCTGCGTGCCAGGGTTGGTCATGAAGTAAGGGGAGAGATAGCCCTTGTCGAACTGCATGCCTTCGACGTAGTCGACGGTGGTCTCGGCGCTCTTGCCTTCTTCCACTTCGACGACGCCGTCCGCGCCGACCTTGGTGATCGCCTGGGCGATCATGGCGCCGATCTCGGCGTCGTGGTTGGCGGAAACGGTGGCGATCTTGCGGAGATCCTCCTCGCCCTTGCACTTGACAGCCAGTTCGTCCTTCACAAACGCGCCGACCACTTCGCCGGCGGCGGTGATGCCGCGCTGCAGGAGGATCGGGTTGGCGCCGGCCGCGACGTGGCGCAGGCCTTCGGTGAAGATGGACTCGGCGAGGATGGTGGCGGCGGTGGTGCCGTCGCCGGCGCGGTCGCTGGTCTTCTTGGCGACTTCGACGACCAGCTTGGCGCCCATGTTTTCAAAGGGCTTGGGCAGGTCGATTTCCTTGGCGACGCTGACGCCGTCCTTGGTGACCGACGGGCCGCCGAAGGATTTCTGCATGACGACGTTGCGGCCGGTGGGGCCCATCGTGACGCGCACGGCGTCGGCGAGCTGCTTGACGCCCTTGAGAAGATGCGCGTAAGCCGCGGAGCCGAATACGAGTTGCTTTTGAGCCATGGTGGCGGATCCTTGGTTCTGAGTTTTGAGGTCTGGGTTCTGGGTTCTGAGTTCTGGGTTTCGAGTCCTGGGATCAGAGTTCTGAGGCCTGATCTTGGAACGCTGAGGTTGATGTTGAGCGTGGCGTCCGGTGACGGCCCTTAAGGGCCGTCACCGGACGCGGGGGCGCGGAATCGCTTTTGATTTTCACTTTTCGACGATGCCGAGCAGTTCGCCTTCGCGCATGATCAGGAGCTTTTCGCCGGCGACTTCGACTTCGGTGCCCGAGTACTTGCCGTAGAGCACGGTGTCGCCCTTCTTGACGGCAACAGCGGTGCGCTTGCCGTCATCGGAAAGCTTGCCGGGGCCGGTCGCGGTGACCTTGCCGGTCATGGGCTTTTCCTTGGCGGCTTCGGGCAGGTAGAGGCCGCCGGCGGTGCGATCCTCGGCGGTTTCGGGCTTGACAATCACGCGGTCTTCGAGGGGGCGAAGGTTCATATTCAGTGTCTCCGTAGAGTCGGGAGTTTGAGGTTTCAGGTCGAGCGAGCCGGGCCCTTCGGGCCCGCGCTAAACGGGTTCAAACGACGCATGCAATTCAATGATGACGTTTCTGATTTCACGCTTTCATGATACTCAGCACCCACCCATGCCACCCATGCCGCCCATGCCACCCATGCCACCCATGCCGCCGCCGTGGTCGTGGTCGTGGTGATGGTCGCCGCCGCCCGCTTCCTTGTCGGCGGGTTTTTCCGTGACGACGCAGTCGCAGGTGAGCAGCAGCGTGGCGACGCTGGCGGCGTTTTCCAGGGCGGTGCGGTCGACCTTGGTCGGGGTGATGACGCCGTCGGCGACGAGGTCGGTGTACTGGAGCGACAGGGCGTTGAAGCCGAAGTTGCCCTTGCCCGCGGCCACCTTGCGGACGATGACGCTGCCGCGTTCGCCGGCGTTGTCAGCGATGGTCTGCAGCGGCACGGAGAGCGACGCGGCGACGATGTCGATGCCCGCCTGCTCGTCAGCGTTTTCGCTCTTGAGCTTCTTCACCGCCTCGATCGCGCGGATGAAGCTGACGCCGCCGCCGGGGACGATGCCCTCTTCCACCGCCGCGCGGGTCGCGTGCAGGGCGTCCTCGACGCGGGCTTTCTTTTCCTTCAGCTCCGACTCGGACGCAGCGCCGACATTCACCTGCGCCACGCCGCCAGCCAGCTTGGCCAGGCGCTCTTGCAGCTTTTCCTTGTCGTAGTCGCTGGTGGTCACTTCGATTTCGTTGCGAATCTGCGCGATGCGGCCCTGGATCGCCTTGGTGTCGCCGGCGCCTTCGATGATGGTCGTGTTGTCGGCGTCAATCTGAATCTTCTTGGCGATGCCAAGCTGCTTGATCTCGACCTTGTCGAGTTCGATGCCCAAATCCTTCATGATCGCCTGCCCGCCGGTGAGGATCGCGATGTCCTCGAGCATGGCCTTGCGGCGGTCGCCGTAGCCGGGGGCTTTGACCGCGCAGACATTGAGCACGCCGCGCAGCTTGTTCACCACGAGCGTGGCGAGCGCTTCGCCTTCGATGTCCTCGGCGATGATGAGCAGCGGCTTCTTGGCGGCCTGCACTTTTTCGAGCAGCGGGATGAGCTTCTGGATCGAAGTGATCTTGTCCTCGTGGATGAGGATCAGGCACTTCTCCAGTTCGGTGGTCATGTCTTCGGTGTTGGTGGTGAAGTTCGGGCTGAGGTAGCCGCGGTCGAACTGCATGCCTTCGACGACGTCGACGTAGGTCTCGAGCGCCTTGCCCTCTTCGACGGTGATGACGCCGTCCTTGCCGACCTGCATGAACGCGTCGGCCATGATCTTGCCGATCTCGCGGTCGTTGTTGGCGGAGATGGTGGCGACGTTTTCGATGTCGCGTTTGTCGGCTGCGTTGATGGGCTTGGCCATCTTCTTGATCTGCTCGATGGCGACGCCCACGGCCTTCTTCATGCCGCGGACCAGCGCCATGGAATCCACGCCGGCCGTGATGTGCCGCAGGCCTTCCTTGAAGAGAGCCTCGGCGAGCACGGTGGCGGTGGTGGTGCCGTCGCCGGCTTTATCGCTGGTGCGGCTGGCGGCTTCCTTCACGAGCTGGGCGCCCATGTTTTCGATCTTGTCTTTCAGTTCGATCTCCTCGGCGACGGAGACGCCGTCCTTGGTGACGGTCGGCACGCCCCAGCTCTTGTCGAGCACGGCATTGCGGCCTCGCGGCCCGAGGGTCGCCTTGACCGCCTTCGCCAATTTTTCGACGCCAGCCAAAAGGGCCGTGCGGGCCTTCGCATCAAACGCCAGTTCTTTGACAGCCATGAATGATCGCTCCTGAGTACCGGGGGTATCGGGTTGTGTCGCCTGTCTCGGCCAGGCCCCGCGGCAACCTTTTAGTTGCAGCGGCGCATTGCGGCCGAGCGTCTCAAAGGTTGGTTGGACCGACCTTGGAGGAAAACGTGCCAGGGCAAGTGCAATGGGGATACCAGTTGGGCCTTGGCGGCGACTCACTCCCAACATGCCACGTAAGGCCTTGAAATTGCCTCGGTTACGGCAGACTCCAGCCGTTACCGGCGGCGGCGAAAAGTCGGCGGCGCTGTCAAGGTGACAGTCAGCCGTTGCCGGACATGACAGTTCGCGTCAACCTGACCGGACTGCTTGGCTGGTCTGAATGGCCAGTCTTTCTGAATGGCCGGTCTGAATGGCCGGTCTCTCTGAATAGCCGGTCTCAAGGTTCCGCCTGATCGGCACGATCTCGGTTCCCTCACTCCCGCCGGGACCCAGTGCAATTCTCGGGTGGCCGGGGCTGGAGTCCGCGCAAGCCCCGGAACGAGCGCGCGGAAGGCACCAGGCAAGCGGAGAGCGCGATTCGTCAGAACAAGGTGTACCGTTCCGGGGCATCCGCCGAGCCTGCTGCCCCGGCCACCCGATGACGGCAACCCGATGACAGCCACCCGATGACGGCCACCCGACGACGGCCATTCGACGATCCCCCATTTCACCGCGGCCTCGGTGGCCAGCGCAGCGGCTTGTGCCGGCGAATGAGCGGGCCGCCTTCGTAACCGGTGGAGCCGGACTGCGTTTCGCTCTGCGCCGGCGGTTGCGACTGCGGAGGGCGCTGCTGCGACTGCGGAGGGCGCTGCTGCGGCGGACGCGGAGGCTGCGGGGGACGTTGTTGGTTTCCCTGGTTGCTCGCAGGGGCCTGTTTGCCGGACTGAGCCGGCCTTTCCGGTGGCTGCGGCTGCCCGCTGTTGCCTTGGCCGCTTCCCCCACCACCGCCACGACCACGACGACCGCGACGACGACGACGCTTGCCTCCTGCGGGCGGTGCGTCGATGCCGGTGGACGGCGCATCGCTGCCGGCGACGTTGCCGATGTTGTCGTCGACCGCATCCAGGCTTGCGTCGCTGATCGCATTTGAAGCGGAGTCGACGCGCGGGTCCGCCTCGTTGCCCGGTTCAGGTTCGCCGGCATCATCGGCGGGCGAGCCGACCTCCATCGCTGCGGCGTCATGGTCCTCGACCTGCGAGCCGGAGGCACCAGGGGAACCGGCGACGCCGGGTTGACCACCCGCTTGCGGCGGGCCGCCTCGACCGCGGCGCCCACGCCCTCCGCGGCGGCGACGGCGGCGACGGCCACCGCCTTCACCGCCCTGACCTGGTTCGCCATCGGGTTTCGCACCGGCACTGCCTTGCGATTCTCCGCCAGTTGCCTCGCCATCGCCGCGATCGGCCTGAGCCTCGGCATTGACGCCGCCAATCTCCTCGTCGATCGGTTGCTCGGCGTCGCCGTCTTCGGTGAGCGCGCCCTCCGTCGGCGCGGCCGGCATCGGCGAACCTTCGCCCATGCCGTCGCCTTCGTCAGCGCCTTCCCAGCCGGAGGTCACGTGATCCGAGCGCTCCACGGCTTTGTCTTGATTCGCAGGACCGCGAGCCTGCCCGGTGGATCCCGTCGGCTGCGGCGCGGCATCGCCGTCACGACCACGCCGGCCTCCGCGGCGACGACGGCGGCGACGGCCGCCGACGCCTTCGCCCGCTCCCTCCGCAGCGCCGCGTTCGCCTGTCGGGATCACCGCAGCGCCGGCAACTTCGCCTTGGGCGGCCGGGGCTTCGCCCGAGCCGTCGCCGACAACCTCGCCACGCCCCTCGGCGGCCTGATCGCGCTCGGCTTCCTCGATCTCGGCGATCTCCTCATCGTAAAATTCATCCACGACGGGCAGCGACTCGACCGTCTGCAGTTTCGGTTCGCCGAACTTCGCCATCGGGTCGATGTTCAGCACGGTGCCGCGATCGTCCATCGCGGTGATCTCGATGAAGTCGATGGAGCCCGCGGAGTTGACGCGCACCATGATGGGCGTGGTGTATTTTTCCTCGAGCTTGACCAGTTCGCCGCGCTTGCGGTTGAGGAGCGGAAACGCCACGTCGGGGCTGACCGTGACGGTGACCTTTTTCACCTCGGGCCGGAAAATCACGAGCGAAAGCTGGCGCATGACATCGAGCACGACGGCATCGACGCTCTTGATGATGCCTTCGCCGTGGCAGTAATGGCAGTCGGAAAAGACGCTCTTGGTGATGGACGGCCGCATGCGCTGCCGGGTCATTTCGAGGATGCCGAACTGGCTGATGGGCAGCGGCTTGGTGCGGGCGCGGTCGCGCTTGAGGTTGTCGCGGAAGCGGGCTTCGATGGTGCGGCGCTTCTTGCTGTCGCGCATGTCGATCAGGTCGATCACCACGACGCCGCCCAGATCGCGCAGGCGAAGCTGCCGGCAGATTTCGTCGCAGGCTTCCTGGTTGGTGCGGAACGCCGTCGTCTCCGCGTCGTTGCTCTGGCGGCTCTTGCCGCTGTTGACGTCGATGGCGACGAGCGCCTCGGCGGAGTCGATCACCAGCGAGCCGCCCGACGGCAGCGGCACCCGGCGGCCGTGGATCGTTTCGATCTGCTTCTCCACGCCGTAGCGATGGAAGATCGGCACCGGGTCGTCGTAGTAGAGCACGCTGGAACGGGCGCGGGGGCTGGCGACGGCGAGGAAATCGCTGATGCGTTTGGCGGCCGCGGAATCATCGACGACGATGCGCTCGATGTCGGAGGAAAACACATCGCGGATGGTGCGGATGAGCAGATCGCTCTCGGTGTAGAGTTCGCCGATGCCCGGCTGCTTGAGGCGCTCCTCCATCGTTTTCCAGAGACGGACGAGGTAGGCGAGGTCGCGCTTCAGCTCCGTCTTGGGCCGGCCCATGCCGGCGGTGCGGATGATGAAGCCGAAGCCGTCCGGCGGGCTCAGGCCGTCGAGAATCTGCCGCATGGCGCGGCGTTCTTCTTCGTCCTCCACCTTGCGCGACACGCCCAGGCGTTCCATGTGCGGCATCATCACGAGGAATCGGCCGGGGATCGAAAGATAACTCGACACCGTCGGGCCCTTGGAGCCGATGCCCTCCTTGATGACCTGCACGAGGATTTCCTGGCCGCGGCGCAGGCACTTCTGGATGGGCGGCCGCTCGCGGTGCGGGGTCTTGAACCCGACGCGCTCGGTCTCCTCCTTGTGCTGGCCCGGGAAATAGCGCGGGTGCAGGTCGGTGATGTGGAGGAAGCCGTTGCGCTCCAGGCCGAAGTCGACGAAGGCCGCCTGGATGGCGGGCTCGACGTTGACGACGCGGGCTTTGTAGATGTTGCCCACGTGCAGTTCGGTGGTGGCCCGTTCGTGATAGAGTTCTTCGAGCTTTCCGTCCTCGACGATGGCGATGCGGCACTCTTCGCCGGGGACCTGGTTGATCAACATTTCTCGTTTGGGCATGTTTGGGAAGTGCGAAGTGCGAAGGACGAAGTGCGACGTGCGGAGAGCAGTGAACCGTCAGGGTGATTCTGCCGGGCGCTTGGGGCGCAGGACGAGTTCACGGTCCGCACGACAACTTCTGATACCGGGCGCTTCGACAATCCTTTTCGTGGGGCCGCGTCCGCCCTTGTGCGGGGGACGCTGGGCCAGTGGTTTGTTCTGCCGGGGTCGGTGAGGGTGCGAGGCGAGTCAAAGGCGGCCATTCAGACGCCTGCGGCGTTTCCGCTAAACGGCTGTTCCGGTTCCCTTCCTCGCACATCCCGCTCACTCGATGGAACGTCCACCGAACGACTCAGGCAATATTCGTCGTAGTTCATCGCGCAGGTAATGCACCACCGCGCGATCGGAGTCCAGGCTCATGGCTTTGCGGGCGATGCGCTTGCACTGCGGCAGCGTCACGCTACGGATCAGCCGCTTCACTTCGGGAATCGCCGGCGGACTGACGGACAGGCTCCGCATGCCCAGCCCGATCAGCAGGAGCGTGAACTCCTGCTCGCCCGCCATTTCGCCGCAGATGCTCACATCGATCTTCGCCCGCGCGCCGGCGCGGATCACTTCCTTGATGAGCTGCAGCACGGCGGGATGGCCGGGCGAAAACAGGCTCGCGATCCGTTCGTTGCCGCGATCCACCGCCAGAGTGTACTGGATCAGGTCGTTGGAGCCGACCGAGAAGAAATCCGCCTCCTTGGCGAATCGCGACGCCTCGATGGCCGCCGAGGGCACTTCCACCATCATCCCGACGGGGATCCGCGGGTCGTACTCGATGCCCTCGGCATCCAGATCTTCCTTCACGTCGTTGAGCACCATCTTCGCCTGCCGCAGTTCCATGATGTTGCTGATGAGCGGGAACATGACGCGCACCGGCCCCATCTTGCTGGCGCGAAGAATGGCGCGAAGCTGCGTGCGGAAAAGCGGCAGGTTCTGCAGGCACAGCCGGATCGATCGCACCCCCAGGAACGGGTTGCGTTCCGTGCTCTGCATGGTCTCGCTGCCCAGCACCTTGTCGGCGCCAAGGTCCAACGTGCGGATGGTCAGCGGCAACCCCTTGAGCGCATGCAGCGCCTGCTTGTAGGCGTCGTAATGCTGCTGCTCGGTCGGCTGCTGGTCCGACGAAAGGTAGAGAAACTCCGTGCGGTACAGGCCGATGCCGGTGGCGCCCTTTTCGACCGCCGCCTTGATCTCGTCGGGGAATTCAATGTTCGCCCACACGCTGATGACCGTGCCGTCCTTCGTCTCGGCGGGGAGATTCTTCAGCTCGCTCAGTTCGCTCTCCATCGCGGTGATGCGGGAGATTTCCTGGCGATAGTTGAAGGTCGTCGCCGCGTCCGGATCGATGATGAGCAGTCCGCGGTTGCCGTCGACGATGAGCGTGTCGCCGGCGGAAACGGTGGCGGTGGCGTCTTCGAAACCCACGACGCACGGGATGCCCAGCGCCTTGGCGAGGATGGCGGTGTGGCTGGTGGAGCCGCCCAGGTCGGTGGCGATCGCCTTGATGCGCGTTTTGTCCAGCGACGCCGTCTGGCTGGGTGTCAGGTCACGCGCCACGATCACCACGTCGTGCGTGAGGTGATCCAGGTCGTGGCGCGTCTGGCCGATCAGGTGCTTCAGAAGCCGGCGTTCGATGTCCCAGATGTCGCGGTCGCGGTCCCGGAAATAAGGGATGTCCATGTCCCGCAGCACCTGCGCCTGCTTGCGCATCACGGCATAGACGGCGTACTCGGCGGTCACGTTCTCCGCCTCGATCATGCGGTTGATCTGATCGAGCAGGAACTTGTCCGCGAGAATGCCCAGGTGAACGTCGAAGATCTTCGCCAGGTCGGCCCGGCGAAGCCGCGTCTCCACATCGTGCTTCTGCCTGGTGATCTCCTCGCGCGATTTTTCCACCGCGTGGGCAAGACGTTTGAGCTGAAGGGAAACCGTGTGCGGCGGCACCGCCCGGCGCGGCACCGGCTGATCCTCCGAGTCCAAAACGATAGCGGGGCTGATCGCCACGCCATGCGAAACGGGAATGCCTTTCTTCACCTGCATCACAGTCGCGGCGGATTGTAGCGGAAGCGGGAGGGAGGTGCGGTGAGGCAAACGCGTGGAGCGCCAATCCATTAGCCCCCGGCTCCGCCGGGGGGAACTCCACGACAACTGCCATCTCCCGGCATTGATGTGTCCGGGCAAGTCTTGCCAGTACACCCCGATCGCGCTGTATTGGGAGCCCGTCGTTGACGTCGGGATCCCCCGGCGGAGCCGGGGGCTAATGGCGAAGCCGATTCGATCCTGTGTCTGTTGGTCCGTATACTGCCCGATTCTTCCAATCACCCACGAGGCTATTCCCTGTGAGGCAAACGCATTCGATTTCAATCTGGCTTTGCTGCATCGCGCTGTTTGGTTCCTGCGCGGTCGCGCTTGCCCAGGACGGCAAGGACAAGCCCGAAACTCCCGCCGTCGCGCCCGCTCCCGCCCCCGCGCCGACGCCTGCCCCTGCGCCGCCCGCCGCGCCGGCCCCCTACCGCTTCAAGCCCGCCGCGCAGCCGCAACCGAGCGCGATCGGATCGCTCGACAGAGTTGAGCACAAGCTGCATGTGGAGTTTTCCTCCGCCGGGGCTGCGATCAACAAGATCTCGTCATCCGAGTTCGTCACCGAAGCAGGCGGCGACACGCCCTACGTCATCGCCAAAGCGCTCGTCATTCCCGGCGCCGACGGCCAGTTCACCGTCTGGGACCGCCCCTTCAGCGCCGATGCCGTCACCATCAACAAGACTCGCGTCACGCTCTGGGGCGACTGGGAAAAAGTGTCCGAGGGCGTTTATCGCGCGACCATCGTCGATCTGAAAGACCAGCCCGTGCTGGAAATCGTCCGCGCCTACACGCTGGGCGCATCGACCGCCGGCTACGACGTTCAGTGCAAGACGCAGTTCATCAACCGCACCGGCCAGCCTCTGGAACTCACGTGGGAGCAGAACACGCTGGGCGATGTGACGGCCGACGACGCCAGCGGCAATGACCTTCGAGGCATCATCGCGTCGTACTACAACCTGAAGCGCGACGCGGACAAGATTCACCTCTACACCGACGGCGCTTCGGTCACGCGCATCAAGGCCATCGATCACGCACTCGAAAAGGGCACGCCGATCTGGCCCGTGGAAGGCGTGACCGCCAACGCCGACGATCCGACCAAGCCCAACCCGCTGGTCTGGCTGGCGATGGTGAATCGCTACTTCGCGGTGGTCGTGCATCGCCCGGTGCCCAAGCCGCCCGAAGGCGTGGTGGGCCGCGTCGTGGGCGAGCCGATCACCGATCTGTTCGAGCCGGTGGTGCAGGTTTCCGTCGGCGGCACGAAGGGCGAAAACGTCGATCACCGCGCGACCGTGCTCACGCTCAAGAGCAAGACCTTCGTGCTCGCCGCCGGCAAGTCCCGCGACATCGATCTGTGCCTCTACGCGGGGCCGCGCGAGTCATCCGTTTTCAATGAGTTCCCCTTCGATGTGCTGGAGTTCAACCGCCACCTCATCAAGTTCGAACAGGGCTGCTCCTGGTGCCTCTTCCAGTGGATGGCGGACCTCTTGCTGTGGTTCCTCAAGCTGATTCACGCGATCGTGTTCGACTGGGCGTTCGCCATCATCATCCTCGTGCTGGTGGTGCGGCTGCTGCTGCATCCGCTGACGAAAAAATCGCAGATCAGCATGGCCCGCATGAGCAAGCAGATGGCCGAGCTTCAGCCGGAAATGGCGAAGATCAAGGAGCGGTACAAGAACGATCCGCAGAAGCAGCAGCAGGAAACGATGCGGCTCTACCGCGAGAAGCAGATCAACCCCGCCGGATTCCTCGGCTGCCTGCCGATGTTCCTGCAGATGCCCATCTGGGCCGCGCTTTATGCCATGCTCTACGGCGCGTTCGAGCTGCGCCAGCAGCACGCGTTCTGGGGCATTTTCCAGGCGATGGGCGACTGGAATTTCCTCCGCGATCTTTCCAGGCCCGACCAGTTCATCGTCTTCGCCGAGGGCGGATTCCACCTGCCCCTGTGCGGCGTGTACATCCCGTACGCGATCAACATTCTGCCGCTGCTGATGACCATCGTGTTCTATCTGCAGCAGCAGATGACCATGCCCAAGGCGATGAACGAACAGCAGGAACAACAGCAGAAAATGATGAAGTACATGACGCTGCTGTTCCCGGTGATGCTCTATTCCGCGCCGGCGGGCCTGACGCTGTACATCTTCTCCTCCAGCATCGCGGGCATGGTGGACAGCCACTACGTGCGCAAGCACATCAAGGCGGAAGAAGCGGCCGGCACCTTGCTGCAACCGAAGAGGCCTAAGCCCGGCGGCTTCTTCGACCGCCTGCAGAAGGCGATGGAAGCGAAGCAAAAGCAGATGCTCGAACAGAGAAAGCAACAAGGCGGCGGCGGTGGTGGCGGAAGGAAGCGGTGAACGAGGTGGCCTGAGGGGGTGAGCGGGTGAGTGGGTGAAGGGGTGAAGGGGTGATGCGATCCGCTCCGGTCCCCTCTCCCTCCGGGAGAGGGTTAGGGTGAGGGCCGGTGAACCTTGCACAACGGCTGCGAATCACTGCGCCGTTGCAGATCTCGGCTCCGTCGTGTGACCTCTGCTCCGTTGTTTTCCTGACGCCCTCACTTATCTCGCCCTCACCCCAGCCCTCTCCCGAAGGGAGAGGGGGCCGGAGCGAGCCAAATTTGCCATTTGCAATTTGCAATTCTCAATTTTCAATTCTTCTTCTCCCAACTCATGCACTCATCCGACACCATCGCTGCTGTCAGTTCCCCGCCGGGTCGTTCGCCGCGCGGCTTGCTGCGCATCAGCGGACCGGACGCGCGGGCGATTCTCACATCCCTGTCGGATGTTGACGCGACAGAATCGTCCACTTCACCGACCGAAACCTTCCCCGCCCGGCAACTCACCATCGCCCGCTTGCGCTTCCCTTCCGCTGCCGGCCCCCTGCCGCTGCCGGCTCTCGTCACGTTCTTCGCCGCGCCGCGCACCTACACCGGGCAGGATCTCGCCGAGATTCAACTGCCCGGCAACCCCGCGCTGCTCGATCGCCTGCTGCACGCCGTCATCGCGCAAGGCGCCAGGCTGGCGGAACCGGGGGAGTTCACGTTCCGCGCTTACCTGGCGGGCAAGCTGGACCTGACACAGGCCGAGGGCGTGGCGGCCACCATCGCGGCGGTGAGCGATTCGCAGCTGCGCGCCGCCTCGGCCCTGCGCGAAGGAACGCTGGCGACATTCGCTCGCCGGCTGGTGGATGACGTGGGCACGGCATTGGCGCTGGTGGAAGCGGGCATCGATTTCACCGATCAGGACGACGTGGTGCCCATCGCGCCGGGCGATCTATTCGACCGGCTTGCCGACATCGAGACCAGGCTCGCCGACCTGCTTTCGCGCAGCCGCTCGTGGGGCGTCATCGAAGCGCTGCCGCGCGTGGTGCTGGTGGGCGAGCCGAGCGCGGGCAAGAGCACGCTGTTCAATGCGCTCTTGGGGCGAAACCGCGCGGTAATCAGCGCGACGCCCGGCACGACGCGCGATGTCCTGTGCGAACCGCTGACGCTTGCGCCTCCGCAACCAAGTGCCGGCGAAACCGGCGAACATCCCGGTGAAGCCGAAGCCGTCGCCGCGATGGAAGTCATGCTCGTCGATATCGCGGGCCTCGACGAGCCGCGACACTTGCTCGACCGCGCGATGCAGGACGCCGCCCGGCGAGCCATCGCGTCGGCTGACCTGGCGCTGGTCATCGACGACGGCCGAGGCGTCTCGCCGGGCACAGTACACGCGGTCCCGGACCATGTGCCGACGCTGCACATTCGCACGAAGGCGGATGCGCGTGGCCCCGGCGTAGGGTGGGTTGAGTCCGCGAAACCCACCACTGACGCGGCGGACGCACCACTCGCCGCAGATGATCCTTCGGCACACGCGCCTCAGGACGCTATTCGCCCGACCCTCCCCCTGCCCCTCCCGAAGAGGGAGGGGAGTACGGACTCATCTCTCGCCGTCAGCGCCCACACTGGCGCGGGGCTCGCCGAGCTTCGCGCGATGATCGCCCGCAAGCTCGCCGACCGTGCCGTCAGCGTCTCTGGTGAAGCGATGGCGCTCCAGCCTCGGCACGAGTCCGCGCTGCGACTGGCGCGGGAAGCGGTCGCCGCCGCGATCGAGTTGCTCGCGCCGCAGCGAGCGAACCACGCGCTCGCCAACATCGAACTCATCGCCGGCACACTTCGCCGAGCGCTCGACGAACTTGCGGGCTTGGGCGGCACGCTGACGCCGGACGATGTGATCGGCCGAGTGTTTGCGACATTTTGTGTGGGGAAGTGAGAGAAGGGGTTGGGGATTGGGGGTTGGGGGTTGGGGGTTGGGGGTTGGCCGATGCGGAAATTTGAAATTGAAAATTGTCAATTGAAAATTGCAAATGGCTTTGTTGGCTCGTCCCCAACCCCCCACCCCAGAACCCTCACCCCTTCCTCTTCCGCCTCCCCGCTACACTGTCGCCATGGCCGCGAAGAACGACAAAACCACCAAGGCCCCGCGCATTGAGAATCGCAAGGCCCGCCACGATTACCACATCCTCGACAAGCTCGAGTGCGGCATCGTTCTCACCGGCAGCGAGGTGAAATCCATCCGCAACGGCGAAGTGTCCCTGGGCGAAGGCTTCGCCCAGGTCGACATGAACACCGGCGAACTCTGGCTCTGGCAGGTCAACATCGCCCCGTACAAGCAGGCCCACGGCGCCAACGGCCACGAACCCGCCCGCCAGCGAAAACTCCTCGCCCACAAGCGAGAAATCGCCAAGCTCACCGCCCAGACCGGACCCAAGGGCCTGACCCTGGTGCCCCTGGCGATGTATTTCGTGCGCGGCAAGGTGAAGATCGAAATCGGCCTGGGCGAAGGCAAGAAGCAGCACGACAAACGCCAGGACATCAAGTCCCGCGATGCGGACCGCGAAATGCGCCGCGCCATGTCGCGGAAGATGTGAACGAAAAGCGGCGCCCCGCCGCCACTCGAAGAAAATCGGAACAGCGCCTCACGGCAACTTCAAGCGCGCATCGCTCAAGTCCAGCCGGTACATGATCTGGTTGTAGTCGTAGCGCGGCGTCTTGAACGGCGCGCCGGAGAAGAGATCGGCGTACGTGCCTTCAAAATAGATCACGCGCCCGCCGTCCTGATCGAAGAAGGGATGATGCCGCGGGTTGTAGAAACTGTACTTGTCGTGCGTGACGATCTTCACCGCCCATTTCCAGGGGCCCTCCGGTTTGTCCGCCTCGCTGTACCAGATTTCGCCGAGCATCGAGGTGCCCATGATCTGCTCGGCGATCATGATGTACTTTTCGCGGTGCACGTTCCACGCCACGGTGCCGGCGTGCAGTGTGATCGGCTTGTTCGTGCCGACCTCGCGCGTGTCGAGCCAGGCTTCGGTGTTGCGGATGTGCCCGGCGGAAATCAGCTCGCGCTGCCTTGCCGGGTCGATGTAGTCGGTGTCCTTCTTCCACGCCCAGATGAGTTTGCCGGCCACATCGCGATCGAGTTGCGGCTTGTCCTTGCTGTAGCGCGAGCCGGGCGCGAGACAGGTGAAGGCTTCGAACTGATCGAGATCCTTCAGGCTGGCCTTATTCAAATCCACGCGAATCGCCGGGTACGGAGTCGCGAAGTAGACATATTCCGTGAGAATGCTTGCCGCGCGATTCACGTCGAAATGCTCGGCGAAGGGTTGTCCCTGCGGATAGAGCTTCGCGTCGTTCGGAAATGCCGTGACCACTTCAAAGATTTCTCTTTCGTCATTGAACTGCATCAAGCCGTGCGCCAGCCGTTCGCCCAGCGATTTCATGCGCGAGTAGTGAGCGAACAGTTGCTCCTTGCCTTTTTCATCCTTCAGCGCCGTCAAGCCATCCAGCCACACCGGCCCATGCTCCGGCAGCGGCGCCATCTTCTTCGTGAAGCCTTTTTCGTCCTTGAAATAGCGAAGATTCACGCCCTTGTTTGGATCGAGGCCAGCGCCGGGCGCGAGCAAGTCACTCGTCGCCCCCGTCGTGCTGAAGTTGCCCAGCGGATACGACGCCTTGTTCGTGTCGCCCCAGAACCAGTGAATCCTGCCGCGATAAATCGCGCTCAGTACCGAGTCCTGTCCGAGCACCTGCGCGTTGAGCACCGGCTCCTCCGTCGGCGGCTTCACGCCCAGCAGCACGCTGTCGCGGTAGATGCCCTGGCCGGTCACGCGGTACAGGCGCTCAGCGATGTTGACGCGCTTGATCTCGACGCGCGCCTTGCCGCCGGGCGTGGTGCGCAGCGCCTTGCCGCGGAAGCCGAAGCCGTCCTTGGGGAACTCGTAGCCGTGCGAGCTGATGTGAAAGTACACCTCGCGGTCCATCAGGCCCGGCTCGTTGAATGCGACGAGGCCCGCCGAGTCCGTGAAATAACGCACCTCGTCGACGGTGCGCAGTTCCACCAGCGGCACGCCGCGACCTGTGACCGCATCGACCACTTCGATGGCGAAGGGCTTCATCGGCGCGGCTGCTGCGGCGGCGGGATCGGGGGCAACGGGGGCAGCGGGGGCAGCGGCGCGACAACCTGTAGCGACCGCAAGGATCACAATCAGTGCGATCACACCACGATGAACGGAAAAGTGCGACATGACACCAATGTAGCCGCGTCACTCCGTGACGCGATGGCCGATGATGCAGGTCGCGCCGGCATTCGGTGCATCAGACTTGGTCGGCGAGTGCGTCACGGAGTGACGCGGCTACGGCGCGGCGGCTGCGGCGTTCGCTACAATCCCCTCCCCATGCCTGACGGACCTTCGCAAGTTGTGACGCGCTTCGCCCCCAGCCCCACCGGCGCCCTGCACGTGGGCGGCGCCCGCACCGCGCTCTTTAACTGGGCTTTTGCCCGCGGCCCGGCGAGCGGTGGCACGGGGGCTCGAATCGCCATCGGCACGGGGGCTTCAAGCCCCCGTGCAAGCGGCGGAACCGAGGGCAGCACCGGCGGCGCCGGGAGAGCCGGGGGCCAGTTCATCATCCGCATCGAAGACACGGATCAGGCGCGCTCCACGCCGCAGGCGACGCGCGGGATTCTCGAGGATCTCAAGTGGCTGGGCATCGACTGGGACCAGGGCCCGGACCCGGACGCCGCCGATCCTTACTCCAAGCAGATCGGCCCCGGCGCGCCGTATTTCCAGAGTCAGCGACTGGACACCTATCGCAAGTACTGCGATCAACTGCTGGCGACCGGCCGGGCGTACGAGTGCTTCAAGACGCCGCAGGAACTAGCCGCCGAGCGCGAGAAGGCGCGGGCCGCGAAAACGGACTGGCGTTACGACCGCACCGAGATGATCTCCGCAACGAAGGAGCAGAAGGACGCCTGGCGGGCGGCGGGCCGGTCTTGCGTGATTCGTTTTCGCGCGCCGGATCACGACATCGCGATCGATGACCTGGTGCTCGATCGCGTCGAGGTGAAAGCGGATCAACTGGACGATTTCGTCATCTTCAAAGGCGACGGCTTTCCGACTTACCACTTCGCCGTGGTGGTGGATGATGCGCTGATGGGCGTCACGCATGTGATCCGCGCCCAGGAGCATCTGAGCAACACGCCCAAGCACGTGGCGCTGCAGGAGGCGCTGGGTTTTCCGCATCCGAAGTACGCGCACCTGCCGCTGATTTTCAACCCGGACGGCACCAAGATGAGCAAGCGCGACAAAGCGAAAGTCGCGCGGCAGGCGGCGAAGGCCCAGGGATTGCAATCCCTGGGCTTTGACGAGGAGCGCTATCAGTTGTTCCTCGCCAAGAAGAACGACGACCTCGATCTGGCGCTGGCGATCGCGAAGAAGCTGGGCCTCGCGCTGCCGGAGATCGATGTCGCGGATTTCCGCCGCAGCGGATACCTGCCGCAGGTGATCCTGAATTACATTTCGCTGCTGGGCTGGAACCCGGGCGAGAATGTCGAGAAGTTCGACACGAAGTTCCTGGCGGAGCGGTTCAGCTTCGATCGCGTGGGCAAGAGCAACTCGAAGTTCGACCGCGACAAGCTTCGCGCCTTCAACGGCGATGCGCTGCGTGCGCTGCCCGTGGCGGAGTTCGAGGCGAAGTTGCTGGCACATGGGCAACAGTACTACCCCGATTCGGTGGCGCGGCTGAACGGCAACTTCAGCCTGTTCGCCGGCTGCTACCGCGAGCGGAGCACGACGCTGGACGATCCTTACAAGATGGGCCGGTTCATGCTGATCGAAGACGACGCGATTCAGTTCGACGCCAAGGCGATGGACAAGGCGATCAAGAAAGACGCCGGCAAAGGCGCCGCCATGCTCACGGCGATGGAGCCGGTGCTGGCCAACGTCATGCCTTGGGAACCGGCGGCGATTCACGCGGCGATCGAAGCGTTCGCGAAAGAGAAAAGCGTCGGCATGGGCGACGTGGCCCAGCCGCTGCGCGTCGCCGTGACCGGCACCGCGGTCAGCCCGCCCATCGATGCGACGCTGGCGATCCTCGGCCGACTCTCCACCCTGACCCGCATGCGGCGATGCGTGGAGGCGGCGAAGTGAAACGTGGTGACGCGGGGTTGATCGACAGGCACCTGCGGTGCTTCCGCTAACCACGCTGATCCGGTCCTCTGTCCTCTGTCCTCTGTCCTCTGTCCCCTGACCTCTGGATTCCCATGCCCCTGATCGTCACCGGCTCCATCGGCATCGACTCCGTTCACGCACCCACCGGCGATGCCGAGGACGTGCTGGGCGGCTCGTGCGTCTACTTCGCCGCCGCCGCCAGCTTTTTCACGCCCGTGCGTCTGGTCGCGGCGGTGGGCGAGGATTTTCCGCCGCACTTCCTCGACACGTTCCGGCATTTCAAAATCGATCTGGCGGGGCTGGAGCAGCGCGCCGGCAGCAAGACCTTCCGCTGGCGCGGCAAATACCACGAGAACATGAACCGGCGCGACACGCTGGCGGTGGAACTCAACGTGCTCGCCGAGTCGCTGCCGCCGGTGCCGCACCACTACCGCGACAGCCAGTTCGTCTTCCTCGCCAACACGCACCCAGCCAACCAGATCGATCTGCTCGCCAACTTCCCGCACCGCAAGCTGGCCGTGGCGGACACGATGGACCTGTGGATCGAAACGCAGCGCGGCACGCTGATCGAACTGCTCTCGAAAATCGATGGCCTCGTGCTCAACGATTCCGAGGCGACCATGCTCACCGAGGAATCGAACATCATCCGCGCCGCGGACAAGATTCTGCACCTGGGGCCGAAGTTCGTCGTCGTGAAAAAGGGCGAACACGGAAGCGTCCTCATCCACCGCGAAGGCGAAATCGTGCTGCCCGCGTTCCCCGCCCGGCAGGTGATCGACCCCACCGGCGCCGGCGACAGCTTCGCCGGCGGCATGATGGGATACCTCGCGGCGCACGGCGACACCAGCCTGCGCGGACTGCGCAAGGCCATGGCCTATGGCACCGTCGTCGCCAGTTTCAATATCGAGGCGTTCAGCCTGGAGCGCATGAAGCAGATCGGTCGGAAGGAACTCGATGAGCGGCTCGGCAGGTTCAAGGCGATGTTTGAAATTTGAGAGCCGGACGACCGCGGGGCATTCCGGCGTGGGCGGCTTCAAGCCGCCCCGCCTGCGCAGCGCCCTAATCCCCCAAACAAAAAACGCGGCTGGGCTGAAGTCCGCCGACGCCCCGTCCCGCCTACGTTCGGGGAGCCATTGCACTTCAGTTCCAGCCGCGAAGTTTGGACATCAAAACAGAATCGCGCGATGGATCACGCAACCATTTGGATCGCAAGGTTGTGATTCGGGGAACAGGAGCGAGGCGGGGGTCGGAACAAGGCGAGGGAGGGAGGGAGGGAGTAGGGAGTGAGGATTTCTGGCGGGGGCTGACGAAAGCATATTACCGCAGCGCTGTGGCGGCTGGGAAGAGGCAATTGCGAATTTTTCTGAAAATTGTTGCAATTGTTCGTCGCGCGATGAAGAGCCGTCGCCCCGGCGGCTTCGGCAACACTCAACTCACCGGCTCGGCCAGCTTCGCCAGATGCGGTTCCAGCGTCGCCCTGATCTGTGCATCGTCGATCTTCTCCAGCAGCGGCAACAGCTTGCGGTTCAGCGCCTTTTGCGAAGGGCCTTTCGCGCCGCCGACCGCCGCGGGATTCTTGGCCGCCGCCGCGTCCACGTCTTTCTGATGGAGCGTGAGGTGGCTGATGACCTGCGACGCGGTTTCCGCCTGCACGAAGAAGCTGTCCAGTTCCGTGCCGCGGAAACTCTTGCGGCTGTCGTCGAGCAATTTGCGGAACGGCAGCACGCCTGGAAACTCCTTCAGCGCGGCGAGGATCGCGGCGCGGGAACTCTCCCAGGTCTCGCTGATCTTCGGATTCGTTCTTGCCATGTCGCCGAGAATGGCTTTGGTCTGGCCATCGCGGGCCTGGGCTTTCAGGTCGTCAGGCAGGCTCTTGGTGGCGAGGATGGATTTGTACCTGCCGGCGGCGTCCTTGAACTTGGAGGATTCCTCCAGCTTCTTCGCCTCGTCGAACTTCGCCTCCACCTGTTCCAGAACGCGCGGCGCCAGGCCCTTGAAACACTTCTCGTAGAGGTCGACGGTCATCTTCCGCATCGATTCGGTGACGGTGTGGCCCGCGCCTTCCGCGATGTGATGCACGGCAAAGCCGCCGGCTCCGTTGATCTTCTCCGCCCACGCTTTGAGGCCGGGACCGAAAGTCTCCTGCGATCCACAGGCGCCGGCGACGGGCAGATTCTTCGGCGCGTAACCCGGTGCCGCCGCGCCGTAGATCGACATCATGAGCAACTGGTCCTCGCGGCCGGTGGCATAGGTCGGCGCGTAGTAGCCGCCCTGCGAGAAACCGAGCAGGACGATCTTGTCGTGCAGCTTGTGCTTCTTCCGCGCGTCCTTGAGCAGGGCTTCCATGGCGGCGTGTCCGTCCTTGCTCTTGTCTTTGCCTTCACCAGTACCCCAGGGCATGTTGGGACCGGCGACGATGACATCGTGATTGCGCGCCCAGAATGCCTTGGCTTCGCTGTCAGCGAAGCTGCCGGTGCCGTTACGCCCGTGGACGGCGACGACGAGGCGATAGATTTTCTTGGAGTCGTAGTCCTTGGGCGTGAGCAGGTTGTACGTCACGCCTTGAGCGTCCACCCAGGCGGCGCGGGCGAAAGGGGCAGCCAGCAGAACGATGGCAACGGCGAGAAGGTGTCGCATGAGAGATTCCCCGTGGGCGATTGAGACATGATACCGAGCGAAAAGGAAATCCAACGCGCCAAGCCTGAAAAGACGACCGAAATCGCTCCCATCGGAAATTCTTTCTTAGCCGCACGGTCCGCGGTGCGCGTCCTGCCGTTAGCCCCCGGCTCCGCCGGGGGTTGAAGCGAGCGTGGCGCGCCATGCGCCCGCTGGATAACCTTCGAGAAAGTAAACCCGCCGCGCGGAACGGCGCACTTCAAACTTCGGCGTTTCCCCCGGCGGAGCCGGGGGCTAATGGCGAAAGCCGCGTTCACGACTTGGACAGATCGCCCTCGCCCAGTTTGCGTTTGAAGAGTTCGATCACCATGCCGTAGCAGGTGAGCGCGAGCGCGGGATCGTAGCGATGGCCTTCGTCGCGCATGAAGGCGTGCTGGCCGTTGAACTCGTGCCAGGTGAAGTTGACGCCCTTGTCGGTCATGGCGTCGTAGACGATGCGCCGGCCGTCGCGCGGGATGTGCGGATCCTGCCGGCCCCAGATCATGAGCATCTCGCCCTTGATCTCGCCGACGCGGTCGAGCGTGTTGTCGTTCATGCCCTTGGCGAGGCTGCGTTTGTGGATGTCGGTGGCGTAGAAGCAGACGCCGGCCAGCACATCGGGGTTCATCGAGGCCCGAAACGAGAGATGCCCGCCGATGCAGATGCCCAGTGCGCCGAGTTGGCCGGTGCAGTCGGGCCGCGACTTCAGGTGATCGAGCACGGCCCTGGCGTCGGCGTCGTAGCTGGCGAGTTCCTTGGCGGTCTTGTCGTGGTTGCCGCGGTCGGCGCCGGCCTGGTCGTACGCCAGCACGCAGCCGGGCGTTTCCAGTTCGTGGAAAATCTCCGGCACCGCAACGACGAAACCGTGACCCGCCAGCATCGCCGCGGTGCGCCGGATCGGCGCGGTGATCTGAAAAATCTCCGAGTACATGAGGATGCCGGGGTACCTGCCCGGCGCCGCCGGGCGCAGGATGGCGGTGCGCATGGGGCCGAAGGGCGTGGGGAGGTCGATGGTTTCGTTGTCGAGGATGGTCATGATGATGCGAGGGTATCGATCCGAAAACGCCGAGGCAAAGAAGCAGAAGCCGGGTGTCGGGCATCGGGCGTCGGGCGTCGGGGCGAGGCAGAAACAGGATGAACGAAACCCCCTTGGGACTGGTGAACATCGCAGCGCGATAGACGCACATGTTGCGAAGGGATTGGAATAAGCCGCACAACCAAGCTGTTTCTTTACTTGAATCGCAAACTTTCCCTGGTTTGAAATTTCACTTGACCCGAAAGCCGATGAAGGTGAAAATGTACGTGTACCCATGAAACACATGGAGGGTTGAATGCGCACATCACTTGCTACCGTCACTTTTCTTTTCGCCGCCGTGGCCGCGCCTGCGTTTGCTGAGGAAGCGCGCACCTCGCGGCACGTGTACCGCGGCAACGACTCAGGCACCGCGGAGCGGCTGGCACAGCCGCGCACGGCCGGCGAGCCTGTGCGCGTCGTGAAGACGCAGCCGCTGGGCGAGCGCGGCACCTCGTCGCGCACGGTCGCCGCCAGCAATCTCGCGCCGACATCGCAGGTGATCGCCAGCGGATCCACCTACGAAGTCCAGGTGCGCCAGCCCACGGCCTCGGTGCAGCCGCAGCAATTCGTCAACGCCCCGCCGCCGGCGAACCAGGATCGCACGCGGGTGGACAACAACGCCCGCATTCTCGCGGCCAGCGCTTCGCCGGAGTATCGCATCGCGGTGGACCGCAACGCCCGCGTGGTCCGCAATTACGCGATTTATCAGGAGCAGCAACAGCCGCAGGTTCAGCCGGAGCAGCAACCCGAAGCGCAGCAGCAGCAGCCTGAAGCGCAGTCTGACGCCAACTTCGTATCCGTGCCTCAGGCCAGCCAGCCGATCGCCTACGGCAACACGTACGGCACCTACACCCAGCCGGTCACCTACGCGGTCGCACAGACCAACTACTACCCCGTCAGCTACGCGCCCGCCTATTGCCCCCCGACGTACAGCTACGCGACTTACTACCGCCCCAGCTATTCGTACTGCGCACCGACTTACTACCGCCCCAGCTATTCGTACTGCGCACCGACTTACTACGCCCCCCGCTACTACTCCTCCGGCTACTGTGCCCCCCGCTACTACGCTCCCGCCTACTGCGCTCCGCGCTACAGCGGCTATGTCGGCTACAGCAGCTACGGCGGCTACTGCGGCCCGCGCTACGGCGGGTACGGCGGCTACCGCTCGGGCGGCTACTACGGCTCCAGCTACGGCGGCTACGTGGGTTACAGCTCCGGCGGTCGCTGCGGCGGCGGCAGCAGTTGGGCCTTCGGTTTCCGGTTCTGATTCAGAACGTTCACCGTCTGAAATCAAGTCATCCAACGACAGCGGCGTGCCCCTCACGCTGCTGTTTTTGTTTTCGCCCTACTCGTTGAACCATGCACGGACGAAGGGGACCGGCGGCCCACCAAGGACGATCTGCATCGGCGGCGTTTAGCGACGGGGCGTGCCCCGTTCCGTTGGCCGACGAACGCGCCCGCCCAAAAACGGGGCAGGCCCCGTCGCCAAACGAACGCGGATTCGCCATCGCCCATCACCACCTGCTCGGCTCATCAAAAAAACAAGCCCGCCTTGCGGCGGGCTGTCACAAGCCAAAATTGCTTTCCGTCCGCCTGAGCCGTTCGAGGCTTTTGCTCGAACCCCAATATGAGGTGGGTGCGTTGCCGAGTCGTCCCGGTCTTCCACTCGCGGAGGCATGACCATCGCGCCCGGACAAGGCTCCCTTGGGGTCCTTATAGGTTCGAGCAAATACTCCTCGTCACTCGAACTCCGCAGGCAGAAAGCAAATCTTCACTTGTCGCCCGCATTTTAGCAGGACGCCCGCCGCGAACCAAGCGCTGCCGAACGAAATCGCAGGCGCTTCTCGACGCGCCGAACCGCAAAGCCGCGATGGATCCAAAGAAGGAATTGGAGAATCGAGCCACGTCAGGTTCTCTTTCGCGTCCTTCGCGCCTTCGAGTTCTTTGCGAATCCCGGGAACGGCATTCGCACGCCGGCCTCTTCCCCCCGCCACTTCCTAACCGCACCGATTGCATCTTATTATCGCCGGTTGAAATCCTTCGCGATATCCCCGATAGTAATTCATCATGATCCCATCACGCCATCGCGTCATTCTCCAGACCCTGTGGAACGAAGGAGCTCTGAGCCGCTGGGAACTGCACGAACGCACCGGCATCCGGCCCAACACCGTGGGCGCCGACACCGCCGCCCTGCTCGACGAAGGCATCATCCGCGAGGGCGCGCCGACCAGTTCGCCGCGAGGCCGTCGCATGGCGGGCGTGAAGGAAGTGGAGCAGCCGCGCAGCAAGTCAGGCCGTGCCCGCGGCCGGCCCCGCGTGCCGCTGGAGATCGACCCCGTGCAGCGGAACGTGCTGGGCCTGGCGATTCGGCCGGGCCGCGTCGAGGTGGCGCGCATGAACCTGGTGGGCAAGCAGATTTCCCCGGCCGCCGATCGCCCCATCACCGACGCCGGCCGGATCATCCGCACCGCCCGCGATTTGCTGAAGGAACACATCGATGAAAAGACCCTCTGCGTGGGCCTGGCGACGCCGGGCTTCGCCGACCCGGAGGAGCACACGATTCTGCTTTCATCCGCCTGGCCCGGACAGGGCGAGGTGAGCCTGCAGCCGATCTACGAGATCGCCGGCAAAGTGCCCTACCTGCTGGAGAACGACATGCATGCCCTGGCGGCCCGCTGGCTGCTGGCGCACCGCGCCGAACAGCGCGACGACGTGCTGCTCGTTTACTTCGACGACGGCCAGCTCGGCTCGGCGCTCCTGGTCAACGGCCGGCCCAACCGCGGCTGCGTCACCGCCGCCAACGAACTGGGCCACACACGCCTGCCGGTGGAAACCGAGCGCTGCTACTGCGGCCACGTCGGCTGCCTCGAGCGCATCTGCAGCGCCGATTTCCTCAGCCGCGTGGGCAAGAAAAAGGGAACCCTGGCGGAACGTGCCGCCCAGTTCGACAACGACGACGACGGCATGGCCCGGATGATCGAACTGCTGGCGATGGGCATCTCCAACGCGGTGAACTTCACCCGCGTCAACCGGCTGGTGCTGGTCAGCCAGCTCACGCGCTTCGAGGCCTTCGCCGACGCCATCGTCGACAGCGTCAAGGGCCAGATGCTCGCGGAACTGGCGGCCCGCACGAAGATCGATGTCTGGAACCAGCCCGCCTCGCAGTCCGCCGAAAACGCCGGTTGGCTCGCACTGACAAGCCTGTACTGCGACGGCTGGCTGCCGTCGAACGGGAATCATCTGGGCATCGGCGAAGACGACGAGCGCTGAACGGGCGAGGCTGACATCCCGCCCATTGAGTCGGCGGGCCTCGCACGCATTGTCCGAGCCGCGAGCGTCAGCGAGCAATGCAGCAACACGCGCTGGCAAGGCACCGCTCCCTCACGGTCGCGGCTCTGACGAATCACCCGCGCACGGCGCGGCGCCGGCGGCCGGCAATCGCGCCGACACCGGCCATCAGCAGCACCAGCGCCGCCGGCTCGGGGATTCCATTCGATGCGAGATTGGGGAGCGGCGCCGGCGGCTCGAAGCCGGTGCTGCGCGGCGCCAGGTCGAAGCCGCCGCGGAACACATCATTGCCGCAGCCCCACGCGATCTGAAAATCCATGTGCGAGATGTTCGACAGGAAACCCACGTCGAACGTGTACAGGTACGCGACGGTCGGCCCTTCGCTGCCGCCGTAATCGAACGACGCCAGTTCAATCGCGAACTGATCGTGGGCGGTGCCGCCGGTGATCGCCCACGCGCCCACCTCCGTCGCGACAGCCGTGCCGAAGTACGAACCGGGCAGGTTCTGCAGCCCGGTGGTCGAACCGATTTCGTAGAGCCTTCCTTGATCGAGACCGGCGTTGCCGGTCTGCGTGACGACGCCCAGTTCAAACGCGCTATCGCCGTCGATGTTCAGGAGCATGTCGCCGAGGTTGAGCGTGCTGCCCCCGGCGGTCGCTTGAAACGCGGAGCTGGCGAAGACGAGCATTTCCACGCGGGTGCCGAAGTTGCGGACGTGGACTTCCTCAATGTCGAACTTCTCGCCCGACGTGCCGCCGGGGCTGGGGACCGCGCCGATGCCGGGGTAGCTGATCGACGAAATGTTGTTCTGACGGATCGACGTGATGCCGCCGGCCGTGGTGGTGCCGTTGGCGGCGGTGAACGGCGTGACATTCCAACCATCCACCTTGCCGTTGGCGTCGAAGGTGATGGCGTGAGCGGAGGAGGCCGCCGCAGCGACCAGAATGAAACCGAAAGCGGCATGCGCGACGCGAACCATGCGAAGACTCCCAGAAAGCGGAACCGACGATGAGCCGGAAAGTCACAGCACACCGGGCTCCCTCCGTGCATCGACCTTTACCGCCGGCGAGTTCCGACTCCACGCCGAGCATGCGCGGTGAAAGGTGGGGTGGTGCCGGTTGTGAGGTCTGGGCGGTGATGCGCCATCAAAGTCATCCCCGGCGGACGACACGAGACTTTCTCCGGGTGGCCGGGGCTGAAGTCCGCGCAAGCCCCGGAACGGACGCGCTGAGATCGCAAGATCAGCAGAGATCGTGATTCGTTCGAGCAAGCTGCACCGTTCCGGGGCATCCGCCGAGCCTGCTGCCCCGGCCACCCGCCGATTCTCAAGTTGAACCGATTGCGAGCTGGTGAATCTCGCGCCAAAGCGCAAAGCTCGCCAAGGAAGCGGTTGCCTCAGGAACGGAACTGAAATGAGTTCCCCATTTAGCCGGCGGGCTTGCCCGCCGAGACGCCCTCGGCGGGCAAGCCCGCCGGCTAAATGGGAACCGCCGATTCGCCAAGTTCTTTCGGGCTCATCCGGCCAATGCGTACTCGTCTTGTCAGAGCCGGAGTCTGTTCAGGACTCCGAAACGCCCGTTCCAACCGGTGTCAAGTACGCAAATAGCGGATGAGCCTTCTTTCGGCCCCATTCCTTCGCGAGCTTTGCGCCGTGGCGCGAGGCACTCGCTTGCATCGGTGGCGCTCGGCTTTCATGTCTGTGTGGCACGACAAAGCCGAGGCGCTCGTTTCCGCGCGCCGCGGCTCATTCATCAAACGCTCGTCCCAACACCGTCCGTGCGCGCAGCTGCGCCGAGTCAAGGGCGCAGCCGCTCCGGCGGCTGACGTGGCGGTCGAGTCCCGTGCGTTCCGAGTTCACAAGCGTTCACGAATCGTGGATTCGCGGGTTCGCTCGCTCCATCGGACGGGTGAATGTCGCTTGAGTTGGCGTCAACCGGGGATTCGCGCGGCAGCGATCGCAGGTGCGGGCACGATCGCCGCTGCCTGAGCGCGTTTCCCTCGCCGATCGGAAAGCACAAGTCGAATGGCTGCACCGCACCGCGGCGACTCTGCCCATCCGAGAGTACGCGAACCGACCGGCAATCAAGCGGGCACGCCTTCGTCGCATCAGGTCTTGACACTGCCCGCGCCCCGGCCGCGGCGATGATCGTCGCACGCATCCGCTGCGCAGGCGCTGAAAACGCGCCTTTGTATCAGGGGCGATGGATCAGTTTTGTGCGCCAAAAGGCGAACAGGCAGGCTTCGATGATCGCAAAATGGGCTTGAATCATGGGGTGAAGTGAAAGGGACACTTCTTGCAGGTTGTTCGCGAGGCTGAACGGATTTGTGCGCGCCCTTTAGCCCCCGGCTCCGCCGGGGGAAAGCCACATCAATCGCGAGAATCAAAACCGGTTCATCCGGCAATTGCGTACATGGCTTGTCAGAGCCGGAGTCTGTGACTCCGGTTCGCCGAGCCGGATCGATGCCGGCG
>CAYRPN010000013.1:0-73212 GCA_964426135.1 uncultured Phycisphaeraceae bacterium | reverse complement strand
GAGCCTGGCGCTGGCGCGCTACGTCGGCGGCGAGACGGGATTGGCGGTCGAGGTGCAGGCTGCGCCGCCCGTCGTCGTCGTGACCGGACAGCGGCGCACCGATGAAGGCAGCGCCTACACCCTGACCGTGGCTGATGTCATCAATCAAGGCGGAGATGTAATCACCGGCTATCGCGTCTACTGGGGCGATAGCGGTCAGGCCATACCAATCGAGGCTGCGGAAACACTCGTCGGCCAGCAATTCACCCACGTCTACCCCGACGGCCCCATGTCGATGTCGATCCGCGTCGAGGTCGATTACCTCGACACCGCGGGTCAACCTCAGACCACGCTGGCGCAGATCGAACTGGCTGGCGACGATCAGCCGAACCTCATCGACCGGCAGTCCGCGCCGACTGGTTTCGACGATCCGAACTTCCACCGTCTCGTGGCGGCCGGCGCGTACACCGTCTCCGCCGGCACGGTGTGGCGCGACGCGACGGGCTACGACTTCAGCCTTTCGCGATTCTTCAATGATGGACGAAGCGACGCGTCGTGGCCGGCACTGCCCGTTCCGGCAGCCACCGACTTCGGCGGCGATGAGTTCGCCAAGGCGATCGTGGTCGATGGCAGCGGCCGGTTCATCGTCGCCGGCTACCGTCGCAGCGGCGGCGACTATGACGCGGTGGTTGCGCGGTACAACGCCGATGGCTCACTGGATCAAACTTTCGACGGCGACGGCAAGCTCACGCTCGACTTCGGCGGCGATGAACTGATTTACAGCCTGGCGCTCGACGCTCAGGGCCGCATCGTTCTAGCCGGCTCCACCACCATGGCTGCGTCGGCTGAAGCCGCGGGCGGCCGGGACATGCTTGTCGTTCGACTGAACGTCGATGGTTCGCTGGACACCACCTTCGCGCAGACCGGACAGGGAAACGACGGCGGCACGCGCACTATCGATGTCAATGAAAGTTACGACCAGGCGTACCAGGTGCTCGTCGATGCCCTCGGCGGCATCGTTCTCGCCGGCAGCGCGTTCGTCGGCGACCACTGGCAGGCCGCTGTCGCGCGACTCGATGCGACAGGCGCGCTCGACGAGGCCTTCGGAGATCTAACGGATCCGCAGCCGCCAGCCACCCCGACACCCAGCGGCATCTGGACCAGCGACTTGGGCTTCGCCCCCGGCGCCCCCGGCGCCCCAGGCGTCAACGCGGGAGCAGCCGGCATCATCGCCACCAGCGCCGCCCTCGCGCCCGGCGGCCTCATCATGCTCACCGGCCACACCGCCGGCGGCGCGGGCGTCGACGGCTCCATCTTCATCGCCAGCCTCAACTCAGCAGGACACCTGAACACCGCCTTCGGCAACGCCGATCCCGCCAACCCCGCTCAGCGCACCGGCTTTACCACCATCGACGCCGGCGACGACCAGGCGGAAGCATTCGCCATCGCCTCCGACACGGAAGGCCGATGGGTGATCGCGGGGCATCAGTGGAACAACGCGAACGACAGCTTCGATCTGACGCTGGCGCGCCTGACCGACGCTGGCCAGCTCGACGGCGAGTTCGGCGAAGCCGGACACACCTCAACCAACTGGTCCGGCGGCAATGATCTGGGTTACTCAGTGATCGCCTCCGGCGACCATTGGCTAGTCGGCGCGGCATCTTCTTTCGATGCTTCGTCGCACAGGTCCGCCGTTCCGTTCAGTGAGGCAGGCCAGGCATTGGCGGCAAGCATCTTGATTGATGATGTGCGACCCACGGCGCAGCTGGCAGGTCTAGACCAGATCAATGACGGCCAGACGCTGCAGCTAGCGATTTCGGCGAGTGATCCGGCCGGGGTATTGGACGCGACATGGAAGACCATTGTCGATTGGGGTGACGGCATGTTGGAAGAGCTGAACGGTCAGCCTTCAAGTCTGACGCACATCTTCAACCTGCCGGCCGGGGAAGCGGCGTCCTCTCGCACTTTCACGGTCACGGCGACCATCCGGAACAAGGACGGCGCCGCCAGCGCTCGACACCAACTGACGGTCCACAATCTGACACCCGCCGCTCCGATGGGCCTGACCGCGGCAGTCGATGCCAACCCACGCAACGTCCGACTCTCATGGCAGGTCGCGGATCGCGCGGCGAACTATCGCGTGGCGCGGCGGGGCAGCGATGGATCGACGAGCGAATGGGTCGTTGTCGAACAACCGGTCAATGGGATCCTGACGCATGTCGATGCGACGGGGGCCTTGGGGGTCTCGTATGAATACGTGGTGCGAGGCCTGAGCGCGGCACAAGTCGTCGGCCCGCCATCAAACCGCGCCAATGCCACGCCATCCTTGTCGTCTATCGCGGCGCCGGTGGGGCTGCATGCCGCCGCGGCGCTGGTCCCCAGCGCCGGGGGACTTGCCCCAGCCGTCACGCTGTCGTGGCAGCGCGTCGCCGATGGCGCGACGTTGGCAACCCGTTACCTAATCGAAAGGCTGGTTGGCTCGGGTGATTTCCAGCAGATTGGTGAGGTGTCTGGCGCGGACGCCCTTCACACTACAGTCACCTACGTCGATGCCGATTTCGAGGACCGCACCCTCCTCGGATTCAATCAACTCTCACAGGTGACTGGCATCTCGGGCTTGATCGCGCAGGTGCAGCAGAACCACCTCTACCGCGTCCGAGCGGTCATGAATAATCAGTTGGGCGCCTACTCGTCCTTCATCGTGTTGCCCCATACGCCTTCGAACATTGGACAGGTGCAAGATGAAACTGGCACCACGCTGTCGTGGATTAGCAGTTGGCCTGCGTTCCAGGTCTTCCGTGCCGCGACCGCCGACGGGTTCGATTACCAATCCCCGCCGCTATGGCAGGGAGAGACCGACAGCTATCTGGATCCCGAAGGAGTCGCTGGCACCGCTTACCATTACACAGTTCGCGCCCTCACTGGCATGGAATCAAATGCCGTGCCCGGATTCGTCTCCCTGGCGACTCCGCGCCTCGTCGCTCACCTTGTCGATGGCGCGTCACGCCCAACCGTCAGCCTCGCGTGGCAGCCTGTGCCGGGAGCAGTGGGTTATCGCGTGATCCGTGGTTCGGGAATCCTTTATGAGGTCATGTCCGCGGGTGAGCCGGCTTTCACCTTTGTCGATGACAAAGCCGTGGCCGGCACCACTCATCAGTACGTTGTTGAGGCGGTTGGACTCGGCAATTTCTCTGCAAGCGTCCCTGTTTCCGTTCAGGTGCCGCTGGTGTGGGGCGCTCCGAACGCCCCGGTGGAGCTAAGGGTTCAAGCTGCCGAGACCGCGGTAACCCTTTCGTGGCTGGCTCCGTCCTACGACGAGGTGGACCGCTACCGCATTTACCGCCGCGCCACCGGAGGCGCGGATTGGAGCGAGATCGGAACGGTCAATCACCAGGGCACTACTGCCGGTTATCAACATTCGAGCGGACGGCTGGATGGATCGTACGAATATATGGTCCGCGCGGAGAACGCGGCAGGACTGAGTCAGCGATCGCAGATCGTGCGAAGTGATTTGGGAAGGGTGACGAATGGCACTTTCGGAGACATGAGTCAGTCTGTCTCTGTGAATCGCAGTGAGGACGGGATGATCGACGGGGGCGAGGCATGGATAATGTCCGGTTACTTGGGCGGGCCTCGATACGTCGAGGTAAGTTCTGGCACCGCATCAGTTCCGATGCGTGCATTGGGATATTCGTTCGTGCATCGCGGAACGGTCGCGGTAACCTTGACTTATCCTTCCTTCATCCGGGTGTTCACCGAAAACAACGTCGTTCGCCCCTCTGGGCAGGAGGTCGAGTATCCACAATGGCGGTCGCCGGCCGGGGCCGACCTCCTAGTCGAGGCCCTGGCAGTCGGATCCGGCACCATTTCTGCCGAGGTAGTGTTGACGCACAACGGCGGAGGAAGCGACACATTCACCTACGAGATACCCATCTCGAGCTATCAATTCAGTCTAGAACTGCCGGGTGCGACAGAAGAAAGCACTCTTGTTCGCCTCAACCGCGACGACGACGACAACGACGGCGTCACCGACATGTTCGACGGCTTCAACGCAAGCCAGTTGTCCTCCGGGCTGGTGCCGCTCAATGATGACGCGAACGCGTCCGAGAACGACCTGGTTCCCCTGACCATCGCGATCGACGCGGAAGGAATCGACCTGTCGCACGCGGTGGTGACGATCGACTACGCCGCAAGCGACCCATCCAACGCGCTCTACACCCCTCCGTCGTTCGCGCACAACGGTCCAGGAGATGTGAGCGGGCTCGGCCTGAACTTTTTCCGCTCCAGCGGCTCCAGTACCGGTTTGGGCCTGCGGCTGTGGACGTCGCCAACCGGGAGATCTGTCGATTCGGTGCTGGCGGGCGGCAAGTATGTCGCGCCGGGCACCTACCTGCTCAGCGAGCTTGGATTAAGCGCCGCGAACCCTGTCACTCTGTATGTTGAGGGCATTGGCGGAAGCCAGCCGATGCCGGTGAGCGTGAAACTCGATCCGCGAATCCTCGGCGCCGGTACCGAAATCAAAGAGCGGTCGTTCGTCATCGATCACATCGTCAATCCCTACTCGTCGCTCGATCTCGACGCGGATACCGACAACAACAACGGTGTCTCCCTCCCCGACCGGAGCGCGTTGGAGGACCAGTACGAGCGGCGTCCGCATCCCTTTGCCCCGCTGGTAGGCAAAGTGATTGCTCCCAACGACGGTGACATCGATCTCGACGGAATCGTCGACTTCGCCGACGGATTCAACTTCGATCGCCTCGACGATGCGTCGGGCAGCACCGATGACGCATACGTTTACCGCACGGATGGAGCGACGACCAGCCCGACGCTGTCGCAGATTCCTTTCGTCCCAATCGTGTTCGAGATTCCAGGCAACATCAAACTGGATGCGGCGACATTTGATCTCAGCTACTCCTTGAGTGATCCCGCCGAGGTTCGTTTCGACTTTGTCAACTCGAAGTTCACGGCGCCGGACGGCCTTCGCATCTGGACCAGTCCCGCGGACATCACTGGGGCTGCCGGCACCGCCTCGCACCCCTGGCGACGGAGTGCCAAGCCGGTCACGGCTCGCAGCGGCAATCCGGCGAGTGAAGTGCTCAGTTACCTCGTTCGCCCTGGCACGTACGGGCCGGCGGACCTGGCGAAGCTTGGCCTGTCAGACGCAAACCGCAAGGTCACTCTTTGGGTGGAGGCCATCGGTCAAGGCGAGTCCGAAGTAAGGATCAGCGTCCGCCCCACGCCGGCGGGCATGGAGAGTGTTAACTTGCTTGTTCATCCATCGCTGGGCGGCTATTGGGAGTTGCCGGATCGAATCACCCTGATTCGTGGTGACGCGACGTTCCAGGCGCAGGCGCCGCAGAACTTCCCCCTGCCGATGATGGCCACAACCTTCAATGCCAGGCCCGGTCCCATCCTCCTGGTCAACGATGGCGATGTCGATCGCGATGGCGTGGCTGACTTCGCCGACTTAGATGCCGGTCTCGCCGGAGGCATGACCGCGCTGTCGTTGACTATACCGAGCTGGGTGAACCCATCGCAAGCAACCTATTCGCTTGTGTACGACGAATCGCCGCTGACATTCAACACAATCACCTCGACGGACCCGCTGACTGGAACATCGGTCACAGGATATTCACCGACTTCAGGTGGGCTGCGCATCTGGCGCAACAACACCAGCCGACAAGCCGGCGTGATCATTTCCAGCAGCCAGATCAATCCGATGTCCGAACTGGCATTCAGCACACTGGGAGGACAGTCCACCGCCACACTGTATGTGGAGGCGGTAAGCGTCGGCGATGACGATATATTCGTCGATATCGATCCGGACGGGAGCGGCCCGCTGCCTGCCATGCGGACGGAGTCGATCAGGATCCGGTCCATTCACGCGAAGGCGGCCGACGCCGCGCGATCGGGCGTTGTGCGGCTGGGAGATGGAGCAATCGCCGCCGCCTATGCCGACCTGACCTCCAACGGCGGCGGAGTTGCTTGGTCGCACGGGCGCATCTATTCCACACAGCCCGAACTGGCCTCCTTCGGTGGATTCGGCGCCGGCTGGAACTTGGATGTGCCGCGTCTGGTCAACTACGGAAACACCATTCTCGTCCAGCACGGCGAAAGGGCGGAGTACTTCGATCACAACGGCGGAGCCGATCCCAGTCAGACGGTGTTCGCATCCCGATTCGGGTCGCTCTCCAGGCTTGTGCGCTCCGGACAGAACTACGACATGGTCGAGCCTGATGGAAGTCGCTACACCTTTGACGGCAGCGGCCGATTTAGGGGGATATCGCACGCCAGTGGCCAGCAGACGGTCGCCAGCTACGACTACGCCGCACCGGACAGACTCGTTCGGATCACTCATGGCGGCGACACGTTCGAGTACCAGTACTATCAGCGAACCACTGTTGACGGAATTGCCGGTCATCTTCAGTCGGTGACGCTGCGGCGCGGCGGCAACACCATCAGCCGCGTGGTCTACTCCTACTACACCCAGACGTCTGTCAACGGGCAGCGCGGCGACCTGAAACTCGTCCAGCGATTCGATGAGACCCGTGGCGCATCGCAGCATGTCGGCTCCAGCCATTACCGGTACGTGGCGGGCGCAGACCGGTCTCGGCTGGCGCTGGCCCTGGACGAAGACGCCTTCGCGCGCGTTCGAGGGTCAGCCGGCGATCCATTGACGCTGCCGTACAACGGACTCGTGCCCTATGCCAGCCTGGTGCTGGAGTACGATGGTTTGGGCCGGGTGCTCACGCAGCGAATCCCGGGCGTGTCAGGCGGTATTTTTCAGTACGATTACTCTCCTTCAACAGCGACGGTGAGCGGCGCTCCGTTCCAGCAGATGCGGACCACCGAGCGCCGGCGCGACCCGGCATCCTTCGGCTCGTTCCTCCCCGGTGAGTCGCATACCTATTCGAATGCGGCCGGTCTTGCCCTGCTCACCGCCGTCGAACCCGATGCCAACGGGCAAGTGGGGCACGCTGCCGGACGCATCAGCTACCGACGCTTCGACAAGGAATGGAATGTCACCCACGAAGCGACGCCCGCTTCCATCGCCGCCTTCAATCCGAATGTCGCCGACCTACAGGTAAACTACAACCCCGCGGGGCTCATCCATTCGTATGTCTACACCGGGCTGACGGTGACAGCCGGACTCGCCACCGACACCGCCGATGGCGATGCGCCGGGCTACCTCAAGGAAACCTACATACGCAACGGCGCCGCGAATCAGCCGGTGCTTCAGGAGTCCCTCCGCTATCGCCGCCGCCAGATTGATTTGAGCGGCCTTCAGGTGACCACCTACCTCGCCGCCGAGCAGGCGCAGTACCGATTCGAGGATAGCGCGGCCGCAGGCGCCAAGATCACGACGACTTTCCAGCACACGTTCGACCAGGGGCGACTGCTGCCCTCGCGCACGCTCACCACTCTGCCGGTGGTCAGGGCGGAGCAGAACGGTGACGGCGCTGTGACGACAACGGTTCAGTACTTTGACGCGGTGGGCCGGGTCGTTTGGACGCGCGATGCGGACAATTACCTGCACTACGTCGAATATGATCCGGCAACCGGGGCTGTGACCAAGGCCATCACCGATGTCGATGTCACCCGGACCGCCGACTTCACCGGCCGCCCCAGCGAGTTCGCGACGCCCCTGCACGCCGCTCCGCTCCATCTGGTGGAAAGGGTCCGCAAGATCGACGCATACGGACGCCCGTTGGAGAGAGTGGATGCCGCGGGCCGCGTGACGACGTTGGAGTATGTCGATACCGCCGACTATAGCGCGGTCGTCACCCAGGCGCCCGGCTTGCCTGAACAGGTCAGCTACCTTCATCACCTCACCGGCGTCTCGCTCGCTTTTAGCGCCACCCGGCAGACGGGAGGAGCGGGCTCGTCCGGGACTCAGTACGTGCTCCACGCCATGTCGCGTGAGGGCGCCGACGCCGCCGGACGCCCGGTCAGTTCGGATCGATTCGTCAAGCTGCACAATGTCGCCGTCGATGTTCGTTTCGATCACGCGTCGGGGCCCGTCAGCCTCATTGGTCTGGGCTCGATGCTCCCGCGAACACCGGACGCTGCACCAGACAACACGGCCGGCGGTGAACAGGCGTATTTCCACCGTACGGAAATGAAATACGATAGCTATTCACGCCCGTTCTACACGATGAACGCCGTGGGCACCGTGACCTTCACCCGTCACGACGCCTTTGGCCAGCCGATCGAGACGTATGTCGGCATCGACGCGCAGCCCGTCGATCCGTCCGCCGCGTCATTCCCCGGCTTCGCGCTCGTCGAGTCCCGGCAGTACGACGCGGCCGCCGGCAACGTCACTCGCGTCGTTCAGCATCCCAGCGGAATGGCTGCAGGAACTGTGTTGCAGCCGAACCGCGTGACCGAGATGACTTACGATTGGAGAAACAGGCCGGTGTTCACCCGTCATCTGGCGGGCATCGCGTCAGTGTATGGGCCTGTGGAGTCCGCTCCCTCGTCGATGATGGTGTACGACAATCTCGATCGCGTCGTCGTCACCGCGATGTACGACGCGTCACTGACATACGATCAGGTCGATGGCATGTCGCAGGCCTCCACGGATCCGGTCAGCATCACCGTCGAGGAATCGGCCAAACTTCGCGGCCTCCGCGCCTCGCAATTCGATGATCGCGGCAGACCCTACCAATCGCTGACGTTTAACGTGCAGCCTGAGTATGAAAACGGCTTGCTCCTGGGTGCTGAGCCGGTCACGACCTACATCGCGACCGATTCCCTGCGCGAGGCCACCTGGTACGACCATCGCGGCAACGCAATCAAGCAGGCCGCTCCCGGAGGCCTGGTGACCAAGTTGCGGTACGACGGTGCCGGACGGGTGATTGGGACGTATCTGACAGATGGCGGCGGCGATGCTGCTGTCGGCAATTCGGTCTCAGCGGGGCACACCAGTTGGCACGATGCCGCTTCATTGGATGGCGATATCGTCTTGGAACAGACGGATCAGCGGTATGACGCGGCAGGCAATGCCATCATGACCATCAGTCGGCAGCGGCTGGCGTCAGCCCCCGACACGGCAACGGGATCACTGGCAGAAGCTGCCAATGCAACCCATGCCCGCTCATCCTATCTGGCAATGGTATTCGACCAGGCGAACCGTCCCATCTACACGTTCCAATTGGGAGCGATGGCAAGCGAGCCGGACATCACTCAAGCGTCGGTGCGCCAGCAGGCGATTGCCAGCCACCAGATCTTCGATGGTGCGGGGCGGCTGATCGGACAATCTGCCAGTGGGCAGCCTTCCCGGCAGTACACATACGATGCCGCGGGGAGAGTGCTGTCTTCCGTCGAAGGCTCGGCCCAAGGAGATCGCCGAACAACCGCGTTCACCTACAACGGCCTAGACAGGGTGTTGGCGCAGACCGTGATCGAGATCGACGGCGACGACAACAATCGCCAATCAACTCCACAGATGACGGTCAACCTCTACGGGTCCGATCTCGCCGGCACCACAGCGCGATCCAACGACTTGCTGCGCCAGGTCAATCATCCATCACAGACTGGCAACGGCGCCACCAGCGGAACCTTCGGTTATGAGGACAAATACACACGCAATGCGCTGGGAGAGGTCGTATCTTTCACCGAGCGCACCAACGTCACGCACGTTTACACCTTCGATGGCGTGGGCCATCTGATCGCCGACACCGTCACTCACCTGCCCACTCACAATGTTCCTGGCGTTGGACATCGGTACTCCGTCGATTCTGGCACCACGCGGTTGACCTATGAGTTTGACTCATTTGGCCGCGCGTCGGCGTTCGTCAGTCATTCGCTGAACTTGCCGGCGCCTGTTTCCGGCAGCGGCGCACTGTCCACCGATTACTCGTCGGATAGTTGGCGAAACCGCGTCGAACGTCAATACGACGGCTTCGGCCAGATCAAGTCGGAAACGACTACCTCCAAGACCTTCAGTGTCCTCGATCAAGGCCCGCACCAAGGCTCGATCACTTATGGCAGCGCAACCTATTCCAGCACTGTCACCTACCAGCGCGAGTTCAACGGGGACGCCAATTACGACCGGCTTGCGAGCATCGTGTATCCCGATGGCCACGTCGTGGAGTATCGCTACCTCCGTGACCTGGACAGCCGAATCAGCCGGGTGAGCTGGATTCGCGAGGGCGACAACCTCATCGAGTCTTATCGATACATGGGACTTTCCACCGTGGTCGAGCGGGAATACGAACAGGCTCAGATCAAGCTCAGCTACCTTAACGCCGACCGGCAACTGACCGGACTCGACCGTTTCGGCCGGGTCACCGATCAGAAATGGACCAGCGGCGGAACCGCCATCGATCACGTTCAATACGGCTACGACGCGGCCGGCAACCGCACCTACAGCCTCAACGTGCTGAATCCGAAGTTCAGCGAACTGCACGCCCGTGCCGGTGAACGCGATCCGCTGGGTCGGCAGGACTACTTCGCCCGCGGCGCGATCAGCGTCACCGGCGGTGTTCCAAAGCTGGCCGGCACGCCTTCATTGGTCGTCGATATCGATCCCGATCCGAGGCCCACCGGAGAAACGCCCGAACCCGATTTCTCGTTCAACCGCGATCTCACCTATCCCAACCTGATCGGACACACGACCAAGTCCCGCCAAGGCGCCGATGAAACGGTGACCGAAACGACCGACGCCTGGGGCCGCGTCGTCGCCGCCGCCGCTTGGCGCCGCGGCGCTCCCGCCGTGGCCAACGGCGGGCTGCTCGAACGCATTGACGCGAAGGAGTCGCGCTTCGTCTACGACGCCCTTGGCCGCATAATCGGACGCACCGAGGCGCAGCGCTATTGGCACGTCGTGACACCGGCTAGCACGCTCCTCTTTGGCCTCCCGGGCCAGATCATCGGCGGCGGCATCGCCCTCAACGCCGCCCCCGTTGAAGTCCTCGCCGTCGAGCGTCTCACGGTCGATCTCGCCGGTCGCGTGCTGTTATCCCGGTTCGCCGCTTCTTCACCCTCGTGGGTCGGAGACCTCTGGTCCCGCTACATCTACAGCCCCGCCGGCGGCAACCTCCTCCTGCGAGATACGCACGCCCTCAGTCAAACCATTCGCCTCTACGCCCTCTCCGATCCGATGGGCTCCACCACCGCCGTCGTCGGCTCCACCGGCCAGGTGCTCGAACGTTACGTCTACACGCCGCTCACCGACCGCGCCACACTGCCAAACGCGCGCGAGGCTTCCTACGGCCGCGTGCCCATCCTCCCGCCGCGACCCGTCGTCGCCCTCACCGACGCCTGGTCGCCGCTGATCCGCAAGCCCGGCGAACACCCCGGCACCCTCCGCTTCCGCCACCTCTACCGCGGCGGCTGGCATGAGCCGGCGGCGACGATGTTCCTCTTCCCCGCCGGCGGGGCGACCGCGGCGGGCGGGGCGTGGTACGACCTGACCACCGGCTCCTATCACGCCGCCGACCCGGCCGGCATCGCGCGGATCAACCTCGCCGCCATCGACCGAGAGCGTCAGCACTGGGCCGACCGCGCCGCCGCGCTCGATCCGATGACCGCGGTGCACACCGTGCTCGACGTGATCGGCCTGTTCGACCCCACGCCGCTGAGCGACGGCCTCAACGCCGCGCTCTACGCCGTCGAGGGCGACATGAAGAACGCGGCGATCTCGCTGGCCGGCGCGCTCTTGCCGTATGCGGGCGATCTGGTCAAGGGCACGAAGTACATCAAAGCGTTGACCAACGGCGTGTCGACGCTGGCGGGCTCCGCGGGATGCCGTCTGCTGAGCGCCGGCATCCAGGGCGTCGCCGGGGCCGTTGGCGGCGCGGCGATGGGGGCGGCCTACGGCTTCACCAGCGGACTCATCGAATCCGGCGAACTCTCCGGCGCATTCGCCGGCGCGTGGTCCGGCGCCAAGTTCGGCGCGATTCAGGGCGGCCTCGGCAGCGCCGTGCGCGGGGCGATCAAGCCCTTCGTCTGCTTCGCCGCCGGCACGCACGTGATCACCGGCATCAACGCCGACGGCACGTTCCTGCTCAAGAAGATCGAAGACATCGAGGAAGGCGATGAAGTCCTCGCCCGCGATCAGTATGATGAAGGCGACGGCGTGCAGCTTCGCAAGGTGACGAAGCTGTTCCGCAACGCCAGCGACCACCTGCGCGTGGTCACGATCCGCGACCGCGACGGCAACGTCGAAACCATCCGCACCACCGACGAGCATCCGTTCTGGGTCGAAAGTATTAACGGCGGCCAAGGCGGCTGGATCGCGGCCAAAGACCTGAAAGGAGGCGACCGGCTCAACGAAGGCGATGGCAGCAACGACGCCATCGTCCTGTCATCCACCCGCCAAGAGATTCCCCAAGGCGTCGAGGTCTACAACTTCGAGGTCGAAGGCGACCACACCTACTTCGTCGAGGACGGCGTGGGGCGAGTGACCGCGGTGTGGGTGCATAATGTGTGTAAGAGGCCGGGCGGATATCAAGTAGGTGATGTTGATGTACATGGAAACCTAAGCTCTGGCAAGAATCGTGCTCCAGGTAACACGAACTCCGTCGTTGATGGTAGAGTCCAATCGCATCATTTCATACAAGATGCTTGGGTAGAACTGAATAAGCACACTCTTGGTATTCCGAAGTACCATCGAGACTCAGCACCCGGAGTTCTTCTCCAGACAATTGCAGGAACGCAGCACGCGTCTGTGAATGGTTTGCAGGCAGCGAGACGCCATGCGCTTGGATGGGGCGGCACGCTGCGCGAGGAGTTTCAATTTGCAATGCGAGATCTTCTGGATAGTGGCGTAGACGTGCGCACTGCGCAGCGAGTGGCAAAAAGAGCATATAAGTACTTTGATTCCCTCGGAGGATTCAAATGAGTTCGTTCGACGATCAAGTGAAAGATATCGAAACAGAACTGGGTGGCGTGTTGTCGGATGTCTACGTGCGCTTTCTTCGTTCGCACCAAGAAGCAGTTCGCGACGACGGGCTCGTACTCTATCAACTAGACCAGCTCAAGGAACGGAACTCGACGTTGCAAGTTCAAAAATATAGGCATGACTTTCTCGCAGTTGGCGACGACAGCGGTGGGCGCCTTGTAATTCTTCGGTTCTCTGATCCACTTGCTATGCCAGTGCTTGTCGATGGAGGGGCATTGGTGCCCAATTTGCCCTCGCAATTGGTAATTGCTTTATCGGATTCGTGGCAATCGTGGGAAGCAGCAGGATTCCCACTCCCTTAGGCTAGTCCTGATTCAGACCAGATCGCGAGCGGAGAGAAAGGCTAACACCGTCGGGCGTTTGCCGTATCCCTTGGCCAATCATGAAGTTCTGCGGCAATACACCGACGCCTGGTCGCCGCTGATCCGCAAGCCCGGCGAGCATCCCGGCACGCTCCGCTTCCGCCACCTCTACCGCGGCGGCTGGCACGAGCCGGCGGCGACGATGTTCCTCTTCCCCGCCGGCGGGGCGACGGCGGCGGGCGGGGCGTGGTACGACCTGACCACCGGCTCCTATCACGCCGCCGACCCGGCCGGCATCGCGCGGATCAACCTCGCCGCCATCGACCGAGAGCGTCAGCACTGGGCCGACCGCGCCGCCGCGCTCGATCCGATGACCGCGGTGCACACCGTGCTCGACGTGATCGGCCTGTTCGACCCCACGCCGGTGAGCGACGGCCTCAACGCCGCGCTCTACGCCGTCGAAGGCGACATGAAGAACGCGGCGATCTCGCTGGCCGGGGCGCTCTTGCCGTATGCGGGCGATCTGGTCAAGGGCACGAAGTACGTCAAAGCGTTGACCAACGGCGTGTCGACGCTGGCTGGCTCCGCGGGTTGCCGTCTGCTGAGCGCCGGCATCCAGGGCGTCGCCGGGGCCGTCGGCGGCGCGGCGATGGGGGCGGCCTACGGTTTCACCAGCGGACTCATCGAATCCGGCGAACTCTCCGGCGCCCTCGCCGGCGCGTGGTCCGGCGCCAAGTTCGGCGCGATTCAGGGCGGCCTCGGCAGCGCCGTGCGCGGGGCGATCAAGCCCTTCGTCTGCTTCGCCGCCGGCACGCACGTGATCACCGGCATCAACGCCGACGGCACGTTCCTGCTCAAGAAGATCGAAGACATCGAGGAAGGCGATGAAGTCCTCGCCCGCGATCAGTATGATGAAGGCGACGGCGTGCAGCTTCGCAAGGTGACGAAGCTGTTCCGCAACGCCAGCGACCACCTGCGCGTGGTCACGATCCGCGACCGCGACGGCAACGTCGAAACCATCCGCACCACCGACGAGCATCCGTTCTGGGTCGAAAGTATTAACGGCGGCCAAGGCGGCTGGATCGCGGCCAAAGACCTGAAAGGAGGCGACCGGCTCAACGAAGGCGACGGCAGCAACGACGCCATCGTCCTGTCATCCACCCGCCAGGAGATTCCCCAGGGCGTCGAGGTCTACAACTTCGAGGTCGAAGGCGACCACACCTATTTCGTTGAGGACGGCGTGGGGCGCGTCACGGCGGTGTGGGTGCATAATGTATGCAACATTGCTGAATCGGTTGCGAAGGGAAAGGCCGGGGAGAAGGCAGGCGGAATCACGCAAGCAAAGAAAGGCATCATAGGGCCAGAATCAGGGCGGATGCGATTCCCGGACGAAGTAACCAAGACCCTGATCAAAGAAGTGAAGAATGTGAAGTATCAAGGCCTGACTTCGCAGATCAGGGACTACATTGCGATCGCTAAGAAGGAAAAGTTGCCGTTTGAATTGTGGGTGAGGTCGGGAACCGGCACGAAAATTAGTGCCCCACTTCAAGCCGCCGAGAATGCAGGACTCCTAAAAATCGTTCGCGCACTTTAACAAGTACTGGAGCGCAAGGGTGAATACTAAAGAATTCATCGAGAAGTACCGCGATAATTTGACTGCCGACCAGCGCGAGCGTCAATGGGCCGAGCACGCCGCGATGCTGACCAAGGATGCCGAGCCTCTTGTGGCCGCTTTAACCGCCGCGGGCTGGCCTGAAGGGGTGCGCCAGTGTGGCGATACGCGATCGGAGTGGGACCTGGTGAATACTGCAGTCCCGTATCCGCACCTGTTGAGTACGTTGGCTGAACATCTGACGCGGCCCTATCACAAACGGACCAAGGAGGGAATAGCCCGCGCTTTGGCTGTAAAGGAGGCGAGAGGAACGCATATACCGCGCGTGCTCATGGAGGAGCTCAAGAAGGAGACGGCCCCCAATGAAGACCGCAACAGCTACCGCTGGGCACTGATCAACTCCTTGGTGACGGTCGGCGACTCATCGCTATTGGAGGAGGTGCGAACGTTGTTGGATGACCCACGCTACGAGGCGGTTCGCATTGACTTGCAGCGATTAGCCAAGGCCATTCAGCGCCCAGGGCGCGCGAAGCGTGCGAAGTAGCCACGCGGCCTCGGCGGCGCCGTGCGCGGCGCGATCAACCCCTTCGTCTGCTTCGCCGCCGGCACGCACGTGATCACCGGCATCAACGCCGACGGCACGTTCCTGCTCAAGAAGATCGAAGACATCGAGGAAGGCGATGAAGTCCTCGCCCGCGATCAGTATGATGAAGGCGACGGCGTGCAGCTTCGCAAGGTGACGAAGCTGTTCCGCAACGCCAGCGACCACCTGCGCGTGGTCACGATCCGCGACCGCGACGGCAACGTCGAAACCATCCGCACCACCGACGAGCATCCGTTCTGGGTCGAAAGTATTAACGGCGGCCAAGGCGGCTGGATCGCGGCCAAAGACCTGAAAGGAGGCGACCGGCTCAACGAAGGCGATGGCAGCAACGACGCCATCGTCCTGTCATCCACCCGCCAAGAGATTCCCCAAGGCGTCGAGGTCTACAACTTCGAGGTCGAAGGCGACCACACCTACTTCGTCGAGGACGGCGTGGGGCGAGTGACCGCGGTGTGGGTGCATAACAAATGCACGATTAGTTATGTCAAGGGTGCAAAAGGAAAATATCCGGCTGTTGATGCTTTCGCCGATCAATTGCGGCACGCGGTCGATGTCGCTGAGCGATATCTAAGTAAGGGCGGTACCGCAGGGTCTCCAATGGCTGCGCTGTATCACAAGCTAAAGCATGTTCCATTCCTTGGACGAATGTTCAAAGGGAGCGCGATTCAACAAATAGCTGATACCGTATTAAAGCGCAAAGGAATCCTGCCAACTGCAGCCACAGCAAATAAGGGAAGCAGGTTGGGTCTAAAAGCCCTGCGGCCTCTTCGTCCGGACTACCAGCTTGACGTTGGATCCGGCCAATGGGCCATTGGTGACATTACATCCGCAGGGAGCGCTGGTAAAGCACTCAAGTACGATCATTCGTCCTCGCCTGTCATCTTTGAAGCACTATACTGAGAGAAGCAATGTCACAGCAATCTATCGACCACCGTGCCTTACAGGCTCGCTGGAGTACTGATGCACAGCGTGTCGCCAATGCAATACTCGCGACAGGTGACTTATCGACGACGCCTTTTGGAACAATAGCAAGCGATGGCGTCATATATGTTGACTTGCGAGGAGTTCCGTTCACGGTTGCCGTCAAAGCGCCCTTGCTGGAAGGTATTGATATGTCGCATGCGAGGTTTACAACGGCCGGTCATATCCATTCGGCGTTACGTAAATGCCTGTTCGTAGGCGCACACTTGGACGGTGCACTTCTGGGGCCGTTGTCCAATTGCATATTTGACAAGGCATTGGTTGGTGATTTCGCCAGCGTTGATGTAGTGGACTGCAGTTTTCGCCAAGTACGGTTTGAGCGTGCCGGGGGTCACAAGATCAACTTCTTGCGATGCGATTTCTCTGGTGCGCTGTTTCACTTAACAATGTTCGACCGGTGCCGATTTGACAATTGCATTTGGACCGACTCGAGATTCAAACTTGCGGGATTTAATCAGCCCCACTTCGTTGGTACTCAGCCGATTATTCCCAATCTATTGTCTGACAGTGATACCAATCGTCCCCGAGGAATTGTGAATACAGTATCGCGCCCGCGTTTTACTCCTGAATGAGATGGTTTCAGTATACTGTTTTGTGCGCTCATCAGAGATGGCAGAGGTCCACGTCCTTTCAATGGAACCTTGCCACGCTCCGCGGGCGGGGCGTGGTACGACCTGACCACCGGCACGCACCACGTCGCCGACCCGGCGGGCATCGCCCGCATCGCCTTCGCCGCCATCGACCGGCAGCGTCAGCACTGGGCCGAGCTCAACGCCGCGCTCGATCCGATGACGTTGGCGCACAACGCGCTCGACGTCATCGGCCTGATCGACCCCACGCCCCTGAGCGACGGGCTCAACGCCGCGCTCTACATCGCCGAGGGCGACGTGAAGAACGCGGCGATCTCGCTGGCCGGCGCGGTGATGCCGTATGCGGGCGATCTGCTGAAGGTGTCGAAGCTCGGCGAGAGGATCGTGGCCCGCGCGACGAAACTGGCCGACGGCGTCAGCGCCGCGGCGACCGTCGAACGCAAGCTGGTCAGTCGGCTGTTCAGCGCGGGCATCCACGGCTCCGCCGGCGCGGTCACCGGCGCAACGCTGGGCGCGATGTCCGGCTTCGTCACCGGCGCGATCGACGGCGGCTCGTGGGGCAGCGCCTGGGAAGGCGCGTGGAACGGCGCGAAGTTCGGAGCGCTGCAGGGCGGCATCGGCGGATCGGTGCGCGGGTTTGTCAATCCCTACATCTGCTTTGTGGCGGGGACGCAGGTGGATGTCGGTGATGTGGTGGATGGGCTGTCGGAGACGGTAGAATGGGGATCGTTGACAAGTGAGGGGGCAATCAAAGGGGAATTCTTGAATGCCATTCGGTTAAGCCCTAACTCCGCGCCAACAAACGACTTACATTAACTTGCGCAAACCATGACCTCCTGCGATGCTGGTGTTGCTTCACGACACCACACCCAGGAGGCCACGGACGGCTCAGATTTCTCGTGCGATTGCCCGCGTGCGGCGCGACCCGCTGGCGCATCTTCCCTTCGAGTCGCAGTTCGAGCAACTGCGGACGGAACGCGATCCGCGCCGCAGCCGCGATCCGCGCCGCGGCCGCGACCGGCTGCTGCCGATGTGGACCACCTTCCGTCTCTTCCTGCTGCAAATCCTCCACGGCAACGTCGCCATCGCGGCGATGCGGCAACTCGCCGGGCCCCCGGGGGCTCGACTTCGCGCCCGCCAGCTACTGCGAAGCGCGGCAGCGCCTGCCGCTGACGATGCTCGAGGCGATGATGAAGCGCGTCGTCGACGCCGCGCACGCGCTGAACGCCGCCGCCGGTCAGACGCTTGGGCTCCTCGGCCGGCGCATCTTCATCGCCGACGGCTCGACCTTCTCCATGAGCGACGCGCCTCCGCTGCGCGAGCATTTCGATCTGCCGCCGGGCCAACTTCCGGGCGTCGGCTACCCCGCCGGCAAACTCATGGGACTGCTCGACGCGGCGACAGGCATGTTCAAGAGCCTACTTGCGCTTCCGCTGTTTCAACACGACATGCGCAGCGTCATCGGCGTCCATCCGATACTGCAAATCGGCGACATTCTGCTGGGCGATCGTGCGTTTTGCAGTTTCGCGCACGTGGCCTTGCTGAACGCCCGCGGGGTGTTCGCCTGCTTCCGCCTGCACCAGCGCCGCAAGATCGATTCGACGCGCGGCAGGCAGCGCTGGACGAAGCCGCCGGTCGCGCCCAGGTGGATGACCGCCGATCAGTTCGACGCGTTGCCGGACTTCGTGGACGTGCGCCTGGTGCGCTTCACGGTGTCGCACAAGGGCTTGTGCACGCGGGAGGTGATCATCGCCACGACGTTGTTCGATGAAGCGGCATGGCCCGACGCGAAGATCGCCGAACTCTACGGCCAGCGCTGGAACATCGAAACCTGCTCCGATCATCTGAAGACGACGATGAAGATGAACGTGCTGCGCTGCCAGACGGTCGAGGGTGTGAAGAAGGAACTGACGATGTACCTGATCGCGTACAACCTGGTGCGACTGGCGATGCTGCGGGCCGCGGCGCGGCAGGGCGTCAGCGTCCGGCGCATCAGCTTCATCGACGCCATGCGGTTCCTCGGCGTGACGATGCTCGGCCTGCCCGGCGTGGCGAAGCTGATTGTGAACCCCCGACGCGAAGCTCGAACCCAGCTGCGCGTGATTCGCCGACGATGGAAGGAGTACGACCTGCTGAAGCGGCCACGCCGGGAGGAAGAAGCGAAAAGAGCGGAAAAACAAGGGGAAAATGCTTAACCGAATGGCATTCGGGACAGAGCCTAATCCTCCGCGGGATGGTGCGCATCAGCGCGTCGAAGCCGCCCCGTCATCTGGAGTTGAACCTGTGCCGCTGCGTCCGCGTTCCGCAGGTTTGTCGCCTGCTTTCTTCAGATAGCCGCCATTGACAATGTCCCGCCAGTCATCGGTGAAGATCAGGGCATCGACCTTCCTCACATGCGGCGGGGCGTCGTAGGCGGGCTGGGCGATGGTGCCGAAAAACTGGAGCCGTTCGAAAGTGCCTGGCGCCTTGACCGTCTTGATGCCAGTGTGCTCGAGCACCTTGACCCCGTTCGCCCACAGGCCGATTTCGCCGGTGTCATCCGTCGCCCACTTCATCTTGAACACGACGGCGTGCCACTTTTCGTAATCCAGTTCCGGCGATTGGTACCGCGAGTGGCCGCTGTGGTTCGGATAGTAGCCGTCGTTCACTTCGATCTTGCGGTTGAGATGGAAGGTTGAGTTCGACACGTAACACGAGAAGCGGTGATCCTTCATGCGAACGCCATGATTCCCGAAGTGGATGACCCATCGGATCCCATCGCCGACGACTTCAAATCCCTTGTCGAAACTGTCGCCATCGCCGTCGTGCCAGATGTCCTTGCCGTCGATCCGATCGAACCGGACGAAGAAGGCGTAGTAGTAATCGCGGGGCTTGGCCTCGGGCAGCCGATTGAACTTGACTTCATGAAACAGTTCCGTGGTCCTGGCATCCCTGACCTCCCAGCGGAACACGTTCTTCCCCTGCGGCGCGCTCGGGTCCGCTGCGATCGTGCCCCGCTTGGGGTGATTGACGCCAGCTTCCTTCCACGGCTGCGGGAAAAACGGCGGCTGAGGCAGCGGGTCGCCGGGTTTCTGTGATTCCGCATCGAAGTGAAAATAGGGCAAACGCTCCTTCGCCTTCTCCTGTGCCCAGCCGTTGGGAGTTCCCCAGAAACACGCCACAACTGCAACGAAGACCCGCGACATCGAATCAAGCCGCGTTGCCATGGTTCCCTCCGTCGTGTTTGCAGTGTCCTCAGGTGCAGAGGTGAGGCTGGTTAGCGGTCGGGCCGAGTCCGCGAGGCCCACCTGCTTCGTGTTACGTGCGGTTCAAAGCGATTTGCCCGAGCACTTCCATAGTGCTGCCGTAATTCCCGCCGTAGTGGAGCAGGCCGTCGATATTCGGTCCGCCCAGATAATCCATCACATGATCTTTTCCAATCGGCGCTGCAATCAGGATTCGAACGACCGTGGCATCGCGAGGATTGAACTCGGATCGAATCCGCCCAGCGATCGATTGCCCGGATTCGGGTGGACATTCACCGGTCGGTCGAAACGCAATCACGAGCCGTTTCGCCGCCACATCTCCGCAATGGGAAAGGACGGGGCGTAGGTCGCCCGGTTCGCAAATTGAAAGGATGAGATTCAATTTGGCGTCGAGCGCGGCGCGGGCAAACGCCCCAGCCTTCGGCGCGGTTGCGTCGATAAGTTGCCACGTTCCGCCTGCTTTCTTGATCGCGCTCGGTTGCGTGTTCGCAGGGAGCGAACTGGCGCCCGCGTACACCGTACCGTTCGTCAGCAAACCGGTTTCCTTTTTGATCACGCTGACGAGGTCTGCCGGAACCAGGACGATCGTGTCAATCGGCCATTCGTCGTCGATCGTCATCTCCAGCCCATACGCATCTGTGTAGACCTGGTGTTTTCGGTCCTTGGGGTCATCTGGCACCTCGACGGTGTATGCCACGATAGGTCGGCGAGATGACTTAGGTCCTTGGCTTGCATTCGGGCGGACAAACACCAGGGTGTTGCCAGAGACGCCGCCCCCGTCGCGGTGAGCGCGGATAAGCCCATCCGTGTCATACTCATAAGTGCATCGAGTGGTCCAAGACGCCTTGACCCATTTCTTGTCGCTCACGTACCAGGATTCTTCCAGCGAAGCGATAAGCTTGTCTCCGCGGTACTCAAACACTTCCCGACTGTACTGGTGGGGGTCGAGGTGATAATGGAAGGCACAGACGACACGGCCGTTCTCGAGAACATGCCGGTGCAGCGATGGCCTGCGACATCCGGAGAAGAATTCATCGATGAATCGTTCTTCCCGAACAAACACCGCCGCGATTCCATTGCTCCTCTCGATAATCTGCACGTTGCCGTGACCGTCCATGCCATGCAGATGAAAGAAGCCTTTGGGCTTCTTACTGTACCAGCGGCGTTTGGGAGGCTTCCACGTTCCTGAATAGCGAAACCCGATGTCCTTGAACAGCGGAAACAATCCGAACATATCCTCGTTAGCGTACTTCCATTCCACGACGGCAGACTTCGCGTCGGCAATCATCGCGGCCTCGTTCTGCTCGAAGCGCGTCACTGCGGCGAAGAGTTCGGGTTGTGTGAAAGTGAGCATTGATGCCTCCCGTTACCGACGAAGAGATAGATACTGGATATCAATAGCAAGTGCTTCTTCAGGATAGCAGGTCGCGCGCGGTCACTCGCGCAGACAAGCCCCTCACCACGCCAACTCCTTCCCCGTCAGCTTGCGGTACGCCTCCAGGTATTTCGCCATCGTGTTGCGAAGCACTTCCTCCGGCAGCGTCGGGCCCGGCGGGGTCTTGTCCCATTTGCCGGCCTTGACAAGCTCTTCCAGATAATTGCGAACGTACTGCTTGTCGTAGCTGGGCTGGTCCTTGCCGGGGCTGTATTGGTCGGCGGGCCAGAAGCGCGAGCTGTCGGGCGTGAGCACTTCATCGATCAGGATCGGCACGCCGCTACCGGGGGCGCCACCGGCGGCGCCGCTGCCGTCGGTGGGCAGGCCGAACTCGAACTTGGTGTCGGCGATGATGATGCCGCGCTGGGCGGCGTAGTCGCGGGCCATCGAGTAGATCGCCAGTGAAAGGTCGCGCAGTTTCGTCGCCAGTTCCTTGCCCGCGATTTCCCACGACTGCTCGAAGCTGATGTTCTGATCGTGCCCCACGTCTTCCTTGGTGGAAGGCGTGAAGATCGGCTCCGGCAGCTTGTCGCACTGCTTCAGGCCCGGCGGCAGCTTGATGCCGCACACCGTCTGCGACTGCTGGTACTCCTTCCACCCGCTGCCGGCGAGGTACCCGCGCACCACGCATTCGATCTTGATCACCTTCGTCCTGCGCCCGACCATCACGCGGCCCTTGAGTTGCTCGCGCTGCTCAGCGTTCAGGCCGGGGATGTCCGCCGGGTCCATCGAGATGACGTGGTGCTGCAGCTTGCCCGCCATTTTCTGGCCGATCATGTCGAACCAGAATTTGCTGATCTGCGTGAGCATCACGCCCTTGCCCGGCACGGGGTTGGACATGACGACATCGAACGCGCTGATGCGGTCGGACGCGACAAGCACGAGCGCGTCGCGGCCGTCCTTCAGCTTGGCTTCGTAAATATCGCGCACCTTGCCTTGCCGGCGGCCGGGCAGGGGAAGGTCGGTGCGCATGAGGCCGGGACGAGGGCTGGCGGTGGTGGTCATGGTCATCCTTGCGTGAGGGCCGCGGCAGGGGTGCGGCGATGTCGGGACGATAAACCGCGACGAGGTTTTTCGCAACGGTGCGCGTACGTCGATGCGTAGGGTGCGTCAAGGCTCGGCGCGGACGCACCATCGTTTAACGGAAGGCTCTCAGGTGCGTCCGCGCGGACTTGACGCACCCTACACAAACTGCGGAGTTGTTCCTGCACAACTCCATAGTGTGTTGCATCGCCGTTAATCGTGGTGCGTCCGCGCCAAGCCTTGACGCACCCTACAGTCCCCGCCGATCATGCTCACATGTCCGCACCCAGCGATCCATTCGATCTCGATCAGCGCAAGCGTCCCCGGCTCAACATGGAGCGGTGGAATCTCCCGTTTCTCGTTCTCACCGTGGCGCTGGGCGGCGCCGGCGCGTTGGGCTTGTTACTCGACAAGGTCAACACCATCGCCAACAAGCCGCCTTCGGTCTGGCCTGTGCTGTTGATCGTGCTGGCGATCTTCTCGGCGCTGCTCGGCGGGATTCTTTTCTTCACCGCATGGGGTTCGCGCCGCAGGCTGAATGCCATGGTCGCCGGCGATCGCTACGTCTGGTGGAACTACCCGCCGGCGCAGTGGGAGCAGCACATCGCGGCCGAGCGCACCCGCAACCGCAACGTCTGGTGGATCATCGCGCTGGGCATCGCGGGCGTCGGCGTGGTGATCGGGCTGCTCGTCGCGACAACCAGCGACGACCTGATCGCCGATTCGCCGATGATCACCGCGCTGGCGATCTCCGGCGGATTCGTTGTCTTCGGGATCATCGCCGGCGCCTTTATGCATCTGGGGATTCAAGGTGCGATCCGCGGCATGGCCCGCAACGAAGGCGTGATCGTCGGCCCGGCGGGCCTCTACGTCTCCGGCGCGTTCTGGTCGTTCAAAGGCATGGGCGTTCGCCTGGAGAGTTTTCAGCACAAGCCGCGCGGGCAGGTCGAAGATCGCGCGCCGGACGCGGGGCAGCCGTTCGATCAATTGCTGTTCATCTTCCGAGTGCAGGGCAAGAACACCACGCACCTTCAGCACGTGCATGTGCCGGTGCCGCTGGGCCGCGAGGCGGAAGTTCCGCGGGTGATCGAGCAGATGCGGCAAGGGTAATGCAACTCCAGTGGCATTGGCAGTCCATCGCGGGCCTGGCCCATGGAGCCGCGCACGAATAGTCTGAGCGATTGAGTCTCGCGCAAAGGCGCAAAGCTCGCGAAGAAATCCGCTGTCTTGACGAGCTTTGCGCCTTTGCGCGAGATTCGGCCCGCGAGTTGACCTGTTCAACTGATTGACGCGCAGTGCTTGAGTCGGAACCAAGGTGATCACCATGATCTCTCGCACCAGGACCGTCGGCACAGTGCTCATGCGCCTTGGCGCATTAATCCTCGCCTTCGCGATTGCCATCGTATCTGCCGCGCAGGCGGATCCGTTCCGAGTTGACGTGATGCTGCTGGAGCATCGCGATCTGCCCATGCTTTCGGAGAAGGAGACGAATGAGACGCTCGCCCTGAGCGCCACGATGATTCGCAAGGCGTACGGCCGGGAGGTCGTGTTTTCCATCACGGAGAAGCACGAGTTCTTTGAGTTCATCAAAGCACAGCGTCAGCGCATTGCGCCCTATCAGCGTCCGCTGCGGGATACGTTCGATATTTTTCTCGATAACCCGCGCGCGTTTCGCCGGGACGTGGCGCACTCGATTCAGAATTACGGCGCACTTGATGAGGTGGCGGTCTGGCTCCCGCCGGATCAGCGAATCGGCATCACCACTTATGACGACGCGGCACTCCGGTTCATCGCGCGCTACGAGGCCGCTCTCAAAGTCTTGAAGGAGTTGAAGACGAAGTCGGGCAAGCCGGTGCTCACGGCGCAGAACTGGCGTGATTATTCGATCATGGATTGCGAGGAGTTCTTCTTTTGGATGGACCCGCCCCCGGCGCCGACGCTGTTCCTTTCCAATACGCCGATTATCGATGATGGGCTGGTTTCGGCCGCCCCGCACACGCTGGCCCGAGGCGTCGCACACGGTGTTGCTTGGCCCGTGGCACAGCGCGCCATGGTCGGGTATCTGCCGCACCTGGCGGGCGATTTGCGCATCACCGGCTATCCGTGGAAACTCTCCGACGCGGGCAAACGATCCGCCATTGCTTACACCATCGCTCACGAGATCGGCACGCACCTGATGCTGAAGGAGGTTGACGATTATGCTCCGGATGCGACGCTGGCGCGCCCGATGACGCCGAACGAGGAATCGCTTTCAGGCGTGGGCGCATGGACGCCGCGCGCGGGCCGGGGCAAGCCGATGGACATGCAGGGGCACCAGTTCGGCGGCCAACTGATGCGCATCAAGATCGCCATGGCGCAGCGCAATCGCGCGATGGCGATGGATGCCATGAAGGTGATCAGAACGTTGAAAATCGAGCCGGAATTGATCGATTACGCATCGGAATTGCTGAACCGCGCGAATTGGGATTGACCGGCGTTGAAGGCTCGAAGCGCCGTCTCCGTGTCCCGCGCCCGTCTACTTGTGCCCCTTCGGTCCCTCGCCCGTCAGATACTTGGCGCGGAGGGCGGACTCCAGGTCCACGTCATTGATGTTCGCCAGGGTGCAGAGCCAGGCGATGACGTCGGCGAATTCCTCTTCGATGTTGGCGCGGTCGGCCTTGCCCTGGGAGTGCGCTTCGTTCAGCGCGGTCGCCAGTTCGCCCACTTCCTCGACCAGCCAGAGAAACGTCGCGGGTGTGCCGCGGGCCTTGTCGGTCTTGTAGTAGCGGTCGCGGATGTGCTTCTGAAACGCGGCGACGGTCAGCGGGGCTGTTGCTTTTTTGCGGGGCATGGCGGCATCATAACGCGGTCTGTCGATCAGTCCTTCAGGATCACTTTGATCTGCACGCGTCGCTGCGATTCGCTGCCTTCCAGAGGCTGCGTGCCGCCGGCGGGAACGGTCGAGATGTCGTCGGGACGGACGCCGATCTGCACGAGCGATTTGACGATGAAGTCGGCGCGGGACTGGCTCAGGTTGCGGTCGAAGGTGGGATCGGGCGTACGGTCGGTGTGGCCGGTGACTTCGAAGGTGATGCGTTTGCCCGCGAGCCGTGCAGCCTCCAGAACGGATCGTGCGTCGGCCATGGCGGCGCCGAGGTTTCGCTCCTGGTCGGGCGCCAGGATGGTGGTGTTGTCGCGGAAGAAGACAAGCTGGCGCTCGATGCGGGTGGAGGTGTCCTGGAGTTTCTCGATATCACGATCGACCAGGGTTTGTTCATCGAGTTTGTCGATGCCGTCGATCAGCGGCGTGAGCCGGCGGGCGGAGGTGATCCACGCATGCGAAGCGGTGCCGCTGGCGACGACGCTGCGGCCGGCGATGGAAATCTGCACGCCTTCGGGGGGCCGAAGCATGAGCGTCGCCTGGTCGAGCAGGTACTTGTCGCGATCTGAAATCGTCATGCCCGCGTCTTCAAACCGGCTGACGCCCGGCAAGAGCGGCGCGAGGATGCGGGCCTTCTCCACCCACTTCTGCGTCGCCGCGCCCTTGCCGGCAAGCACGCCCTTGTCCAGGGACAGCGTGACGCCCGCAGGCGGATCGAGCGTGGCGCGGGCCCGCGCCAGTTGCAGCGGTTTGGGGTCGGTGGCTTTCAGTTCATCCGCGGCGAAGCGCGCCACCTGCGGAATCGTCGTGGCCAGCGAACTTGCTTCGGCGATCCACTCGGCGGACGCCTCGCCCTTGGCGGTCAACACGTCGTTGTCGAAGCTCAGCGTGACGCTCGCCGGCGGTCGCAGCGCCAGGCGTGCGGCGTCGAGCACGCGCTGGCCTCGGTCGCTGGCGGCGACCTGGGCATCGTCATATTTGATCACGCCTTCAATGGCCCGCGACAGCAGCCGGGCTTCCTCGAGCCAGCGCGTCGTCGCGGTGCCCGCGGCGGTGAGCGTGTCGTTCTTCAGTTCGAGCAATACCGTGGCCGGCGGCTGCAGCACCTGCTTCGCCCGGGCCAGCACGCGCTGCTGCCGATCGGCGATGACGACCTCCTCATCGCGGTAATCGCTGATGCCCGCGATGGTGCGCGCCAGCACGCGGGCGTTCTGCACCCACTGCTCGGCGGCTGTGCCCTTGGCCAGCAGCACGCCGTTGGTGAATGCAAGCTGCACGCTGTCCGGCGGCGCGAGCACGCGCTGGGCGCGCTCCAGGACGATGCGCTCCTGATCGGCTGCAATCAGATTGCGATCGACGTACTGCTTCACCTGCGGGATGGACCGCGCCAGAACGCGCGCTTCCTCGACCCACTGCTGCGGCGCGTTGCCGCTGGCGGTGAGCACGCCGGCCTCAAACGTGAGCGTGACGCCGGCCGGCGGGCGAAGCTGGCTGCGGGCGGCGGCGAGGGCGATCTGTGAAAGGTCGGTCGCGACGAGGTTGTCTTCCTCCAGCCCGCTGATGCCGGCAATCGTCGGCGCCAGGCGCTTGGCGCGATCGATCCAGTCCGCAGTGATATGACCGGTCACGCGCAGCTTGCCGTCCCAAAGCGCAAGCGCCACGCCCTCCGGTGGCGCCAGCAGTGCCATGGCGCGCTTCAGCGCGATGGCTTGATCTGCCGCGTGATAAGGCGCCCACGCCATTTCCACGCTGTCCGGATCGATTTCCGCTTCGCGCGCCAATGCGGCGGGGTCCTTTGAATATGGATCGCGCAGGCCCATCAGCCTCCGCTTGCCGTCGTGTTTGTCTTCGTGCGTCACGACGATGCCCGGCTCGCGGCGCACAAGCTCGACGAAGTCGTTCCACTTGCTCTTCTCCTGCCACGACGTGAACAGCCAAGAGCCGAGCAGGGCGAGGATCGCGATCGCCGCCGCCGCACCCAGAATCGGAAATCGCTTCTTGCGCTCCGCCTTCCGTTCCACCAGCAGCGATTCCATGTAGGGCCTTGCCCGGCTGAACGGCTTGGCATCGCCGCTCTTGACGAACTCATCCAGTTCGTCGGCGAGTTCCTTCTGCACGCTCATCACCGCATCCTGCAACTGCCCCTTCAAGAGCTCGGGCGGATGCTCGCCGCGAATCACAATCGCCATGAACGCGCGGCGGCCCCGGCGAATCCAGACATGCAGCTCGTTCACCTTGAGCTGATCGACCGTTTCTTCCTTCGCCGCTCCGAAGGAATCGCGCATGAAATCCTGGATGGCGGTGAGCATGCCCGAGACCATGTCGCCGTCCTGCACCGCGACTTTGTCGGAGAAGCAGTGCTGCAGGAGCAGGCCGTTGTCGCCGTGAATGAGGAAGACCTGCTCGACGCGATATTGCAGGGTCTTGAGCAGGACGACCTCGCCGAAGGTTTTGCCGGTGCGCCAGGCTTCGATGCGCCAGCCGATGGCCCGCGGCGAGAAGCTGTGCTCCAGCGTCTGGTTCAGCGTCTGGAGCATGTTGCCCAGCGTGTCGATGATCGCCCGGCGGATCGCAGGACCCATCAGCGGGAAGATCGCATCGACCAGTCGCTCTGGATTCTCGTGAACGGATTTGCGAATCGCCGTATCGATCGTCGGCGACAAAGCCTCGGCCAAACGATCGTCCTTCTCGCGCGAGATGCGCACCGCCGTGGGCAGCAGGTCGCCGATGCTCTCCGGATCGACCTGCATCTTGTCGAGCTTGCGCTGAACACGGGCGAGTTCCTCCTGCTCCTGTCCCAGGAGCAGGCGACGCAAGGCGCGCATGTCATCGCCCTGGCCGGCGGATTTGGCGGCGGGTTCGTTCTTCGCCGGTTGTTTGCCGTCGTCGGACATGGGGAGGAAAGGCGGGTGTGTGGATTCGGGATTAGGGATTCGGGATTGCGGAAAGGGGATTCGGGAATGAAGACAACGACGGATCGTGAAGTAACTTCCCGGATTGCACAGCCCATTTAGCCGGCGGGCTTGCCCGCCGCGAACCACCAGACGCTGCGCGATTCCGGCCTCACGACATCGGCGGCTCGATGCGAATGTGGTGAAACGATGCGGCGCCGTGACCGGACGCCCGCGGCGGGCAAGCCCGCCGGCTAAATGGGAAGTGATTCGGTCCCGATTCCCGAATCCCGATTCCCAAATCCCGGCTGCTTACTCTTCATCTTTCAAGCGCAGCGCCAGCTCCGTCAGCAGATCCGCCAGCGCGGAGCGATCGACCTTGTCCTTGCGCAGTTCCGCGTCGGCACGCTCGCGCGAATCGTTGAGCTGCTTCTGCGCTTCGGCGATGTCGTCGCGAAGCGATTTGCTCTGATCCAGAATCTGCTTGCGAAGATCGCGCTGGGCGTCGGTCAGGCGCTCGTCGGTGGCGCTGAGCCGCTTGTCGGTCTCCTTGCCCAGTTCGGCGAGCTGCTTGGAAAGATCCTTGTCGGCGGCGGTGCGATCGGTCTGCTCCGACTTGAGACGGTCGAGCAGCGATTGCACTTCGCTCTTGACGTAGTCTTCGAGCGAATCGAGGCGCTTGCGGGTCTCATCGCGCAGGGTGGCGGTTTCTTTCGCCACGCGTTCCTCGAGGCGGGCGAATTTCTTGTCCGTCTCGCGGGACTGGGCGCCGAAGAGAATGTCGCGGACTTTGTCGAGGCTCTCGGGGCCGGCCGCCTCGCCCGCCTGTTCGGTCTGTTCTTTGCTCATGGGTTTGTTGCTCGCTTTCTTGGGTGCCACTTTGTTGGAAGCCACGGGATGATCCTTTCCATTCCCGCGACTGACCTTGCGGGAAATTGCCTTTTGCGGGGGTTGGGATTGGGCGGTGCGTACGGCCATGGTGAGCCTGCCTGTTGTTGGAGCGTGGCCGATGCCTGGCACAATCCGGGCAAGGGGCAGCGGATGAAGGGGCCATATCCCCGTGTAGATCATCATCGGTCATCGACGCCCGATGCGCACAACCGGCCCGCCGCCCCGATCCCGCCACATATTACGGGTCGCGGCGAGCTTTGCCAATGAATTAAGGAGCCGTGCAAGATTAACTCCGCGGATACGAATCGCTTCGCTCCCAGCCGGACGACTTGGAAAGTCGTCCCACATGCGATGTTGATCCTGCACGGCTCCTAAGCACGTGATGTTCAGGAATGATTCCCCGCCAATGGATCCCCGCGCCATTTAGCCGGCGGGCTTGCCCGCCGAGGACATCCAGCCGCGGCGCAGCGCCGAATCGCAATGCCGAATCGCAATGCCGAATCGCAGCGCCGAATCGCAATGCCGAATCGCAGCGCCGAATCGCAGCGCCGAATCGCAGCGCCGAATCGCAGCGCTGAATCCCAACGCCGAATCGCGATGTTGAGTGAGGCCGCCGCGTGGTGAAGCTGAAACGGCGCGATGTCCGGGGGTTCGCGGCGGGCAAGCCCGCCGGCTAAATGGTGGCGCAACCCGCAGATGTGTTGCGCGCTTGAATCGCCCGCCTGTTTCATTTGGGCGGAATCAGTTCCAGGCAAACGAGCAGGTTCTCGCCGCGCAGGTACAGCAGGCCATGCGACAGAATCGGCGCGGCCCAGCACGGCTGCTTCAACAGCGGCTCGGGGTCGTTGAAATTCTCCTGCTGCAGCAGGGTCACCGCGACAGGCTCGAACTTCTCCGGATTCACCTTCATCAGGATGGCGATGCCGTACTCGCTGAGCACGATGAAGTGGCCATCCACATGCAGAAGCGAGGTGCGCGCCAGCCGCAGGCGAAGCTGATCTTCGGCCTTGGCTCCGGGAATCGCGTAGGGCACCGTGGTGGTCGTCCACATCACTTTGCCGGTCTTCAACTCGACACAGCGCAGGTCGGCGTCCGGCTCATTGCGGCCGGAGCAGCCATAGAGATACCCGTCGATGTGGATCGGCGTGTTCCAGTGCGCCGCCATCGAACGCAGCCGGCCGCGCTTTTCCTTGTCGCTCCAGACGATCTCGTGTCCGCCCGGTTTGTCGGCGAGGGCGGGCTTTACTTTCAGCAGTGCGCCGCCGATGTCGTAGCACTCGCTGATGAGCACCTGATCGTCCACCACGACGGGATTGCTGGCGTTGACGGAGTTGAGCGAATCGGCCCGCCAGGGGAACCGGAAATCGATCTTGCCGGTCTTCGGCTCGAAAGCGACGAGTCCGCCGCGACACAGCGCGAAGCACCAGCGTCGATCGCCGATGGTGGCGAGCGTAGGCGTGGCGTAGCTGGCCAGTTCGTTGGAAAGCTTGTACACGACCTTGCCGGTGTGTTTGTCGAACGCCACGATGCCGCTGCCGTTGGATTCGATCTTGCCGCCGGCGGCGTAGATGTCCTTGCCTTGTCCAGGCGGGCTGCCGCCGACCTGCATGATGAGCAGGTCGCCTTCGATGACCGGCGTGGCGCCGACGCCGAAGAAATTCTTCACCACTCCAAAATCCTTCACCAGATCGATCTTCCATTTCACCTTGCCATCCGTGGCACTGAGGCAGTGGATCATGCCTTCGGCGCCGGCGATGTAGACGCGATCGCCATCGATCACCGGGCAGCACCGCGGGCCGCCGGAGTAGCCGAGCAGGTCGGAGAAATCGGTTTCGTACTGGAACGACCAGAGTTCCTCGCCGGTCTCGCTCTTCATGCACACGAGGCGATTCTGATCCTTCACGCGGTCGAACATGAACAGCCTGCCCATGCTGATCGAAGGCATGGCGTAACCCTCGGCGAGTTTGCGCTGCCAGACCATGCGCGGCCCGGTGATGGGCCACTTGGTTTGGATGCCCTTTTCAGTGGACTTGGAATCGCCGGTGGGACCCAGGAACGCGGGCCAGTCGCTGCCGGTCTTGCGCGTGCGCAGGTCGGGAACATCCTCGGCACGCGCCCCGGCGAAAACGACGAGCGAAAGCGCAACGATGAGAATGCGATGGAGCATGTTCAGGTGGATTGGTGGTGGCAAGGCGTGGGATACGGATAACGGGGCTTGGTAGGGTGCGTCAAGGCTCAGCGCGGGCGCACCATCTCGCGACCGGTGACAAACTGCTCGGCGATTCATGATCCGCTTACCCAACAAGGTGCGTCCGCGCGGACTTGGCGCACCGTGAACATCCATTACTCCGCGCCCGCCTGCTTCTGATCGTTGAACGCCTTGAGCAACCGCGCGACCGTGGCGGCGGCCTTGTCCCAGGCGGCGCGGGCTTCGTCGAACTGACCGGAGTCGAAGTAAATCTGGGCCTCGGCGTTGCTGCTCTGGGCTTCCGTCATGGCCGCCTGCATCGATTCGGGCAACTGCAGCAGCGTGGCCAGGCCGATCTGCTTCTGGGCTTCCGTCTTGGCGTGGGCGGCCTCGTCGCGGCGCTTGATCTGTTGCGCCAGTTCTCCAATGCGAGTCCGGGCATCGTCGTAAAGCGTCTTCGCTTTCCCGTGCAGCTTGTCGCGCAGCAGCGAATCGGCGCGGCCGATCATGTCGGTGAGATTGTCGAGTTCCAGGCCGATGTTGCCCTCGCGCCCGGCATTCTTCACGCCGTCCCAGGCGGCGGCGACCTCCGAACGCAGCGCCTGCACGGCCTGCTCGTCTTCGTCGATGCTCGGCGCCACCGGCGGGGTCTTGCGCGGCGCAATGGGAGGAAGCGATTGGTCGCTCACGTTGCTCAGCATGACGCCGATCAGCACCATCATCGGAATCGCAATCGCGGCGATGAGCAGCAGCGCGATCAGCGGCGCGCGGCTGCGGCCGCGGCCGCCGCTTTTCTGCCGGGCGGCGATGCGTGCTTCCACTTCGCCGGGTTCCGCGTAGACGACCTCTTCTTCCTGCTCCGACGGCGCTGACGCCAGCACGGCCAGCGTGCGGTTGTCCAGTTCCTTCAGCGCCGCCAACCCGGCTGCCGAGAAGGGGCTCGCGCCGCCGGTGACCGGCATCGGCGGAGCCGGCGCCGGTGTCGGTGCGGCTTTGGGCTGCACCTGTGACTCGAGCTGCGCGTGAGCCGCCTGCGCTTCCGCTTCCGTGCGAAACGGCAGGCCGAGACGATTCGGATCTTCAAAGGTCGAAAGACTGGCGCTGCACGAAGGACACGACGGCGCACCCGCTGTCGCCGATGCGCCGCACGACCAGCAGAAACCGAGCAACTGGCTCACTCCCGGCACATGCTTGGCCACTGCCCAGAACTGCCGGGTCGTCGGTCCGCGGATGATCGTGTCCGCGTCGATCTTCTTCGCTTCGATCTGCCTGCGGAGCACATCGAAGCTGCAGCCGGGACGGAAGGGAAACTTCTTGTTGCGCACGAACCACGGCCCCATCGCGATCATCGTCGCGCGCCGGCTGAAATGCTCGAACAGTCCGCCGCAGGATTCGCATCGTTCGTTGCCGTGCTGGCTGTGGCCGCAGTAGGGGCACAGCGCCCGGCCGTCGGGGCCGCGCTGGGCGGTGAAGGTGGGCGGCGTGCCTGCCAGGCGGGCGACTTCCGCGTCCAGTTGCTTCTGCGCCGCCCGTGCTTCGTCGACGCTGCGGATGGGCAGACCAAGGTCGTCGTGCTGGGTGGGAGTCTCGAACTTCGCGGAGCACTGCGGACATTGCGCGTCCGTTGGCGGCACCCGCTGGCCGCAGTGATGGCAGTAGCCCAGCAGATGGGCGACGCCCGCCGTCGCGCGGGCGGCACGCCAGAACTGGTGCGTGGTCGGGCCCTTGATGATGGAATGGGCGGTGACTTTGCCGGCCTGGATCAGGCGCATCATCGCCTGCGTGCTGAAGCCGGGGCGGAACGGCACGCGCGTGTCGCGCACCCACCACGGCCCCATGTTGACCTGCACGCCGCGCCGGCTGACGGCATCGAACTGACCGCCGCACGCCTCGCACGAGTCGGCCATGAGCTGCGTGTGGCCGCAGTAGGGACACAAAATAGCCTGTGGTTTCTGCGACATGCGTCATCCGTGAACGCGAGCGATTCTCCACCGGGGAAAGTTTAGCATCCGAATGAAATCATGTTCGCAGGTCAGCGGTCGGGCCGAGTCGGCGAGGCCCACCTGTTGGGTTTCACGTTTCAGATGTTGCAGGTTTCAAGTTCCGATCCTCTTGAACGAAACCGGACGCACGAAACTCGAAATCCGAAACCTGCAATCTTGAACTTCAGAACGGGTGCGCCTCGCCGACTCGGCCCGACCGCTAAGGAACGGGACCGAAATAAGTTCCCCATTTAGCCGGCGGGCTTGCCCGCCGAGACGCTCTCGGCGGGCAAGCCCGCCGGCTAAATGGGAACCGCCAATTCGCGAAGTCATTTCGGGCCCGTTCCTAACCTCAATCGATCACGCGAACATTGCTGCGGCCCGCTTCGTCGCCAGGACTCCCCGCCTTGCCACCTCTAAAGAGTCCTCCAATGCGGTCGATGATGGAGAGCACGACGAAGACCGCGAACCCCACAACCAACCCCAGCAGCGCCAGCACCGCCAGCGGGACCACCATCGCGGCGAACCCGCAGAAGATCGCCCACTTCAGCGGCCAGGGCGGCCCGTGGCGAAGCCAGATCACCCAGCGACCGAAACCCCGCCCTGATGATTCCGTGAATGTCCACATATTCGGACGTTAGCGCGCCGAAGCTTTGGGAACAAGTGGGCACGCGACATTAAGTCCGACTTGCCGCTTCCCGATAAGCAACGAGAGACGCCACTGAAGGAGCGGAAAGACCATGACACCAGCCGCAACCAAACTCGCCACTCCGCCCGCCGCCATCGGCGCAACCCCCGCGCAGGAAGCGATGATCCTGGCCACGATCCAGGAGATCAGCCACATCGCCACGCTGCCGGAGGTGACGATCAAGATCATCAAGATTGTCGAGGATCCCGAGTCCTCGGCACAGGACCTGAACAAGGTCATCACCAACGATCCTGCCCTGGGCGCCCGCATTCTCAAGGTCGTCAACTCCGCCTTCTACGGCCTGCCCGGGCAGATCGGCTCGATCAACCGCGCCATCGTGCTGCTGGGCCTCAACGCCGTGAAGAACATCGCCATCGCCGCCAGCCTCGCCAAGCTGTTCCGCGGCGGGCAGATCAGCCCGAACTTCAACGCCCGCGATCTCTGGCAGCACTCCATCGCCACCGCCACCTGCACCCAACTGCTCTCCCGCGAGATCGGCCTGGGCCTGCCCGATGAGGCGTTCCTTGCCGGCTTGATCCACGACATCGGCATCATGGTCGAGATGCAGGCTCGCCGCACCAAGCTCATCGAAGCCATCGACAAATCCGTCGCCGATCCTGCCCACAGCTTCCGCGAACTGGAGACGCAGGTCATCGGCGCCACGCACGAGCAGTTCGGCGCCGCCCTCTGTCGCCACTGGAAATTCCCCGCCAGCTTCGGCTTCGTGACGGGCCATCATCATCGCCCGCTCTCGCTGGCGCCGCAGAACCGCACGCTGACAAGCCTGGTCTACGTCGCGGACATCATCGCCAAGCAGTTGAAGCTGGGATTCACGATGGATGTCGAGGAGAACGAAGCCGCCGCGACGATTGTTTCGGAGATCAACCTCACGCCGCAGCGCGTGCAGAACGTCACAGCAAACTTACCGAAAGCGATGGAAGAGGCTGCCGCATTGATCCAGGGAGCGTGAATCCGACGGCGGATTCGCACGGGGCGGAGGCGAGTCAGGAGGCGGGCCGGCGTCGCAGGACGAACCGGCCTGGTTTGGAGATGCACTTCGACGGCGTCCGCAAGGCAAGGAGCCGCGCGGATGGGTGCGATGTGCAAGGGATCAACGTAGGCGTCTCTCTTTTCCCTCCGGGCGACGGTTCGCAAGAACCGTCGCCTTTTTCGTTCCCGGTCCGCCGGCGATCCGTTCGGCGATCCTCCGCGGCGCACTCCCCGTTCGGCGGCCGCCCGACGTGCGGAACGATTCGGCGCCTCACATCGACGAAAGTGGCCGGCCACCGACCCCCAGCCATCAAAAACCGCAGCCAACTTACGCCATGTCAAGCACTTACAAATCGACTGCCGCAAAGGTAGGACACTTTTCGGCCACTTCGCGGGGATCGGCCCCGGCGGCGTTCCTTCTCGAGAGTCATGTCAAAGAACAACCCGGCCCACGGATGGGGCTTCGACATCGTCTACCTTACATTGACCGATCCGAAGAAAAGTAACGGCCGCGACGTCGATCCCCGCGACGCCGTCCGGCCCAATGACAGCAACCCCCCGCGTGTGCGGAGGGTTGCTTGATGGGTTTGCGTGTCGGGAGAATCGGCGGGGCGAATACGCCCCGGCTCGCGGGTTCAGAAAATCGCCGTTACAGGCTTGCCCTTGTCCGCCATGGTGAACGGGCGGCCGATCTTGCTGAAGACCTGCTTGTCGTACGGGATGCCCAGGGCGTAAGCGATGGTGGCGTTGAAGTCCTGCGGCGTGACCGGGTTCTTCTTGACGGTGGCGGCCTTTTCGTCGGATTCGCCGTAGACCTGCCCGCCCTTGACGCCGCCGCCGGCGAGCATCATCGAGAAGCACTTGGGGTAATGGTCGCGGCCGTCGCGTTCGTTGATCTTCGGCGTGCGGCCGAAGTCGGACGCCTGCGCGACCAGCGTGGTGTCCAGCAGGCCCTTCTTCGCGAGGTCGGCGAGCAGGGCGCTGATGCCCTGGTCGAGCGGGGGCAGCTTGGTTTCGAGATTTTCGAAGTTGTCCTGGTGCGTGTCCCAGCCGCCGAGCGTCACTTCCACGTAGCGCACGCCGGCTTCCACGAGGCGGCGGGCAAGCAGCAGCCCCATGCCGAAGCTGCTGGCGCCGTAGGCCTGCTTGACTTCGGTCGGTTCGCTGGTGAGGTCGAAGGCCTTGAGGTCGTTGCTCTTCATGAGCGTGACGGCTTCCTGGTAGAAGCGGGTGTACGCCTGCACGGACTCCTGCGGATACTTGGCGCGGAAGCCGGAGTCGAGCTGATCGAGCAGCGAGCGTTTGTGATCGAAGTCCTGCTCGGTGCCTCGGAGCTTGGAGTTCTGCAGGCCCGCCTGCGGGTTGCCGACGACGATGGGCTCATAGGCGGAACCGAGCACGCCCGCGGAGGCATCGCGGCCGTCACCGCCGACGATGACGGAGCCGGGGAGCTTGGGATTGAGGCGACCGCCGATTTTGTTGAGCCAGGGTCCGATGCCCGGATGCTTGACGCTGGGCAGGGGGGCGAAGCTGGTGTGCATCAGGTACTGGGCGCGTTCGTGGGCGCCCTGGCTGCTGGTCATGGAGCGGATGACGCACATTTTGTCCATCTGCTTGGCGAGCAGGGGGAGCTTGTCGCTCAGCGACACGCCGGTGATATTGGTCTTCAGGGGGCTGAACTGTCCGGCGACATCGGTGCCCGGCTTGGGGTCCCAGGTATCCAGGTGGCTCATGCCGCCGGCGAGGTAGATGTAGATCACGCTCTTGGCGGGGTTCTTGCGGGGCGATGCCGGCGCGGGCTCAGTCTCACCGGCCAGCGCCTGCGCCCAGGGCGTGGCGCCCACCACGCTGACGCCCAGGAAAGTCCTGGCGGCGTTGGTGACGAAGGAGCGGCGGGAAACGTCGTCGAGTTGATGGGCGAGGGATTTGAGCATGGTGGGTTCCTGAAGCAATTTGCAATTTTCAATTGAAAAGTTTCAATTTCAAATTTCAGAGGCCTGCGCTGCGTAGGGTGCGTCAAGTCCGCGCGGACGCACCAAGGTTGACGTTCATCCAACAAGGTGCGTCCGCGCGGACTTGACGCACCCTACGGCTCACCGCACGAACATGAACTCGCGGCTATTCACCAGGGCCCACACCACGTTCTCCACGCCCTTGGCGCCGTTGGCCTTCAGTTCGCGGATGACGAGGCTGGACTCCGGCGGCGTGGGGTAGCGGGAGAGAATCGACAGGTAGAGCACGTTGGCCTTTTCCTTTTCGTCCGCTGCCTTGGCGAGATTCGCTGACAGCTCCGATTTCTTATCCATCAGTTGCGGCAGGCCCGGGCCGTTCATCAGCGCCAGCGCCTGCGGCACGCTGGGATCGGTATGGGCGGAGTTCACCGTCTCGCGGTTCGATGCGCCGAACTCGCGGAGGAAGTGGCCGCCGGGCAGCGGCTGCCGCTGCTCGCTGGCGCGGACCATCTGGCCATAGCCGCCGCCCTGGTTGCGGAAGAACTCGCGGGTGCGGGTCTTGCGGTCGGCGACGATCTTCTCGGCGTATTTGATGATTTCGTCGGTCGACATCTTGGTGAGATCCAGATCGTCGTAATCCTCGCCCATCATCATGCCCATCGGGCCGGCGCCGGCGTTGGCGACGACGCGGTCGTCGATGTCGGGCACCGCGATGGTCAGGAGCGAGTCCCACACCTGCTCGGCGGTCATGCGGCGAAGCACGCCCGCCTGGTTGCGGAAGTTGTCCTTGTTGAAGTCCTCGCGATTGGTGGCGAGCTGGTACGCCCTGGTGTTGAGCACGACGCGAAGATATTCCTTCAGGTCGTAGTTGAGCGTCTTCACCAAATCCGTCAGGTTGGCGAGCAGGGCGGGGTTGCTGGGCTTGTTCTGGTCGCTCCAGTCGTCGACGGGATGCACCACGCCCAGGCCGATCACCTTCGCCCACATGCGGTTGGCGATGACCTGGGTGAAGAGGGGGTTCTCCCGGCTGGTGAGCCAGCGTGCGAAATGCTCGCGCTGCGATTCGCCGGACTTCGGCGCGATGTCTTTGCCGACGATGACATCGGGCTTGATGACTTCGCCGGGCTTGCCGTTGTCGTACTTGTAGTCGCTGGGGAGTTTGAGCGTTTTCTTGGGCAGGTCGTCGACTTTGTACGACTCTTCGCGGACGAGGTTCTGCAGCACCTGCTGGACGTCGCGGGGCAGGTCGCCGCTCTGCGTCTTCTGACGAAGCTCGCGGAACTTGGGCCCGCCGAAGTTGCGGTCGCGGGTGGACATTTCACTGGTGAACGCGGCGAGCTGGTAGAACTCCTTCTGCTCCCACTTGTCGAACGGGTGGTCGTGGCACTGGGCGCAGCCGATCTGGGTGCCCATGAAAATCTGCGTGGTCTGGGCGGTGATCTCCAGCACCATGCCTTCATCGCGCAGCCAGTAACCGACCGCGCCGTTGTCCTTGGACTTGCCCTCCGAGGCGACCAGTTCGTAGACGAACTTGTCCCAGGGCATGTTGCTGCGCACGGCTTCCTTCACCCACGCGGCATAGTTGCCCGCATAGTCGCCGCGGATGCGACCGGTGATGCGAAGGATGTCCGCGATGTAGTTGTACATCTGGCTGACATAAGCCGGCGAATCGAGCAGTTCATCGATCAGCTTCTGCCGCTTGTTCGCGTTCCTGGAATCGAGGAACGACTTGGCTTCGTCGTAGGTCGGCACGCGGCCGGCGACATCCATGTAAACGCGGCGGAGGAACTCTTCATCCGTGCTGAGACGGTTCGCCTGCAGTTTCTGATCCGCGTAGCCGGCGGTCACCAGGTCATCGATCTTCTTCACCGCATCCTTCACCTGCTGGCTGCTGCTGGTGTATTTGCTCTTGACCAGCGGCTTGAGGCTGGGCGGTTCGTCTGATTTCTTTTCCTCCGCCTTCTTCTCCTCAACTTTCTCCTCTTTGATCGCCGGCTTCACATCGCCTTTGGCGGCGAGCGCCCGCAGCAGTGCTCGGCGAGGCGCCGGAATGTCTTTCTCTTCCGCCAGCGCGGCCGTGGCAAAGCCCAGTGCGAGAGCGGTGCAGACGAGGGTGCGGGGGAGCTTGGGCATAGGACGGGTTCCCAGTTTCTCAGCTTCGTCGCGAAGGCGACGGCGGCTGGTCCACGGATTAACGACCATTCTAGCCTGTTATTGCCGCCGTCGAAGGGGAAGATACGGATTAGGGGCGGCGGATGAGGGCTTTTCGCGCCGATACTCTCCCCGGGGCCACGCGGGCCGTCGCCGAGCCTTTGGCCCGCCGCTAAACGAGGAACCGCGCAGACCAGACGAACAGCACGACGTATTCACCGCGCCAGCTTCTGCCGGATCAGCTTCGCCCGCGCCTCGCGCCGCTGCGTCTGATCCAGTTCCTGCCCCGATATTTTCTGCAGATGGGCCGGCTGCGTGAGCAGGAAGAGTTCGTTGATCGTCGGGATGTCCGTCGTGTCGATGCGGGCGACGTTCACGCCCAGCCTCAGGTGCGACAGCAGCAGCAGCACTTCCTCGGTGCTGATCATGCGGGCGTTGGTCAGGATGCCCCAGGCGCGGAAGATCTTGTCGTCGAGTTGGTCGGGGCGGTGCTGCACCAGCGCCTGCCGCGCCTGCTGCTCGTAGGAAATGATCTGCGGCACGATCGTGCGCTCGAAGTCGGCGAGAATCTCCAGTTCGCTTCGGCCCAGCGTGGTCTGGTTGGAAATCTGAAACAGGTCGCCCAGCGCTTCGCTGCCCTCGCCGAAGAGACCGCGCACCGCCAGATGCATGTCGCGCGCGGCTCGTTTCACTTTTTCGATTTCGCCGGTGAGCTGCAGGGCCGGCAGGTGCATCATCACGCTGACGCGGATGCCGGTGCCCACGTTGGTCGGACACGCGGTCAGAAATCCAAGCTGCTGCGAGAAGGCGTATTCGAGCTTGCTCTCCAGCGCGTCGTCGATGTGCATGATCTGTTCATACGCCTGGCTCAACTGCATGCCGCTGCGCAGAACCTGGATGCGGAGCTGGTCTTCCTCGTTCACCATGACGGAAAAAGTTTCCTGCGCCGCCACGGCGACCGCTCGGGGCACCTTGTCGCCCACGCCGTGCTGCCGGCTGATCAGGTGCCGCTCGACGAGCAACTGCCGATCGACCTCCGGGCACGTCTGCAGATCGACCCAGAGCACCTCGTCGCCGAGGTTCTGCCTGGTGATCGTGTCGCGGCAGCGCTCGACGATTTCCTTCAGTTGCCTGGGATTGGCGCGGTTGACGAACGGGTAGCCCGCCAGGTTTCGCGCCAGGCGGATGCGGCTGGAAATGACGATTTCATTGTGCGGGCCCGACCCGCGCAACCATTCGCCCGCATGCTCGGGAAGTTGACGCAGGTTCATGCATTCGTCTCCTCGCAGCGCTTCACTTCATCGCGCAGCCGCGCAGCCAGTTCGTAATCTTCATTGGCCACCGCGTCGCCGAGGCGCTTGCGCAGTTGCAGCAGCATTTCCTGCCGCTGCTCGCGGCCGGCGCCGGCGCGGTTGGGCACTTTGCCCACGTGGTGATTGTGGCTTTCCTGGGCCCGCTCGATCAGCGGCATCAGCGACGTTTTCAGGGCGGTGTAGCAGTGCGGGCAGCCCAGCAGGCTGTGCTCGCGGAACTCGGTGAACGTCATGCCGCACTGGTCGCAATGCAGTTCAGCCGCCGCGGCGGCGCCGCTGTGAAGCTTGACGAAATTCGTGAGCAACTCGTTGATCGGCGTGTGGCCGATCGCCTTGACGGACAGGCCCTCCTCCGCGGCGTGGACGTCGCACAGGTGCTTCTCGATCTTCTGCCCCTTGATGATTTCCACGGAGTGATGCGTGGCGGGCTTGTCGCAATGGTCGCACTTTTTCTTCAAGAGAAGGTGTCCTGGGTGGGCGTCCTGCCGGGCGATTTTAGGTGCGTGGGCATTCGCGTTCAACTGGCGCGCAAGCGCATCGGCCCGCAGGTGTGCCCATTTCTCCGGGGCTTGCATTCCGGCCCCCTCTCCCTCTCAGGGAGAGGGCTGGGGTGAGGGTCGAGACGCACGAGTTTGCATTCACCACCATTGCGTGACGGATGCCGTAACAGTCTGTTCGTCCGGCCCCTCACCCGGCCTCGAAGACTCGGCCACCTCTCCCTGGAAGGGAGAGGGAGCAAGGCCCCGGAAAACTTGGCGAACCCCGGGCCGCGGGCGACATTCGCTACAATGCCCCTTCGAGAAAGTGCCCGGCAACTCTCGTCTGCCGATGTCGCTCCCGTTCCTCGGGGATTTCATGAGTACGCCATCCACTTCAAAGCCCCGTCTGCTTTCCACGCTCTTCAAGCCCGCGATCCTGCTGATCAACAACCTCAGCTATCCGCGCAAGCTCATGCTGGTCAGCTTTCTGTTCCTGCTGCCGCTGATCGTCGTCATGACGGTGCTGGCGGCGGAACTGAACGGGCGCATCGAGTTCTCACGCCGCGAGATGACGGGCAATGAGTACCTGCGGCCCGTGCGGCAGTTGTACGAACTCGCGCTGCGCGGGCGCGGCCTGGCTGCTCGCGTCGAGGACGGCGACATCCTCGTCCGCCCGCAGTTGATCCAGAAACATGCCCAGGTGGATGAGGCCTTCAAGAAGCTTCGCGCTGTCGACGACAAACTGGGCGCGATGCTGGGCACCACCTCGATGCTCGGCGCGCTGGAGGAGAACTGGCGATTCCTCAAGCAGCGACAGGCCGCCGACAAGCCGGAGGTCAACGATTCTCTCAACGCGGGATTCATCGCCGAGATCGGCGCGCTGGTGTCGCATGTGGGCGACACCTCGAACCTGATCCTGGACCCGGACCTGGACACCTACTACCTCATGGACGCGGCGCTGCTGAAATTGCCCGACGCGGCGGGACTCAGCGGCGTGGCGGCGTCCCGGCTGCGTTTCGGCGTCACCACGGTCAACCCGGTGATCGAGATGACCCGCACCGCCCTGATCAGTCATGCGAGCCTCATGCGGTCCAACCGCGAAGCCGCCCGCCGGGGCCTGGAAGTGGCGTTCCGCAATCACCGCGACGGCACCGGCCGTATCGCGCTGGAAAAATCGCTGGAAGATTTCGAAGCCGCCACCGACGCCGTCATCAAGACGCTCATCGCCGCCGCCGGCGACAACGATCGCCGCTCCATGCTGGCCGAGCAGTACGATGAACTGCTCGACCGGCAGTTGCGGGCGACGTTCGATCTGTGGGATCGCGTGGTGGCCGAACTCGACCGCCTGGTGCTCACCCGCATCGATCGGCTGGCGGTGAAGCGCGACAACGTGCAGATCTTCGCCGGCGCGATGATCGCGGTCGTCGCCTACCTGCTGGTGGCGTTCTACATCAGCGTCATGCGCACCGTCCGCTCCCTGGCCGACACCACCAACCGCATGGTCAGCGGCGACTTCAGCGAGACCTTCACGCTGGAGACGCGAGATGAACTGGGCCAGGTGGCGGTCTCCTTCAACCAGATCGCGACGCAGCTTCGCGCCGAGCGCGACCAGGCCCGCGAGGACAGCGACCGTGCCACCGCCGCCGAGGCACTGGTGCGCGAAAAGGAATTCCAGACCCGCCGCATCATCGACACGGCTCTCGACGGCGTGGTCATCATGAATGACCGCGGGCTGATCATCGGCTGGAACGCCCAGGCCACCGCCATCTTCGGATGGATCGAGGACGAGGTGAAAGGCCGCCGCGTCGGCGAAACGATCATCCCGCACCGCTACCGCGAGGCGCACGAACTGGGCCTGGCGAAGTTCATGTCCACGGGCGAAGGCCCCGTGCTGAACCAGCGCATCGAGATCAGCGCCCTGAGAAAGAGCGGCGAGGAGTTCCCGATCGAGCTGGCGATCTCTCCGACGCGAACGCCCGAAGGCTACTTCTTCAGCGCGTTCGTGCGCGACATCACCAGCCGCAAGAAGGCCGAGGAGGACATCAAAAAAGCCAAGGAGGACGCCGAAGCCGCCAACCGCGCCAAGAGCGCCTTCCTCGCCACCATGAGCCACGAGATTCGCACGCCGATGAATGCCGTGATCGGCATGACCGGCCTGCTGCTGGACACGGAACTGAACAAGGAACAGCGCGAGTTCGCGCAGATCGTCCGCACCAGCGCCGACTCGCTGCTGACGATCATCAACGACATCCTCGACTTCTCCAAGATCGAGGCCAGCACGCTTGAACTGGAGCAGCAGCCGTTCGATCTGCACGCCTGCGTGGAGGCGGCGCTCGATCAGGTGACGACCACCGCGACGGACAAGGGGCTGGAACTGGGCTGCCTGTTCGAGAAGGGCGTGCCCGACACGGTGATCGGCGACGTGACGCGGCTGCGGCAGGTGCTGGTCAACCTGCTCGCCAATGCGGTGAAATTCACGGAGAAAGGCGAGGTCATCGTCGGCGTGCAGTGCAAGCCGCTGGGGGATTCGCGGTTCGAGATTCAGTTCGCCGTGCGCGACACGGGCATCGGCATCCCGGCGGATCGCATGGATCGCCTGTTCCGTTCCTTCAGCCAGGTGGATGCCTCCACCACCCGCAAATACGGCGGCACCGGCCTGGGCCTGGCGATCAGCAAGAAACTCGCCGAGTGCATGGGCGGCAGGATGTGGGTCGAAAGCGTCATCGACCAAGGCTCCACTTTTCTTTTCACCATCATCGCCACCGGCGCCTCCACCCCCGTCAGTCTCACCATGCAGAACGCGCAGGCGGAACTGCGCGGCCGGCGCGTCATGGTCGTCGACGACAACGCCACCAATCGCCGGATCGTCCGCCTGCAGGCGGAGAGCTGGGGCATGCTGGTGGAGGAGTTCGCCGACGGCCCGACGGCGCTGGCGGCGATCGAGCGCGGCGAGCAGTTCGACCTGGCGGTGCTCGACGGCCACATGCCCGGGATGGACGGCGCGACGCTGGCGCGGGAGATGCAGAAGCGTCCGCAGGCGTCGCGGATCGTGCTGGTGGCGCTCAGTTCGATGGGCCGGCGCGAGGCGGAGGTCGAGGACGGCCTGTTCAAGACCTACCTCACGAAGCCGATCAAGCAGTCGCTGCTATTCGATGCGCTGATGCAGGCGATCTCGACGGAGCCGGTCGCGCCGACGCAGCCGCAGGTCAAGCCGCAGTTCGATAAGGAGATGGCGACGAGGTTGCCGCTGCGGATTCTCGTGGCTGAGGACGTGGCGGTGAATCAGAAACTGATTCAGAGTCTGCTTGGCCGAATGGGTTACCGCGCGGACATGGCGGGCAACGGACTGGAAGTGCTCGCCGCCATCGAGCGGCAGCGGTACGACCTGATCCTCATGGACATGCAGATGCCCGAGATGGACGGCATCGAAGCGACGAAGCGCGTGCGCGTGCATCTGCCCGCCGACACGCAGCCGCGCATCGTCGCGCTCACCGCCAACGCGATGGACGGCGACCGCGAGCGCTGCGAGGAAGCAGGCATGGACGGCTACCTCGCCAAACCCGTGCAGGTGCGCGAACTGCAGGCGGAACTGAATCGTGCCGGCATGTGGGCGCAGCAGCGCAAGGCGAACGGCGGGGCGAAGAAGTAAGGCGGGTGATCGGATCGCGGGGCGGTGACGGCAGTAGGGTGCGTCAAGGCTCCCCCGGGGGCGGCGCGGACGCACCACGGTCAACTAGCGATGCTGCGCAACCGACGGAAAGCGCGCCGCGATTAACTGGCGACGCAACAAGGTGCGTCCGCGCCAAGCCTTGACGCACCCTACTTCGATCACAGTGCCTTCAGCGCCGCGAGCAGTTCCGCCATTTCCTTCTGTAGTTTCTCAAACATCGCCTGGGCGCCGGCGACGCTGCCGCCGCGGCCGAGCGCTTCCAGTTGCCCGGCGGTCTCCCGCGCCTTGCCCGCGAAGAACGCGCTGACCGCGCCCTTGACCCGGTGGGCGGCGCGATCGAGATGGGCGGGATCGCCGGCGGCGATCGCGGTCTTGAGATCCGCTTCGCATGGCGGCCATGTCTGCTCGAGCGATTGCACCAGGTCGTGGATCAACTCCACGTCGTCCATGGTGTTTTCCATGAGCTGGGCGCGGTCGAAGATGCTCGGATCGGGAGTGGTGGACATGCGGGAATCTTACGATTTCTTAATCGGCGCGCCACACGAAGTCGCGACCATCGGTCGCGGCATGGTGACGCCTCACTTCGCCGCGGTCTTCTTTTCCTTGCGGGCGTAGGCGGCGGGGTCGGCGTCGATGATCTTGCGCAGCGTGTCCTCGCCCAGGCGATCGATCGAACTGTAGGGCATGCCCTGCCAGCGCACGATGCCGTCGGAGGACATGATGACGACATGCGGGATCGCCTGCACGCCGACGGCGCCCTTCATCTTGTTTTTGGAATCGACCGCCAGCGCGTAGCCGATCGTGGTCTTATCGACCCAGCTTTTCACTTCGTCCGCCGGCTCGTCGGTGATGCCGATGATGACCAGATCGTCCTTGAAGGTTTCCTGCAACTGGTTGTAGCGCGACACCATGCCCGCGCAGGAGTTGCACCAGGTGGCCCAGTAGTGAATGAGCACGACTTTGCCTTCGGTCTTGGGCGCTTCGCCGAGCCACTGCTCCACTTCAAGCTTCGGCGCCGCCTTGCCGCGCAGATCGTTGACGGCGAACACTTTCTTGTCCACCGCTTTGGGGAACTTGCCGACCAGTTCCTTCGGATCGACGGGCTTGCCGTCTTCCTTCAGAAGCTGTTGGATGATGTCTTCGAGCTTGTCGCGATTGGCGCCGGCGACGCGCACGGTGCCCTTTTTGTCCACGAGGAAATAGCAGGGGATGAACTGAATCGAAAACGCCTGCGAGAAGGTTCGCTTGTCGTCCTTGACGAAAGCCCAGGGGAGTTTCTCGTCGGTGACGTACTTCTCCATCTTGTCCGCGCCGGTGGCGGAGTGAACGCCCAGGATCACGAGTCCCTTCTCGCTGTACTTTTCATGCAGGCCTTTGAGCTTGGGCATCTGGCCGATGCACGGGCCGCACCAGGTGGCCCAGAAGTCGATGAGGACGACCTTGCCCTGCAGATCTTTCCAGGACCGGGCAGGCGTGTTCATCCAGCCGGAGAGATTCTCCAGACTGGGCGCGCCTTTGCCTTCCAGTTCGTTCCACTTGTCGCGGAGCTCGGGGTTATTGGTGTCGCGCCAGTCCTTCTCGCTGGGAGCGGCGTCCTTCTCCTTCGCAGCGGGCGCGTCCTTTGGAGCGGGCGCCGCTTTCGGTGCCTCTTTCGGAGCCGGCGCTTCCTTGGGCTGGGCCGGCAACGGACGAGCGGCGAGCGAAAGGAGAAGTGCCACGGCAATGAAGCGCTGAAGGGAAGTCATGCGAGGACTCCATGAGTGTTGGACTGAACCGGTCGCGGGGACCGATGAAACAATGATAGCCTAGAGGTGTGTAATAGGTTTGTAACGGAGGTTGGTTTGGAAGCGAAGAAGAACGGGGCAAGCCCCGTCGCTGAACGGCCGGCTCCTGCCCTCTGTCCTCTGCCTTCCCATGACGCGCATTGAGAAACGCATTCTGGTGCAGAACAGCCTCCTGGGGTTGTTTCTGACATTGGTGATCCTCGGCCTGGACTGGGGCGGCGAGGAAGGCCTGCTGCAGAACCTGGAGCGCCCGATTTACGACTGGCGCGCCAAGCGATTCCAGAAGCACACGCCGCCGCCGTCGAAGCAGATTCTGCACATCGACATGGATGATCCGAGCTTCCAGGCGATCGGTCCCTGGCCCTGGCCTCGATCGATCCTGGCGGAGCTGACCAACGAGATCAAGCGCTCCGGTGCGAAAGTCATCGGGTTCGACGTGATTTTTTCCGAGGCCCAGGAAGTCGATCACAACAGGGTCGACGCCGAGTACCTGCGAACCGTGCAGAAGCCCGGGCAGCCCGCGCGGCGATGGTTTCGCGGCGTGTTTGAAGAGGTCGAGCACAACAGCGAGTTCGCGCAGGCGCTGAAGAACTTCGATGGCGCCATGCTGCCGATCGCGTTCATCGATCGCGTGGACCACCCGCTGTACGCCGCCATTCGCAATGAGTTGAAGCGGAATCCGGATCAGAACAAGGCGGACGTGTACGCGGCCCTGCAGGCGCAGGGCGTCGATCTGGAAAAGCTCGGCGGCTTCGAGGACAACTTCACCACCGCCCGCGAGGATGCGCTGCTCGAACTGATCACGGCGGCGCTGACGTCGCTTAAGCCGGAGAGAGTGGAGCCGCCGAAGCAGGAGGCGGTTTCGACGCCCGTGCCAGAAACGGAAGCGCCGCAGCCTGAGGCGACGACGGATTCGCCCGTCGGCTACTACGGCCTGCCCACGGAGGAGCAGGTGCGCAGGCACCTCTTTCCCGACGAAGTGCAGCGCACGAAAAAATCGCTGCCGGACGGACTCTTTCGCCAGCAGTATTACAAGGCGGTGTCGTTCCACCTGCTTCATCGCATCACCCGTCCGGTGCCGCCGGACCTGACGCGGGCGATCGAGTACCGCAAGAACCTGCCGCCGATCCCGGTGCTCGCCAACGCCGTCGCCACGACGAGCTTCGTGGACTACCGCTCTGACACGGACGGCATCGTGCGGGCGGTGCCTCTCTTCATGGAGGTGGATGGCCGGCTCTATCCGCAGTTCGCGCTCATGCTCATGTGCATGTACGAAGGCATCGATGTACACGCCATCGAGATCAACGAGCACTCGATCGTCGTCCCCAGGGCCGACGGCACGCGCATGCAGATTCCCGTGTTCACGCGCTACTCGCCGGCGGCGGGGCGGAACTTCGGCATGGTGATGTACATCCCCTGGTTCGGCCGACCCGACACGGACGACGCCAACGCCTGGCTGCACATGTTCGACTGGGGCAAGTTCAACGACACCGCGCAGCATCTGCCCATGGTGCTCTACTGGCAGGCGCTGCAGCTCGATCAGCAGTTGCAGAAGAACACCAAGGTGATCGAGCCGGCGCTGAAGGAACTGTTCGAAGCATCGGGCGACAACACGCGCCTCGATGAACTGGTGAAAAATCCGTTTCCCGATTCCGAGGCGGCGCTCGCCTATCTGGACGCTCTGACCAAGCGCGGCGAACTCGAAGCGCTCTCCGAAGCGGTCGGCAAGATCGATCTCATGTCGGGCGAAGACTTCGAGAAATTCCTCAAGGAGTCCCCCTCGGACGACGAACGAAAGCAACTGGTCAACATGAGGAGGGCGCTGATCGATCTGCGCAAGATTCTCGTGCTGCGGCAGCGATTGGTCGATCAGCGCGCCGAACTGCGCGAGAAGACCGAAGGCAGAGCGGTCATCGTCGGCTGGACCGCGGTCGGCCGCCTCGACATCGTGCAGACCAGCCTGCATACGCGCTGCCCCGGGCCCATCGTGCACGGCGTCGTGTTCAGCGCCCTGATGACCGGCGACTTCTGGCGCAAGACGTCGCCCTGGGTCACGCGCGGGTTCACGCTGCTCATCGGCCTGATCGCCACCGTCATCGCCATCCGCTTTCATCCCTTCACCGCGCTGGCGTCGTCCGTCACGCTGGTGGCGGCGTATCTGGCCCTGAACTTCTTCTACCAGTTCGATTACCTGAATCTCATCGTCGGCGCCGCCGCTCCGATGCTTGCCGTCACGCTGGTCTGGTCCGGCTGCACGCTGATGCGGTTCATCGTCGAACGCGCCGAGCGAAAGCACATCGAGAACCGCTTCCGCAGCTATGTCGACCCCGCGCTGGTGAACTACGTCATCGATAATCCGGATCAGGCGAAAGTCGACGGCCAGAAAAAAGAGCTGACCGTGATCTTCACCGATCTGCAGGGATTCACCACGCTCAGTGAAAAGTTGCAGGAACGCACCGTCTCCATGCTCAACGACTACCTGGGCCGCATGGTGCCCATCGTCACCGATCCGAGCAAACCGCAGGAACGCCGCGGCTTCCTCAATAAATTCCTCGGCGACGGCATCATGTTTTTCTTCGGCGCGCCCATGGACAATCAGTGGCACGCCCTGGATGCCGTCACCACCGTCGTCCGCATGCAGGAGGCGATGGTTCCGTTCAACGAGGAACTGAAAAAGCAGAAACTGCCCACCGTGAAAATGCGCGCCGGCATCAACACCGGCAACGTCATCGTCGGCGACGCAGGCATCGCCCAGCGCGCCGACTACACCGTGCTGGGCGACACCGTCAACACCAGCGCCCGACTCGAATCCGCGAACAAGGCCACCGGCACCCTCGTGATGATGGGCGGGCGAACCTACGAACTGGTGAAAGATGTCTTTCTCTGCCGGCCCATCGCCAAGCTGCAGGTCGTCGGCAAGAGCGAAGGCATCCGTGTCTACGAACCTCTGGCGCCGCACAGTGAAGCCACGGATCATCAGAAGAAGCTGGTCGAAATGACGACGGCAATGGTGGATGCCTACATGGCCGGCAAATTCGCCGACTGCCTCCAGCGCGTGCGCGAACTGGACAACTTCATCAACCCGACCAAGCTCCAATTGCTCTATCAGCTTCGCTGCGAGGAATACCTGAAGAACCCGCCCGGCCCCGAGTTCGACGGCAGCATCGCGCTGACGGAGAAGTAGGCGTGTGGCAGTCGCAGGACGCGCATCCCATTGGGGCCTCTGGCTGTTAGCCCCCGGCTCCGCCGGGGGTGGGAAACGGGACAGCCGCGCTACGGGCAAGCTCGCACGGTCGTGGCCGTTTCACGACGTTCATTCAACGCGCGCATGGTCCGCCTTGGCCGCGGCTTCCCCCGGCGGAGCCGGGGGCTAACGGACTCGCGTCTCGCACCAGACCGCGACCGACCTTTTCTTCACTACAATCCCGCCATGGCCAGAAAATCGAAACTCGGCCCGGATACCCGCATCCTCATCCTCTGCGGTGAGGAGGAGATGCTCAAGCGCGAGGATTTCCTCGCTCTGCGGCATGCTCTGAATGAAGCCCACGGCGCCGAGATCGATGCGAAGATGTTCGATGGAGCAACAGCTCAGCCGGCCGAGGTGTTCGACGAGCTGCGCACCGCGTCGTTCTTTCAGCCTTATCGTCTCGTCGTGGTGGACAACGCCGACGAGTTCATCAAGAGCCATCGCGACCTTCTGGAACGCTACGCGGAGAACCCGGCCGACGGCTCCACGCTTGTCCTGCGCAGTGTGAACTGGAACAGCCCGAAGTTCGACAAGCTGGTGGAGAAAGTCGGCGCGAAACACAAGCATGAAGCGGTCAAGAGCGGCGAGGCTGTCGCGTGGATCCAGGAGCGGGCGGTCAGCCATCACCAGCGCAAGCTCGACGATGCGGCGGCGGCCATGCTCGTCGATCGCCTGGGCTGCAACCTGATGCGGCTGGACAACGAGATGGCCAAGCTCGCGCTGATGGTGGATGAGGGCGAGGCGATCCCGCAGGACGCGATCCGCCAGATCGCCGGCCGCGGCAGCGACGAGGAAGCATGGGCCGTCCAGGAGGCGGTGCTTGCCGCGATCAACAGTCCGGCCAGGCCGGGCGTGCCGGGAAGCAATCCTGCCGGCCGGATCATCGAGACCATTCACGAACTCGTGGAGCTCTCCGATCAGCCGGACGTGCTGGTGCTTTTCTTCGTCGCGGACCTGATTCGCAAATTTCACCTGGCTCGGGCGCTTCGGGCGCAGGGCGTGACCGAGTGGGATGTGGCGGGGCAGTTGAAGATCTTTCGCGAGCGCAAGGACCCGTTCTTCAAAGCCCTGAATCGCTTCGATTTCGCGACCACCGGCGACATGCTGGCCCGCATCATCCGCCACGACATCCGGTCGAAATCCGGGTTCGGCAAGGCCCTGTCGAATCTCGAATGTTTTTCCGCCACGCTGGCCGATGTACTGAAGTGAGGGTGTCGCCGGCGGCGGGCTCGTTCGATGCGCCGATCGTCGCGGCACCCCACGCTGCCCGAATGCCGCCATGGATGGCACGCAACCGGTGATGGTTCTCCCCGGATACCCGCGCAGGAGGCGCTCATGCGATTGGTCCTCTCTCGTTCACTGACGTTCACTTTTTTTGCTTCGTGCGGGCTGGGGCTCGCAGGTTGCGCCGCGCAATCCGCCGCCCCGGCGGCGCCGGCGAAAGGCGCAGCCGTCAAACCGGCTGCGACGCAGCCTTCGCGCGCCGCCAAGTCGGCCCAGCCCCGCGCCGAGCCCGACGCCGCCGCCGTTGAAGAACAGGTCGATGCCCAGGCTCAGCGGCTGATCGATGCCATCGAAACCAGCAAGCGCCGGCACGAATCGCGGCAGACCGAGGCGGCGACGCCTGATCGCGGCGATCCGGGCGTGGTTCCGCCGCCGGTGGAGTCGAAGCCTACGCGCATTACGTGGGTGGACCCGCGCGATCTGCGCACCGAAGTGGCCGCCAGTCCCAAGGTTGTCGATGCGGCCGCAACGGGCACCCCGGCCGCGGCCACCGAGAAACCGATCACGCCCGCCAATCCCGCGCCTGCCACCAAGCCCGCCGGCGAGATGGACCGTGAGACGTTGGTGAAACTGCTGCGCCAGCGCATCGCCGACAGCGGCGACGGCGACGCCAACGCGGCGCTCAGCTATGCCGCGCTGGCGCTGGCGGACCCGAGCTTCAAGCTCGACCCGGCTGAACTGGGGAAGATGAGGCCTTCGCAGCGCGAACTGGCGAAGCAGTTTCACGAGCTGTTCAGCACGCTGGGTCAGCAGGTGGCCTCCGGGCAGACGGTGGATCGCAACGCCATTTCCGAGAAAATCAACGCGATCATCGGCGAGCAGCCGGTGGCGCTGCGCTCCGTGAAACTGTGCGAACGAGTCCGCGGCTTCGGCGTTTATGAGGAACTGGCGTCCGACACGTTCCTCGCCGGCCGCGAGCATCCGATGGTCATCTACGTCGAGGTCGACCACTTCAAGTCCGCCCGCAGCGAGACGGGCAACAGCCACCAGGTGAAACTGAGCCAGGAACTGGTGCTCTACAACGAGTCGGACGGGCTGGCGGTGTGGCAGCAGCCGGAGGAACAGATCGTCGACGAATCGCGCAACAAGCGCCGCGATTTTTTCATCGTGCAGCCGACGCGGCTTCCTTCGCGGCTGGGGGTGGGCAAGTACGTGCTGAAGGTGCGGGTGCGCGATCTGCAGGGCGGCACGCGCGACGAAGTGAGCGTGCCGATCAATATCGTGGCGGATCCGACGCTGGTGCGGCCGACGGAGAAGAAGGCTGAGAAGCGCGGGTGAGGCGAATGGGTCGCCGCGTTCACACCCGCGGCGATCAAGGCAAGATTACATCGCTGCCCAGCGGAAACCGTATCATCTCGCGATACCACGTGGCCCAGCGATCGAGGTATTCCTCGCCGGTGCCGCCGGGCTTGGGCGCGGTGGGGAATCCTTCTTTCTCGTTCCATTCCTCCGCAAGGTCTTCGAGCTTCTTCACGGCTTCGGCGGTCGTCTTCGCGTCTTTGCCGCGCACGGCGCGCATAAGCGACCGCACTCGCTCCTCCGGCGGCATCAGGGGCAGCAGCGATGCCACGAGCGCCGAGTGCTTGTCGCCACGCACCTTGTGGCCCAGCACATAAGGCAGCATCACGTCGTCAAGATTGTGCTGCACTTTCTCCTGCACCGCCTTCTCCAGGTTGGGCTTGTAGTCCTTGAGGTTTTCGAGGCGGATCGTGGATGGCGCCTTGGAATCGCCAAGCGTCAGTGAAATGCCTCCATCGGTCTCGCTGTAGTTGATCGGCAGGCACGTCAGACCGCGGACGATCGGGTCGTACACGCGACGACTGCCATCCGCATTTTCCGGCGGCTGGCTTGAGATGGCGAAGAGATGCTCCAGCGCCTGCTTCATCCCCTTCGCCTTGACGCGGGCCCACTCCGTGCGATGCACGGGCAGCGAAACCTTCAGCGAGTACCCGTCCAGCGAAAGCCACGTGTGACCGTCCTTGGCGGCCTTGCGGATCAGCGCGACGCTCCGTCTGATTTCCTCCGGCTCGCCGGCGGGCATCTGAAGAATCCCCGCGCTGATCGCGGCGTTCGCCTTGGCGATGAAGGTCTTGGCGTTGCGGACGGTGACCAGCTGCGCGCCGCCGATGCGTTCCTGCGGATCGCGGTACCAGCCCAGTGCGGTGACCTCCACCGACTTGGGCAGCAGGTCCACAAAGTCGCGCACCTCCTGCGGGAGGTTCTGGTCCGCCGCGGCCGCCACGATCTTCTTGAGCGGGAAATGGAGCGGCCAGTCCATGATCAGGATGTTGCCGTCGGCGATCGCTTCCGTCAGTTGCCCGGCGCCGTCGCCGAACTGCTGGTTGCCGCTGTCGTGAATGCCGTCGTAGTGGATGAGGATGCGCAGCTCGTCCTTGGCCGCGTCGTAGTGGATGCCGATGCGTTGCCCGACGAGTTCGAGGCAGCCGGTGAGAAGCAGAACGCAGCCAAGGAGGAATGAGGCGAATGTTTTCACGGAAGCCTCCCGCTGGGAAAGGGGTAATCGCGGTGCGAACGATGTGAATCAGTCGACGAAGAACTGGCTGACCTTCAGCCGCCAATCAGGCAGGACCGGCGCGAAGACGATTTCTTCTTCCGCGCCGAACACGCGCACTTGTTCGTCGCTGCGATAGAGATGGGCCGTCTGCGTTTGCGGGTCGAGGACGCAGACGAGGTTCACGTTGGCGTTGAGGTATTCGCTGACCTTGCGGAGAATCTGAGGCCAGCGATCCGACGGCGATCGCACCTCGAAAACGAGATCGGGTGAAACGTCTGGCCAGGCGACGGGCTGCGCTCCTTTGGGGATGCGCTCGTGGCTGTAGTAGGAGACATCGGGACCTCGCACCGAGTCAGGGCCGCGCTCGGTGATGACGCCAGTGTCGTTTCCGACCGCCGTGCCGATCGGATGTTGACTCAGATATGACTTCAGCAGAAACCCGGCTTGCATGCACACAAAACCATGGCGATACCCCGGTGGTGGCATGGTGATGATCCTCCCCCGCACGAGTTCCGTCGGCACGCCTTCGTCGGGCATCTCATAGAACTGCTCGGCAGTGAGCAATTGCGTCGGCGTCGGATTGGATTGCAGGCTCGACATCGGTGATGCCGGGATTATAGCCGGGCAGCGTGAAACCTAGCGCAGCGCAATGAAGACGGTCAGTGGCGCGCGGCATCGTGCGGGGCAAGGCCCCGCTGCTAAACGGGATGGCAACCGCGCAGACCTGTGTGCAACTTAGGAGCCGTGCAGGATCAACATCGCATGTGGGACGACTTTCCAAGTCGTCCGGCTGGGCACGAAGCGATTCGAATCTGCGGAATTAATCCTGCACGGCTCCTTACGACATCGGCTTCAACGCGCTCTTGTCGAACTTGTAATTCGCCTCCGTCGCGATCTTGATGAACTCTTCGATCTCCGCTTCGGTGAAGATCAGGCCGCCGGCTTTCTGGCTCTTGACCGCCGAGTCGTGCTCGATCTGGCCGGGCAGCATACACCGGCCGGTGTCCTTGTTGCCGTGGCCCATGACGTCGTCGATCACGGCTTTCAGGTTGGCCTTCTGATCGCGACCCTTAGCGAAGTGGCCGCAGCTCATCGCGTCGGGGTGAATCGCCTGGAAGAAAAAGTTGGGCGTCATTTTTTCGCCGCCGCCGGGCGCGAGCTTGGCCGCGGCTTCGGGCCGGCAGCGGATGGTGGGCAGCGAGCCGCCGATCAGGCCCGCGACCAGTTCGTTGATCAGCGACATGCCGTAGCCTTTGTGCTGGCCGAAGGTCATCAGCGCCGCGACCTGGTTGGGGTCGGTCGTCTCCTTGCCGTCCTTATCGACCGCCGCGCCGGGGGGCAGTTGCTTGCCCTCGCGCTTGAACTGCTGCACGCGGCCCATGGCGACGGTGCTGGTCGCCCAGTCGATCACGATGGGGTAGCCGATGGCGTCGGTGGTGGGGAAGCCCCACGAGTGCGGGTTGGTGCCCAGGGTCGGGAACTTGCCGCCGAAGGGCACGACCTCCGCCAGCGCGGCGGTGCAGTTGGTGTAGGCGATGTAGCCTTTCTTCGCCGCGTCCATGACGTAGCCGCCGCCCCAGAGATAGTGAAACGCCGCATCGACGCTGACGATGCCCACGCCGAACTTGTCCGCCATCTTGCAGCACGCCTCCATCGCCTCGACGGCGACGGCCTGGCCGAGCTTCTTGTTCGCATTCCACTTCTGAGCCGCGTCGAACTTGCTCGGCTTCTTAATGATCGTTGCCCCCGGCACGCAACCGGGGCTGGCCTTGTTGCCGGAGCCGAAGTGATCGTCCAGGTGCAGCGCCTTGATCGCGTTGTGCGTCTTGATGCCGTGCCACGCGGCGTTCTCGCTCACCTTGGCGGCATGGGCGCATTCCTCGGCGTTGAAGCCGCGCTTGCGGTACGCCGCCTCGACCAGGGCGTTATGAACGGCAACAGGCATCACGTATTCCATGGCTTTTCCTTTGTCTGCTTGCGAATGAACCAGCGCGGCGACCGGCACGAGTGGATCGCACGAACGGGCGGACAGAATACCGCAAAGGATGCACGCTGTCAGTGCAAGAGGGGCCATGAAACAGGGGCGTTGAATTCCGCAGGCGTAGGGTGGGCACCGCCCACCACTTGCGCGCGGCGGCAAAGCCGATGCGGCAAGTTCGCGTCGTCACCCACGACATCGACGAGGAAGAGTGTCCTTGAGTGTCCAAGGTGTCACGTGGTGGGCAATGCCCACCCTACGACGCAGATACAGACGCCGGCTCTGACAAGCCGGCACCCGCGCGCTTACTGCGGCACCTGCTTGCCCTGCGGATCCATCGTCGGATGGGCCGTCTCCTCCGCGAGGCGATTGCGGAGGTCGGCGTCGGTGATGTGCTCCAGGTTCTCAGCCGGCGCGTGCAGATGGTCGACGGGCAGGGGCAGGTTCCGTTCCAGATAGGTTTCCCACAGGCGATGGGCGCGAATCAGTTCGCGCGCTTCCGCGCGGCCGGCGTCAGTCAGTGTGACGCCCGTGTCAGCCACAGCGACGCGTCGATCGCGCAGCAGCCGACTCACCGCGGCCCTGGCCGTCCCATCGGCGAGCATCAGCGAGTTGGCGATCTCGGTCATGGGCGTGACGCCCACAACGCCGGCACGTTCCTCGATTCGGTACAACAACCCCAGCACGTCTTCGCGAGTGATGCGGCGGGACAGGGTTCGGCGGTTGCGCCATTTGGTCAGCACGCCGTGCCTTGGTGCGAACAGGGCGGTGATGAAAAACAGGATGCCCGCCATCGTGGCGATGCTGCCGGCCGTCGTCGTGTCGCGAAAGCCGAATGCCTGCGGCACCGTGATGGCGGCGATGTGCCCCAGAGCCGCGCTACCCGCGCCGAACACGAGGCTGATCCCGATCATCCGCCCCATGCGGTCCGTCAGCAGGTGCGCCGCCGCCGCCGGCACGATGAGCATGGCGATCACCAGGATCGACCCGATGGCTTCGAAACACGCCACGGTCGTGATCGCCACCAGCGTCATGAGCAGGTAGTGCATCAGGTTGGCGTTGATGCCCAGCGTGGTCGCCAGCGCGGGGTCGAACGAGGTGATCTTGAACTCCTTGTAGAGCAGCGTGACGACGAGGGCATTGACCGCCAGCACCGCCGCCAGCACGATCGCCGCGCGGGGCACTGCCACGTTGACGCCGGCGACGCTGATCGGCACGGTGTCGAGCGGCGCGGTTTCAATCGCGCCATACAGCACGCACTTGGGGTCCAGGTCCACTTGCTTGGCCGCGTCACCAGAAAGCAGGATCAGGCCGATCGCGAAGAGCGTGGTGAACACGACGCCCATGGCGGCGCCGTGGTCCACCTTGCCGAAGGATCGGATCCACTGCGTGAACACCGCCGTGATCACGCCCGCCGCCGCCGCGCCGATGAACATCGGCAGGCTCGCGCGCGAGTCGGTGCGGAGAAAAGCGATGGCGATCCCCGGCAGCACCGCGTGGCTGATCGCGTCGCCCATCATGCTCATCTTCCGCAGCACCAGGAAATTGCCCAAGAGCGCGCAGGACAACGCACAGAGCGCGGCGATGATGACGATCCAGGTGTCCAGCGGTTGCCAGTTCATGTCAGGACTCCGACTAGGCCCGAAATCTTCAGCGGTCAATGATAGGGGGCGGGGCGTCAGTAATCGAAACGATTGACTCGCGCAAAGGCGCAAAGGCGCAAAGGCGCAAAGGCGCAAAGGCGCGAAGGCGCAAAGGCGCGAAGGCGCGAAGGCGCGAAGGCGCGAAGGCGCGAAGGCGCGAAGGCGCAAAGCACGCGAAGAACAACGCCTTCTTCGCGTGCTTTGCGCCTTTGCGCGGGATTCCGTCGCTCGTGCGAATCGCCCGGCGTTCCTGATGCCCCGCGCCATCACCGCACCGGCCGCGGTGCGCGTCTGCCCGCGCTTCAAGCGTTTCACTCCGACATTCCGATAACAGGGATACGTCGGATGAGCGAAAACACAGGCATCTTGTCCGCGAACCTCGCGGCGTTGGCGCGCTTCGAGCCCGCCTTTGCCGCGCGGCTGTCCTGCGTCGATCCCGCGCCGCTGGACTGGTCCGCCTCACGTACCGGGCCGCCGACCGCGACGTTGCTGCGCGATGGCCGGACGCTGTCGCTCGCCAGCCGATTCGATCCGCAATCCGAAGCCGCGAAACTGCTCGAATCCGTCGACCTGGGCAAGCACGCCTGCGTCGTCATGCTCGGCTTTGGCCTGGGGTACCACATCGCACGCCTCGCGCCGCGCATCGGTGAAGACGCCATCCTCATCGTGTTCGAGCCTGATCTCCCGCTGCTGCGGGCGGTGCTGGAGCGCATCGATCACTCGCAGTGGCTGGGGCATTCGCAGCTCATTCTGGCGGACGAAACGACCGATCGTGCGGCACTCCTCAATCGCATTGAAAAGCAGGCCGCGCTGCTCACCCAGGGCACCGTGCTGGTCACGCATCCGCCCAGCAGGCAGATCAGCGGCGAGAAGTTCAACGCCTTCGGCAAGCTCGTCGCGGAGGTCACCGCATTCGCCCGCACCAATGTCGCCACGGCGCTCGTCAACTCCACCCGCACTTACCGCAATCTCACCGCCAACCTCGCGCCGTACGTCGGTGGGGCAACCACCGATGAACTTTTCGGCGCTGCCGCGGGCTATCCCGCCATCTGCGTCAGCGCCGGGCCGAGTCTCGCCAAGAACGTCGAACTTCTGTGCGATCCGCAGGTACGACGCAATGTCGTCGTCATCACCGCCCAGACCACGCTCAAGCCGCTGCTCGATCGCGGCATCCGGCCCGACTTCGTCACCGCGCTCGATTACCACGAGATTTCCCGCCGCTTCTACGAAGGCCTGCCCGCGCTGCCCGATGTCACGCTCGTCGCCGAGCCCAAGGCGAATCCCACGATCGTCGAAAGTTTCCCCGGCCCCGTGCGCATGACGCAGAGCCGGTTCCTCGATCGCCTGCTCGGCCCCCTCGCCAGGCCGCGGATCAATATTCGCGACGGCGCGACGGTCGCGCATCTGTCCTTCTATCTCGCTCAGCATCTGGGCTGCAATCCGATCCTGCTCATCGGGCAGGACCTCGGCTTTTCCGACGGCCTCTATTACTGTCCTGGCACCGCGATCCACGAGGTCTGGGCGCCGGAGCTTGGGCCTTTCAACACGCTTGAAATGATGGAGTGGCAGCGCATCGTGCGCCACCGCCGGCACCTGCACAAGTGCGAGGACATCCACGGCCGACCCATCTACTCCGACGAGCAGATGATCACCTACCTGAAGCAGTTCGAGCGCGATTTTTCCACCGCTTCGCAGACCGTGCTCGATTGCACCGAAGGCGGCATGCCGAAGAAGGGCGCTTCGCTCGCAACGCTGGCCGACGCGTTGGCGGAACACGCAACGCGTCCTGTTCCACCGATGCCCGCGGTCACTGCGAAACTGGACCCGGGCAAAGTCAGAGCCGCGGAGGAATTGCTGAGGCAGCGCATCGAGGAAGTGCGGGAACTCGATCGCCTGGCCGATGACACGATTCCCGCGCTGCGCCAGATGGGCGAGCACCAGCGCGACTTCGTGCGCGTGGAGAAACTTTTCGCACGGGTCGAGCGAAACAAGAAGAAGGTCGAGGCGCTCAGCGACGCCTTCAATCTCGTCAACGACCTGAACACGATCGGCGTCTTTCGCCGGGTGCGCGCGGATCGCGCCATCCAGCACGACAGCGCGTCGGAGTCGGACCCCTACGAAAAGCAGCGCCGCCAGATTCAGCGCGACATCGAAAACATCGAATGGCTGCGGCAGGCGTACAGCGAAACGCTGAACATCCTCGAAGGCGGGTTGGAGCGAGTGCAGCAGCACGGCAAGCCTGTCTCGATTCCCCTCCCTAAGAGGGTGGGGAGTCCAAGCCACACTGCCGCTTGACTCTGTCACCACCACGACAGAGTTCGATTTCCGAATGCAAACATGCCCCGCATCATCGCCCTCATCCCGATTGACCTGAAGCGCAGCCGGCTCGGCACGCCGTCCGGGCTGCTCCATCGCATCGGCGACAGGACCGTGCTGGAGCACACGCTGTGCCGCATTGCTCGCGTGCCGCGGATCGAGGCGATCGTGCTGGTGCATCCGGCCGATCAGCAGCCGCTGACCGCCGTGCGCGATTGCCAAGTCGATAAGCCGATCCGCACCTTTGGGATTCCAGCGTCAACGTCGATCGATGGATTTCAGCCGCTGCGCATCGCGGCCCGCAAGTGGGCACTGCACAGTTGGCGCGGCGGGCTCGGTTCCGCCTGTGTGTACGACGAACTGCTGCCGGCCGCGCCTCTGGTTGCAGCCATGCAGGAATGCGGCGCAATGAGCGCCCTGCTTGCCGGCGGCGACTGGCCGTTGATTGATCCGGCGTATTGCGAGCAGGTGCTGGAGCGACACCTCGCGCAGCCGGAAGCGATGAAGATGGTCTTCACGCAGGCACCGCCGGGACTGGGCGGCATCGCGGTCGCGCGGCAGTTGCTCGAGCATGTCGCGGAGAAGCAGACCGGTTTCGGCCCGGTCCTCGCCTATGTGCCGACCAAGCCGCAGGCCGATCCCATCGGCCTCGATGTGTGCGTGCCGATCCCGGCGCCGGTGCGGTCGTGTGCCATGCGATTCGTTTATGACACCCAGCGATCGCGAGCAATGCTCGATGCGATCGCACAACGCGTCGATATGGCGATCGCCGACGCATCGCGGACGGTGGCGACGGCGACGGATTTGGCTTCCGTCCCGGCCGAAGTCATGGCTTCGCCGCAGACAACCCTGCCGGCCCAGATCACGCTGGAACTCACTCCGCGGCGCGCCGTGCGCGGCAGCATCACCCCGCAGCATTACGTGGATATCGAGCGACCGCCGATGGATATCGATGTCGCGCGGCGGCTCATCGCACAGATCGCCGAATCGGATGACACGGTTCTGACGCTCGGCGGCCTTGGCGATGCGCTGCTCCATCCGGATTGGCGCGACGTGGTCGTCGCCGCGCGCGAAGCCGGTGTTGCAGGCATTGCCGTCGAAACCGATCTGCTCGTGGATGAGGCGACGCTCGGCGATCTGCTCGCGCTGCCCATCGACGTGGTGAGCGTGCGGATCAACGCGGATACCGCGGCGGTCTACGAGAAGGTGATGGGCCAGGGCCGTTTCGCCGAGGTGGTGAAGAGTCTGCACGGGCTGCTCATCGAACGGGGCAAGCGCTGCACCGAAGCCGCGCGGGATGCGGACGGCCGCGCGGGCTTGCCGTGGATCGTGCCGCGACTTGTGAAAACCAGCGACACGCTGGCGGACATGGAGACGTTCTTCGACCGCTGGACGCATTTCGCCGGCCACGCGGTGATCGAACCGTCCCAAACGGGCCGCCGCGGCGCGGCGCAACTGATGCCGCAACTCAGCCCCGTGCGCATGGCGCCGCCGCGGCGCTTCGCTTGCCGGCAACTGGAACGGAGGCTCACGATTCTTTCCGACGGCCGCGCGGCCCTGTGCGATCAGGACTGGCTCGGCGCCCATGTGCTCGGCGACACCGCGATCACGTCGCTCGCCGACATCTGGCGGCAGGTGCAGACCATCCGCGCCGCGCACCAGGCCGGGCAATGGAACGAATGGCCGCAGTGCGCCGGCTGTCACGAATGGCATCGGCCGTGAAGGAGATTTCGGATTTTGGATCTGGGATTTCGGAGTTGGGATTGAGAGATTGAACGCTTCGACGTGATGTGCTTCCGAGACCTCTCATGAAACCTCGTCCTACCAACACGACCTCAAAGGAGCGAATGGCTGTCCATTCTTCTCTTGCAAATCCGAAATCCGAAATCCCCAATCCGAAATCTCCCCTTCTCACGCTCTGCGTCATCCTCGCCCGTGCCGGCAGCAAGGGGCTGCCCGGCAAGAACGTGGCCGACCTGTGCGGCAAGCCGATGATCGCGCACACCATTGAGTACGCAAAGGCGGCGCAGCGCGTGAACCGCATCGTCGTCTCAACCGATGGCGAGGCGATCGCAATGGCTGCCCGCGGCGCCGGCGTTGAAGTCATGGCGAGGCCGGCGAATCTCGCCGACGACACCGCCACGGTGGACTCGGCGGCGCGGCATGCCGTGGCGGCAGCGGAATCGCAGCACGGTATTCGCTGCGACGCCGTCGTGATTCTCTACGCGAACGTGCCGCTGCGGCCGATGGATCTGATCGACCGCTCGCTTGAAAAGCTCTTCTCCACAGGCTGCGACAGCGTGCAGAGCGTGTGTCCCGTCGGCAAGACGCATCCGTTCTGGATGAAGAAACTCAGCGGGCCGCAGGGCGATGTGCTGGAGCACTACCAGCCGAACCACGTGTACCGCCGGCAGGATCTGCCCGCGACCTACATGCTCGACGGCGGCATCATCGCGGTGCGACGTGAATCGCTGTTCATCGAAAGGGCCGGCGAGCCGCACGCATTCCTCGGCACGGATCGCCGCGCCGTCGTGACGCAGCCGGGCGAGGTCGTGGACATTGACAACGCGGTGGATCTGGAAGTGGCGCGGGCGATGATGGCGGGGCGTCCCAGGGACTCGGCGGACCTCGTCCCTGGGCTTTGCGGAGATCGTGCGGTGCTCGGCGCTGCGGCGAGTTCGACGATCACTGGCCGGCCTTTCGCGCAGGCGGTGAGCATCCGAGGTCGGCGCATCGCGAACGATCAGTCGGTTTACGTCATCGCCGAGCTCGGCGTGAATCACGATGGCAGCCTCGGCCGCGCGTTGGAGTTGACGCGAGCCGCCAAGGCATGCGGAGCCGACGCGATCAAACTGCAGCTCTTCGATCCGCGTTTGCTGCTGAGCCGGGAGGCGGCGCTGGCGGATTATCAGAAAGAGAACGCGGACGACGTGTTCAGCATGCTCGATGCGCTGCAATTGCCGGTCGACGCGATGGCGACGGTGCGCGATCTCGCTCACGAATTGGGCCTCGCGTTCATCGTCACGCCCTTCAGCATCGAACTCGCCGGGGCGATGCGCTCGCTGAATGTGGATGCGATCAAGTTCGCATCGCCGGATGCGGTGAACCTGCCGCTGATCGAGGCCATGACGCCATTGGGCAAACCGCTGCTGATTTCCACGGGCACATGCCGCTTCGAGGAACTGGACGCGACCGTGGCGCAGGTCAAGGGCGCGCCTGCTGCGCTTCTGCACTGCGTCAGCGCGTATCCCGTGGCGATGGAGCATGCGAATCTTCCTCGCATCGCAGGTCTCATGAATCGCTTTGGTCTGCCTGTCGGCTACTCGGATCACACGACGGAACTGGTCAGCGGTGCGCTGGCGATCTCGCAGGGGGCTTGTTTCATCGAGCGGCACCTGACCTACGATCGCGCGGCGGCAGGTCCGGATCACGCGGCGAGCCTCGATCCAAGGCAGTTTGCCGAGTATGTCACCATGATTCGCGCGGTGGAAGCGGCGCTGCGCGGCAAAGGATGCGAAGCCGCAAGCGACGAACGCGAACATCGAAGTGAAACCGATATCGAGGCGGAAGTTCGACGCTTGTCCCGGCAAAGCGTCTGTACCGCGCGGCCGATGAAGGCGGGACACGTGATTTGCCGGGAGGACGTGACCGTGAAGCGGCCGGGCACCGGAATCCCCGCGGCGCGACTGGCTGATGTCGTGGGCATGCGGGTGACACGCGATTTCGCGGCGAATGAACTGCTGCGCGAGAGCGATGTGGCGCCGGCGTCGCTGCCCGTTGTCGAGTTGAGTGGACAGACGCGGTTGAGCGCGTGAGTACTTCCGCGCGTTCCCTCGCCGCAACGAATCTCCCGGATAGTTCAGAGCCCGCGTCGAGCAATGCTCGACGGCTAAACGTCGATCATCGTTCCAACTCTTTTCACTGCTTCACGGGAATCGTTGAGCAACACCTTGGCAAACAAACGCACCATCGCGGTGGTCACCGGTACGCGGGCGGAGTTCGGGTTGCTGCGCAGCGTGATGGATGCGATCCGCGGTGATCCGCGTCTGCGCCTGCGCACGATCGTTGCCGGCGCTCACTGGATCACGGGTACGTGGCGCGATGTGCGTGGCGGAGGTGGCGATGAGCCGGGCTTTACCATCGACGGCAAGGTGCGGATGCAGCGGCGCGGCCAGGTCGGCCGTGCGGCGGACGTGCAGGCGCTGGCCCGCGGCGTCGCCGGTTTCGGCAGCGTGTTCGCGCGGATGAGGCCGGATTTCGTCGTCGTCCTCGGCGACCGCATCGAAGCCTTCGCCGCCGCCAGCGCCGCGAGCATCGGCGGCTTCCGCGTGGCGCACATTCATGGCGGCGATCGCGCCGAGGGAGTCGCCGACGAAGCGATGCGGCACGCGATCAGCAAGCTGGCGCATTTGCATTTCCCGGCGACGGCACAGAGCAGGCGGCGACTGATTCGAATGGGAGAGCCAGGCGAGCGTGTGATCGATGTCGGATCGCCGGCGATGGACGCGCTTCGACTCAGCCCGCCTCAGGCCGCGCCGCTGACGCCGATCATCGTCATGCAGCATCCGGTCGGCGGCGGCGATGCCCAGGAGCGCGCGTGGATGAACGCGACGCTGCGTGCCGCGTGGAACGCCTACGAATCCCTGTCGATCCACATGCCCGTGCTCGTCATGAGCCCCAACCGCGATCCGGGCTCGCGCGGCATCCGAGCGGCGATCGATGCGTTCTTTCGCTCGCACCGCCGGCGATTCACGGCGATCAGTCTTGCGGAACATGTCGAGCATCTGCCGCGAGCGAAGTTCCTCGCGCGGCTGTCGACCGCTCGCTTGCTCATCGGCAATTCGTCCGCCGGTCTGATCGAGGCGGCGGCTTTGCGCGTGCCGTGCGTGAACATCGGCCCAAGGCAGAACGGACGGGAGAAACCAGCGAACGTGATCGATTGCGATTACGGCGAGGCGAATCTGAAAGTGGCGATGGAGCGGGCGCTGAAGCTTGACCTCCGTCGCATGAAGCATCCTTACGGCGATGGCAGGACAGGCGAGAGGATCGCAATGACGCTTGCGACGATAGACATGGATGCGGTGAGCGTGCGGAAGAGAAACGCTTTCTGAAATCGCGGGGCGTGGTTCCTGGCGGGAAGCCCACGGATGGGAATCCGTGGGCTTTGCGGGTTCGCTCAGTCGGTGGCGCCGGCCGCGATCGGCGCAGCGGACTTCGTCACTTTGCCGCTGCCGGTCAGTTGCAGCATGCGGTCCAGTGCCACCAGCGCCCAGTGTTTCACCCTCTCATCGACTTTCACGGCATTCACGACTTTTCCAGCCGCGAGGTTGTCCATCGTCCACAAAAGGTGCGGCATGTCGATGCGGTACATCGTCGTGCACAGACACTGGCAATCGGACAGGATGCGCACAGTCACGCCGCGGGCCGCAGCTTCCTTCGCAAGGCGATTCACCATGTGAACCTCGGTGCCCACCGCCCAGCGCGTGCCGGGTTTGGCCTCGCGGATCACCTGCATGATGCCTTCGGTGGAGCCGGTCATGTCCGCCTTCTGCACCACGTTGTGCCGGCATTCCGGATGCACGATCACCGTGACATCCGGCCACAGCGCGCGAATCTGATCCACGTGCTCCGGCCTGAAAAGCATGTGCACGGAGCAGTGGCCTTTCCAGAGAATGAACGTGGCGCGTTCGATGTCGTCAGGCTCCAGCCCGCCCAGACCGTCGGCGTGTTTCGGATCCCACAACGCCATGTTGGTGATCGTGTCGTAGCCCATCGCCGCGGCCGTGTTCCGGCCCAGATGCTGATCGGGCAGGAAAAGAATCTTGATTTCCTCGCCTTCGCGTTTCGGCTGCGTGCCGCCGGCCAGTGCCCATTCAAAGACGCGGGCACAGTTGCTGCTGGTGCACACCGCGCCGCCATGCTCGCCGCAGAATGCTTTGATCGCGGCGGTGGAATTCATGTAGCAGATGGGGATGACGCGGGGGGACGGCGAAGGGACGAAGGGACGATGGGACTGAGGGACCAAGGGGGCGAACCCTTCTTCCCTTTGTCCCTTTGTCCCTTTGTCCCTTCGCGTATTGAGCACTTCCTGTATCTCGCTCCACGCCTCCACCGTCTGCTGCTCATTGGCCATATCCGCCATGGAGCAGCCGGCGCCCATGTCGGGCAGGATGACGGTCGTGCCCTCCGGGGCAAGCACATCCGCCGATTCCGCCATGAAGTGGACGCCGCAGAAGATCACGTACTTCGCGCCGCTCTTTCGCACCTGATCCGCGGCAAGCTGACTCAGCTTGAAACTGTCGCCGGTGAAGTCGGCGAACTGGATGACTTCGTCCTGCTGATAGTGATGGCCGAGGATGACGAGCCTGGAGCCAAGATCAGCCTTGCGGGCGCGGATGGCGGCGGCGAGCGCATCGTCGCTCATGGAGGTGTACTTCGGCGGCAGCGGGCTTTGCCAGAGCATGTGAGACTCCCTTCGTGAAGCGCGACATTCTAGTCCGGATGAATCGGAGAAGTGATCCCTCGTTTAGCCGCGGCCCCTTGGGCCGCGCGGACCGCCCCACTGGGTCGGGGGCCGCGCGACGCAAGGCGTCGCGGCTAAACATCGATCATCCCAGGCGCCGCCGCCGATGAACCCGCGCGCATCCTGTATCATCGCTTGCGCCACTGGGCCTCTTACACTCGCCTTTTCCCGGACCATTCATGTCCATCGCCAACCGCATCGACCACACGATTCTCAAAGCCGAGGCCACGCCCGCCGAGGTGCACAGGCTCTGCCAAGAAGCGATCGAGCACGGCTTCGCCAGCGTCTGCGTCAACGGTTGCTACGCCGCCGCCGTCGCCGCCGCGCTGCGGGGAACGAATGTGAAAACCTGCGTCGTCGCCGGCTTCCCGCTGGGCGCGATGAAGGCGACGATCAAGGCCATCGAAGCAAGCAATCTCGTGAAGGACGGGGCACAGGAAATCGATTTCGTCGCCCATGTCCCGCACCTTTTGGCGAAGGACCTGCTCGCCGCCAAGGCGGAGTTTCTGGAGATCGTCAAAGCCTGCCGCGCCGCCAATCCGCAGGTGACCGTGAAAGTCATCGTGGAGTCGGCAGCGCTGGCGAAGGACGCGTCGCCCGCCGAGTTCGAGGCCCGCATCGAACTCGCCTGCCGGGCGGCCCGCGAGACCGGCTGCGATTTCATCAAGACTTCGACGGGGTTTCATCCCACCGGCGGCGCGACCGTCGAAGCCGTGCGCCTGATGAAAAAACACTCCGGCGGCCTCTACGTGAAGGCCTCCGGCGGCATCCGCAGCTACGACGACGCGAAGAAAATGCTCGACGCGGGAGCGGACAGGTTGGGATGCTCGGCGGGTGTGGCGATCGTGCAGGGAGCTACTGGCATTGCGGCTGGCTATTAGCCTCCCCACCCGATAGGCGCAGTTGTGACTTGCCTTACCGTTCACCCGTATCAATGGCTAGCCCAACAGATCAACTTCCGCGTGCCCCCATCTTCCTCGTGCTGATCACGTGGATCACGATTCTTGCCGCCATTGGTTCAGTTATCTGGCTCTCGACGGAAATGATGCGCTCAACGGGCAATTCTCTTCGGATTGCGGTTCCAGCCGTCGGAACAATCCATTTCGGCCTCATGGCGCTTGGACTATCAAGGGCGGTGTTGTGTCGCCGAGTCATTGCGACACAAGTTATGGCCATCATTTTCTGTCTCTTGGCCGCACTCAACTTTCTGTCTGCCCTCGGTCAGTGGCTTGTGAGAACGATACCTCATAGTGAGTACAGCCGCACGAGTATTGGGGTGTCTAGCATCATTGCGATTGTTGCGACGTTGGCATCAATCAAGCTACGCCATTGGTTCAAGCACCTTCAAGCCACGGAATCCCATCGCAACCACTGCCCCAAATGTCAGTACGATCTGACGGGCAGCCTGATGGCGGCGCTCCGAAGTTGCCCGGAATGCGGCGACGCAATCCCGGATCAGTACATTGCTCGATTCGCTGCGGAATCCAAGTCAAAAAGCCATGCAAACCATCCAGATTAAGAACCTCCTCATCGGCCGGCGCGCCCCGCTCGCCGTCATCGCTGGTCCCTGCGTCATCGAGTCGCCGGAGATTTGCCTGACCATCGGCCAGAAGATGCGCGACCGCTGCCACAAACTCGGCTTCGGCTACATCTTCAAGGCCAGCTTCGACAAGGCGAACCGCACCTCCATCCGCAGTCATCGCGGGCCGGGGCCGGAGGATGGATTGCGGCTGATCGAGGAGGTTGGCCGGGTGCTCGGCGTGCCCACGACTACGGACATTCATCTGCCGGAGCAGGCGGAGATGGCGGGGCAGGCGGTGGACGTGCTGCAGATCCCGGCATTTCTCTGTCGGCAGACCGACCTGCTCGTGGCCGCGGCGAGCACCGGCAAGACCGTCAACGTGAAGAAGGGGCAGTTCGTGTCGCCGGCGGAGATGAAGAATGTCGTGGAGAAACTGGTCGAGGCGGGCGCGGGCAAGGCCGCGAGTGCGATGAGCGCTGGGCCTCAAGCCATGACTTCATCGAATGCGGGAGCGCAAGGTAACTCGGCCCCCTCACCCCAGCCCTCTCCCCCGCGGACGGGGGAGAGGGGGTCGGAACAGTCCACCAACGGCATCATGCTCACCGAGCGCGGCACGTTCTTCGGCTACGGCCGGCTCGTCAACGACTTCATCGGCGTGGGCGACATGATGGAACTGGGCTGGCCTGTGTGCTTCGATGTCACGCACTCCACGCAGCTCCCCGGCGCCGGCGGCGGCGGCACGAAGTCGGGCGGTCGGCCGGAGCGCGCTCCGCTGCTGGCCAGGGCGGCCGTCGCCGCGGGCGTGCAGGCGCTTTTCATCGAAACGCACCCCGATCCCGCCCAGGCCCTGAGCGATGGCGCGACGATGATTCAGATCGATCGTGCGATGACCCTTCTCGATGAGCTTGCGGAACTGCGTCAAGTGGTGGAAAGATTCCTTGAGCGGCCGCGCTGATCGAACCAGGCGCACAGGGCTTTTCAATTCTCGGTTTCCGGATAGGTACTGGATCGCCGGTTTGAACACAAAGGACACAAAGCCACGAAGGGCACGAAGAATTTCGCAGAGAATCAAGCCCTTTCATCTTCCTCTTCGTGACCTTCGTGCCTTTGTGTTCTTTGTGATTCCTGGGAACAACCATTGGTCTGCGAGAATTGAAAAGCCCTGCCAGGCGCATGCGAGTCTTGGAGTTTCCGTGCATTCGTGCGATGATCGTGGGATACTGCTGGTCAATTCCCATGAGGCCGATGCGTCCACCTCACCGTCGCGGCACTTCGTACCCGGCCTTCAAAAGGCGCGAGGGATTCACGCTGCCCGAAATGCTGGCGGTGATTGCCATCGTCGTGATCATCATTTCCTTGCTATTGCCTTCGCTGAGCCGGTCGAAAGAGACGGCGAAAATCGTGATCTGCCGCAGCAACATGCGGCAGTTCGCCGTGGCGAATCACAACTATGCGACGGAGTGGCGGGCGTGGTTCCTGCCCATCCGCAACGCGGACGGCTCCTATTGGATGAGCAACACGACGTATCGCGGCTTCCTCGGTTTGCCGACGGGCAGCACGTTCCCCGAAGACATCATCTGCCAGAGCCTGCACCCGGACTCGGTGGGCAGCGGCGGGCCGCTGCGGAACTTTTATGGCTGGAACCGCGGGCTGATGTCGTGGGATCCGCCCATTCTCATTCGCCGCAACCGCGTGAAAAGTCCCAGCCAGGTCATCCAGATCGTCGATGGCACCGACTGGCACATTCACCAGTCCTACGCGGACTACACCGTGAACTGGGATGTGCATCGGCACACCCGGCTGTGGTCGGTGGCGTATCGACACGACGAAGGCGCCAACGTCGTGCACTTCGACGGTCACGCGGCATTTCTCTTCAAGTGGGAGGCGTGGCCCGTGACGGCGGCGGGGCGGGACGCGCTGTGGAATATCGTGCAGAATTGAGATGAGGCAAGTGCGCGAGTGGGCGATGCTCGCGCCGAGCCGCGATCAACCTTGTGCGCCCGCCGTGTTCGGCGGCTCGGCAGGAGCCTCGCCCTCCCGTCGTTACTTGCCCTTTGTCCCCGTGCGCACCGCGTCGGGTTCCTCCGCCACCCATTTGTCGCGATCGAGGTACCAGCGGAAGCGTCTTGCCGGCCGCACCGTGTCGCCTTCTTCCAGTTCGACGCGGCGGATGCCCTCGGAACTGAGCAGCACCATCTTCTTCGCCTCGGTGTAATAGAGTTGATCGGCTCGCACGGTCCTGCCCTGATGCTTGATCTCGATGGGGCCGGTGGCGGTGATGTTGTCGATCTTTGGTTCCTTCGGCTTGCCCGTGAGCCACGACGCGAGGCCGCCGGTGGCTTCGAAATCTGCGGCGATCGCCTGGCATTCCATGCGCACATCGTCCGTGCGGCCCTCCTGTAACTGGATCATGCGCACGTCCTTGTCGAAGCGCACATCGTTGCGCGCGGCATCCAGTGTGAGCTGGCCCTGCCAGAGAAAGAGCGTGACGCCTTTGCCGACGAAGGCGATTTCAGGTGGCGTGGCATTCGCGTCGTTGTTTTTCTCCGCGCCGGTCTTTGCCGCGGCGGTGATCGCGGGCGTCGCCGCGGCCGCGGCGGGCTTGTTGCCTTTGCCCTTGTAATCCTCGATCTGCAGCGTGCCGGCGCCGGGGATGAGAATCTGCTCAGCGGTGCTGTCGAAGGTGAGCACGGGGCCGGTCAGGCGGAAGCGCGTGGCGAGTTTGCCGCCGACGCGATCGAGCCACTCTTCGGATTCGAAGACGACCGATTCCTCGGCGACCAGTTTGCGAAGCTGCCGCGCGGGCTGTTTCGTCGTTGCCGCGGGTGGCGCGGTCGGCACAGCGGCGACCGTCGGCGCGGACGCGGCAGGCGGTGCGCCGGCGGCCTGCGGGTTGAGGAAGCCCTTGAATCCATCGCTCTTCTTCTTGTCGAAAGGATCGATCTGCAGCCTCAGATCGCCCGCCTGGAACCGAGTCAGGTCGAGGCCGCGGTCGCTGGTGGCGACGACCTGTCCGCGGAAATGCGCCTCGCCCTTGAGGTTGTCGAAGTCCATCGACTTGAGCCAGACGATTTTCAGGCGCTGCGGCGTTTCGTCGGCCGGCGGTTTCGCGGGCTTCTCTTGCGCGGGCGCAGGCTTCACGTCGGCGGCGACTTTCGTCGGGTCGGTCTTCACATCGGCGGTCGCGGCTTTGTGTTCGGCGCTGCGCACGAGGAATTCCGCCGCCCCCGCGCCTTCCACGTGAACCGTCTGGTCCGGATCGCTGACGACGATCTCGCGGCCCGATAGCGCATTGTCCTCGCGCTCCACGCGGGCCGGCTTGTCGCCGTCGCCGAGCACCTGCATCAGGCCCAGAGCCAGGTCCGCGTTCAGCTTGTGCCCGAGCACGAGCGTGCGCGGCTGATCGAGCTCGATGCGCACGCCGTCGCTGGCGATCACGCGATGGATCGCCAGCTTCGCGGATGAAGGCGGGTTCAGGTCTCTCTCCTTGTCGTGGGGTGCGGTTCCCCCGGCGGTTCCCCCGGCGGAGCCGGGGGCTAACGGCTTCTCCACGAGCGTGACATCGAGCATGCCGGCGTTGATCACGCGGCCGGGTTGCGACGCCTTCACGTTCGTGCGGGCCATGAGCCGCGACGGCGCGGGCTTGCCTTTGGTGTTCAGCGCGAAGGCGATCTGCAGGTCTTCCGAGGCGATGTCCATCGCCGGCTGTTTGCCGTCGCCCTTGGCCCTGGCGAGCACGTGGCCCGTCGCCTTGACGAGGCGGGGCGCCTGCTCTTTCTCCGTGGGTTCATCCATCGCAATCGCCAGCCGATCCGAGCCCATGTCGAACTGCGGATGCCCGACCTTCACCTGCCCACGGAAGAGCGCCGTCTTCAGCGCATCGAGCCTGGCGGCAGGCGAGAGCACGGGCGCGGGATGCGTTTCACCCGGCTTGTTCTTCGCAGGTTCAGCGCTGGCGCGATCATCGACGAAGAACGAAAGGTCCACGCCTTCGCTCCATCGCACCGCCAGTTCCGTGGGCAGGCGCTGGGCGGGTTCCTTGGCGTTGGGGTCGGCGGGCTGCGCTTGGCCGACAAGTTCGCCGGCGCCGGTGATCGTGCCTTCGCCGGTTTTCTGGTTGAGCACGAGTTTCCGCTGCGCGACGAGCCGGCCCATGCGCGGCGATTCGATCACGATCGGCGACTGCTCCGACCCGTTCATGCGAACGACGGCGGCGCTGGTGACATATTCGATCAGTTCAGCCGCCACGGATTCGCTGCGAGCGGAGCGCACCTTCACATCGCCGATCAGGGTGAAGAGCGTGTCATCCGGTCCCGCGAGATCGGCGGGCCTGTTCTCCAGCGGTTCGAGCAGCAGGGAGCCTGCCCAGTTCACGACGATGTCGTCGCCGCGCACAGGCATCATGCTGCGGCCGGGCGCGGGCTTTGATGCGATCGGTGCAGGCTTTGGATTGGTGGGTTCAGGGGCGCCGGGGACTGGGCCGCTTGAAGCGGCCCCGCCTGCGGCCCCGGCGGAACCCGCGCCTGAGGCTCCGTGCAGTGCCTCGGACTGCTGAGCGAAGCCGAAGACCACGTGCAGTTGCCGGGACATGATGGCGGCGTCGGGGCTGCGCACCGCGACCTGGTTCTCGAAGATCGCTTTGTAGAACGTCGGGGCATCGGGCGCGGGCTTCGTTTCGACTTCCTTCGGCACACCCTCCTTCGCCGCGCCATCTTTCGCCGCACCATCTTTCGCTGTGTCACCCTTGGTCGGACCAACAGGCGTTGCCGGCTGCGCGGCGGCGGCGATCTCGCCGGGCAGGGCGCGCGGGTTGAAGCGCAGTTCCTTGCCTTGCGTCACTTCGAATCGCGCGATGTGCCGGCGTTTCTCGTTGTAGACCAGGTTCAGCCCCTTGCCCTGAAAATCCACTCGCGGCGAGGTTGCGTGCATCGGGCCAGCGCTCTCCACCGAGCCGAGTTCCAGATCAAAGCGCACGTCGTCGTCGAAGAAAATGCGCAGTTTCGCGTCGGGTGATTGCTCGGCGATCTTCACCAGCTTGTCGGGCGAGGCGGATTCGTAGAGCGTCACCGTGACGCCGCCGGAGAGCACACCGGACTCGGGGTTGTTGTTGGGCGCGACGAGAGTGCCGCGTGCGCCCTTGATTTCAAACACGCGCTGGCCGGGGACGAGGTGAATCTGCGCCGACGGTTCATCCACGTCGGAGACGCCGTTGGGTCTTGGGCGCAGGCGCTTGCCGGTCATGATGATGATCTGCTGCTTCTTGTCGTCGACTTTGCGGATGAAGTAGTCGGCCACTTCGCCGCTGGCGGTGACCGGATTCTTTCCGCGCGGCTGCGGCTTGGAGGGATCGATGCCTTCGTACTGCGCGTTGGGGTCGGGCCTGGGCGGAATGACGTGCTCGCCCGGGTCCGGCAGCGACGGGCTGAAGATCAAAGTGATCGCCAGCACGCCGCCCGCAAGCAGGCAGGCGATCAGCGGGTAGAGAATCTGCCGGGGCATGAGGTAAGTGTAGCGGGAGAGGGGGCGTTAGGAGCCGTGCAGGATCAACATCGCATGTGGGACGACTTTCCAAGTCGTCCGGCTGGGAGCGAACCGAATCGAATCTGCGGAGTTAAGGATCGTGACCGAAATAACTTCCCGATTTAGCCGGCGGGCTTGCCCGCCGAG